>CAVOTQ010000028.1:0-7174 GCA_963699385.1 uncultured Acidobacteriota bacterium | reverse complement strand
GAATACGGTAACGGCTAGTGCGCACGAATGCGTGAACACTTCCCTGGAGAACAGATCATGCGGATTTTGGCGTTTGTTGCGGGCATCGCTTGCGTGTTCATCGTCCTGCTCGATGCCTTCCAGACCATCATTTTGCCGCGGCGCGCCACCGGGCATCTCCGGCTCACTCGCATCTTCTATATCGCCACGTGGAGGCCCTGGGCGTTTTTCACACGGTGGCTGCGCAACCCGCGCAAACGGGAGACGGCGCTCAGTTTTTACGGGCCGCTCTCGCTGATCCTGCTCCTCGTGGTGTGGGCAAGCGTGATGGTCGTTGGTTTTGGTCTGATCTTCTTCGGGCTCGGCAGCCCTTTTGTCGACGCAGCGCACCGGTCGGGCTTTCAGTCGGACCTCTACGTAAGCGGAACCACAATTTTCACGCTGGGTCTCGGAGACGTGACACCGCAGAATTCATGGACGCGTGCGCTGGTGATTTTGGAAGCTGGCACCGGGCTGGGTTTTCTGGCAGTAGTGATGGGGTACTTTCCGGTCCTCTACGGCGCGTTTTCGCGCCGCGAGGTCAGCATCTCATTGCTCGACGCGCGGGCCGGATCTCCGCCGACCGCCGCGGAGCTGCTACGTCGCCACTCCTACCCGGGCGCGGAGGGGGCACTCTCGGTGCTGCTTACAGAGTGGGAGCGCTGGTCGGCGGAATTGCTGGAGAGCCATATTTCTTATCCGCAGCTCTGTTACTTCCGCTCGCAACACAGCAATCAGAGTTGGCTTGCGGCGCTCACCGCCATTCTGGATACGTCGTCGCTCATGGTGGCGGGAATCCAGGGCTACGAGGCGCGTCAGGCACAACTCACTTTCGCCATGGCCCGTCACGCCATGGTGGACCTGTCGCAAATTCTCTCGCAGCGGCCGCTCATCGACTCGCGAGACCGTCTTCCGGCGGAACGCTACGAGAAACTCTACGAGTTGCTCTCTCAAAGCGGCGTCAAGGTCTGCCGCGACGGTCAATCCATTGAGAGACTTCGCGAAATGCGCGCTCTGTACGAGGGACACGCCGAAGCGTTGAGCCGCCTGCTTCACATGTCCCTTCCGCCGTGGCTGGCCGATCATCCTTTCAAGGACAACTGGCTCACCGTGGCCAAAGTGCGAGCCAAAACCGACGCGGCCAACCCGCCGACTTCCGTTCACGGAGCTGTCGCCGAAGAGGCACCAAGCACAATCTCCACGTTCGTGGAGCGTCCCCACGACTTCTGAAAAGCGTGGCTGCGTGATCGCGGGCTTCAAAGTCGCAGGCCGTAGGCAGTGTTTGGTGAATTCCCTCGGGAAGGGCTTGTATCAGGGCGCAGCTTTAGCCGCACCGAAAAAACGCGAGGAACCGCCGGGTTCTAACCCTGTTCGATGATTGCCATCCCTCAACTATCCACTTTTCGATTCACCGAACCCTAGCGCAGCAATGGCAAAACCAGAGTGATAGCATCCCGAAGCCGCAACTGGTTCAGTGCAGTCTTTTGCGATGAGTCGGGGGATGAATCGAGCCACAAAAGGATGAGGCCGGCCGTAGAATGACGGCCGGCCTCAATTTTTCTGCGGAGAATTAGTTATAAGTTGAGCCCTGCGGACTCTACTTTGAATCGGGAAGAGTCCGCAGAAACATAGGTTGGTTTACCCGGGCTCGCGGATTACATCGCGGCCTTTTTCTTCATCGGGTGCTTCTCCGCCAGCGGCTTGCGCGCCTGCGGTTTCACCGCAGTCTCGTCCACCGGCGTAGTTCCCGTCACGTCGTTCGAGAACGTCGCGCCCGAAGGCACTAGATAGTTCTCGACCGTCTGGCCGTCGGTAGTTCCAGTGGCTACGCTGATGCGCGAAGCGTCGATGCCCTGCTCCGTCACCAGATAGTCCTTGGCATTCACAGCACGTTGCGCTGCGAACAACTCCACCTTGGCGCGCTTGTTCTTGAGAGCTCTCTTCTGCTCCTTGGCCGTGATGGCTGCCTCGTCCGAGCTCTGCTCGCCGACCACAACCGCCTTGGCGTCAGCCTGCTGCTTCAGGTCCAGAGCCACCTTGTCCAGGCAGGCCTTGGCTTCGTTGTCGACGCGCGTTGGCCGCCTCTTATCCGTTGAGAAGCTGATGGTGCACTCTGCGATCGTCTTCGGCGGAGGCGGAATGATAGGAGCCACAATGGTCAGGTTGGTGTTGGCAGTCGCCGAGTGGCCCTTGTTGTCCTGCACGTTGCAGGTGATGCCCACCTCTCCGGTTGGCGCGCCCGCCGACGAGTACTCCGCCGTCGTTCCGCCTCCCGTTACCGTGCCCGCCGTGGCCGTGTAGCTGTAAGTCAGCGGCAGATTTTGTGGGCTTACGCCGACTGAGGTCACAGTTGCTGTACCTCCCGGCGCAATGGTGTTGGGGCTGACCGAGCAGCTGATCGTCGGCGGCTCGAACGCCTTCACCGTAAGACCCGCAGTGCAGGTCGCCATCTCCCAGGGATGCAAGCCTTCCTTGCCCGTCTTGCCTTCTTTCACCGTGCCCGTCACGGTGTATTCGCCTGGCGCCAGATTGCTGGTGTCGATCTTGACGGTCGTGTCGCTGCCGGTCGCTCCCGCGCCCGACCAGCTGTAGATCACGTGATCCTTCGGGTTCAGACCGCCTGCCGCTGCCGACACCGTAACCGGGTCGCCCGGAAAGACCGACTCTGGACTCGCAGAGCAGGCCAGGGTGATCGGCGGAGGAGGAGCGATCGAGCCTTCATGAAGCACTACGCCGGCGCTCAGGCGCGCCGCGTTGATGTTAGCGCGGCCGCCGTAGGGCACCAGGCCCCAATCGGCGTGCATGTATTCGTAATCGGCCTGGAACAGGCGGATTCCCAGATGATGATTAAACCACGGCGTCTCGTAATCCATGCCGCCGCCAACGGTCAAACCAGGACCCCACTTGAAGGGCTCAAAATACGGTCCGCCGATATAGTCCGCATTCACCAACGCATGGGCGAAAGCGGTGAAATTTTCTTCAGGATAGCGAAAGATAGCGCCCCCACCGAGCGTTGTGAATCCATCATCGTTTTCACGGGTGCCGACGTTGCTGTTGCAGCACTGCACGCCCCACTGATGTACGCCAACCTCGACCTGGACGCCCGCGTATTTATTGAAGAAATACGCACCGCTGAACAGGCCACCCGCGTTGACTGCGTCAAAGGAGGCCGACACTGGTGTCTGCTGGGCGTTGGGTTGGACCGTATTCACTGTCCCTTTGGGCGCCAGATAGCTGTAGCCCAGGAAAATATCCCATCTCGAGGGCTGAGTACTGCTGGAATCTTTTCCTGTTCCCGACACTGCCGTTTGAGCCGCCATGGCTACCGGTAAAGCAGCCACAGTTACCAAAGCTAGAACCCGGCCCACAGATTTCAAAACACCAATTCGCATGCGTTTATCCTCCGCAGATTGCTAATGTACCCAATGAAAGACTGATGGTGAGCGCCCTTCCGGGCCTCGAACGAACCCGTGCTGGCACCTGTTGCGATGCGCTGCGGCATTCTTACAGCACAAATAAACGTAACACAGGACTAGTCCCCAAGGAACGTTTTTCTCAATAAGTTGCCTGATTGTAATGCGGTCCGACAACGTATTACCACCTTGATTACTTTGGTAATGTCAAGAGATCCCCCATCAAAAGGGCCGCTCGGAAGGCGCACAAGCACTGGTTAATGGGATGCGGTTATGCTCATTTTGGTCGTGCGGCGCGGTTAATTTCCTTACCGAAGCGATTGAACGGATGTGCACATGCCTACGCGTTCGACGAATATGCAGAGCGCGCTTGAGGCCGGCGGCTTTCCCGCTCCGATACGAATATTTCCTATAGTGTAAGCCCAGTGGCCGCGATCGAGCTCGCGTGAATCACGACGCCCGCGCAGCGACGCGTCGCGTTGAAGTTGACGCGGCGGCAAAGGTCAAGCCATCGCCCCACATGTAAGGATCAAAATGCGGTCCACGCGCCGCATCAGCATTCGGCAGCGCGCGCACGGAGTCGGTGAGGTTCTCTCGAGGATCGCGGGAGGCCTCGCGGCGTGCTACTTCCGTAACTCGGGAAGTTTAGTACTTGCTTCATTTGTCGGCCTTTATGATTTAGACTAGGCCGCAGTGAAAGTCGCACTCGGCTGCCTTTTGAAGAGATCGGGCAGCGAATCGAGTTCAGGATCAAAAACGGCCTCGAAAATACGGAGGTTTCACTTTTTCAGTAACGCCTCGGTTCGTGCGGTTCGTCTTATGAATTACGAATGTGGATCCCGCGCAGAAATCCCTGCTCTTTGTCCGGTTATATTGGTTTCCCGCTCTTGCTCCGCTGCAGTCTTCCTGCCGGGTAAGGGCATGCGCATTTGAAGGAGATAAAGAATGCGTTTCAAACTGGCCGCTTTCCCACTGCTGGCGGTGAGTTTCTTGACGATCGCGGTTTCGGCATCTTCCCAGGTCGTTCCGTCTTACGAGCGCAAGAGCGGATGGCCGTTTACGGTTGGCGTCGGGCCCGTCAGTTACGACGTCGATCTTGGCCATGGCCGCATGTATGGATTTGCGGGCTGGTTCGACATTTACCCCGGGAAGCTTCCTTCCATTTTGCACGGGCATCTGGGCGCCGAGGGTGAGCTCCGGGACATCAGCCTAGGTGCATCGGCCTCGCAACCTAACGTGCGCTACGACACGGCGGCCATGGGACTTATCTATGTTTGGCGCCGCTTGCGCAATGTCCGTCCCTACGCCAAAATTATGATCGGCGACGGCAGCGTCGACTTCCCTCGGTTGAGCCCCACGTACGCGCACGATACGCGAACCTTCACCGCTCCGGGCGGCGGACTCGAGTTCCGCATCAAACAGGACCTCTGGGTACGCGCCGACTACGAATACCAGACATGGCAGAGTTTAGCGGTCTACGGAGCCCTCAAGCCTCAGGGGTTCACGGTCGGCGCCAGTTATGATTTCACGCGTCCGTTTCTCCTCAAGAACAGGCAGTGATGACGCGCGGGACGCGGGCGCGAATCGGAATCGCAGCCAACGGTGCGCGTGCGTACGCCGCGCTCGCCGGCTTCGCTTTCAAGGGTCTGCGCGCGAAGTGTTAGTCTAGCGAATGTATGGATCGCCTGAGGCTCTCGAACGTTGTCTTCGCATGCGCGGCAGTGACATTTTTTGGCTCTCTTTGCGCAGCGCAAGCCAACCAGGCTCCGCCCGATACACCCTATCCTGCAAAGCCCGTTCCCTCAGAACCCTCAACGATGCCGTATCCCGCCCGGCCAGTACCGCAGGCGACGAACCTCAATCCATTCTCGAGCAACATCTCGCCCTCTGCGATTGGCAAATTCATCGTGTACCGTCCGCTGGAAGAGATGAGCCAAAGCGACCGCGATCTGGCCGCGAAGGCGCTGCCGGCGATCCGGGATGCTGCCGCGTTTGCCGGGATCGAATTCGACAAGGAAAAGTGGCGCTACCGGCAGCTGGAGTGCCAGGCGCTTCCGGACCACTTGTTCCTGCTCTTCGCGGGAGATAGCGGCGTCAGCGACGCGAGTCTTTTTTCGGCCGCGATTCCGCGCGTGGGCAAGGGCCGTGTCCGCGTCATCCCCGTGGAGCGGCGCGGCTTTTCTCTTTTCTCGCCAGCACCCGTCAACGAGCTCGCCGTGGCGGCATTCAACCGCATTCGCGCGCAGGAACCCGCAAGCCCGCCCCCCGATTGGCTTTCGACCAGCCTGTGCTACGCCGCGCTGACTGAACCGCGTTCTGAGGTTTCCTCCTCGGCGAGTCCATCGCCCGAGGCAAATCTCGCTTTGTCGTTTCCGCCTATCCTGGAAATCGGGTTAGACGGCGAGTCGACGGTCCGCTTTGTCGACGCCGCGGAACCACGCCAGCCGATGCAATGGGCATTGACCTTCGATGCGAAGGGCCAGCTGATCAAAGTCGAGCACTACCCCACGCCGACCTACGCCACCACCATCGTGCCTAAAAGCTGAACTTGCGCTGGGGATACCACGTGAGCTGGATGTTGGTGGTGGTCACGGTCTGTTCGCCCGTCGCATAAATCGGCGCTTTGTAGTGTTCCACGGCAAAGTTGCCGTTGATCTCGAAGTCCTTGCCGATGCGCTTCACAGCCTGGAAGGCGATATCGTTCAAAGTGGTGCCGTTGGGAATAAAGTTGTTGACCGCTTTCTGATTGCGAGCGCTCACCTGTAGCCACTCGTTGCCGCTCAGGTGGTACGTGATCCAGGCCTGACCGCCCTTGTCTTCACGGCCGATCCAGTCGCCAAAGAGCTGCCCCTGGTTGGTGTAGCCCTGCTTCTGAATGGTTTCCCAGTACATGAACTCTCCATCCACACTGCGTGAGGTTGGCGGGTCGGTGGAAGCGCCTTCTACGCGCAAGTCGAGCTTGGGGATGCCGGGGACATGAGAGAGATAAACTCCGGGACGCACGGCGGCTCGGCGCGGAGCGTCGATCGGAGAGATGTCGTCGTGCGCCTCCGAGTCGGTGTAAAGCGTGAGCCAGTTGCGCACAAAAGGCAGCCGCCAGGAAAAGTCGAAGGCACCAAAACGCGCGCCGGGGTCGGTGGAATTGCCCTTCTGGGTGCTGGTTCCTGCGGACAGGCTGAAGAAGCTCCGTAGAAATGACTTCAAGTTGACGGGCTGGTGGCCCTCGCCGCCGAACATGGCGGTGCGTTCAAAACCGAATTCCAGATCCTTGTAAGGGCGAAAGCTGACTTTTTCCACGTGCACCCAGGGGTCGCCGGGATTGGTGACATTGTTCGTGCCGGATAAGGGATTCTGTTCGTATAACGGATTCGGCATTTCCGTGTGGCCGCGCAGTGCGCCTACCAAAAACTCATAACGGAACGGTCCGGTAAGCGACGAGATTGCCGGAATATGCAGAGGCTCGATGCGGTTGACCTCAAGCGCGTAGAAGTTTTGCGCGTTGTTTGAAAACGCCATGCTCGCGCCCTGGGCTGGCCCCAGCCACTGGTCCTGCTTACCGAAAGAAATCACGTGATCCAGGATTTGATAGGAGAGATAGGCCTCCAGAAGCCGTCCCTGGGCCGCATTGGCGATGGGCCCCTGAGGAATGGTGGTCTGGTTGTAGACCGCTGCGGTGTTGCCGTAAGGCGCCGTGCTCGACGGAATAAAGTATAGCGTGTTGTCTATATTACTCAGCTGTTGTG
>CAVOTQ010000027.1:0-27693 GCA_963699385.1 uncultured Acidobacteriota bacterium | reverse complement strand
GATTTAATTGTGGTTGACCCGCCGCGCACTGGTCTGGGCCCCGAAACCACTGCGCTGCTCGCTGAAATTGCCGCGCCCGAAATCGTCTATGTCTCGTGCGATCCCGCAACGCTGGCGCGCGATCTACGCATGCTCGTCGATTCTCGTAAAGGGCCCGGCTACGTCATCGATCAAATCACTCTCGCCGACCTCTTTCCGCAAACCTTCCATCTTGAAACCGTGGTGCGCCTGCGCCGCTAGCGGTCCTCGCTCTCGAGTCACTGCGCAGGTTCCCGGTTCCTGATAGGCTTGAAACCAAATTCACTTCATCAATACGGGCCCCATGTCCTTCGCCCCCCCTACCTCCGCGCAACCCGCGGCCGGCGTGACCGCCGTTCCGCTTTTTCATGCGGCATGGCTGTTTGCGGCGGGCATCGCTCTGGCAGGCCGCCTCTGGTTGCAACCCAGTGTTGTGCTTATCGCGTTGGCGCTCACCGCCGCGGTGTGCGTGGTGGCGGCGCTGCGCGTGCAACGCATGGCATGGCTGCCGCTGGCCGCGTTGTGGCTACTCCTCGGTGCATGGTGCGGAGAAATGGAGCCTCACCCAGCCCCTGCCCCCGCGCTGGCCGCGCTCTCTGACGGATTACTACGCACCGTCGAGGGAACTGTGATCGGCACGGGGCCCGTGCGCTCCGAATTCGAGCAGAATGTAGACGAGCCCTCCGCCGCGTCTCCTTCTGAGCGCGTGGACCTGCGCGTGGCAAGCGTCGAGGTGGTCAACGACGAGAGCGATGCGCAAGCGCTGGTGGGGGGCGGGGTTCGGCTGACCGTTCGCTGGCCGGCCGGCACGGCCGTGCAGGCGTTCGCGTGTGGGGACCGCGTGCGCGCAGCAGTGCGTTTGCTGCCCCCGGAAATCTATCACGATCCCGGGGTCTGGAGCCGCGCGGATTTCCTCGTGGACGAGGGCATCACGTCGTCGGCGACGGTAGTTGCCAATCGTATCGACCGGATGGGACGTTCGCCGGGCGCGTTCGTGTCGTGCCGCGTGAGCGGATGGCAACACGCATCCACCGAGCGGCTGCTGGCGTTACCCGCTGCGATGCGAAACTTGCCTGCGCCCCTGCGCCTCTCCGACGACGATGCCGTGATGTTGTCCGCAATGGTGGCTGGCGACCGCACCTACCTGACCCACGCGCTGCGCGTCGGCTTTGAGCGCACCGGCTCCTTCCACATGCTGGTGGTTTCAGGCCTTCATCTCGCCATCGTGGCGGGCTGTCTTTTCTGGATCTTCAAGCGGCTGCGGTTACCGCGCGTTCCCGCCACGCTTCTCACCATCGCCGCCTCGTTTGCTTACGCGCTCTTCACTGGTTTTGCCACTCCAGTGCAGCGCTCGCTCTGGATGGTGACGCTCTATCTGCTGGGGCGGCTGCTGTACCGCGAGCGCAGTGCGCTGAACACCATCGGGTTTGCTGCGCTGTGCCTGATGGTGGTAAGCCCGCGCAGCCTCTTCGATTCCAGCCTGCAGATGACGCTGCTGGCCGTAGTCGCCATTGCCGGCGTGGCTGCGCCGCTGCTGCAGGGCACCGTTCATCCCTATGCGGCGGCCACGCGCGACTTGAAATTGGTCGCGGTCGACATCAAGCTCGCGCCGCCACTTGCACAGTTCCGCGTGTTGATGCGCATGGTCGCGGAGCGCCTGCAGCGGGCAGCCAGCGGCACCATCGCATGGCGCGTTTTTCCGTGGTGTCTGCGCTTCGCCATTCGCGTGGTGGAGTTGGTGGTAATCTCGTGCGTCGTCGAGCTGGCCATGACGCTGCCCATGGCGCTCTACTTCCATCGCATCACCATTTTTGCGTTGCCTGTGAATCTGCTCATTGTGCCGGTGCTGGTTGTGCTCATGCCGGTCGCGCTGCTTACATTACTCCTGTTGGTCGTTTGGCCAACGGCTGCCGTGGTCCCGGCCATGGTGGTGGCGCTGGTGATGCACGCTGGCGTGCGCCTCGTGCATTTATTTGGTTCGACGGCCCTCGGCGATTTCCGCATTCCCGGTCCGCTTCTCTGGCAATCAGCCGTTTTCTGCGCACTTCTAGGAGCGGCCATTGTTCTGGCGCGCGCAAGCTTGAAATCTGCGAATCGGAGGTTGCGGGTCGGCGCCTGGATCGCCCTGTCGCTGGCGTCGCTTGCCGTTGTGCTGCCGCGGCCGGTCGATCGGCCTCGTGGCGCCATGCTCATGGAGGCCATCGATGTGGGCCAGGGCGACTCGCTGCTCCTGATCACGCCCGATGGCAAGACTCTGCTGATCGACGGCGGCGGCTTTGGCGGCGGACCGCGCCAGGCGCCGCAGGATTTCGACATCGGCGAAGAAGTGGTTTCGCCGGCTCTGTGGGCCCGTGGCATCCGGCATCTCGACGCGGTAGCGCTCACCCATGCGCACTCCGACCACATTGGCGGATTGCCGGCAGTGCTAAGGAATTTTCATCCCGACGAACTCTGGGTAGGAAACAATCCCCATGTCGCCGTTTACAACGCGCTGCTCGCCGAGGCCGCCACGCTGCATGTGCGCGTGCGCAGCTTTCGTGCCGGCGACGCCTTCATATTCGGCAACGCGCAGATCAATGTGCTCGCGCCGTTTCGCGAGTATCAGCCGGAAGCGGAACCCACGAACAACGATTCGCTGGTGCTGCACATGGCCTACGGCGCAACTTCCGTCATGCTGGAGGGCGATGCCGAGGCGCCCATCGAACAAGCCATGCTCGCCGAGCCCGGACTGGCGAGCACGCTGCTCAAAGTGGGTCATCATGGCAGCATCACCTCCACGCGGCCGGAGTTTTTGGCCCGCGTAGCGCCGCAATGGGCGGTGATCTCCTGCGGACTGCACAATCGCTACGGCCATCCGCGCGAGGAGGTGCTGCAGGCGTTGCAGGATGCGCACGTTCGCACTTACCAGACCGACACCAACGGGATCACCTGCTTCCGTCTAGACGGAAAGACGGTTGCGGCCGATGTAGGATGCGGCGGTCCGTGAGGCGGCGGTTCTTGGTAGTGGAGCCGAGATGTCGTTAGCACCTAAATTATCACTCATTGGTGATACAATCGGTGAAGAGGACTGAAATGAGAGCAACCGTAGCCTTAGACGACGAATTGATCCGCAAGGCCCAGGAGTTTTCTGGCGTGACGGAGAGGACCGCCCTGCTCCGGGAGGCGTTGAAGGCATTGATTCACCTGGAAGCTTCGCGAAGGCTGGCGGCTGTAGGGGGCACGGAACCAAATCTCGAGGACATCAAGCGTGTGAGGGCTGACGCTCTTTGATTCTGGCCGACACTTCGATCTGGGTTGACCATTTTCGCAGGCGCAGCCCGGAGATGGAGAAACGCCTGAGCCAGGGACAGATCGTGATGCACCCTTTTATCGTCGCGGAGATTGCGCTTGGCTCGCTGCAAGATAGACGCAAGAAGCTGGACGGCATGGAGGCGCTGCTGGAGGTGAAGGTAGCGCAACTGAATGAAGTGCGGCACATGATTGAAGCGCATGCGCTTTACTCGAGAGGTATCGGCTTAATAGACGCTCATCTGATCGCGTCGTGCCTGATGACGCCGGGAACGCAGTTATGGACGCGCGATGGTGCTTTGGAAAAGACAGCCAAGGTCCTCGGAATCGCCGTCCATCTGCCCTGAGTTCCGATATCGACACGATTGCTACTTTCCGGCAGCTTCCTGTATCGCCAGCAACGTTTCCAGCAGCGGCTTCAGCAGCTTGAGATCGAGTGCGTTTGCGCCGTCTGACTTCGCGTTCGCCGGATCGTCATGGACTTCGAGGAAGAGCCCATCGACGCCGACCGCGACCGCCGCACGCGCCAGCAGAGGAATGAACTCCGGCTGGCCGCCGCTCACGCCGTTGGCCGCCGAGGGCTGCTGCACCGAATGCGTGCCATCAAACACCACCGGCGCTAAGTCGCGCATGATGGCCAGCGAGCGAAAATCCACCACGAGATTGTTGTAGCCGAAGCTTGAACCGCGCTCGGTGAGAAAGACGCGCTCATTGCCTGTGGAGCGCACTTTTTCCAGGCCGTGGCTCATGTCCCACGGCGCCACAAACTGGCCTTTCTTGATGTTGACCGCGCGCCCGGTGCGGCCCGCCGCCACCAGCAGATCGGTTTGCCGGCAAAGAAACGCGGGAATCTGCAGCACGTCCACAGCTTCGGCGGCAATTTCGCAATGCGCCGGCTCGTGCACGTCGGTCAGCACAGGCAGGCCCGTGTCTTTTGCAATCCTGCGGAGGATCCGTGTCCCCTCCACGAGGCCGGGGCCGCGAAAACTCTTCACGCTGGTGCGATTGGCCTTGTCGTAGCTGGCTTTGAAGATGTAGGGAATGCCGAGATCGGCGGCGATGCGCTGGATAGCTTCAGCCATGCCGCGCGCATGGGTCTCCGATTCGATGACGCAGGGACCGGCGACGAGGAAGAGACGGCCCGCGCCAACTGCAACCGGGCCGATTTCGAACGAGGCGCTCACCAAGGTGATTCTACAGCGAACGGTCAGGCGTGAGCCGTGGAGGCAACGGTGCAGCTTGAATTAAGCATCAAAGATGATGTCGTGCCATTGGACCAGCCATTGCAAAGGGCTTTAATTTAATCTATATAGAAGAGCGATGCTCAAATGGCAAGGGGCCGGAATCCTGAAAATCTGACCCTTGTCCTGCACATTCTTGAACCAATCGGAGCTGACCAAATGAATGACCTGGGTCGGAAACTGTATGTGAAATTCAAGGGGCTGACGGGAGACGAGCAGGGCCAGGATTTGGTCGAGTATGCGCTCCTGGTTTGCTTGATCGCCCTGGCCGCGATCGCCGGCGTGAACCATGTCGCTACGGCGGTCACAAAGGTATTCAGTAACATCAGCACCTCATTGGCATAGTCAATGTGTGCTAGATAAGCAGAAAATGAAGACCCCGCCTGCCAGGGCGGGGCGAGCTTCTCCTTCACAGCCGTGCTCACTGTCTAGCGCCATTTTATTCCCCGTGGAAATTCAAAACAGCACCACTACCGCGGTGGACGGTGGCTCATGAACCGTGAT
Source organism: uncultured Acidobacteriota bacterium (assembly GCA_963699385.1). GTDB lineage: Bacteria > Acidobacteriota > Terriglobia > Terriglobales > Acidobacteriaceae > Telmatobacter. The sequence goes on along the minus strand of CAVOTQ010000027.1, from coordinate 22,642 downwards.
CAGAGCCAGAAACTGCCGCCGGCGTGCTCCCCTGATCGACTCTTTCGAGAGGGAGAACACGCGGCAGTCAGGTTCATGCAGGCCGGACCGGCAATCATTCCGAGTGGCTGCGCGTCCACTCAAACAGTGCGCGATCAATCGCACGCAACGGCGTAGGGGCGGGCAGATCGCTCTGCGGGCTCACGATATTGCTTTCGGCCAGGCGCTTGCAAAAGGCTAAATACTCCTCGTAAAAGTGCACGTCGTGGCGAGCATGCCCCAGCGCTTCCAGGGCACGATAATCCAGAACCGTGTAACGCTCGGGATAAATTGCGGCCAGAATCGCTGACGCTACGGGAAGATCCACCCCGTGCAACTCGAGGAGGGCCTTCACGGCGGTCTCCGTCGTGGCTTCGGGCGCAGCTGCTGTTGCCAGCACGCGCCGGATCTTTTCGTTGCTGTTCCCAATGAGGTATTGCACCGCGCGCTCCGACTTCCAGCGCACGATTGCTTCCAGATTCGCTAACGTGGTTTCGCCATTGCGGATCGCTTCGCCAGCTTCAAAGGCTGCTTTCTCGAGTTCATGCTCCTTTTCGCCGGTCGTCTGCCAGTACTGCTCTGCCAGTTGCTGCAGCTCCGCTTCCGCGGGCTGAAGCTGAAAATAGGCAACCATGCTTCCAAGTCCTTTCCTGCTTTTATTACCCCAAAACCTAGTCACAATAGGCCCGCCACGAAATCATTGTCAATAACCCGGACTGGGAATTCGACTGCGATGTACCGGACTGGTCCAAGGGATAGATGCAATGAGGTAGCCGAGTGTTTCCCGGCTGGCAAAGAAGACCCTTCAGGCTGGTTCCGCAATTGGCGAGACCTCTCCAAAGCTAGTAGACGAAATTGCGAGAGACTCCGCTTGAAAGGGAGAGCGTGAGGAGAAGAATGTTCGGTGAAAAGAGCCTCCGCCTCCGAGACCAGAGTCAAAAGCCGACGACCTATACTACAAACAAACGAGTTATAATTTTCATACATAGATATATAGATATGCTAGTATGTAAATATGCGTACCAGCATCGAAATTCCCGATCCTATCTACCGCGAGATGAAGATCCGCGCCGCCAACGAGGGTACGACCATCCGGGAAATCATCCTGGAGGGCGTCACGCTGCGGCTTCGCGGCGGAAGCACGACGGCAACGCGAGGCGATGGGCCACGATTCCCGGTCATCCGCTCCAGGAATCCAAGGTCGCTGAAACTTGGCGAGGAAGGTGTTTACGAGTACATTCCTTTTCCCTGATGTGAACGTCTGGGTGGCGCTGGTCCACGAGATTCACCCCCACCACGAGGCCGCCACCGAGTGGAGCAAATCGCTGGACAGCGATGCGGTAGCGTATTTTTGCCGATTCACGCAGCTTGGTTTACTACGCCTGCTCACCAATGAAAGCGCAATGCGAGAGGATGTACTGACGCAGCGGCAGGCGTGGGAGGCGTTCGATGTGCTTGTCGCCGATCCGCGCAACCGGATGCTCGGCGAGCCCGCGGGGATTGATCCTGCCTTTCGGCAGCAGACCGGCAGTCAGCACGCTGCCACGAAGCAGTGGGCGGATGGCTACCTTGCTGCGTTCGCGGATACCGCAAGAATTCAGCTGGTCACGTTCGACCGCGCTCTGGCAGCAAGAGTGAAAGGGGCGGTGCTGCTTCAGTAGCAGTTGCAACGGCTGAAAAGCAACCGCAAATACTTCGACTCGTCCCAGCAGGCCGGGACTCGCTCAGGATAATATCCTATTTTTCCGCCTACGATGACAGCGCATTGGTGAAACTTGGCGTGGCGCTCACGCCGGAGCCGACGCGCTTCACCCGGTTCTTGTAGCTCGCCTCAATAAACGCATGGAACAGCGGGTGCGGCTCCAACGGCTTCGATTTGAACTCGGGGTGGAACTGGCAGCCGAGAAAATACGGATGGCCGGGAATCTCCACGATCTCGACATACGTCTGGTCGGGAGTACTGCCGCTGATGCGCAGGCCGGCGCCAGTGAGCAGCGCCTCGTACTCGCGATTGAACTCGTAGCGGTGCCGGTGGCGCTCGCTGATCTCTCTCTGGCCGCCGTAAGCGCGGCTGGCCAGTGAATCCTCCTGCAGCACGCAGGTCCACGCGCCCAGTCGCATCGTTCCGCCCATCTCTTCCACGCCCAGCAGTTCGCGCAGTTTGTAGATGATGCGATTCTCAGTGGCGGGATCGAATTCGCTCGAGTTCGCATCCTTCAGGCCGCACACGTTTCGCGCGAACTCGATGCACGCGGTTTGCATGCCTAAACAAATTCCGAAATAGGGCACGCTTTTCTCGCGCGCGTAGCGGATGGCGTTCAGCATGCCTTCAATGCCGCGCTTACCGAATCCGCCGGGAACCAGAATGCCGTCGAACTCCTCCAGCTGCGACTCGTAGCTGCGATCTTCGGGGCCGGACGACTCGAGGCCACCGGCTTCGATCCAAGTGACTTTGAGCTTGAGATTTTGCGCGACGGCGCCGTGCGTCAGCGCTTCTTTGAGCGATTTGTAGCTATCCTCGTACTCCACGTATTTGCCGACGATGGCAATCGAAACTTCGTCCTTCGGGTGGTAGCAACGGTCCACCAGGTCGCGCCACTGGCTCAGATCGGCTTCGGGCGCGTCTTTGTGAAGATATTTGAGGATGAGCTCGTCGACACCTTCCTGCGCAAAATTCAGCGGCACTTCGTAGATGGAGGGCACGGTTTTCGCGCCGATCACGGCCTTTTCTTCCACGTTGCAGAAAGCCGCAATCTTCTGCTTGATCTCGCGGCTCAGCGGGAGCTCCGAGCGGCACAGCAGCAGATCGGCCTGGATGCCGATCGAAAGCAATTCTTTGACCGAATGCTGCGTGGGTTTGGTCTTCAATTCCTGGGCGGCGGCGATCCATGGCACGAGTGTCACGTGCACGAAGACTGTGCTTTCGCGTCCCAGCTCCTGGCGCATCTGGCGGATGGCCTCGAGAAACGGCAGCGACTCGATGTCGCCCACCGTGCCGCCGATCTCGACGATCGTCACGTCGGCGCCGTTCGCGGCCACCTTGCGCATGGCGTTCTTGATCTCGTTGGTCACGTGGGGAATCACCTGAACGGTCTTGCCCAGGTAGTCGCCGCGGCGCTCCTTCAGAATGATCTGCTCGTAGATGCGGCCGGTAGTGTAGTTGTTGTCGCGCGAAAGCGGCGCGTGCGTGAAGCGCTCGTAGTGGCCCAGATCGAGATCGGTTTCAGCGCCGTCATCGGTCACAAACACCTCGCCGTGCTGGAAGGGCGACATGGTGCCGGGATCGACGTTGAGGTAGGGATCGAACTTCATCAGGTTGACGCGCAGGCCGCGGCTTTCTAAGAGACAACCGATTGACGCAGCCGCGAGACCCTTGCCGAGACTGGACACAACTCCGCCCGTCACGAAGACGTACTTTGCCGACATCAATGCAACCTCATTTTTAGTTGTTTGGTTTGGACGTACCTGGTGGGCACGTTCAAGTATGGCAGAATCCGGGAGCGATTGGAAGGAAAATTGATTGTTCCTGGAGTCTAGCTCATTGCGAAAACGTATTAAACTCATTCTATGGCGCGTGCGGCGACAAATCGGATTGTTCGGTCTCAGCCGGGTCCGCGGATTGCGACGCAGGGGCACTACGGTCCGCTGGAAGTTGTACAGGTTGACCTGGACGCGAGGGTCGCCAAGTTCCGCGCGACATCCCCTGAAGGCCCCATAGGGCCGGAGACCTCCGTGCCACTGAGAATGATTAGCCCGCTAAGCCCGGAAGACAATCAGCGTTTTTGGAAAATGCTGGCTGATGAACTCATGGAAAAATTGGGTGAAGAGGGTAGGTTGCCTAGGTTCTATAAGGGAATCAGCATTGCAACCGGAGATGATTCCACGGGTGACCCGGCGGTCTATGTGAAGCTGTTCGTTGACTCCCCTAAGGGAGCGGCGCGAGACGCAACGGTTTCCCGTTGGAATGAATTTGCCCACCTCGTGCAGGATCGGCTCCTTCGACTTCGGCTGCCACGCCAGCCTTACGTGTTTCTTGGAGCGGCGTAACGGTGGCCTTGGCAAGCGACCTCCTAGAGCAGGCTAAGTTTCTCTCCTTCGGGAAGTGGGCCGTGGAAGACCACGGCAAGCGAGTCTCCGGCGAGCAGCATCGACCGCATACTATGCTGTGTTTCATCTTCTCGCGGCAGAGGCGGCTTCTCAGGCGAGTCCTGGGAGTCCGCGCGGTCTTCGGGAACGTGTGCAGCGCGCATTGGCGCATGAAACTATGAAGCAGGCGGCCAACGCTTTCCAGGCTGCCAATCTACCTCGGCATGTTGCATCAGTCGTCCGAAGCCCAGTTCTTCAAGAGATCGTTGCGATTGCAACTTCCTTTGTTCTCCTTCAGGAGGCACGACACAAGGCAGACTACGATCTGACCGAGCAGTTCGACCGCACCAGAGTTCAAGCTCTGGTCAACGAGGCCGAACAGGTATTCAGGCTCTGGGATCGGGTTCGGGACACCGACGATGCGCGCGTCTTCCTCGCGTCACTCATATTCTGGAAGCTTTGGTCGAAGTAGCTTTTCCGTTTCTATTTGCCGCACAAACGAGAGCTATCGTAAACCATGACGAGCAGGATTGAAGTTCTGAAGGTGGACATAACCACCCTGGCCGTGGACGCCATTGTGAACGCGGCCAACACGTCGCTGCTGGGCGGCGGCGGCGTAGATGGAGCGATTCATCGTGCGGCCGGGCCAGAGCTCTTCGACGAGTGCTACGAGATCGGCGGCTGCCCCACAGGTGAGGCCCGGCTGACCAAGGGCTATCGCCTGCCCGCAAAATTCGTGATCCACACCGTTGGTCCGGTCTGGACCGGCGGCGAGCGCGGCGAACCGGAGTTACTGGCAAGTTGTTATCGCTCGGTCTTCGAGGTTGCGCGTAAAAACGGCATCCGTTCGCTGGCATTCCCCGCCATCAGCTGCGGAGTCTACCGTTTCCCTGCCGATCGCGCCGTGAAGATCGCCGTGGCCGAGACCGTTGCGGAGCTGATCTCGAGCGACGCGGTGCAGAAAGTGATCTTCGCCTGTTTCGGCGACGAGATCTACAACGCGTATCGGCGCGAGGTGGAAAGGCTGTCGTAGTCTCAGTCGGGTGGGGCTTGGCGCTTCTTCTTAGGTCTGCATTTACGGGCTGAATTTCATTTCCCGCCAGCTCCCTAATGGTGACGCTGGGCTATCGTATGCTGCCCTCTGAGGCGGGAGTGTCCCTCGCGGCAGCGGAATGCATCTAAGTAAGCCGGAGGGAAATTCCATGGCTAACGATAGCCAAACTGAACGTCCGTCCCAGACGGGACAAAACAATCCGCAGCAGTCGCATCAGCAGCAATCGAACCAGCAACAGAAACATCCGCAACAACCCAATCAGCAACGGGACGACCAAAACGAAAAAACTTCGCACCAACAGAACCCGCAGCAAGGCAAGAAAGGTGTGCAGCAAGACGATAATCAGCGCAGCCAGGACGAGCAGCGCAAATCGGGATCCCGGTAAGTTTCTGATTTCATTCCGTGGCGGCGACGCTTTACGCGTTCGCCGCCAGCTTTCTGCGTCTTAGTGCTTCTTTGTCAGCACGCGAGGAAGGAAATTCGCGTCTGCTTGTGATTGTGACTGGCAGCTAAAACAACAGATCTTCACATCAGCAAGAACATGGGAAGAGCCTTGCACCCGAGCCGGATTCTTTTCGATTCTTATTCGAGAAGGCCGCCCCCAATTAGAAGTTCAGCGTAATTTTCGCCGTCAGCGCGCGTGGCGTTACGTAGTGCGTGCCGCTGAACGTCGACAGGAAGTTATAGAGCGCGTACTTGTTGGTCACGTTGATCGCCGTAAGATCGAGGTCCGTCTTGTAGTGCTCCTTGTGGAAGATGTTGTTCTTGCCGATCGTCGCGTCGAACAGGTTACGCGGCGCAATGCGCTGCGGGTTCTTGTCGTCGTCCTCCTGGTTGGCGCCGGGAATCTGAATCAGCTGCGACTTGTATTGCGACGCAAGGCAAGAGGTAAAGCCGCGTTGTGGGGGTGGCTGCCACGCCATTGCAGGTAATTCCCGCCTCGAACTCCTGGTCGTCCGTAAGCCCGCTCAAGTCCACGCCCGGCTGACCCCCGATCAGGATCGAGGTGCCTGCGCAGATGCTGTTGGGATCGATGACGTTGTAGCACGGCGTCGATCCCGCAACCAGTCCGCTGTCGTAGCGCCAGTTAAAGCCGCCCCACAGCCCGCCGATCACCCTGCTGCCTGGAATCTGGTATTGCACGTGGGTGGTTTCGTTGAACTTCTCATCGTGGTCGATGCGGAAGGGATATTGAGTGCCGACCGCCACTCCACTGGTGGCTCCGGCTCCTGCCACTTGCGGCGGGAAGAAGCGCGCCGCCACCGACGAGGTCACAAAATACGCGCTGAAACCATGGTCGGCTCGGAACCTCCAGGTTCAATCGCATAACCCGGGATCTTCGAGTTATGCCAGTCGATGGGAAAGGTGATGGGCGTATTGCCGAGGACGCTGAAGTCGAAGGCGTTGTGCGTGTACTTCCAGATGTACTCGCCGTTGAACACCATATGCCTGCCGAGGGCCTGCTGTAGACCGGCATGGAACTCGTTGCGATAACCAGGGTGCATGGTCCCCGAGGCGCCCGGATTGCAGAGCAGCAGCGGACTCAGCACCGCATCCGAGCAGCCGGTGCTGGAGAGCACCAGGTTCTCGTTGAACGGCGTCTCCAGGGTGCGCGCATAGGAGATGCGCAGTACCGTTGCGGAGGGCTTGACGTTGTATGCAATACCGATGCGCGGCTGGATCTGATTGGCATCCGTGAGGCCGTTATAAACGTCTTCGCGCAGGCCCAGGTTGAAGTCCCAGTTCCCGGCCTTGATCTCGTCCTCAGCATAGAGGCCAAGCTGCTTTACGTCGGTGTGACCGAAGTAGAGATAGTCCTTGCCTCCACGCGTCAGATCGTAAGGCGCAAGGGTGGAGTAATAGCTGCCCCCAGCAGACGGATCGTTGGAATACTCCCCAGCGCCGGCGCATTGCGACGGGTTGGTAAATCCCGGCAACGGGTTGCCGCCGGCGTCAACGCATGGAGCCGTGCTGACTGTCGTGCCATCCGGAAGGGTGACGGAATAGGTGGGGTCCACGACGCCGAGGCTGTCGTGCTCGCGCAGAAACGTTTGCTCATATTGCGCGCCGATCTTGAGGTTATGCACACCCTTTACGTAGGAGTAGTCCGCGTGGAGCCCGGCGTTGGCCAGCGTGCGGTACTGCGAGATCGATGAGGTTTGCAGGTTGGATGGGCCCAGGTCGGCCAGGGGATTCGCGCTTGGGTAATAACTGTAGCTGTCCCTGCGCAGAAATGCTCCCAGGTTGAAAACCGAGTCGTTGCTGATGACGTGCGTGTACGTGGGCGAGATGTTATAGGTATTGATCTTGGAGCCCTGATCGGTGTTGCCCACATTCGCGAAGGTTGGATTGGTGCTTGTACCGCTGTTCGGGCCGGTGGTTTCCACGTTCATCACGTTCAGATTGTCATAGGAGTTCGGTGTCTGGAACCACGACCGGCTGTAGTTGAGATCGAAATGGATGGAGTCGGCCTGGTCGAGGCTGTAGTCGACGCGGTCAAAGAAATTCTCCTCGTTGCCCTTGTCGTGAAAGACGGTGAACTCCGGGGGATCGAGAAAACGTCCCGTGTTGAGTCCGTCGACTTCGATGAAATTGCCCCAACTCTTGCCGCCGTAGGAGAGATCGATCCCGCTTGCCGCCGATCCAAAAGATCCGTAGGAGGCATAGATTGCGCCGGTAGGCGTGGTGACTCCCTGCCCGGAGCGTGTAGTGGCTACAATCACGAGGCTGGTTTTGCCGCCGAACTCGGCCGGTGGCGCGCCGCTGATGACCTCAATGGATTGAATCGAATTGGCGGGCAACTGGTTTGAGAACACTTTGCTCTGCTGGTCGGTGATCGATTGGCCATCCACTGAGAAGGAGTTCGACGCGTGGTCGCCCAGGCCGTGAAATAAACCGTTCGAGTCAGCGGAGACCCCAGGGGTGGTAAGCGTGACCAATGAGCTGAGGGTGGAAGATGCGCTCTCCAGCGGCACCTTGTTGAATTCGTCGCGGTCCACATCGGTGTGGAAGGTGGGATCGTCCTCGATCAGGTCGCCGCCGGATTCGACGGTCACCGTCTGGCTGCCGCCTTCGATTTGCAGCACCAGATTGAGGCTTGTTCCTACCGAGGAGCGGATCAGAATGCTCTGGCTCAGCTTGGAAAAGCCATTGGCGGACACTTCGATTCTGTACGGATTGAACGGCACGTTGGAGAAGCTGAATTGGCCGGTTGCATCGGCGGTTACGGTGCGATCGAATCCACTCACATCGTTAACGAGATGCACGGTTGCGCCGGGAATCACGGCGCCGCTTGGATCGGTTACAGTGCCGTGAACGGTCCCGGCGCTGCCGCTTTGCGCGGAAGCCGAAACCGCCGCTGAAACCGCGGTCAAGGCGAGGGCGAGAAGGGGAAGAATTCGTAGTAGCTTTGCGCCACGGTGAAACTGCATAGAAAAGTCTCCTGAAAAATGGCTGAATGAAATGGAAACCGATCCGCGGGACGTGACGCCGCGGCAATTTCAGCATGTTCAGAGAGCATCGATCCGGTTCTTGCATCCCGACTTTGGTTTGCCTGGGGAATGCGCCGAAGCATCGCCGCGGTCAAACGACGGCGAATGGCAACGGCGAATGGCGTGGCGAACTGGAAACGGAAAGATGCCCTATAGGGAGACGGGCGGAGGGCGAATAAAGAGGCGGATTTGCCGCTGATGGGCAATTGCAATGGGTTCGGCTTGCGCGGCGGAGGCGCCAAGGTGCACGAGCACGATAATGGGAGCGGCGATCGCAGCAGGCACCAGCGTGTGCATGACGATGCATAACTGGCAGTGGTCGGCATCGGTCTGGTCGGCGTGCAGGTGCGCAACCTGGGCCACCGCCAGCATCGCCAGCAGAACCAGGCAAAGCACGGCAACCGCCGGCATAAAGCCGGGCCACGCGCCGCGCTTCCCGAACCACCGTGACCTGAATCCCTGCAAACGATTACCCTTCCCATTTCATTCTACAGAAGAGTACATAAAATTGGACGCTTTGAGCCTGTAGAGGTTGTATGCCGGGTGGTTTTCCGCTATTTGCCGGGATGAGTCGCCGGATTTCAGTTGCTGTGATGGGCCGCCACCGACGGCGATTCGGGGCTCTAACCCATCGGTGATAATGGTGGTGCAAAGAAGGAGGGGGCGTCAGTGCGCGGCAATTGGACAGTTTGGATTGGGGCGGCGATATGGGGGCTCGGCATCGCGTCAAGTGCGTGGGCAGCAGACAAGAATCCGCAGGATTTCCCGCTGCGCGTGCATATCTTTAGCCACACGACACATTCGCACTACTCGCACAAATATCTGGAAGTGGTTGACGGCGAGGGGCACGCGAACCTGTTTGAGGGTGGCTGGCCGACAGCGTTCGACTTCAGCTATGAGTGCGAAACCCGCCTCCAGAACTCAGTCGGCTACTCGACAGCGATGGCGCGGTGGAAGAAGCGGGGCGCCGAACTCGAGTTATTGCTGCCCGCGATGGGCAGAACCTGCATGCTCAAGACAGAGATGAAAGACGGAATCTCGTACGTGTCCAGGAATGGGCATTTGGAGGAGGAGCCGTCGACAACGCGGGAAGCGTGGATGAAGAAGCACCAATACGATCCGGAGCACGGATTTGACCTGCCGGCGAACGTTACGCCCGCGGAATCCGAAGAGCAGCAGCCGCAGCAGCCGTAGGGGCAGCCACAAAGTTCCCAAGCGCGCCGATGCGAATTTGAGACCGCTTGCGTCTAAACTTGTGTTGCCATGGTGATCTTTTTGGAAATGCGCCGCTTGAGAGCGCTTGGCTTGGCGCCTGTTCTGCTGGCGGCGATTGCTACGCTGCCGCAGAGCGGCGCCGGCCAGGGCGCGCCTCCGGCCCAAAGTCCATCCAGTCAGACCTCGGCGGGGCAGAGTTCGTCCGGTCAGAATTCCTCGGGGCAGAAGTCGCAGGGCCAGAGCTCCCAGCCCATGCCCTTGAAGCCAAGCGTTCCCGGCATGGCGAGGAATCATCGGTTGATCCTCAAAGACGGCAACTACCAGATGGTCCGCGATTACCAGATCGTCGGCGATCGCGTGCGTTACCTCTCGCAGGAGCGCGGCGAATGGGAAGAGCTGCCCGCGAACCTGGTGGACTGGGACGCCACGCGCAAGTGGGAGAAAGAGCACGCCGACCTGGTCGAAGAGGATGCTTCGCCCGCGATGAAAGAGGCCGAGGAACTCGACAAGGAGGAATCCCAGGAGCGCAACGAGCAGAGCGCGCGCATGCCCCTGGTGGCCGAAGGTCTCGAGCTCCCCGACGAGGATGGCGTATTCGTCCTCGATACTTTTGAGGGCACGCCGGAGCTGGTGGAATTGATCTCGAGCGAACTTTCGATGAACGCAAAGAGCCGCAAGGGCGTCGCCGTGCTCAATCCTCTGGCCACGCAGAAAGCCAGCCTCGAATTGCAAGGCGCGCACGCCAAGGTCCACCTCCATGTCAACGATCCGGTTATCTTTCTTTCTCTCGGCGTCGAGGACATGACGGAACCCGTGCTCACTCACCCCATCACCGTGAACACCCGCGGCGCCGAAGCCGTAAACGGCAAGCATGGCGCGCATTCCCCGCAGTCGGGATTCGTGATTGTGCGCGTGGATGAGCGCCAGGCGGTGCGCGTCGTGGGCGCCATTAAGGTTGGAGCCACCGGGAACGTCACCCAGGACGAGGACACCATCCCGACAAAAGTGGAAACCATGCCCGGCAAGCACTGGCTGCGCGTCACACCGCAACAGAAGCTCACCTTCGGTGAATACGCGCTGGTCGAGATCATCTCCCCGTCCGATATCAACGAGTCGGTGTGGGATTTCCGCGTGGATCCGCGCACCGGCGACAATCCCAAGTCGATCGGGCCGATTCTCCCGCAACCGCGGCAGTAGCAAGTTGTTCAGGCTTCCGCGGGTGGGCGATTTCTAAGCTCTGCTAACGTGACTGCGCGGGCTGAAGATAAAATGCCCCAGCAGAATCAATGCAATTACCGTGCACACCAGGGCATCAATGCCGGGCATGCCGCGCGGACCCCACAGCGTGTAGCCGCGGCCGTCGAGCCATGTCATGTACACCACCGGAACATTGCCGAGTGAGTTGATGATCGTATAGCGCGAGCTCCCGCTCTTGCCCGATCTGCCCAGGAATTCCAGAGAAACCGCCGTGAACAATGCGTAGCCGGCGCCCACGGTGAAGAGAAAAAGCACGGTGCTTGTGAAGTAAATAAAAGGCCGCTGCGGTCCGAGGCTGAGCAACGCAAGTGTGGCCGCATTGGCCAGCCCCACCAGCAAATACGCAATGGGAGCGCGCACGCGAACGGGAATCAGCGATGCCGAGAGCGCGCCGGCCGTGGTCAGCAACGCGCCTCCGACCCCGTTGATCCACGCCACCTGCGCGCCACTCACTCCGTAGTCGCGGGCCAGTTCCGGCAGCAGGCCGATCATGGCTCCGCTGGCGCACGGCGCAACAATAAGAAGCGCATAAGGAATGGCCTGCCAGCGCAAAAATGTGGATTTGAATTCGCGGCCGACGCGCACGACGGTTTCCCACGCGCCGTGTTCGCGAACCATCGATTGCGGAGGCGCGGCAAATGCGAACAGCGCAGGCAACACGATGAGGGCCGCCGCAATCCAGCCCAGCCCGCCCAGGCTGAGTCGCTCGGCGAACGACAGCAACAGGAAGACCGCGACCGCGCCCACGGCCAGTGATCCGGCCTGGTAAAAGCTGCTGGCGCGGCGCTTATTGGTCTCGCTCGAGAGCGTTCCCATCATGCCGCCGCAGGCAGCGGCCACCACCACGCCGAGGCAGGCGCTGAGAAACAGCAATCGCACCGCCCACGGCGTGGCCAGCGCGTGCTGGTGAAATGCGGCCAGCACCGCCGCTGCTGCGGCAGCGGCCGCAATCATGAGCCAGGTGCGACGCCGCATCCAGAAGTCCGTCACCGGACCCCAGAGAAAGTAGATGGAATGGGGCAGCGCGATTAACGCCGCGATGCTGGCCGCGCGCCCCGGCGTCACTCCCTCGTTGCGCAACAGAAAGGTGAGCGCTCCGCTGGCAAGGCCGAGGGAAATCACCGCATCGGGCGCGATGAGGAACGCGAGGAGCCAGGGGCGCTCGTGAGGCGCCGCCGGAGATTGGGTCTCGACCCCCGGCCGTACCGCTGGTGGCATGAGGGTTAGCCTAGCATGCAGCGGAGTTCGCCTCGACTCGCCGCCGCCGTGATTTCGCCCCGAAATGGGAACCGCGAATTGCCGTTCCATTTGCCAACCCGGCACCATCTGAGTAATCTTCCACATGGCTTCGCAATTTCTGCCCAAGTCATTGGTCCAAAATATTTTAGCGTCGATTTCTAATCAAAAGGCAGACCCTTCCGGCCAAGGCCACGCCGCATGCTCCCACCAATGCGGGATACCGGGACCATTCAGGCGAGGGCTAAGCTCAAACACTACGGGAGAATATGGACACGCCGGCCCACGATTACTACGAGTTTCTTCAAATCAGCCCCAATGCCGATGCCGACACCATCCACCGTGTCTATCGATTCCTGGCGGCGCGGATGCACCCGGATAACACCCAAACCGGCCACGAAGAGAATTTCCGCCTGCTGAAGATTGCATATGACGTTTTGTCGGATCCGCAACGCCGCACAGAATACGATGCTGTCCGTGCACGGACCCAGACGGCGCCGGAACCGCTCGCAGCGACCATCGATTTCATGGACGTGATGGATGGCGAGTTGAATCGGCGGCTGGCAGTGCTGGCGGTTCTTTACTACAGGCGGCGCACAAACCCAGCCTTTCCTCAAATTCCCCTCTCCGAAATTGAAGAGCGGATGGGTTTCCCTCGCGACTACCTGGACTTTACGCTGTGGTATCTGCAGAAGAAGGGCTACGTAACCAAGACAGACAGTGCGCAGTACACGCTTTCCGTGGAGGGCGTGGATTTTGTTGAGACACAACGCGCAAAGATGCCGACTCTGCACAAACTGCTCACCAGTGGTTCGCGATCCTCGGTTGAGGACGTTGCAAGAACACAAGAGAGCGAGGCGCCCAGGACCGCGCCCGCGCCCGCCGCTGCATCATCCGCGCCAAAGCAGTCCGCGAGAAATCAACCATTCCGCCCTGCCGGACCGATTGTGCTGCCTTCGTCAATGAGCAAGCCTGAAGACCGGCGCCTGGGCAGACCTGACCGCCGCGTCGGCATGGCCGATCCTCGCGACAAGAAAGTGGAACGGCGCTTTCGCCAGCGAGAATGGCGAGAGGAATCGCAAGCCTAACAAAATTCCGACACGCCGCTACTCGCGAGCGGCGATTCCCAAGGCCTTCATCTTCCGATAGAGATGGCTGCGCTCCAGGCCCAGCAGTTCCGCCGCATGGCTGATGTTGTTGCGTGCCTCTTCAATCTTCTTCTGAATGTATTCGCGCTCGTATGCATCGCGCGCCTGCTGCAGGCTCGAGAACTCCTCCGTGGAGCGGGCGCCAGCCTTGTGCGTGAGAGGCGGCAGATGCTTGCGCTCAATGCGCAACACGCGGGGATTGAGGATGAGCACGCGTTCCATCACATTCTTCAGTTCGCGCACATTGCCCGGCCAATGGTACCGACTGAGCGCCTCCAGCGCTTCCTCGCTGATTTCGACGCGCGGACGCCCGTATTGGCGGCCAAACTCCGCCAGGAACTCGCGCGCCAGCAGCGGAATGTCCTGCTTGCGCTCGCGCAGCGGCGGAACGAAGAATGGCACCACGTTGAGCCGGTAGAAAAGATCTTCGCGGAAGTTGCCCTTGGCAATCTCCTCTTCAAGATCCTTGTTCGTCGACCCGATCAACCGCACGTCGACGCGCAGAGGCTGCGTGCCGCCCACCGGCGTAAACATCTGGTCGTCGAGAGCGCTCAGCACTTTGGCTTGCGTTTTCAGGCTCATGTCGCCCACTTCGTCCAGGAAGAGCGTGCCGCCGTCGGCGCGTTCCAGAGTGCCGCGCTGGTCAATACTCGCACCCAGGGGACCCGCACCCGGCATCGCGCCGGGCTGCGCGCCGTGACGAACCCCAAAAAGTTCGGCCTCAATGTGCGCCTCGGGAATCGCCGCGCAGTTCAGTTCCACGAAGAGGCGGTCGCGGCGCAAACTTTCCGCGTGAATGGAGCGCGCAATCAGTTCTTTCCCAGTGCCCGATTCGCCGTAGATGAGCACGCGCCCGTTGGTCGGCGCCATCAGCCGTATCTGCTGGCGCAGAGCTTTCACCGGCACGCTTTCGCCGGTCAGCACGGAGGCGGCGCTGAACTGGCGCTTGAATTCCACGTTCTCCGCGCGGAGCCGCCGCGCCTCCACGGCGTTCTTCAACACGATGAGCGTGCGCTCGAGCGAAAGCGGCTTCTCGAGAAAGTCGTACGCGCCCAGTTTGGTGGCCTTTACCGCAGTCTCAATGGTGCCGTGGCCGCTGATCATCACCACTTCCGGCCGCGTCTCCGCCGGCCATGCGCGGATCTCGCCCAGTAGCTCCAGTCCATCGCGACCGGGCAGCCAGATATCGAGCAGAACCACGTCGTAGGGCACGTCGCGCAGCAGCGTCAACGCCTCTTCGGCATCGGCCGCGCCGGCCACGCCGTAGCCTTCCTCGCGCAAAATCTCCTCGAGCGAGCTGCGAATCTCCGCTTCGTCGTCGACCACCAGAATGTGGTTCATGAAACGAGTCTCTTCGCTACTTGCCCGCCGTTGCTCGCTGACGCAGGCTCGGCATTGGGCTCCGCCACCGGCAAGCGCAGCATGAAGCGCGCGCCCTTGGGGGAATTCGATTCGGCACTGATGCTTCCGCCATGCTCCTGCACGATCTTGGCCGCAATCGACAGTCCCAGACCCGTGCCGCGATGCTTGGTGGAGTAGTAAGGCAGGAAGAGGCGCTCGCGAATCTCTTCCGTCAGGCCGTGGCCGGTGTCGGAGACGGTGACCTCGACGGCCGAGCCATCTTCCACGAGCGCGGTGCGCACGCCCAGCACGCGCAGCAAACTGCCCCGCATGGCTTCCGCCGCGTTGTCGATCAGGTTGGCCAGCGCCCGGCGAATGGACTCGGGATCGGCCATCACCGCGGGCAGGTCCGCCTCGAGATCGCGCTGCACGGTGATGCCCTCAAGCCTGCCGCCGAAAAGCGCCAGCGCTTCTTCGACAATCTGATTCATGCTGCTGGCGCGCGGCTGCGGCGCGGGAAACTGCGCCAGCGAAGAGAACTGATCGACCAGCGTGCGCAACGTGCCCACGCAGCCCAGAATCACCTCGCTGCACTTGCGAATGATATTGGGCGAATCCGGCTGGCCCGCTCCAGGTGTCTGCCGATGCGCTCGGCGCTCAGAGCGATCGGCGTCAGTGGGTTCTTGATCTCGTGCGCCACCTGCTGCGCCACTTCCTTCCACGCCAGTTGCCGTTGTGCGCGCAGCAGCTCCGTCGTGTCTTCCATCACCAGCACCGATCCGATGTGCCCAGGCGCGAGTTCCAGCCGCGCACTGGTGATAGCCAAATGCACGATGCGCCCGCGGGCATGAAATTCCATTTCCGTCGACGCGGCGCCCATGCGATGGCCGCGCCGGATCACGCCAGCCAAATCCTCTGCGCATTCGGCGGGCAGCAGATTTTCAATCTTCTCTCCGGCCACGACAGCATCCTGCTTCAGTCCCATCAGAGCGGCAAAGGCGCGGTTGGCTTGCAGCACCACGCCTGAGCCGTCCAGCGTGACCACGCCTGAAGGAATGGTCTCGACGATGGTCTCCAGTTCGCGTCGGCGTTCTTCCACGGCAAGATTGGCCGCGGTGAGTTGCGCCTGCGCGCTTTCTGCGAGTTGGCGGCTGGTTTCAAGATCGGCGGCCATGTGATTGAATGACCGCACCAGGTCCGCCATTTCACCGGTGGCCAGCGCCGGCACGCGTTGCTCGTACTTGCCCGCCGCAATCTCGTCCATGGCATCGGCCAGCGCTTCCACGGGCCGCGTAATTTGCTTGGAAAGAAACAGCGCCAGCCACACGCTCGAGAAGAACACGAAGACCGTAATCAGCAGCAGCATCAGGCTGAACGTATTGCGAATGCGGCCGCGTGAGCGAGACAGTTGCCTGGATTCGGCCGCGTTCGACGCGGATTTGCGCCGCAGTCTGGCTCAGGCCTTGCGGCAAAGGCAGGGCAACAACCACCGCTTTGCCCGAAGCAGTGGCCGCCATGCCCAGTGCGAATTCCCGTCCAGCCACGCGCAGCAGCGTCTCATCCCCGCGCTGCGCCGAGGTCAGCAGGATTTGCGAAAGCGTCCCTTGGAGAAGGATGCCGCCCGGCTCCACATCGTCCAGCCACGTCTCCAGGCTTGCGGCGCTCGATTCCGGCGGCTCCTGAAAACCCGCCAGCATCCTCCGGTCCTTGTCGAAGACCACCGCGAATCCGCCATCCAGCGTGATGCGATGCGAATGAAGCTCCGCATCGAGATCGGCCGTGGGCTCGTCTGCCGCGTCTGAAGCCGCAATGGATTCCGCTTCAACCCGCGCATTGGCCGTCGCGTATTGCGCCAGCTCCAGGATCACGCGCGTTGAATCTTCGCGCAGTTCCGATGTCGGCTGCGAGAACCACCTGTCAAGCGATCGGTTCAGCAGCAGGAAGCTGAAGAGAAACATGCACACCGCGGGAATCAGTGCGATGAGGGCCGCTCCCACTACCATGCGCGTGCGCAGCCGCGCTCCCAGGGCGCTGCCGCTTTGATCGGCGTAGAGCTTCAGAATGTTCCTGAAGAGCAGCGTCAACAGCAGCATCAGGACCAGAAATACCAACACGATGACGCCGACAAAGGCCAACGTTTCACCGGAGGTTTCAGGATCGAGAAACCGAAATTCCGACATGTTGAACGCCTGCAATGCGCCCAGAAAAGCGAACAGCAGCAGGACCCCGCCTAAGAGCAGGAACATCGAACGCCGCCGTGGATCCCCGAGAACCGGCATGCGGCGATTATAGTGCGGGGCAATGGAGATGGACAGGTACCGCCGGTCTCCTGACCGGCTGTAGTGCGGGTTTCCGGACCCGCACATGTGCGAGGATCATCGCGAAATTACGAGGTCAAAACACTACTTGAATACCACAAACTTCAGCCAGCCCTCCCAGATATCCGACCCGGCGTGCGCAATGATGTTGACGCGGAGGTTTCTGCGCCATGCGGCGAGCGCGCCGTAGAGAACGCCAAGAACGCTGATCACCACTACATTGCGCCATCCCTGATAACCGTGCGCAATGCCGAAAACCAGGGCTTGCAGAACGATGGCCCATGCAATGTTGCCGGTGAGCGCGTGAAATTGGCGCTGCAGATAACCGCGGAACGCCATTTCTTCGCAGATGCCCGCAGTCACGGACGTGGCAATCCAGACCAGAACTTCGACAATACTTTTCGGCAGAAGGCTGTCCACGGTCTTCGCGTTGCCGGGACCGAGGACCCAGTGGACACCGTATGCAGCGCCTTCCCACACAGCCCAGAACGGCAGCAGGATGGCGAAATCGGTCAACACATCGCGCCAGCTCTTCCAGCGTCCGCCCGCGAGGTCCCAAAGGTTGCCGCCATGCTTGTGTACGCCCGCCCAGCAGAAATACAGGAGCAACCAGTCCATGACGAGAGCCGTGAGATAGATCGGAATGGCGTAACTGTGGCCAGCGAGTTGTCCGGATCCCGCGCCGCTGCCGCCGCCCGCGTGCTGCTGGCAGAGCCCTAAAACCAGCAGCGCTGCCATAATGGCGATAAAGCCACCAAGGTGCCTCCATGAGGCGATCGGTTCAGGCCTTGGCGGTCTTGTGGGAAACGTGCAATTTACCTGCATTACGTTTTTCCTTTCCGATTGCCTTACGCCGCCGAATGGCTGCCAACTTGCGCAGCGTCGTCAGCGTCTCTTCAGCCCAGCGCAAATGTGCTTCCAGCTCCATTTGTCCGAATCGCGCCGCCATCCGCCAGTACGGCACGTCGGGGTAGCGCCGCATCTGCGCTAACAGTTCGCGCTCTATTTGCCGGAACTTTTCGAGATACGACCTTTCGATATTCGCCATGCGCTCCACGTAGCCGATCACAGCCTGCGGGCCCGCCTGCACCCCGAAAAACAGCTTCAGGAGCAATTCATTGCGCGGCACCTCGGACTGGGGCTCCACAGCCAGCCATTGTGCCAGGCGCGCCCTCCCGCTGGGCGTGATGGAATAGACCTGGCGGTCGGGTTTGCCCTTTTGCTTCTCCGTCTTCGCGGTCACGAGGCCGGCGGCCGCAAGCTTCTTCAGGTTCGGATAAATCTGCCCGTAACTCTCATTCCAGAAGAAGCCGATCGATGCGCGGATGGACTGTCCCAGGTCGTAGCCCGACATGGGTTCCACGGTTAGAAGTCCCAGGAGCACTTCCTGGCTGGAGCTGGAGCGGCGTGCCATAGTTCTATTAGATATATGCCTGATAGATAGTCATGTCAACAGAAATCTTTCCGCCTGGGCGGGCGACGGCCGTCGCACAATTCACGCACGCCGGCCACGTGTAGACTAGTAGCCAAATCGATTGCCCCCTCGAAATCTTCGTCGATATTCAGCCTGCGAGAGGTGGAATGTGTTTCGATTCCGTGATTCCCGCCGCGTTCTTCGCTACGCAATTGCGTGCCTTCCGATCGCCGCAGCCGCTTTCATCGCTCACGGGCAAACTCCGGCCACTAACACCGGTTCCCTCGCCGACATGACTCCGGCCGCGCGCGCCGAGGCGAACCAGGGTATCGATGCCTTCAAGAGTGCGCACTATGACGAGGCCATCGCGCACTTCCAGAGAGCTGTGGAACTCGATCCGGACAGCATTCTTGCCAAGTCTTACCTTGGTTCCGCGCTTTCAGAAAACGTTGTACCCGGAGTCCAGTCACCGGAAAACCTGGAGACCGCACAGCGGGCCATTGACGCTTTCAAGCAGGTCCTTCTGAAGGCTCCGCACAATGCAATCACCATGAAACAAATTGCGGGGGTCGATTCTTACATCGGGAAATGGGACGATGCCAAGGTGTGGCAAAAGAGAGTTCTCAATGAAGATGCGCAGGACGCCGAGGCTGCCTATACCATCGGCGTGATCGATTGGATGGAGGCGTACCACAACCTCGCAGCGGCACTCACGCCGGCCGGCATCCGGGATGACGGGTTTGGCAACGTTCATGCGCCCGCTCCGCTAATGGCAGACCTCAATGCCAGGAACGCTCCGCTGGTCGAGGAGGGCATGCAGTACCTGATGGAGGCAGTCCAGCTGCGGCCCTATTACGACTACGCCATGCAGTATCTGTACCTGATGTACCGGCGCAAGGCGGATTTGGACCGAGGCAATGAACAAGCCCGCGAGGAAGACGTGAACCGTGCGAACGACTGGATGCGAAAGGCAATGGACGCGCGAAAGTTCAATGAGACCCATCAGGTTCACGATGCGGGGAACGGCGGCAGCAACGACGCCCTGGGAGTTGCTCTGATGGCTCCGCCACCTCCACCGCCGCCTCCACCACCGCCACCGCCAGTTCGCATTCCCTCCGGAGGCGTCGCGGGCATCTGCTGCCTTCCGAATCCCAATTCGCAGGGATCTGTCCCGAAGAAAGTCAATATTTCAGCCGCCGTTGCGGTGGGGATGCTGATCGAAGCGACCCTGCCGGTCTATCCGCCCATCGCCCGAGCCGCCCGCGTCACCGGAACGGTGGTCCTGCAAGCCATCATCTCCAAAACAGGCGAAGTCGAAGACCTTCGCGTTATCAGCGGGCCGGCGATGCTGCAGCAGGCCGCGCTGGATGCCGTCAAGACATGGCGCTACAGGCCTTACCTGCTCAACAACGAGCCGGTGGAAGTGGAGACCACGGTGAATGTGATCTTCAGTCTGACCCGGTGAGGAGCGACAAGAAGGTCAGACCGAAGCGGGTTGTGGCGCGTCTTTTCCCGGCTCTCAGAATCGCAATCCGGGGCAACTCCGCTCTCGGCCGCCATTCAAATTTGCGAGCAATCCAGCGGGCTCAGCATCAGGTTGCTGATGTTCATCACGATGGGATCGAAGCCAAACCGCGGATCGGCCGACAGTTTCTTCCACGCGGGATCGTTTCTGAAAACATCCCACTTCGCTTCCAACTCCGCCGTATCGCCAAAGCTCAGCATGTACGTCAGGCACGGCATGCGCGAACCCACCAGCGTGTCACCGAAGAACACAGGATGAAAGCCTGCGGCCTTGAAGATTTCGAACTCGCCGGAGTGGAACATTTCCACCTTGCGCACGTGCTCGCCGTTCGACGGGCTCTCGTACGTACGAAGTTGAAACATGCGCTTTGATTTGGAAGCCGGCGGCGTGACCCGTGGCCAGCCCTCAAAGGCGGCCAAAAGCCACGACTCCACGCGCTCGAACGCGGGCGCTCCCGCCGTGGCATTCCAGAAGGGCGCAGCCGCTGCGAGAAACTCCGCATCGCGCGCCAGCCGCAGATCCAACTCGGCCAGCATGTCTACGGACGCGCCGGGGATCAGCAGGTAGTACGCCGGCGTCTCCGGGCCAATGTCGAGCCTGAAGGCGCCTGCCAGACCCAGGCCCATGCGCCCCAGCGCTGGAATCAATGCCCCGGCAAAATAGTTCTCCGTCAGCTTCAACTCGGGCCCGCTCTTGAGCTGATAGCGGCGCAACAGGTAGAACTCGCGAGCCCCACCCGCCGGTGCCTGGGTGGACGCGAGCCGGGCAGAGGCCATGGCAGAAGCGGCGAGCGTAGTAGCGAGAAACTGACGGCGTTGCATCGATCCCTCCTGAAGGAAAGATCATTGTAAGCCGCCGCGCACCACTGGACTTTCCGCTGCCGGCGATTCTCCGCCTGCGAACCACCCGCTCGGCGAAAGCCGCACCCAAGAGTCCAGCGAGCCCCGCAATTGTCCTCGAACGCACAATTCTCGTGAAAAAGCCCGTCAGATCCAGGCTGTTACGAAACGGGCGATTGAGGTAGACGAGAAGCGGTGTTCGGGTTGGCCGGACATCGCTTTTTGTTTTGGAGGAGGTTGTTTTCCGAGCAAGATCAGATTGGTTAAGTGGCGCGGTCGTGGATGGAGGTATTCAGCAAGCCAGCGCCGCGGCCAGCTTGTGACCTCCGAGGACATTGATCATGCGTTTCAGGTTGTATGCCATGGTTGCCAGGCCGATCTCGGTTTGTGCTCCTCCAAGTCCGCGCAGCAGGAATCGCGGGTTTCCGAAGATGCGATATTTGAGGGTTGCGAAGGGGTGTTCTACGATGCATCGTCGTAGCCGCATGGCCTCAGGCGTGGCTCGTTGTTGCATGCGCGTGAGCGCTCCTTCATGCAGGTGGCGGGTAATCCAGCGACGCGATGCGGTAGTGCAATTGGTCCTGATCGCACAGGCTTGGCATGTTTCGGCTTCGGCGGCATACATTATGCAGCGGTCCCTGCGCGACAGTTGTATGCGTACCAGCGTCTCGCCATCGGGACAGCGGAAGGTGTCCGTTTTCTCGTCGTATTGGAACCGGCTGCGGTCGAACAGTGTGCCGTCGCCCTTGTTGTTGACGGAACGGTTGGCTGGCACGTGCGGCACGATGCCCTGTTGCTCGCATTGTTCGGCCTGCTCGCCGTTGGAATAACCGGCATCGGCAACCACGTGGAGAGAGTCCGGTACGCCCACCGCCTGCTTGGCCGCTTGGGCCATGGGCAGCAGGCTACGGTTGTCGGTTGCCTCCGTGGTCACCTGCTGGGCCACGATCAGCGCATGTTCGGCATCTACAGCGGTCTGCACGTTATATGCAGGAGTAAGTGCATGGGCATGGCCAACGCGCATCAAGTGCGCCTCCGGCTCCGGATGCCTGTTCAGCTTCTCCAGTGCCGTCGCCACGGCATCTGGATCGATGACCATTTCATCCCCTTCATCGGCTTGCTCAAGCTGCTCCAGATAACGCTTCACCGCCTCGCGCTCGTGCACACTGCGAGCGCTGCTGGCGGCCTGGAACTTGGAACCATCGATGGCTATCCACTCACCCCGTACCAGGCCCACCGAGCGCGCAAAGCCAACCAGCGCGGCCCCCGCCTTGGTGACCGCTTCACGGTGCATGCGCCGGAATTCGGCGATGCTCTTGTAATCGGGAGCCAGACGGCCCAGCAACCACATCACTTCCACGTTGCGCCTGCACTCGGCCTCCAAACGCCGTGAGGAGCGGATCTGCTGCAGGTAGCCGTAGAGATAAAGCTTCAAAAGTTCGCGCGGATCGTAACCAGGCCGTCCCGTTTCCGCCGGCTCGGAACGCTCGAACCCGAGTTCGCTCATCTCCAGCCGCGCAACGAAAGCGTCGATCACCCGACAGACGTGATCGCCCGGGACAAGAACGTCCAGCACCACAGGAAACAATGTGCCTTGGGTTCGTCCCTCACCTTGAATGAAGCCCATGGAAAATGCCCTCGCTCACCACGAGGGCATTTTCCCATGATTTCAACGGTTCATTCAGGCTTTCGTAACAACC
>CAVOTQ010000026.1:0-39088 GCA_963699385.1 uncultured Acidobacteriota bacterium | reverse complement strand
ATGTATTGCTCCGGCGCTGCCAGGATGCTGTAGTGCGCCAGTGCTGTGAGCCCGGCGAAAATACTGCCTGGCGGCCTTTCGGGGCGGCGGATAAAGATTTGTTTGTTTACCGGGCTGCGAAGGAAAGACTGGGCCTTTTTCCAGGTTTCTCTTCGGTCTTCGTTGAATTGTAGGCAACGTTCCCGGCCGCGGATCGTAACCTCGGCGAGCTGCGCAGTCTCCAATTCGTCAAAAGCGCGGGTCATCGTCATAATCGAATATCCGAGCGTCGGAGCTATTTCGGTTGGTGTTAGTACTTGTCTTGCATCGCTGAGTAGCGCGTAGAGTACGACTACCTGAGTCGACGGGCTAAGGGTAGGGATCTCCTTGCGTATTCTGCGGAAATTTTCGCGCAAATCAATCGCAAGCATGGGCAGATACATCTGATTGCCCGGAATGATAAACGGTACTCTCTGCTCGACCAGTCGCTTCCGGTTATACGCTGCCACCCGCGTGCGGACGTATATGAGGTCCCCATGATGCTTGGTTTGGAGCATATCCATGTGTTTGCGTACCAGCGCTGGAGATTGCTCTTCGGGGTTGATGTCGATGACTAGAAGGGCATGATGTTCGAGCAACTCTGCTTCCGCGAACCTGTATCTTTCCCTGAGGAAGTGTGGCAAGCGGGCGGCTCCGCTCCAAGGTGCGGTTTTGACGGAAATGCCCAAGGTTTCGTGAACATAGCGCTCAAGTTCAGAGAGTTCGCGACGCGCTTGGTTAATGCTCATACTTTATGCACGATAACATACAAAGTGTTATCGTGCAATAAAATTGTTATAGTTTTCATAATGAGCGGTCTTCTATATAACATTTCAACCCCGCTTCCGACTGGGCATTAGGGGCTGCTAGCTTTATCGTGCCCATGTGAATTCTCTCGCATGTTAATTGAAAATTCTGTATGATATCGAAAACAACGTTAGGACGACCCGTGAAGCAAGAACAAAACTTCAAAAATGACGCCAAGCGGCAAAAATCGAAGGAAGCGGCTCGTGTCAACGGTCAGCGCATCCGTCAACTCCGTGAAACGCTCAGCATAACTCAAGGAAGTTTCGCGGCGAAATGCGGAGTCAGCCGTACGGCGGTACCTCTTTGGGAAAATGGAAAGGCGAGTCCATCTCAACGCTGTTGGAGCCGCATGGCGCTGCTAGCCCGAGAAGCGCCAGCTATAGACAAAGCATGGTTCTTCCAGCAGGCCGGCATCGATCTGGAGTATCTGTCGCAGCTGTTTCCAGAATTTGGGCGGATCTCAAGAGAATCTGAGCAGAGGGCAATCAGCATTGCCGCAGCAGTGGTTGAGGGCTCCGCCAAAGGCATTACCGCCGTGCCTCTCCTACGCGTACCTGCGCACTTGGACCGGCCTCTTTCGACGCGTCCCGAAGAGATCGAAGATTGGCTATCCCTTCCTGAAACCATGGTCGAGAAAAACTCAAAAATTGTTGCCTTGCGTGTATCTCCTGCGTTTATTCGCCCAATCTTCAGTTTTGGCGACATCGTATTTATCGATACCGGGGATCGGGAAGTGAAGAATCTGCATGGCGCACTCGTCCTTGCCTCCTACAAGCCGAATTCGGAAAAAAAGACTACTGCGGAACACGTGAGGCGCGGCCAGCCGGTGGCGGAACATGTGAAAGGGATGTGGCCACATCTTTCAGAAGGCCTATATTTGGGCTGGCTCGAATTTGACACGCCGGGGCCCGAGAGCCGAGTTCGCCCGCTCAATCTAATCTCTGCAAAGCTCCACGAAATGCCAGTACCAATGCATCCCATTCTTCCGTTCGTCGTTCCCATTGCAGTGTCCGATCCGGAGAAACTAAAGGACGGAGTTGTGATTGAGGGATCTGAAACAGTAATCCAAGGCAGAGTGCTCGGCTGGATCACCAGCCCAAAATCGCTTGTACGCAATCGCGCAGATGGTGCCACGAAGGAAAGGAGTGCCATGGAGATCGAGGATCTCAACGAGAAAGAGCAGACGCAGCTACCTGCACAGAAGCGTCGCCATCTAATGAAAACGACCAAGGCGGCGAGTAAGTAGAGGGGACAAATGTCGCTTCGAGAATGCATTCTTTATGCACGTGTATCATCTCGGGAACAACGTGAGGGCTATTCCGTTGAAGCCCAGATTCGTTTGCTTCGCGACTATGCGGCGAAACTCGGCTTCAAGGTCGTCAAAATATTCATTGACGAACAATCCGCCACCAACCCAGGCCGGAAGTACTTCGGAGAAATGGTGGAATACTTCAAGCGGAATCGCGCGTGCCTTACCTTAATCGTTGAGAAAGTCGACCGACTCTACCGCAACAATCGCGACCCCATCACTATCGAAGACCTCAACATCGAGGTCCACTTCGTTAAAGACAACGAAGTCATTTCGAAGGACTCTCGCTCGGGCGCGCAATTCATCCATGACATCCGGATCGCTATGGCTCGCAACTATTCTGCCAACCTCAGCGAGGAAGTCATCAAGGGTATGCTCGAAAAGTGCCGGCAGGGGTATTATCCTTTCAATCCGCCGCACGGATATACAGTCGATAAAGCCACCGGACTTCTGGTGCTTCACCCTGAGAAATCCAAATTCGTGCGCATGGCGTTCGAACTGTACGCAACGGGCAACTACTCCCTTAAGACGCTCAAAAAGGAGTTGCGCCTGAAGACAAAGGCGGATCTCTCGACGAGCGCGCTCGAGCGCATCCTTAAAGATCGGTTCTACATTGGATCTTTTGAGTGGAGAGACGAAACTTTTAATGGCAAGCACCCCCTATTTATCGATGCGGACCTCTTTGCGGGGGTACAGGCAGTATTCAAGAGCTTGAATAAGCCGAAGGGATGTCATCAGGACATTGCGTTTCGCGGACTTCTCCGCTGTCAGATCTGCGGGCGCATGATCACGGGGGAGCGCAAAAAGGAACGCTATGTCTACTATCGGTGCACCGAACGCCGCAACGGCAATTGTGAGCTACCAAGATTTCGCGAGCAGGAGATCGGCGACAGGTTGAGTGAAGCAATTGCGGCGATTCGTCTGCCCAGGGATGTTGCGCAAACGATCGAGACAAAGCTGCGAGCCGAACAAGACCACACCCAAAGCCACATCAATGCAACGCGGGCTCGATTGACGGAGGAGCTCAATTCTCTACAAACCCAGCGGGACGATGCATACACGGACAAACTGAAAGGCGAGATCACAGTAGAGTTTTGGCGCGTGAGACAAGCTAAATGGGCAGAGGAAGAACTGGCCATTAAGGCTCAGCTCAGCAGCCTTGAGGATGTGAAAACTGCCCAGCGTCTCGATAACCTGCACTCAACTTTAGAACTCGCGCAAACAATTGATTCTAAAGTTGTTACTGAAAATGAGTTCGAAAAGGCCGATTTGGCGAAAATTGTACTTTCGAACTCAAAAATTGATGCCATAAGTCTTTATCCTACATATAGAAAGCCCTTCGACATTATAGTCAGAAGGGCCAAAAACGAAGAATGGTTGCGGGGGCTGGATTTGAACCAGCGACCTTTGGGTTATGAGCCCAACGAGCTACCGGGCTGCTCCACCCCGCATTCCTATCTTAGCAAGCGATGCAAACGTGGTCAATCGACCGGCGCGGTGCGCACGCGCCGCGGCGCCATCGCCAAAAGCCGTTTTTCTGCAGTTTTTTTGAGAATTGCCACGCATCGCCGGAAAAGAAGGCTGGGCTGCGATTTCAATCCAGTCCAGCCGCGGTAATTAGTCCATCCGCGGCACTTATTTGATGTCGGTTCCGGCCTCGTCCTTTTCGCCTTCGACGGAAATGCGCAGAGAGCGCAGAAAATGCAGATCGTTAGGGGTGAAAGTACTCGAATCAGCGCCGGCCTCGGCCGCGAGCTCGCCCGCCCCAGCCTTCTTGGCCTGCGCCGCCACCACCTCGTTCAGCCCGATCGTCGCCTCCAACATCAGCAGCACGTCAAAGCCGTGCTTGCGGATGTCCTGCACCACGCCCGCGATCTGCTCACTCTCAATCACCGACTCATGGATGGCCTCGCCAAGTTGCTGAATCAGTTCGCGCAGACGGGATGTCACGGGTACCTCCAGGTGCGGCTGCCCACACCGGATTAGATGCAGGTTGCGGTGTGGAATCTCTCTACCTTACTGCCAATCCCTTTCGAGAGCAACCCGGGAACCGCTACCATGGCACAAGGCGTCAAAGGCCGCTGCTACCATCATAAACGGAATGAGACCTCGCTTGATTGGACGCGCCCTGGGCGTCGGAGTGCGCGTCGCCGGGCGCACGGCCGTGCAACTCCTGGAGGGCCACGCGCAACCCGCGGCCGCCGCTCCTCAACGGCATCAAGCCGCTTCGGTTCCCGGCTCCCAATCCCAGAGCTCCAACGATCAAAACCGCGCCGCCGTCCCGGCCGCAGCCCGCACTTCGACTCAGGCTGGGCAATCTCTCAGCCAAACCGGGCGTTCCGTAAGCCGCGGCGTCGGCGGCTTTCTGCGTCCCTTCCGTCGCGTGGGCAGCATTCTCTGGCTTGAAGTGTCCGGCGTCTTTTTTCTCCTTCCCGCCGTTGTTTTCGCTCCCTGGCTTTGGCGCGCCGTCGTCTCCTACCCGCACACCAGCGACCACAGAACGCTCTGGGTAACAGCGTTTGTGGTGGCAATATTTCTCTACCTCAGCATCAGCTCATTCTGGCGAGCGCACCGCCGCTCCAAGCGGAGCTAGTTCTTTCACCGTTTGAAGAAGAACCTTCCGTGCCCCATCCTTTTCGCAGCTTCATCGCGGAAAGGGTGGGACAGCACGAAGTTCGCTGCGCTCTCGATCGAGAGCCGCTCAGCCGCGTTTGCGCCACCACGCCCGCGGCGCCAGCGCGTAATTCAACTGCACAACCACAATGGCCGCGATGCTCAGCCAGGTATGAATGAAGCAAAGCGCAGCGCTCGCCGCGTAAAGCGACTGCGCGATCACAATGCGCCGGCAGATGCTGCCTTTCACCTCCTCAGGCGTGTCCGCTTTTACCAGACCCGCGCGCGTGGCATACGACCAGCTCCAGAAAAGCATCGCGCCCAGCACAAAGATGTTGAGCCAATAAATTCCCAGCGCCACGCGGTATTCGAAAAATTCCGCCAGCAGCCGCGTGGAAAGCGGCAACAACGTGACCGCGAAAAGAAACCCGAGATGAATCCACGTCAAATCGCGTGTGCCTTCGGCAAAATGATTCAGCTGCGTCTGTTGCCCGGCCCAGAAGATGCCGAGCGTCAGAAAGCTCATGCCATACGTGATCCACTGCGGCCCCAGCGCCGCCAACGCGGCCAACAGTTCGCGCTCGCCGTGCACCTGTGCGGCGGAGGGGATATGCAGGTCCAGCACCAGCAGCGTCATGCCAAAGGCAAAGATGCCGTCGCTCAACGCCGCCAGCCGGTCGAGATTGCGTCCCTGAATGCGGTTGTACAAAGTGGGCATGGTTTTTATTCGTTCCCCCTCAGCCGCGGCGCCGGCGCCTTGCGCGTAAGATGCCACACGCCGACAGCCAGGGCCAACGCGCCCAGACCATACGCCAGCACCGCCATCTCGCCACGATGAATCTCCCAGCCCTTCCAAATCGCCAGAACTGCCGCGATCAACATCACAATGCCTCGAATCCGGTTCATACTTGCGCCTTTCCTCCGGTTTCTTCCAATCTGCGAAGGACGCACCCATTCTAGAACTCTTACCGTTTCATCCCGTAGCCGCCAACTGTAGACCGCAGCCGCCAAAATGTAGCGTCGGCCTCTCGGCCCGGGGCCCCCACGGACAGGTCTTCGTCCGTGGGGTGGTGGAACGGCTGTAGCGCGGGTCTCCCGACCCGCGCCCGATCACCGTGCGATAAAGAAATCATTCGGCCAGAGACCCGGAGCACGTCACCCATCCTCAACCGCCCCAATTGACCCCGCCGCCCGCAGTCCCTATGTTGAAAGAGGAAGAAGCCCCCGCTCTCTGAAGGAATCTCCATGTCCGATCTTGTTTCCTCCGCCGCCACGCCGCTCAAAAAGACCGCACTCAACGCCACGCACCGCGCCCTCAAAGCCAAGATGGTCGACTTCGGCGGCTGGGACATGCCTGTCGAATACCCCTGCCCCGGCGGCGGCCTCATTGCCGAGCACATGGCCGTGCGCACCGGCGTCGGCCTCTTCGACGTCAGCCACATGGGCGAAATCCAGTTCCGCGGCCCCGGCTCGCTCGCCGCCGTCCAGCACATCACCATGAACGATGTTTCGAAGCTCGAAAATGGCCAAGCGCACTACTCCGCCCTGCTCTCACCCTCGGGCGCCTTCATCGACGACATCCTCGTCCACCGCCTCGGCCCCAACGACTATCTACTGGTCGTCAACGCCGGCACCAAGGATAAAGACTTCGCCTGGATCTACCGCCAGGTTGGCCGTTTTCCCAGCATTCATTTGGGCGACTACTCCGCCTACTACTCGCAGCTCGCCCTGCAAGGCCCGCGCTCGCTCCAAACTCTCGCCAAGCTCACCAAGCTCGATCTCGCCGCCATCAAAAATTACTGGTTCACCTGGGGCACAGTTGCTGGCATCCCCAATGTGATCGTCGCCCGCACCGGCTATTCCGGCGAAGACGGCTTCGAGCTCTACATCTCTGCCGACGAGCCCACCACCGTGAACATTTGGAACGCACTCCTCGACGCGGGCGCAGAGTTCGGCATACGCCCCTGCGGCCTCGGTGCGCGCAACACCCTCCGCCTCGAAGCCGGCATGAGCCTCTACGGCCACGAAATCTCTGAGGACATCAACGTCTTTGAAGCCGGCCTCACGCGCTGGCTCAAGCTCGACAAAGGCGACTTCATCGGCCGCGACGCCCTCGTGGCCATTCAGGCCGAAGGCGGACCCCAACGCAAAATCGTCGGCCTCGAAATGATCGAGCGCGGCATCGCCCGAGACTCCTATCCAGTCCTCTCGCTCTCGGGCGATCCCATCGGCGTCATCACTTCCGGCTCCCCCGCGCCCTTCTTGAAAACCAACATCGCCATCGCCCTCGTGCCCACCAGCGTAGCCGAGTCCGGTACAGACGTTCTCGTCGATGTACGCGGCAACCGCGTCCGCGCCAAACAAGTCCCGCTCCCCTTCTACAAACGCCCGAAAAAACCCTAGCCGTCTGCGCGTTAAGCCTGTTTTGAAAAAGCACGACCTTGCAGGTCGCCAAAATGCTCCTCAAGGACTGCACGAAGTGTCAGGGCACGACTTCAGTCGTGCCGAAGAGAGCCAAAAAGACAGGGGGTTCAACCCCTGAGGGTTGGTCGATTTGGAAGAGCACGACTTTATTGACGACCGCTAAAACCACGTCCAGATAAGCCACGCCGGAGGCGCAGCGTTTGTTAGCCCCGCGCTTCAGCGTGGGGAACGCGGGTTCCATAGAGTGGCTCCGGAGTCCCGTAGGGACGGTGCAACGACTCTTCCAGCCCCCCTTTGAAAGGGCACGGTTACATAGCTTGGTGAGAAAGTTCGATTGCGTACTGTTTTGTATCAGGGCGCGAGTTTACTCGCGCCGTAGCCGCCATGAAATGAGCGCTGGGCTTTAGCCCCTGAGGGATTCGTCAACACTTCCACCATCGCTTCTGCTCGCCGATCCCAATTTAAATGGGCGTGAACAGGCCGATGCTCCCCACGCGAGAATTCCTAACGCACGCTGGTGAGCTGCGCAGCAAGTTTTTTCATCGCCGCATTTTCGCGGACAACTTCACCAGTCTCCCGACTGTGCAAAGCGATCTCTGCGGCGATGGCGCGACCGAGAATTCGCTGATCAATATTGCCCCACGGCCCCGGCACGAGGCTTCCAAACCAACCGACCCAGGCCGGGGTATGAGCATTGCCCACAATGATGCCGGGGCGAAAGATGGCGAGGCGGGCAAAGCCGATGCTACGCACGGTGTCTTCCTTCATGCCCATAATTCGCGCATAGCGAAGGCGGCTGCGGGCTGAGCTTCCCACGGCAGAAAGCAGGCAAAACTGGGCGATCCCGGCGTCATAGCAGCCCCGCGCAAAGGCCCCGACGACTCCGAGCTCAAGTCGCCGTAATTCCTCTTCGCTCCAGCGCGCCGATCCAGCACCCACACCCACACAACTCACCGCGCTCGCGGGGCCTTGGCCCAAAACCTCGCGAGCAAGTGCGGCAGTCTGCTCGGCAAACTCCGCAGCGCCGGTATCGAGAACCACATTGCGCACGCGCGATCGCGCCGCAATGGGCTTTCTGGTGAACATCACCACTTCCCGGCATTCCGGAATTGCCAGCAGTTCCTCGACAGCTGCACCGCCGACTTGCCCAGTACCACCAAGAATAATTGCAGCGAAATTCTGCGCCACGAATAAGACCCCTGCTTGCCGGACCACGAACGGATGAAGTGCATCTACGGCTGGGAACGGCAGTTCATTGACTCAAGTTGAAATCAATGTTGCGTGCTTGTCTGTTCAATTCCATATTGTATTGCTGCTTTAAGTACATCGATTTTTATATCTGTTAGTGTTTTGAATTTAATGCAATACCCCGTGACGCTTGCTTTGCCGAGTTCCCGCCCAAATGTCCGGGCTATGTACTTCTTGTCATTAACTCCCAAAATGTAGACGGAAATGCCTGTCGTATTCGCACTAATACCGATTTGATAGAATTCCTTGGTTTTTTCATTGGCATATTGAATGGTTTGAGATCCATATCCAATGTTTGGGTTGCAAACGGTTTTTCCTTTCTCGTCTTTTCCATCCAGAAACCACAATCTACATCCTGGTATCAACGCCAAAATAATGGCTTGCAGCTGTTGCATTTCGCTACGTTTTGGTTCCGGTTGAGTGGCAATATACTCCTTGATTTGTTTCTGCAGGTTCATGGTTATCTCCTTGGCTTGGCGTCACCAATCCAGTGCTCCAGGTGCCGGGTGCCTCACATCTCGCTTTTGAGATGTGGGATAGCACAATTCTCAATCCGTCTTTTCGCCCCGCGCAAAAACGCCCCTCGAAACACACCCCACCCCACAGCCCGCAACCGAGCCGCGTCTCGTCATCACCTTTAAGGATTCAAGTGGGGGAAGCTTGAAATCTTGCGGGTCGTTGCCCCATCCTTTCGCCCGATTTTGGGGTGAAAGGGTGGGTGTACTGCTTTACTTCCACTCCCAAATCTTCGACACGGTGCCGCCCTTGGCATCCACTTCATACTCGAAGGCCCCGCAGGCATTGTTCAGGCGCGCCAGCTTCTTTGACGTCGTCCTGAAAAACAGCATGCCCCGGTAACTAACCGAGCCGCCCGGTCCGAAGTGGCCCACTCCCGTCCCCGTCCACGTCACGGCCTCGCCGTCTTCCGTCATGTTGATTCCCTGGCCGTCACCGTAAATCGAGCCATCCGCGCGCACCACCGATGTGTAGGTGCCCATGCCGTTCACGGCAACGCCGAGCATCTTGCCGCTGTCTTCAAACGTCACTTCCACCGTTGCGGGATCGACCGAAGTCACCCTCCGCACCAGTCTCTTGCCTTTCACTTCTCCAATCTTGTCTCCGATCATTGGTTCAACCTCTCTTTCTGCCCGGGCCTGAGTTGCGTTTTTCCGGGTGCGCCATTTTATACCCGCAAACGCAGCGCGCACTATTGAGAAATGCCACGCCCCAGCACCCTCCAAGAAAAACTCTTGCCATCCCCCCGCCGCCTCCATCAAAATCCGAGGTACCGGGCCTCGGGGATGATTGAGCGGCCGGTCGATTGAAGGGAGCTTGGCATGGGGACATTATCGTGGCAGACGTGGAACAGCGGTCCTTTCAGCATCGAACGCAAGCCGGGCAGCAACCCGGGCACAGTCATTCTCGCTTTCCACGGGCCGTTCACCACGCGGGATGCGTATAGCTGCCTGCCCACCATGTCGCTAAAACAAGTGCTTGAGCTGGAACCGGCGCCGGGCGAGGACCCGCCAACCAAAAACATCCTCGACCTGACCGGGTGCCCCTTTATGGATTCGAGCGGCCTCGGCATCATCGTCGCCCACAAGGTTCACTGCAACAAGAAGGGCATCAAGGTGATCGCCGCCGGCATGACGCCCCGCGTGCGCGAGGTCTTCCGGCTCACCAAGGTCGACACTGTGGTCCCCATCGCCACCTCGGTGGAAATTAGCGGAGACGCTCTAAACAGCGGCAACGAATCCCGACTTTGCTGGCCTTCGCCTCATCCGCCGCTCTCAATCCGTGCCCCCAACTGCCTGATCACGCGATGCGCCGAGAGCGCCGCGCCCTCCTGCCAGCCCACGATGTGGCTGGTATGGTCGCCGGCAAAGTAGATGCGCCGGTCCGGCGACTGCAGCGTAGCCAGCATCTTCCGGTCGCCAAAGTTGAAGCTGATCCACGAACCAAGATTCCAGGGAATCTGCCCCCAGCTGATGTAGACGGGCTTTGTAAGATCTTTGCCGTGTCCCGGATGCAGCAGCTCGATCGACCGTCGCGAAGCCTCCAGCTTGGCCTGCATATCAGGCAGATGCCCGAAGTTGTAACCATTCGCCGTGATCGCCCGGTACACCCTGGGAGTGCCGGCAAGCATATCGGCCAGCGGCGGAAACTCGGGCCCGAACTCAATCGAGTAGCCGCCAACAAGGATGCCCTTCTCTGAGAACAGCCGCGCGCTGGGATACCAAACCAGATCGACCGGCTGCTGCAAATACGAGATCCCGCCATAAATATTTGCTTCCGTCTCCCAGAAGCGTGGCGCCTCCCACGCAATTTTGTATGCGCAGTCGTACTCCACCTTATCGAGAATCGCCCGAATCTGCGGCCCGAAATCCGCATCGAGAGTGCGCGCAATGGTCAGTGGCATCGCGCAGATGCAGTAGTCCGCAGCAATCGTCTCTTCCACTCCGGAACCCGACTTGTACGTGACCGTGACTCCCGTATCCGATTGGCGGATGCGCGTCACCGCCGCGTCGTACCGGATCACAGAGTCCAGCCGCTGCGCAAACGCCATGGGAATGCGATCCATGCCGCCGATCGGCTGAAACATGGTCGGCTGCCAGTCGATGGTTTCCTCAACAAGCATGCCAAACAACAAATCAGCGTCGAGCAGTTCGTTCATCGCAAGTGGCTCGATGACCACAGGCTCCTGAAGCTCCGCGCCCGGCGAAATCTTGTAGCCCGAGCGATCAGTCCCGCGAAACAAAAGATCGGGATTGAGGTCCCCGTACAGGCGCAGAAACTCAATCATGCGTTCGCAATCGTCCGCGGTGAACTCTTCATCCAGCGCGCCTTTGCGCACGCATTTAGCCAGCAGCTCCGAGACGTGCCCCCGTGTGTCGTTGAACACGCGGCGTTCGGGCACCGCTACGCCACCGTTCAGTTTGTCGGCTTGCATCAACGCGCTGCGCGAGGAGTTCACTTCGACTTCGAGCGCCACGCCCAGCTCGTGGCAGTAGCCAAGCATCGTTTGGTGCGTGGAGGGCAGGCGCGCGGGTCCGGCGTTTAAGTAGTGGCCCTCCTCAAAGCTGCATGTCTGGCGCGTGCCGTCAACGAAATCCACTTCAGTGCCGTTGCGGATGCTCCAGTTGCGCCCTCCGGGTCGATGCCGCGCTTCAAGAATCGTGCAGGACCACCCCGCCTTACCCAGCTCGTAAGCCGTCACCAGCCCCGCAATGCCTCCCCCCAGAATCACCACCCGGGTGCCTTTCCCGTCCACCAACCGCAGAGGTTCGCTTTCGGCAGCGGCTTCAGGCAAGGGCAGCAAGCCAAGCGACTGCATCAGGACGAAGGCCGTGCTATATCCGCCCGCCTGGCCGGCACGCATCAGAAACTGACGTCGGGAAAGGCTCATGGTCGTAGGCTTTCTTGCGCAGTTCGGGAATTGGATGGGGGAATCAGGGCCTGATGAAAAATTTATATCAGCAATGCGCGAAGGATGGATGCGAATTTCCAGGATCGCCGGCGATGGATAACGAACTACGTGTCGCCTTTCCGCTCCGGAGGAGCGGTCGAGAATAGCCCAGCGTGAAGTCCGCGTTAGCGGACGTGAACCCTGGGATCGCTAGCCCACGTACGCTACCGCCCCGGAGGGCCGGTCGAAATCCACGCAAAATTTTCTGGGAAGCGCCGCTCCGCCCGCCCGCTCACACCTGCATCACTTCCGCTTCCTTTTTCTGCGACAGTTCTTCCATGCGCCGGATCTCGCCGTCAGTCATCTTCTGCACTTCTTCGAGCGCGCGCTTCTCATCGTCCTCGCTGATCTTCTTGTCCTTCGCGAGCTTCTTCAGCGCGTCATTGCCGTCGCGGCGCACGTTGCGCACCGCCGTGCGGTGCTCTTCCAGCACCTTGTTCAAGTGCTTGCACACATCGCGCCGCCGCTCTTCCGTCATGGGCGGAACGGGAATGCGAATAATCTTGCCATCGGACTGGGGATTGAAACCGAGATCGGCCGCCTGAATCGCCTTTTCAATTTCTTTCACGATGCTCGGATCCCACGGCGAGATGGTGATGAGCTGCGGCTCGGGCGCCGACACCTGCGCCATCTGGTTGATCGGCGTGAGCGTGCCGTAGTAGTCCACCTTGATCTGGTCAAGCATGTGCACGCTGGCGCGGCCGGTGCGCGTAGCCGCCAGGTTGGCCTGGAAGTCGGCCACCGCATGGTCCATACGCCGCTTCAGATCGCCGTAAAGTTCTTTGGTCGCCGGAATCCCGGCCATGAAAACTGTCATCGTAGAAAACCCTCGCTCGAGCGAATTCGCCAAACGTATTCTACAACCAGAACGGCAGGATGCCCGCGTTCACAAGACCTCATGCCACGGCGATCATTCCCGTAGCCGCCGCCTGCTCGTGCGCATGATAGCTCGATCGCACCAGCGGCCCCGACTCCACATGGCGAAATCCCATCTTCAGCGCTTCAGCCTTCAGTTCCGCAAACTCCCGCGGCGTGTAGAGACGCTTCATAGGCAAATGATCGCGCGAAGGCCGCAGGTACTGCCCGACGGTAAGGATGTCGCAGCCCACGCCGGCCAGATCTCGGAACACTTCAAGCAATTCGTGCGTCTCTTCGCCCAACCCCACCATCACGCCCGATTTCGTCACCCCGTCGGGCCGCAGCTCCTTGGCGTAGCGCAACAATTCGATTGACTGTTTGTAGCGCGCACCAGAGCGCACCACGCGATAAAGCCGCGGCACGCTTTCGGTGTTATGGTTCAGCACCTCGGGCCGCGCATCCACAACCATTCTGACGGCCTCACGGTCGCCCTGAAAGTCCGGTATCAGAACTTCCACGCGGCAGCCCGGAGCCTGGCGGCGAATCTCGTCGATCACCATGGCGAAAGCCCGCGCCCCGCCCACCAGATTGTCATCGCGGTTCACGCTCGTGATCACCGCGTGCTCCAAACCCAGCGCAGCCACAGCCTGCGCCACGCGGCGCGGCTCGTCAAAATCGATCGCCTCGGGACGCCCCTTGGGCACGGCGCAAAATCCGCAACGCCGCGTACACAAGTTGCCCAGCATCATGAAGGTCGCGGTTTTGTGATGCCAGCACTCGCCGATGTTGGGGCAATGCGCGCTTTCGCACACCGTGTGCAGCCCCAGCGAGCGCGCCAGCCGCTTCAGCGAGTGGTAGTTCTCGCCCCCCGGCGCGCGCGCCTTCAGCCACTCCGGCTTGGGCGCGGGAGTACGGCGCATCGGCTCAATCTGGACGAGTTCGATCACAGGTTCATTGTAGCGTTACCTAAGTTAGCGGACAGCCGCGCATCGCAATCGACCCGCTGCCAACCATTCCAGCGAGGAGCGCATCCATTTGTACGCGTTGGTTTGGCCAAGACGCCCATTGCACGCGGCACTATTAAAGGCAAAACATTGAACGCGCGAGATTTGAGAGGAGAATGGTATGAGACCCGACCGACCTTTGATTGGCGCAGTAGTAACCCTGGCAGCCGGGATCACAACGATCCTGGTGTACTGCCACGGATCGACCGCATTCAGTGCGGGTTATCCATTTTCGGGATCCCAGCTCCACATCGATTTCACCACCAATGGTCCAGCAGTCCTTGGCGGCGTGGCGTTGATTGCGCTGGGACTTTTGTTGATGGCGTGGGCGCTGCTGGCGGCCTTTGTCAGCCAGATCGTGCAGCTATTCGGCCGAGATGACACGGAATTGCACACCTTCATCGCCCGAACACGCGCGCCCTATGTCGATGCCGAGACCCGTCCCGCCCCGGTCACAATGGTCGAACACAAACACGAATCATAAGGCCGCCCAGAGCTGCAGCGATTGCAGCGAGCAGACCTCAGTGCAGCTTCTCGCGCACGTCGGTCCGCACCAGGTAGAGGAAGAACACCAGGTTCAGCAGACCCTGCACCAGCAGGTCAATCACATGCTGGGTCATGAACGCCCAGAAGAACCACCCCGCCAGCAGCGCGACCGCAGCCAGTGTCAGTGCCCATGCCCACCGCAGCAAAAGCAGCATGCCCAGTGCGCCCGCAACAAACAAAACGGGAAAGATGAGCAGAAGCGGCCGGGATATGCCCGAAGCGACGCGCACGATCACAACCCCGGCGAGCAGCATCATGTAAAGGCTGATGGCGATGAGGCCGGGCATCTTCGCTAGCTTCACGGGCACCGCTTCCGCCTTGACGCGCGATCCGGGCATGTCCGCCGCGGATGAATTCGAATTGGTATCTATACTCATAGCGTGTGCAGGTAGGCAAGCAAATCATTCATTTGGTCGTCGCTGAGTGGCGTGGCCGGCATCTCCTGCCGTCCGTTCAGGATCACTGCCGTCAGGCGCTCGTCCGTAGGCGGCGCACCGCTCGGCATTGCCTTCCGTTTCGTCAGCGCCTGTAACCCCGGCCCATGCAGCGGCTGCGTCGACGTAGGATAATGGCAACGCGCGCACTTGGCCTCGTAAATCGCCGCGCCGCGCGCCTCCTGCGGCGTCCACTCTGAAGACGGTTTCGATGGTGGCAGCTGCTGGCAACCGGCCAAACCCAGGGCGATCGTGGAAATGGCAGAAACCATAAGAAAACTACGCGCGAACATTTGCCTTCTATGATACCGCGCATTCAATGGCTTGGTATGTGCATTTGGAGACTGCTCCCGGTATCGCAAGCAGCTCGCGGAGGACGAACCGCGGCGATCTGCCGTCACTCCGCCGCTGCAATCGCCTCAGCAATGCGGTCAATCGCCTGTTGCTCGTCATTGTCGCCCGGGTAATGGTTGTTGACGAGAATCGAGAAAGCCACCACGCGCCCGCTGGCGGCCGTCACGTAACCGGAAAGCGCGTTTACCTCATCCAATGTGCCGGTCTTGGCCCACATCCTGCCCTTGAATGGCGAGTTCTTAAACCGATGATCGAGCGTCCCGTCCACGCCCGCGATAGGCAGCGTCTCGCGCCACGCTGCGCCCCATGTTTGGTGCGACGCGTACGCCAGCAGGCGCGTGAAGGCGCGCGGAGAAATCTTGTCCTTCGGGCTCAAGCCCGAGCCGTCATAGAAGAAGAAATCATTGTCGTCGATCCCGGCATCGACCAGGAACTGTCGCACCACGCGCGTGCCTTCCTCAAAGCTGCCATCGCTGCCGTATGTCTTGCCCAGCAGGCGAAGCAGCATCTCGGCGTGCAGGTTCTGGCTGGTCTTGTTCGATCACCTTGATGTCTTCGGCCACCGGCACCGAGATGCGCGCGGCCAGGACGCGTCGGCCCTCGGGAGCGCCCGCAATCGTGGTCGGCGCCACTGGCACGAGCTTCAGCGGCCTCTCGCGCTCTTCGGCAAAATCGCCTGTCCCCGTTGCATACTTGTGGCGCGCTTCGGGATCCCCGCTCACCTTGATGCCGCGGCGCAGCAGCGCCAGCTTGAACGCATCAGCCGTAAACTCCGCCGGGTCCTCGACGGCCATCGAAACGTGCAGGCCGCTGGCTGGCGCCGTGCCCCAGCTGCGAACGATCGTCAAGCCGGGACGGCGTTCCAGGCCGGGCCGCGC
The DNA here is from genome assembly GCA_963699385.1 of uncultured Acidobacteriota bacterium. Lineage (GTDB taxonomy): Bacteria > Acidobacteriota > Terriglobia > Terriglobales > Acidobacteriaceae > Telmatobacter. The sequence goes on along the minus strand of CAVOTQ010000026.1, from coordinate 23,129 downwards.
TTCTTCGCCGGGTGCGGCGGGCTTCATGCTGTTGTCCACCATAAAGTAGTCCACGTCCGGCACCCATTCGGCCAGCGTATGGCCGCTCCCGGCGGGACGCTCCATGATGTTCAATTCGTCGGTATTTTCATTGAAGCTGAGCGCCGAAACCGGGGCGCCGTAGCTCCACTGCAAATCGTCCCAGCCCCATCCCTGCCCCCAGGGCTCATCGAGAAAGTACGTGTCGTCGCCCACCACCGTGCCTTCCACCGCCCGCACGCCCGACTGCTCCACCTGCTCCGCAAGCAGATCGAGCGGCGCCATCACCTTCCTCGCCCGCTCAGTCTCCACAGCTTCTTCCGATGAGACCTCGCTGCCCGTAGTGCTCGCCGCAGTGGTATTCGCCGGAGTTGTCCCCGCCGGAGTCGTTCCAGCCGCAGTTGTTCCAGCCGGAGTTGTTCCATTTTGTCCCGTGCCCGCAGCGGCATCCGGCTGTGCCGTTCCCGGCTCCACATAAGGATAAGTGCGCGCGCTGATCGTAGGATCGCCCACCCCCAGCACAATGATGTCCCCATGCAGTACGCCGCCAGCGTCCACGTCGCCATTGGCCACCACGAACGTCGTCCATGTCAGAGTCTCCACGGGTAAAAGGGCGAAAGCCGCCGCGGTCGTAGTGAGCTTGGCGTTCGAAGCGGGTGTAAAAAGCTGCGCGTCGTTCAAGCCGTAGAGCGGCTGCCCGTCGAGCGTAGTCACGCTGATGCCGAATTGCGCGTGGCTGAGCGCCGGGTCCGCAAGAATGGTCCGAATGCGGTCGGCCAACGGCCCCGTCGTCGGCGCCGGCCGCAGCGGCGCGCGAGGCGCGCGATGCGCCGGCGCTTGCGCATACAAACCCATACCGCAAACCAGCAGGCCGCCCAACGCAGTTGCCGCGATGCGCCCAAAATCGTCATGCCCGGAGTGTAGCAAAACCCCGCGCATGCACCGAGCATAGGCTGGCGATGTAGCGCCGGCCTCCCGGCCGGCTGTAACGCGGACGTCCCGTCCGCGTTCGAGTGTCCCCCATCCATTTCGCGCATTTTCCGAAAAGAGTGCAAAGCAAGAACGCCGAGTGCATCCATTCTGGAACCCGCTTAAACGCGCAGTCTGCGTTTAGGAAACAAGAGTCGCGGCGTACCATCGAAAATGAGAACCGATGCGAACCCTCACAAATTGGAAGCTGCGCACGCGCACCCTCGAACTGGGTCGGCGCACGCTAGTGATGGGCGTGGTGAACATCACCCCCGACTCCTTTTCCGACGGCGGTTCCTACCTCGACACCAACGCCGCGGTCCTCCGCTGCATGCAATGCCTCGATGAAGGCGCCGACATTCTCGATCTCGGCGCAGAAAGCACGCGCCCCGGCTCGCACGCGGGAGCTACAAATGCGCTCGTCAGCGCCGACGAAGAGCAGGCACGGCTTCTGCCAGTCCTCGAAGAAATCGCCAAGAGGCTGCCCCACGCAGTGCTCTCGGTCGACACCTACAAGGCAGCCACGGCGCGCGCCGCGCTCCAGGCAGGCGCAGAAATCGTCAACGACGTAAGCGGATTCACCTGGGATCACGGCATCGCGCAAATCTGTGCCGAGTTCGGCGCAGGCGTGGTCCTGTCGCACACGCGCGGCCGCCCCGAAACCTGGCGCACGCAGCCGCAACTAACCCCCGACACCCTGCTGGCCACAGTGCGCGACGAATTAGCCGCAAGCCTCGCCGCCGCGCAAGCCGCCGGAATCGCAGCGGACCAAATTGTTCACGATCCCGGCTACGGCTTCGGCAAGCGCTTCAACGAGAATTACGTTCTCCTCAATCGTCAAGCCGAACTCCTCAAGCTCGGCCGTCCGCTCCTCGCGGGCCTGTGCCGCAAATCGTTTCTCGCTCACACGCTCGCGCCGCTCTTCGGCGGAATCGACGCCCCACTCGACAAACGCGAGAACGCCAGCCTCGCCGCGATGACCGCAGCAATCCTTCACGGCGCGTCCATCGTCCGTGTGCATCAGGTTCGCCCCGCTGTCGAGGCCGCGCGCATCGCCGATGCCATTCTTGCGGCATCCGAAAGCCGTTAGAATGGCCGCAGGGATGTTTCCCATGTTCCGCCTTCGCAATCCATGAAAACCCATTTCGCATTCGGCAAAAACGGCATCGACGTCGAGACCCCGCAAGGATTCGACTGCCACGTAGTGCGCAGCCGCGCCGCGCGCGCCCTCGACAACGTTTCCGCCGCCCTTGAAGCCGCCCTCGACCGCCCCATTCACAGCGAGCCGCTCGAAAAACTCGCCGCCGGCAAGCGCACGGCCGCCATCTCCGTCTGCGACATCACGCGCCCCGCGCCCAATCGGATTACTTTGCCGCCGCTGCTCAAGCGTCTCCACGCCGCCGGCATTCCCAAAGAGGGCGTCACCATCCTCATCGCCACCGGCCTGCACCGCGCTGCGACCAGCGAAGAACTCGACATCATTCTCGGCCCCGAAACTGCCTCAACCTACCGCGTCGCCAATCATGACGCGCGCGATTTTGCCAGCCATCGCGCCGTAGGAACCACGCGGCGCGGCACGCCAGTCTATGTCGACGAGCGTTTCGTCGCCGCCGATCTGCATATCAGCCTCGGCTTTATTGAGCCGCACCTCATGCTGGGTTTTAGCGGCGGCCGCAAGCTCATCGTGCCCGGAATCGCAGCGCAGGAAACCATCAAAGTCATTCACTCGCCGCGCTTCATGCGCGAGCCTCTGTCGACTGAAGGCTCCATCGATGGCAATCCCCTGCACGCGGAGCTGCTTGAAGCTGCCGCATTAGCGCGCCACGACTTCATCCTCGACGTCACGATGACGCCGGAGCGTGCCATCTCCGGAGTGTTCGCCGGCCATCCGGTCAAAGCCCACGCGGCAGGCGTGGAATTCATGGTGAGCACCTCGCTCACCCCGCTCGACGGCCTCGTCGATGCCGTGATCACCTCATCGGCCGGCTATCCTCTCGACCTCACGTTTTACCAGTGCCTCAAGGGGTTGACCGCCGCGCAGCACATCGTCAAACCGGGCGGAAAAATGCTGCTCCTCGCCGAATGCGCCGAAGGCATCGGCTCGCCCGAATACGCGCGCCAGCTCAAGGCCTATCGCGGTCACGCGGAGTTCCTCAAACGCATCGAGCACGCGCCTGTAGAAATCGATCAATGGCAGTTAGAAAAGCTCGCGCTGACCGGTCTGAAAAACGAATTGCTGTTTTACACGCCCGGCGCTGCGAGCCACGAACTCGGAAGCCTCGGTTCGCACGCATTCGCTGATCTGAACCAGGCCGTAGCCGCCCTCTTCAGCGGTCTCGCTCCCGGAGCGCGCGTAGCTCTGCTGCCCGAAGGTCCGTACACATACGCCCGCGCCATCCCCGCCTACGCCTAAAGCGCACCCGACCATGTAGCGCCGGCCTCCCGGCCGGCTGTACTGGCGGCGTCCTCGCCGCCAGAAGCCTAAAGTCCGGCGCTACGCCAGAGCGCCTAAATGCTGATTCCCACCTTGTAACGCGGCCACAGCGGACGCATCGCTGCAGTGATCCACGCTGGGCTCGCCGTCGCACTCCACTTCAATGGCCGTAGCGGGCTGGTCGGGCGCGGCGAGTGGCAGGCCGGTGAGCCGGAAGCTGAACTCGTCCTGCGTGAACTCGACCTTCTTGCCCGTCTTGAGCACGCGCGCCGAAAGCACCTTCGGCTTGAGTCCGCCGATGGCCACCACCACTTCAGGTTTGTAGAAATCGAGCCACTCCGCCGCGGGCGTGTGGCCCGGCCAGTCGTAAACGTGGATGTAAAGTGTGTTGCCCTTGCGCGTGAAGTTTTCGAGGGCGTAACCATCCGCCTGCATGCGCTCGGAGCCGTAGATGGCTTTGCCGTTGGTATCCATCCACTTGCCCACGGCTTCAAGAACCTCAATCGATGCGGGCGGCACGGAGCCATCGGGCTCTGGCCCGATGTTGAGCAGATAGTTGCCGCCGCCGCGCGCGCAGGTGATCAAGTTGTCGACGATGGTCTTCGGCGTCTTCCATTGATCGTCGGCGCGATTGAATCCCCAACTATCGTTGAGCGTCATGCACGATTCCCAGGCGCGCCCCGCGGCTGACGCTTCGATGCGCTGCTCCGGCGTGGCAAAATCGCCCTCCAGACCGTTGCGGTTGTTCACAATGATGTCGGGCTGCAGCTCGAAGACCATCTCGTTCATTCGCTCCGACTCCCACTGTCGTGCGTTCAGCGGCCATGAGACGTCGTACCAGAGGATGTCGATCTTGCCGTAGTTGGTCAGCAGCTCGCGAATCAGGCCGTGCGTGTAATCCACAAAGCGCCGCCGCGCCGCTTCGTCGGTCTTGCAAATGGCGCCATCGGGATGGTGCCAATCCATGAGCGAGTAGTAGAAGCCCACGCGCAATCCCTCGGCGCGCGCCGCTTCCACATACTCGCGCACCAGGTCGCGCTTCGGCCCCTGCTGCATCGCGTTGTAGTCGGTCAGCTTGGTGTCAAAGTTGCAAAAGCCTTCGTGATGCTTGGTGGTCATCACCATGTATTTCTGGCCGGCGCGCTTCGCCAGCCGCGCCCAGTCGCGAGCCGCATTCGGCTTGGGATGGTGGTGCTTGGCGAGAATTTCGTATTGAGGAATCGGCATGCCCTCGATGCTCCTTCGCCCACTCGTGCTGGCCGATGATGCTGTAAAGCCCCCAGTGGATGAACATGCCGAACTTGGCCTCGTGCCACCACGCCATGCGCGCCTCGCGCGTGGCAATCTGCTTCTGGTCAATGGGCGTGGGCACCGCCTCTGCCCCTGGAGCTTGCGCACCCATTCCCAGGCCCTCCGCCTTGGTCGCAGCCAATGCCGCCGCGCCCGCCGCGCCAAACTGCTTCAAAAACGACCGCCTCGTGCTTTCGCTCCATTCCATCGCCGTCTCCTTCTCCCTTTGCATTTCTATGCGCTCATCTGTCTGGGTGCCCCAGGTCTCGATTTTGAGACCTGGGAGAATTACACTCAGACCGGGTTTTTCGTTATCGTTTACGAAAACCGCGCAAAATTACCGCCGAGCCAATATAGCAGACCCGGCAATGCGCCCGCCGCACTCCCACCGCGCGATGCCGTTCCAAGGGCGCCCCCCGTCCACCAATCCCAATGAAATGCTTCATTCCGGGCGTCCTCGGCAGCTACACTCATTTCATGGTTGTCCGCCTGAAAGACATAGCCGCCGAACTCGGAGTATCGGTGGTCACGGTATCGCGCGCATTGCGCAATCGGCCCGACATCGCCGAGGAAACCAAGGCCAAAATCCTGGAACGTGTGAAGCGGCTGAACTACCGCCCCAACCTCACCGCGCGCAGTCTGGTCACGGGCCGCAGTTCGCTCATCGGGCTCGTCGTGCCCGACATCATTCATCCCTTCTTCGGCGAGATCGCCAAGGGGCTCTCCAACAAACTCCGGGAGAAAGAGTATTACCTTCTCGTTTCCTCTTCCGAGAGCGATCCGCAGTTGGAGCAAAACGAAGTCGAGCACATGCTTGCCCACCATCTCGACTGCTTTGTCGTGGCCTCGTGCCGCAAAGATGCCGACAGCCTGCGCCGCATCAGCGAGGCGGGCGTACCGCTGGTTCTTGTCGACCGCAGTTTTCCCGGCTTCCGCGGCAATTTTGTCGGCGTCGACGACGTGAAGGTGGGCGAGCTCGCCACCGAGCACCTCATCGCGCAGGGCTCGAAGCGCATAGCGCACATTCGCGGCCCCGCAACCAGCGTCGGCAACAATCGCGCCCAGGGATACCGCAACGCGCTCGCGCGGCACGGCATGACGGTTGCAAATAATTACGTGGTGGCCTGCGGCGAGGCTTCCGATTCCGATGGCGAGACCCGCGGCCGTCATGCCATGGAAGAAATCCTGGCGCTGAAACCGCGCCCCGACGGCCTCTTTTGCTTCAACGACGTCATCGCCGTCGGCGCCATGGAGCGCGCCCTTGAAGCGGGGTTGCGCATTCCACAAAATATGGCTGTCGTCGGTTGCGGCAACTTCCACTACAGCAGCAAACTGCAGGTGCCGCTCACGAGCGTCGACCAGAAATCCCGCGAAATCGGCGAGCGCGCCGCCAAAATGATCATGACGCTCCTCGAAAAACCGCCCTCGGGCCGCCCACGCAGCGTAATCCTCGAGTCCGAGCTAATCGCAAGACAATCGTCGAAGTTAAAGTAGTCGCGCACGCATACCGCAATCATGCGGTTCAGCAACGGTATCGGTGTAGCGCCGGTCTCCTGACCGGCTGTCGTGTGGGCGTCCACGCCCACGCGCGTACATAAGCGATCGCTAAATCAAAAAGTCAAAGCGCTAATTCGCCGTCGGCCGCTCGATATGATCCACCACAATCACATCCACCGGCCCGCGCGCAGGTTCAAGCTTCAATCCGAGCTGCTCCTCAAGCGCCGTGAAAATCGACGGCCGCGTATCGGAGGCGTCCGCGCCGTCAGGCGCGTAGTCGACCGTGAAATCGTAACCGCCTTCGAGGCCGGATTTATTGACGACCGGCCTGCCGACGGTGAATGAAAGATTGGCGGCCAGGGCCTGAATCGAGAGTTGATGCGCCGTGATTTTGCCGCTGTCGTACCTGGCGTTGCCGCCCTGGTCGTCGGGCGCGGACCTCTTCATCTTTGGGCCTTCTTTGGCAACGATGAGCTCGTAAATGGGCATGTCTCGCGATTCGCGATGCGCTTTGAGTGCGAAGCGATCGGCGAGCATGGCCTGCAGCATCAATTGCATCTGTTTCCACCGCTCCGCGGCTGGAAGCTTATTGAGAGCTGCCGTAGTCTCAGGATCGATTTTGGCTTCGACCGCAATGTTCTCTGACTTCGCCCAGCCCGGCAGTCCTTCGACCTGGTTTTCCAACAGAACCCCGTAGGCAGTGCGGACGAGAATCCACGCCGGCATGCCGCCCATGGAAAAACTATCGGGCGTGAGCCTGAGGTGACCACGGCCAGTGTTGTCGGGCTTGATGGTGACCGCGTCGAAACTGTAGGTTGCAGCAGGTGCATTTTGCTGCGACGGCGCGGGCGAGGCATTTTGACTTTGGCCCACTGCAGTTACGGCAACCGCCGCGATCACCGCGGTCAGCAAAAACCCGCTGCGCAATCCGAGAAGGCGCCGATCCATAGCCATCATCCTGCACCCATCATCGTGCGGCGAATTCGCTTCTTCGCGGTTTCTCTAGGTCTTGTCAGTCGCAAAGTAAACCGCCACGCCGCCCAGCAGCATCAACGTGGCGACCGCGGGAATCAGCACCATCCAGCTCCATCCCGAGCCAGCCAGCGATCCCGAGCTCAGGCTGTCCCATTGCGCCGCCGCGGCCTGTGGGAGCTGCACAATCCAGTCGTGCCAGTAGCTCCAGGTAAACCACGCCACGCCATTGCGTGCCTCGAAGCCGGCAAGCCCCAATGCAGCCAGAACCGTCACCGCGCAAGCAAAAATCTGTGCGCCGAGTAATGGCCGCGCCATCCGCTCCATCGCTGCATTGCGCCTCCGCAGTTGCGCGCGCCACAACAAAACCGCAGGCGCCACCGGCCGCGCCGCGGCCAGCGAATCCACGCGCGCATCCTGGAAGGCTTCTGAAATCAGCACCAGGTCGCCGCACGCGCGGCAGCCGCTTACATGCGCGCGCAGTTCCGGCGGGCACGCAGCCGGCCACTGGCCGCGCGCCATCAACTGGCGAACTTCTTTCTCAAACGGGCAAGAGGTCAAATTCATGGTTTCCTCCCGTCGTCCGCAGCGCGCGCGCAGAGGAGGGCTGCAATCTTGCGCCGCGCGCGGAAAAGCAGCAGCCGGATGCTGGCCGAAGTCAATCCCATCACCTGTGCAATCTCGCGATGCGAGTAGCCCTCTGCGTGGGCCAGCCAAAGCATCTGCCGTTCGCGCGGCTTCATCTGCTTAAGCGCAGGCTCCAGCAGAATCTGCGCCTCGCTTTGCGCCGCATTGACCGCGTGCCGCAAAAAACTCCTCCGGAATCTCTTCAATCGATGCGGCCCGCGGCCGGCGCCAATGATCGCGCAGCAAATTCGTAGCGATGCGGAAAAGGTAAAGCCGCGCCGCCGCTTCGCCATCCGTCGCGAGCGCCGGAGCGCCCTCCGCGCACAGGAAGCGCACGAAGCTCTCCTGCATCAGGTCGTCGGCCAGCGCGGGATCGGCTGAAGACCGCGCCAGGTACGCCCACAGCGGGCGCGCCGAGCGCGAGTAAAACGCGGCAAAGGCCTCGTTCTCCATCGCAAAGTCACAAACACCGGCGCCGGCGGCGTCTTGAGCGCCGCCGGGCGATGTGTGCAACAGCGCATCCGGCAATGTGAATTCCCACAACATACGCGTTCGTTTCCCGCTCGGGGCCACGCTGGCTCCTTCTTGAGCTCACTATCGATCCTGTGAGCCGAAGGGCGCACCGGCCCCGTTCTGTGCAACTTCCTTTTCAGGCATCAGCCCCAACCGCTGAGCCAGAACCCACGTCACTCCTGCCGAAAGAATAAACCCAAGTCCGGGCATCAGCAGAAGCGTTCCCGTAATCAGCATGGGCTCCGGCGTATCGGTCCCGGCGTTCCGCAACAGCAAGAACCCAACACCCACCAGTGCCAGCACAATTCCGGTCGAGAGTGAGGTGAGTACCCGCGACACCGTGTTCGGCATCCGCTGGCCGAACTCAAGGTCCGACGCGTTAGGCGTATTCATCAGGAACCGCTTTCCTGCCTCTGTCTCCATATACGCAACCAGCTCCTGGCTGGTGCCAAGTTTTTCAATCAGGCGGCTGTGAATCTCACTTTGCTGCTTGAAGGTGCGGTTCCAGCGCCGACTGTCAACGAAGATGCGGACGACCCACACAATTGCAAGAAAGAAGACCGGGAAGAGAATGATGGGGACCATGTCATGCATGACTGCCGAGGCCTGAGACTGCCCGTGCTCAACCGGCGTCAGGTCCGGCCAAACCACGCGCTGCAGCGCCTTGTCGCGGCGCCCTTCGGAGGGATCGAGTTTGCTGAACAAATAAAACTCGGGGTTGCGCGCAATGTCCGGATGGCTGGTCATAAACTGCGCCAGCTCGGGATTGCTTCGCGCCACATATTGCTGATCCGCCAGCAGCGAAGGATCGGCCGCGACCGCGGCAGTCATTGTCGGGCTCAGACGCAGCAGGTGCAGCATTTGATCCTGGACGTCAGCTACGTCCTTCTCGCTGGGCACTTGCCCCGTGGGCGCCGCCGTGGTGCGGGTTTGGGCAACTGCCAGCGGCGCAGCGGCCAAAATTGATGCGCAGAAGATCCATGCGACAGCTCTCATTCTTGCGTTCATGTCGTTTTACCTCATCCTTCAAAGTCACTGGGACGCGTCTGCCTATAGAACGAACAGGCGCCTCGCTTGGTTAACATCGCCTCGTTAACATCTCAGGATGGCGGCTGAGAGCTATGATGGTTCCGTTCCATGGCAGCACGAGTCTTTCCCATGTCGCTTTCGACAAAACTCGGAATTGCCAGCCTCGCGATGCTGAGCCTTTCCCTGGCGCTGGCAGCCCTCGCGCCACAATTGCCCCTCGCGTTCGCGGCGGGTTTTCTGGCGTGCATTCTCGGGGCATCGGCGGCTCAACACGGCACAAAATGGTGGATCGCCATCCCCAGTCTCTTAATCGCCCTGTTCCTCCTCATGCTCTATGCCGGCTCCCATGCGGTTTGAACTCCATCTGTGAAGTACTGAGCACACGCAAGGTTTAAAATTGAAAAGGTTGCGGGGCTCCAGACCGCACCAAAATCCATGCCCGCGCGCAGCAGCCTCGGAACGACTTGCTGCGGCGGGTTATCGTGTGGAATCAGGGAAGCGAATGCGAGCAAAGACGGCTGTAGTGCTGGGTGCCCAATGGGGCGATGAGGGTAAGGGAAAGATTGTCGACGTGCTTAGCGAGCGGTTCTCCGCCGTGGCGCGCTACGCCGGCGGCCATAACGCCGGGCACACCGTCATCATTGGCGAGCACAAGTTTGTCCTGCAGCTCATTCCCTGCGGCGTTATTCGCCCCAACTGCATAGGCGTCATCGGCAACGGCGTCGTCCTCGATCCCATTTATTTCTTGGACGAGATTGACCGCGTGCGAAAAACCGGCCTCGACGTCGAGGGCCGTCTCTTCGTCTCCCGTCGCGCGCACGTCATCCTGCCCTACCACCGCATGATCGAGCTCGCCGCCGAAACCGCGCCGGGACGCCAGAAGATCGGCACCACCAGCAAGGGCATCGGCCCCGCCTACGAAGACAAGATGGCCCGCAGCGGCCTCCGCGTCGTCGATCTGCTCAATACCTCGCTGCTCAAGACCCACATCGAAGCCGCCTGCGAAGAGAAAAACGCCATCGCCCACGCCCTCTTCAACACTGACCCGCTCGATCCCGCCAAAATGTATGACGATTACGCCGCCGCGGCTGAGCGCATCCGCCCGCTCGTCACCGACACCGGCCGCCTGCTCCACGGCATCCTCGCCAAAGGCGGCAGCGTGATGTTCGAAGGCGCGCAGGGCACCATGCTCGACATCGACCACGGAACCTATCCATATGTCACGTCGTCCTCGGCCACGGCCGGCGGCGCGTCCACCGGAACCGGCGTCGGGCCCACCGCCATCGGCACCGTCATCTCCGTCACCAAGGCCTACGTCACGCGCGTAGGCGGCGGACCTTTCCCCACCGAGATCCAAGGCGACATCGGCGATCATCTCCGCGCCCGCGGCCACGAGTACGGCGCCGTCACCGGCCGTCCCCGCCGCTGCGGCTGGCTTGATATTCCGCTACTCCGCTACTCCAACCAGGTCAACAGCGCGGAGTGGCTGGTCGTCACCAAGCTCGACGTCCTCGACGAGCTCGAAGAAATTCCCATCTGCATTGGCTACGAGATCAACGGCAAGATCAGCGACGAAATCCCTGCCGATGTGCAGGGCCTCGAGGCCATCAAGCCCGTCTACACCAGGCTCAAGGGTTGGCGTCAGTCAACTGAAGGCATTGCCGAGTACGACAAGCTGCCCCAGGCCGCCCGCGATTATCTCGCCTTCCAGGAGCGCGAGAGCGGAGCCAAAATCGGCATGATCTCCACCGGTCCCGACCGCGACCACACCATCGTCCTGCCCGAGTTTGCCGCAGCCCTCGACGACATCCACGCGTAAGAAACAGCTGAGTTAGCGGCGTTAGCGGGCCGGCTCCGGTTCACGGTTCACGCGTCCACGGTTCACGATTCACGATTCACCCGCCCCCGCTCCCTTTTCCCCCTCCTTTCCCGTCCAATGGGCGCGTCCGCTCACCAATCGGTAATCTCCGAATGTGACTGCCGACGATGTTTATGAGAAATCCATTTGACCATCACCCTGCTCCGGTACTACCGTGTTTCCGTATGCCGGGTTCGTCAATCGACGTAATGAGCCCCACTCACTCGCGCCGCCTGCGCCTCCGGTGGGCTGCGGCCGCAGCTCTCGCGTTCGCAGTTGGCGCCGTTCCTCTCTTCGCCGGCGGGCTGTCTCTTGCGCAGAAGCACGAGAGCCGCCACGAGATCGATCAGCTCGAAGACGAATGGCGCACAGCCACCCTCGGCGGCGACGCCAAGACCATGGACTCTCTGTTGGCCGACGACTACATGGCCATCACTGCCGCCGGCACTCTGCAATCGCGCGATGAGACCTTGGCCAACCTTCGCTCTGGCCGTCTGCATGTCACTACGCTTACCATCACCGACCGCAAAGTGCGCTTCTACGGAACCACGGCCGTCGTCACCTCACTCGCCACCATCGAGGCCACCAACCCCGAGGGCCCGGTCACTGGCGACTACCGCTACACGCACGTCTACGTGCGCAATGCGCAGGGTATGTGGAAGATCGTGAGTTCTGAAGCCAGCCACGTCCGCGAGCCCGGCCCCCATAAACGCAACGAATTTCACTAAAATCGTTCCCAGTCCCAAAACAATTCCTGCAACCTATCCCCACCAAAATCATCTAGTTAACAGTGAGCATCCCGCCTCACCAGCAGAAAAAGCCCGAAAATCTTTTCCACCCCCCAACCGGCCTTGAAAACAAAAGGCTCTCGGGGTACACTAGAGTTAATATAGGACTAAATAAGTCCTATATTGCGGGACTCCGGATTGAGCACTTTCCTCTCTAGAGAGCGATAGGCGCCGGGACCAAATAGAGCAGCGACGCTCAATCGGCAATCGGTGCCGCCGGCGCCCAGTTCAACCCTTTTCAGCGCGGATTCCCGCGGAGGACAAATGAGTTCAAGTGTCGATACCATTCGCGATCTGGCAGCCCAGGATTACAAGTGGGGCTTTGTCACCGAGATCGACGAAGATCGCGTGCCCAAGGGGCTCAATGAAGACATCGTGCGCCTGATCTCTGCGCGCAAAGGCGAGCCCGAGTTCATGCTGGAGTGGCGCCTGAAAGCCCTGCAGTACTGGTTCCAAATGGAGCGCGAGCACGGCGAGCCCAAGTGGGCCAACGTCAAGTTCGGTCCCATCGACTACCAGAACATCGTCTACTACTCCGCGCCCAAGCAGAAGCCCTCGCTCGACAGCCTCAACCAGGTCGATCCCGAGTTGCTCAAGACCTACGCCAAGCTCGGCATTCCCATCGATGAGCAGAAGCGCCTTTCCAACGTCGCCGTCGACGCAGTCTTCGACTCGGTCTCCGTCGCCACCACCTTCAAAGACAAGCTCGCCGAAATGGGCGTCATCTTCTGCTCCTTCTCTGAGGCCGTGCAAAAGCATCCCGACCTCATCAAGAAATACCTGGGCACAGTCGTGCCGCACACCGACAATTTCTACGCGGCGCTCAATGCCGCTGTCTTCACTGACGGCTCGTTCGTCTACGTCCCCAAGGGCGTGCGCTGCCCCATGGAGCTTTCCACGTACTTCCGCATCAACGCCGCCGAGACCGGCCAGTTCGAGCGCACCCTGATCATTGCCGACGAAGGCGCGTCGGTAAGCTATCTGGAAGGCTGCACCGCACCCATTCGCGACACCAACCAGCTCCACGCCGCTGTCGTCGAGCTCATCGCGCTCGACAACGCCCAGATCAAGTACTCCACCGTGCAGAACTGGTACCCCGGCGACAAAGAAGGCCGCGGTGGCATCTACAACTTCGTCACCAAGCGCGGCAACTGCAAAGGCCGCAACTCGAAGATTTCCTGGACGCAAGTCGAAACCGGGTCCGCCATCACGTGGAAATACCCCAGCTGCATCCTGCAGGGCGACAATTCAGTAGGCGAGTTCTACTCGGTGGCGCTCACCAACAATCGCCAGCAGGCCGACACCGGCACCAAGATGATTCACATCGGCAAGAACACGCGCTCCACCATCGTGTCGAAGGGCATCTCGGCCGGCTTCGGGCAAAACACCTATCGCGGCCAGGTCAAAATCATGAAGGGCGCAACCGGCGCGCGCAACTACACGCAGTGCGACTCATTGCTCATCGGCGACAAATGCGGCGCGCACACGTTCCCCTACATTGACGTGCGCAACGGCTCCGCGCGCATGGAGCACGAAGCCTCAACGTCGAAGATCGGCGAAGACCAACTCTTTTACCTGCGCCAGCGTGGCATCAAGACCGAAGACGCAGTTTCCATGATCGTCAACGGCTTTTGCAAAACCGTCTTCAAGGAGCTCCCCATGGAGTTCGCCGTAGAAGCGCAAAAGCTCCTGGGCGTAAGCCTCGAAGGCAGCGTCGGATGATTCTGTGGCGCCGTAGGCGCAACGGTTGTTAGCCCCGCGCTTTAGCGTGGGGAAAGGATATCGCGCAATCTCGAAACGGAGTCCCGTAGGGACGGCGCGAAAGCCTTGATGATTTGAAAGGGCACGACTTCAATCGTGCCGAACGAATGCAATAGGTTTTGTATCAGGGCGCGACTTGAGTCGCGCCGAACAAAGACCGAAAAATTTTGGGGCTTTAGCCCCTGCGGGGAATTCCCCAAACATACGGAGAGAAAACCACCAATGGCATTATTAGAAATTCAAGATCTGCACGCCTCGGTCGATGGTCACGAAATCCTCAAGGGCGTGAACTTGACGATCAACAAGGGCGAAGTGCACTCCATCATGGGCCCCAACGGCTCCGGCAAGAGCACCCTGGCCGCCGTTCTCGCCCGCCGCGACGCCTACCAGGTTACAAGCGGCCGCGTCCTCTTCAACGGCAAGGACCTGCTCGAAATGTCCCCCGAAGAAGCCGCCTGCGAAGGCGTGTTTCTCGCCTTCCAGTATCCCGTCGAAATTCCCGGCGTCGGCAACGCGTATTTCGTACGCTCGGCCATGAACGCCATCCGTAAATACCACGGCGAGGAAGAGCTCGACGCGATGGATTTTCTGCCCCTCTACAAGGAGCGCATGAAGCTGCTTGAAATGGACGAGAAGTTCATGAACCGTTCCGTCAACGAGGGCTTCTCCGGCGGCGAAAAAAAGCGCAACGAAATTCTGCAGCTTTCCATGCTCGAGCCCAGGCTCGCCATCCTGGATGAAACCGACTCCGGCCTCGACATCGATGCCTTGCGCATCGTCGCCCAGGGCGTCAACGCCATGCGCAGCCCCGATCGCTCCTTCCTCGTCATCACGCACTATCAGCGCCTGCTCAACTACATCGCGACCGACTTCGTGCACGTGCTGGTGGATGGAAAAATCGAGCGCTCAGGCGGCCCGGAACTCGCGCTCGAACTTGAAGAGAAGGGCTACGGCCAGATCGAAGCCGACGCGCAACAAGCGTTGCCCGCATAGCAGCGCCGGGCAGTCGCGCCGTAGGCGCAATGTTTGTTAGCCCCGCGCTTTAGCGTGGGGAAGACGGACTCACAGATACACTCGGGAGTCCCGTAGGGACGGCACAGGGACTCGACGAACCAAGAAAGACGAGAAAGCAATGGCAACCACAACCCCGAAGTTGGAAAAATATTTCGAAGCCTACGAAGACAGTCCGCGCCGAAGGCCTGGAGCGCGAGCCCCTCTGGCTACAGCAGTTGCGCGAAGATGGCTGGGCGCGTTTCAGCGCCAAAGGCTTTCCCTCGACGCACGATGAAGACTGGCGCTTCACCAACCTCGCACCGCTCGCGAAGACTCCGTTCCGCCGCGCCGTCAAAGGCGAATTCACGGTGTCGCCTTCGCAGATCGAGGCGTATCGCGTAGCCGGCGCTGCCTGCCAGTTGGTTTTCATCAACGGCCACTTTGCGCCCGAACTTTCCGATCTCGGCAACCTGCCCGAAGGCCTGCTCGTGTGTTCGTTGGCCAAGGCCATCGACTGCGGCCGCGAAGGCTGCGCTCCCGAAGGCATCGAGCAGCATCTCGGCCGCTATGCCGACATGAGCCGCGACGTCTTTACCGCGCTCAACACGGCACTCTGGGAAGATGGCGCGTACCTCCGCATCCACCGCGGCGTCGTACTCGACCAGCCCATCCATCTTCTCTACGTTTCTGCAGGCATCGGCGCTGAAATCGCAACCCATCCCCGCACCCTGATCATCGCCGAAGACGCGAGCCAGGCCGCCGTCATCGAAGATTACGTCTCGCTCGGCAGCGAAGCCGCATTTTCCAACGCCGTCACCGAACTCGCCGCCGGCCAGGACGCCGTCATCTCGCACTTCCTCATCGAGCGCGAAAATCTCGCCTCCTTCAACGTCTCCACGCTGCGCATCGAGCAGTCCCGCAGCGCCAACGTCGATTCGCACTCCATCCTGCTCGGCGGCGGCCTGGTCCGTAACAACGTGCACCCCGTGCTCAATGGCGAAGGCGCAGAGTGTCTGATCAACGGCCTCTTCGTCGGCGCGGAGCGCGAGCACAGCGCCACCGGCCAGCATAGCGCCAGCGGCCAACATATCGACAACTACATGCTCGTCGAGCACGCCCGCCCCCACTGCAACAGCCGCCAGTTCTACAACGGCATCCTCGCCGACCACGCCCGCGGCGTATTTCACGGTCGCATCGTCGTGCACAAGGACGCGCAAAAAACCGACGCCAAGCAGACCAATCGCAATTTGCTGCTCAGTGACAACGCGCGCATCGACACCAAGCCGCAGCTCGAAATCTACGCCGACGACGTGAAGTGCACGCACGGCGCCACCATCGGCCAAATCGACGAGGAGCAGCTCTTCTACCTTCGCGCCCGCGGCATTGCGGAAGCCGACGCGCGCAATTTCCTGCTCTACGCCTTCGCGGCCGAGTGCCTCGATCGCATGAAGGATTCGGCGTCGCGCGAGTTCGCCGAAAAGCTGATCCGCGAACGCCTGCAGGATCTGGTCCAGCGCCACGCAGACCGCCGCGCCCTCCGCTATCGAAGCAGAGGAAAAGCAGAATTGGGAGGAAGTGGGATGAGCACCGCGGTACATCAGACCGGGTTTGGTTTAACGGCGCCGGATATTGAGCGCATCAAGCGCGATTTTCCCATCCTTGACCAGAAGATCCACGGCCACAAGCTGGTCTATCTGGATAGCGCAGCCACTTCGCAAAAGCCGCGCGCGGTCATCGACGCCCTCGTACGCTATTACGAACGCGACAACGCCAACATCCATCGCGGCGTCCATACGCTCAGCGTGCGCGCCACCGAGGCGCACGATGAGGCGCGCGAGACCGTGCGGCGCTTCATCCAGGCTGCAAGCGCCGACGAAATCATCTTTGTGCGCAGCGCCACCGAGGCCGTCAATCTCGTCGCGCAGACCTGGGGCCGCGCCAACGTAGCCGAAGGCGACGAAGTGCTCATCACCGCCATGGAGCACCACTCCAACATTGTCCCGTGGCAAATGCTGTGCGAGGAAAAGCATGCCCATCTCCGCGTGGCGCCCATCAACAACGCCGGCGAGCTCGAGCTCGATGCCTTCGAAAAGCTGCTCACGCCGCGCACGCGTATCGTGGCCCTGACCCATGTTTCGAATGCGCTGGGCACCGTGAACCCGCTGCGCAAAATCGTTCAGCTTGCTCATTCCCGTGACATACCTGTGCTGGTCGATGGCGCGCAGGCGGTTCCCCATATGCCTGTCGACGTGCAGGCCATCGGCTGCGACTTCTACGCCTTTTCCGGACACAAGGTCTACGGGCCCACGGGCATCGGCGTGCTCTACGGCAAAGAGGAAATCCTCGCGGAGATGCAACCCTACCAGGGTGGCGGAGACATGATCAGCTCCGTCACTTTCGAAAAAACGACTTACAATGTCGTGCCCTACAAATTCGAGGCGGGCACTCCCGACATTGCCGGAGCCATCGGCCTCGGCGCGGCACTCGAATATATCTCCAGGCTGGGCATGGACAAAATTGCGGCGCACGAGCACGACCTCCTCACATACGCAACGGACAAAGTCGGCGCCATCGCCGGCGTGCATCTCATCGGAACCGCGCGCGAACGCGCCGGCGTCCTTTCATTTGTGATGGACCTCGTGCATCCCCACGACCTGGGCACGATTCTCGATCGCGAGGGCATCGCCATCCGCACTGGCCATCACTGCGCGCAGCCGGTCATGGAACGTTTCGGAATCCCCGCCACCGCGCGCGCCTCCTTTGCCGTCTACAACACGCGCGAAGATGTCGACGCGCTCGTCGAAGGAATACGCAAGGCGCAAGAGGTGTTCGCGTGACAACAGAACTTGGCGATCTCTATCAGGAAGTCATCCTCGAGCACAGCAAGGCGCCGCGCAATTTTCGCCGCCCCGCCACGGCCAATCACGAAGCCGAAGGCTACAACCCGCTGTGCGGCGACCGCTGCACCGTATATATCGATATGGCCGGCGACAAAATTAACGAGATCGGATTCCAGGGTTCCGGCTGCGCTATCTCGCGCGCTTCAGCTTCCATGATGACCCAGATGGTGAAGGGCAAGACCAAAGCCGAAGCCACGAAGCTCTTTGAGCAGTTCCACAACCTCGTCACCGGCAAGGACGAAGCAGCCCGAACCGCCGACCTCGGCAAAATGGCCGTCTTCGGCGGCGTTTCCAAGTTTCCCGCGCGCGTCAAGTGCGCCACGCTCGCCTGGCACACGCTCCAATCCGCCCTCGAAGACGAAAAAAAGCACGAACCCGTCTCAACCGAGTAGGAAGTAGCGACGATTCAGAGTAGCGCCGGCCTCCGGGCCGGCTGTAGTGCGGGCCTCCCGGCCCGCACAAGGGATTACGATGACGCCCATCGAAAACAACCCGAGCGCCGCCCCCGAGCCCTTCCGCGAAGAAATGATCTGGAAGCAGCTCAAGACCGTCCGCGATCCCGAAATCCCCGTCAACATCGTCGACCTCGGCCTTATTTACTCGGCCGCTGCGCTGCCCGCCCAAAACGGCGGCAAGCGCATCGAAGTTCGCATGACCCTCACCGCTCCCGGCTGCAGCATGTCCGATGTGATCAAGGCCGAGGTCGAGCGCAAGCTCGCCGCACTCCCCGAGGTGAGCGAGGTCACAGTCGAGGTCGTCTTCGATCCTCCCTGGGACAAGAGCCGCATGTCCGAAGCCGCTAAACTCCACCTTGGATTCGACTCCGATTTCGGCGCGCCCGCCCCGCCCCCCGGCTCCTTCAAAATCCTCCGCTAGTTCTCCGCCCATTGGAATTCTCCAATGAAAAGCAGGCCTCTAAACGTCTTCAAAAGGACGTTTGTCACAGGAATTGGTCCGCGCTCTAACTAGTTAAATCTGCAATAGATAAAGCAAAATCGCACGGGTGCAAACCGTGAGTCACTTGTCAACCCCACTTCAACTAGGTAGAACCGTCCCCGTCGCAGAAAAACTCCGTCCGCAGCGCGCGTGTGTCGTCGGCTACAGACGGATACCAGGCATTGCACGCATATTTTCAGTGTCGATTTCACAACCAAAAACAGATCAACAACAACAGGAAACAAGACTCGGGAGGAAGAAGCAGAAATGAAAGACTTAGCCAGTTATCGGAAACACGCTTTCGTTGTAGTTGTCATCCTGCTCGGAATCGCACTGTGCTGTTCCGTCGCGATGGCACAGAGCGGCGCCGGCGCCATTCAGGGCACCGTTACCGACTCCACAGGGGCAGTGATCCCCGGAGCTGCAATCCACGTCGTCAACCAGGGCACCAATATTGCGGTCGATACCACGTCGAACGCGGTCGGCTTCTACCAGGTTCCCGATCTCTTCACGGGAACTTATGTGGTGACCATCAAGGCGCCCGGCATGAAGACCTACCAGCAGACCATCGAGGTGCTGGTAGCGCAGAACGCTGTCATCAACCCCACGATGACTGCGGGTTCCGTCACGCAGCAAGTCACAGTGAATGCAGACTCGGTGCAGTTGACCACGACCGATAACGGCACCATCGCCTCGACTCTCGAAAATCAACGCATCAATCAGTTGCCCATGAATGGCCGCAACATCGTCCAGTTGGCTGCGGAAACCACGCCCGGACTGGGTAGTTGCAACCAGGATACGAACGGACAATGCGCCAACGGCCTCATGGGCTACGGCATGGAGTACGTTGCAGACGGCGTCACCCTCCAGAGCCGTGAGTTCGGCGGCGGCCACGTCGGCTCTTTTCAGTTCCCCGACCCCGACGCCGTCCAGGAACTCCGCGTTGAAACCACCGGCACCAGCGCCCAATATGCCACCCCGGCCACCGGCGTCATCACCACCAAGTCGGGAACCAATTCCCTCCATGGTTCGCTTTTTGAGACCGCCCGCAACAGCTACTGGGGCGTCGCCAAGCAACGCCAGAGTCCGCCAAACTTCATTCCGACTCCGTATATCCGCAACGAGTTCGGCGCTTCCATCGGCGGTCCCATCGTCATTCCTCATCTCTACCACGGCAAAGACAAGTCGTTCTTCTTCTTCGCCTATGAGCGTTACTCGCTGGCTTCTATCGCAGGGCGAAACTGCAACGGTTCCTTCCGCTATGTGGCGCAACGGCGACTTCAGCACCATGACCAACAGTTCAAACGTGCTGCAGACCCTCTACGATCCAAACACCACCGTCTACAGCGGCGGCACCTGGACCCGCCAAACATTCACTTCTGAAGGCAACCACAGCGGTGGCAAAAACACGAATTGCGTTAGCGATGTCAATTGCATTCCGCTCAACCGCGAGTCTCCCGCCGCGCAGGTCCTTAACGCCATCTCGCCTCTGCCTAGCCCGCAATATGCCAGCGTCAATCCCTTGGTCCAGACCAACCTCAACGCGAATAATCCCACCGAGGTTCGCGCTCCAACCTACACTTTCCGCCTCGATCACGAGTTCAATGAAAACAATCGGGCGTACCTCCGCTACACCAACACGCCAGTCCATCAGACCGTACTGCGCAACCAACCTTCCAGCCAGCCGGCCACCATTGCCGCCACCGTCAACGGCGTGAGCTACCCGGCAGCCGCCAGCGGCGTGACCGCCTACTACTACAACATGTTTAACGGCGCTGTCGGTTACACGCACGTATTCTCGCCGACTTTCTATGCCGAGACCATCGCCAGTCAGCAATGGTTCGCCGAATACAACAACGCGGGCGGCGCCCCGCTCACCAACTTCGAGCAGGAGATGGGCCTGCCCAACAACTTTGGCGAACTCGGTTTCCCATACTATGAAAACATCGTCTTCCCGGCCAACGGCACCCAGTTCATCTACTCCGTCACTCAGGTCATCAGCAACCTCGACGAGAATCTCGTCAAGACCATGGGCAAGAATCAGTTCATGTTCGGCGGCCGCTACCGTCATGAGCGCTTCGGCTCCCGGCCTGATGAAGCTCAAGACAACATCCAGTTCAACGGCGACGCCACCGGCTTGCTCAACCCCAGCACCATCGGCAGCAATACCTACGCAAACACCTCCAACGACGGCCAGCTCAATGCGGACTTCTTCATCGGCGGCGCGTATCAGTACAACGTCAACAAGCAGGCGTCGTACCAGCACATGCACGACATGGAGTTCGACGCCTACCTCCAGGACAACTACCACATGTCCCGGAACCTCACCGTCAACGTGGGCCTGCGCTATGAAGCGCACCCGGCGATGTGGGAAAAGTACGGCCTCATGACCGGCTTCGACCTCACGAACGACGCCATGGTCACGGCCGCGCCCATCGCAACGCTTATCTCCGAGGGATATACCACCCAGGCCGCCGTCTCCAACGACGAGTTCGACGGCGCCAAATTCGAGACCCCTCAGCAGGCTGGTTTCCCCTCCAAGATTCTCAAAGACAATGACCTCATCTTCGAGCCTCGCATTGGCGCGGCGTGGCAGCCCTTCGGTCATTGGGGAACAGTCGTCCGTGGCGGCTTCGGACTCTACGTATTTCCCGTCCCGTTCCGCAGCTCCGTGAAGAACGTCGGCGGCAACAACCCCTTCCAGATCGGTTACGGCATCAACTACACAACCGCGGCCCAGGCTCCCGATGGTCTGAATGGCTTTGAGTTGCGCGCCCAGCAAAGCACTGCCGGCTCCGTGCCCAGCTCCTGCGGCACCGGCGTTGGATGCATGCCGGTCATGGGTGTCAATGACCAGACCGCCGTCAACAGCTCAACCACAACATCTATCCTGCCGGGCTTTGGCAACTTTTCCATGAATACCGAGTACCCGGTGGACACCGCTTCAAACCTCAACTTCACCATCGAACAGCCCTTCAAGTGGAACACCGCTCTGCGCGTCAGCTACGTCTATTCGCATGGCGGCAAGCTCGATCAGTACTTCAATTACAACAATCACCCCTCCAACTTCCTCTGGGAAATGCAGAACGGCAAAGCCACTCCCAACGGCGGCGCTTCGGTGATTGGCACCTCGGCGGCCAACACCTATTCCACCACGGCTACCGGCCCCTACGATCAGACCACTTGGGGCGGCAACTCCATGAGCCAGAAGAGCGGCTGGTCCAACGACAACCAGCTCCAGGTCAGCTACCAGAAGCTTTACCACCACGGAATGGCATGGCAAGTCATGTACGACTGGCAGAAAAACCTGCGCGTCGGAGGCAATTGGAGCCGCGACAATCAGGTCGACCCCTACGCGGACTACGGTCAATCCGGGGTTTCCAGCTTTACTGCGGTAGATGCGCTGTCAACTCTGCCTATTACGCCGGCGCTACCGCCTAAGCCCCCCACAGGCACTCCAGCCTGGGGCTATTACAAGGCGCTCAACCAGTTTGAAAACTACGGCGTCGTCGACACGGCCACGCCGCGGCAGCAGTTGCAGTACAACTACATCGTCGACCTTCCCTTTGGCCGCGGAAAGCGGTGGCTCGGCAGCGTGAACAAGATTACCGACGAATTCATCGGCGGCTATCAAATTTCAGGCGATGCCAATCTTTACTCGTCTGCCTTCACCATCACTGCCACCCACTGGGGGCCAACCAATCCTCTTAAGACTTACAAGCACGGCGCGCCCATCACCGACTGCCGTAGCGGCACTTGCTATAACGTCAATCTCTGGTGGAACGGTTACATCGCGCCATCTGCGATCTCTGGCAATTCCTGCCCGGGAGTCAATGCGGCGAAGGAGGTCTCTGGCCTTCCGGCTTCATACACCCCCTACCAGGTACCCTTGTCGAATAATTGCACCGACACCGTGAACTATGGCCAGGACAACGTAAGTATCGTCTTCCCTGGCGCCACGACAGGCAGCTCCATTGCTTATGCGCCAAGCCCCAGCGCCTCTTCGAGCGCCAGTTGGTCCGGTGCCAACCCCTTCTCGCATTCAATCATCAACGGACCCTTCAACATGGTGAACGACGCCTCGCTCTTCAAGGTTTTTCCAGTTACCGAGCGCGTCAACTTCCGCTTCAACATGGACGTCTTTAACCTCTTCAACAACCAGGGTTCTGTAGCCCCAAGCGGCACCGACGGCACGCAGAATCTGCATCTTTCGTCGAACAATTCGGCGCGCCAGTTGCAATTCAGCCTGCGCATGAACTTCTAGCGAGCCGAGGCGCGTACGTACGAAGGGCTCCGTCCTCCGGTTAGGCCCGACTCCGATGCAAGGCCTCCACGCATCGCAGAAACCGGAGAACGGAGCCCCGAAAGGGAAGAAATAGACCGCCGGGCGCGCTGGAAGCGCAGTGGTTGTTAGCCCCGCGCTCAAGCGTGGGGAAGCGAATTTAAGATTTGAACTCCGGAGTCCCATAGGGACGGAGCAAGAATATTTCCCTCGCATGAATCAACGGGTCCGGTTCGACGCCGCACGCGGGGCCTGTTTGCCA
>CAVOTQ010000025.1:0-76339 GCA_963699385.1 uncultured Acidobacteriota bacterium | reverse complement strand
GCTTCCACGCTGCAGCCATGGTTCCCACGCTCCTGCGCGCCGCCGCGGCCTACCACGATCCCAAATACGCAGCCTTGGCGCAACAAATCGGCTCAGACACAAACGACGTCGAAACCCTATCGCTGCGCGACGCGCTCGCCGTAAAGTAGCGCCGGCCTCCCGGCCGGCTGTAATGCGGGTCTCCCGACCCGCACTTCCGAGCTGGCCGTACAGTCAATACAGAATGTCATCCTGAGCGAAGTGGGCCGCGCAAAGCGCGGTCCACGCAGTCGAAGGACCCGCATTCGCTTTTCGTGTCACCTGAATCGAAGGACCCGTAGTTGTCTTTGCTGTATCCCAATTTCTCTTCAATGTGCCGGCGCCGATGCGAAGCGCAAATCTTGAGGTGGCCTACTCTTCTTCTTCTCCGGGCTGTTTTTCGGCCAGCCGCTCCAACTGATTCCGCCAGTCCAGCCACTCCACAAAAGCTCTTCGACTCGCGCCAGCCCGGCTCCACAATCACATGCAGCTCCAGATAAACCCGCGTCCCCAGCAGCGACTCGATCTTGCCGCCGCGCGCTGGTTCCAATCTCCTTCAGCTTCGATCCGCCCTTGCCGATCAAAATCGCCTTCTGCCCGTCGCGCTCGCAGTAAATCGCCGCGGCAATCCGCGTCAGCGGCGTGCGCACCGGCTGCTTTTCTTGGCGGGTGCCGCCGCCTCCGGCTCCTCAAACCGCTCAATCACCACCGCCGACGCATATGGAACCTCTTCGCCCGTCTCCATCAGAATGCTCTCGCGAATCAACTCCGCAACCATAAAGCGCAGCGGCTGGTCGGTGTACTGGTCTTTCGGGTAGTAGCGCTCGCCCGTCGGCAGCACTCCACAATCTTGTCGCACCAGCACATCCAGCCCATCGCGCTTGCGCGCGCTCACCGGAATCACCTGCGCAAACTTGTACTGCCGCGTCAGCGCATCGATCATCGGCAGCAGCTCGTCCTTGCGCACCAGATCGATCTTCGTCAGCACCAGAAACACCGGGCAATCCAGCTTGCGAATCAAGCCGAACAGAAACTCATCCTCGCTCGCCCAGTTAGTGCGCTTGTCCTGGGCGCTTCGAAGCGCGACGGTCATGCACGGAACCGGCAGTGCCTCTGAGTACTCCGCGGCGAGCTTCTATGAATCGGGTGCCCCCGGTCCCTCGCTTTTCGGGACCGGGGCAGCCCCGCAGTCATCTGCCCGATCCGCATCAGAACTTTCGCCGCCAAGCTGCTTCCAACTGCACCCGCCGCGTCGCATCCATCAGCACCAGCACCAGGTCGCGCGTCTCCAGCGCCTCGTGCACCTCCTGCAGCATGCGCCGGTCGAGCTGCGAAGCCGGCTTGTGCACGCCCGGCGTATCCACAAAAACAATCTGCGCCGCCGGATGCACGCCTTTTTCTCGCCGGCACCTCCACCACCCCGATGATGCGATTGCGCGTCGTCTGCGGCTTGGCCGTGACAATAGCCACCTTCTCGCCCGTAAGGGCGTTCAGCAGCGTGCTTTTGCCCACATTGGGCCGGCCCAGAATTGCAACGAATCCAGATTTCAAACTTCTCGTTCTCCATTCCTATTATCGCGGACAGACCGCTCCAATGCCGCGGCGGAGCGCCAAAACGCTACTGCATCCGTGCCCCATCCTTTTCCGCGCATTTTGCGGGAAAGGGTGGGAAAGCGCAACCCTGTTGAATTGCCGAATCGATAACGCCGCGACCTGGCGCCGAAACACTGCTAACATCGCCGCATGACGCCCGCCGGCCCAATCCCCAACGGCCAGTTTGCCGACGGCCAAACCGCGCGCCTCATCCTGCGCCCCATCTCCATCGGCGACGCGACCCAGATTCAAGAGCTCTTTCCACACTGGGAGATCGTGCGCTATCTGCGCAACGTCATCCCGTGGCCCTATCCCGCCGACGGCGCTCTCCAATTCATTCGCGACTTCGCCCTGCCTGCCATGGCCCGCGGCGATGATGGATCTGGACGCTGCGCCTGAAGAGCGAGCCCGCACGCATCATCGGCGTCCTCAACCTGCGCCGCGGCCCGCACGACAATCGCGGATTCTGGCTCGGTCTCGCGTGGCAGGGAAGGGGACTGATGAGCGAAGCCTGCGCCTGGGCCAACGATTTCTGGTTTGACACGCTCGGCTTCCCGGTGCTGCGCGTCGCCAAGGCCCGCGACAACACCACCTCGCGCCGCATCTCTGAAAAGCAGGGCATGCGCCTCGTCGGCATCGAAGAGCGGGACTACGTCTGCGGCCGCCTGCCCTCCGAAATTTGGGAAATCACTACGGAAGAATGGCGCGAGTGGAAAACGCGCCGCGCCAAGGAATCCGCCTGAGCGAATCAACTGCGCCCGCGCAGCCAGCGTAACCAAACCTCATGATTCCTTCGGAAACGGCAACCGCCCCGTCGGCGGAAACAGCCGCAAGCGCTCAACGCGCCGCCCCGTCGACGCGACAATCTCCACGCGCAGACCCAGCGGCTCCAGCACCACCATTTCGCCGGCCCGCGGAATGCGCCCCACGATCTCGCTCACCAGGCCGCCCAGCGTGGTGGCCTCATAATCTCCGCTCGGCTCCATCGTATCGCCCAGCAAATCGCCCAGCTGATCGGCAGGAAAGCTTCCCGGCACCAGCCATGAACCGGAGGGCTCCCGTTGTGGATCTTCGATCTGCGTGTCGGTTTCGTGCTCGTCCTGGATGTTGCCCACAATCTGCTCCAGCAGATCCTCAATGGTCACGAGCCCTGCCACGGCGCCGTACTCGTCAATCACAATGCGCATGTGCTGCTTTTCGCGCTGCATCTCCCGCAACAATTCGTAGCCGCGCTTGGTCTCAGGCACAAACGCCGCCGGGCGCAGGATCGTAGCCACAGTGCGCGTGCGCGCCTCCACATCGGCAATCTGCAGCAAGTCGTGCGCGAACGCCAGACCCTTCACGTTGTCGAGCGAACCGGAGTAGACGGGCACGCGCGAATAATTATGCTGTTTCAGCAACTCCAGAAAGCGCTCCAACGTAGTCGTTTCCGGGACAGCGAAGATCTCCGGCCGCGGTGTCATCACCTCGCGCACCAGCATGTCGCCAAATTCCACCGCCGAGCGCACCAACTCGCGGTCGCTCTGTTCGAGGATCCCCTCTTCCTCGCCCGCCTCAATCAGCGCTTCCACGTCGGGCGCGGGCTCCTCCGGATTGGGCGGCGCCTCCGCCAGCTCTGCCACGGAAAAGAAAAAGCGGATGAACACCGTAACCGGCGTCGCCAGCCACAGCAGCAAACAGATGGGCCAAAGCAACCGTGCCGCCCACAGCCCGCGCGTGCGGTTAAACAGCAACGACGGTATCAGCTGGTTGCAGAAAATCACCACCATCACCACGCACAAGACCGCTTGCGCAATTTCCGCCGGGTCTGCTTCGCCGGGACGCGCGGCGTGGCCAAAGACGATCGCTCCGAACTCCAGTGCGATCAGCCCCAGCGAAAGCTGCACCAGCACTGCTGCGCACAATCCTGCGTGTTCCCGGCTCAGGCCAAGATGCGGCTCGATCCGCGTCTCCCATGCGTCCAGATTTTCCTGCACCTCGCGGCTCAAAATCTTTCCAAACTCGGAGTAGACGCGGCTGATGTACGACGCCATTGTCTGCACCACCGCGAGCGCCGCAACAAAAATGATCTGCAGCGGCGTCATGAGCGTAGACTCCGCGCGCTTTTCTTTTTAGGTTTCGACGCTCTCTTCGCGTTGTCATCCTGAGCGAGTCCCGGCGTGCCGGGACGAGTCGAAGGACCTGCGGTTGCTTTTCGTCCACGCGCCCCATCCTGACGATCGCGCCGTGCCCCATCCATTCGCGCTTTTTGCGAATGGGTGGGAGAAGTCGAGCGCTCAATCAGCCCCAGCGGCAACCCCAGCCGCGCGCGCAAACTCCGCTCGCGCCGCTGCATCTCCCCCGCATCGGTTTCATGATCGTGGCCCGCCAAATGCAGCAGCCCGTGCAGCATCAGCACCTTGATCTCGACGGCCAGCGAGTGCCCCTGCTCGAAGGACTGCCGAATCGCCGTCTCCGCGCCGATGGCCACGTCGCCTGCAATTTTTTCAGTACCCCGAATGACACGCTCGGAGGGAAACGAAAGCACATCCGTCGGCTTGTCCTTGCCCCGGAAGCGCCGGTTCAAATCCCGCATCGCCGCATCGCTGGTCACGAGCACCGTCACCTGTCCGCGCAGCCGCACCGCTGCCTGTGCCCGCGTCAAAAATTGCGCCAATGTTCGCACGGAAGGCAGCCGGAGCGGCGCCACGGGTGATTTTCGACCCGGGGCCGCGGCGGCCGGGCCAGCAGAAGGCTTCGCCGAAACCGGGTTCGGCGGCGAGTCAGATTTCAGCTCTGGGTCGATGAGGATCATCGTGCGCGGGGCCGGCTATGCGGCACAGCCCCACCGTGACTTTGATTTTACGTGAAGGGTGAGCTTATTGCGGCTTGGCCGTCTGCTTCGCCTGCCCGTCCTGCCGATCTTCTCTTTCAGCCGCACCCACCGCAATCGCACCCTCCAGCGGCAGTTCCTGCTGTTGCGGCTTCGCGCTTTCATACGCGCGCACAATGCGCTGCACCAGCGGATGCCGCACCACGTCGCCCTCCTCAAAATGACAAAAGGCCACGCCCTCCACTCCACCCAGAATGTTGATCGCGTCCAGCAATCCAGACTTGCGCGGGTTCGGCAGATCAATCTGCGTAATATCGCCCGTGATCACCGCCTTCGAATTGTTCCCCATGCGCGTCAGAAACATCTTCATCTGCTCGATCGTCGTGTTCTGCGCCTCATCAAGAATGATGAACGCGTCGTTCAGCGTGCGCCCGCGCATAAACGCCAGCGGAGCCACCTCGATCACGTTCCGCTCCAGCATCTTGTCCACCTTCTCCACGTCGATCATGTCGAAGAGCGCGTCGTAAAGCGGGCGCAGATAGGGATCGATCTTCTCCTGCAAAGTGCCGGGCAAAAAGCCCAGCCGTTCGCCCGCCTCTACCGCAGGCCGCACCAAAACAATCCGGCTGATGCGCTTGGCATTGATCGCCGCTACGGCCATGGCCACCGCCAGGTACGTCTTGCCCGTGCCCGCCGGTCCCACGCCGAACACCATGTCGTTCTGCTCGATAGCCTCCACATAGCGGCTCTGGTTGAGCGAACGCGGCTGCACAGTGCGCTTAATCCCGGCTGACCGCTGCTTGCCGGCCTCAGCCACCGTCCGCAGAGTCGTCGCCGTATCGGCCACCACCAGCCGCAGCATGCCGTTCAATTCGCCGTTGTGGGGATTGATGCCTTGTCGGCGCAACGCCTCAAAGTCTTCGAAAATCCGCCGCACGCGGACCACGCTTTCTTCCGGTCCCTGCACGTGCACGGCGTCGGAGCGAAGATCGATGCGAACGCCGAGCGAGTCTTCCATCAGTCTTAGGTTTTCATCGCGGGTCCCGAACAGGGGCTCGAGGTTGGGCGTGATCTCCAGGGCGATCTTCAAAGGGTCGATGTCCTCCGGGACAGTGAATTGTATTTAAGGTGTATCGGCATCGCAACACGGAAACGCAAGCGCCCCCCGGGCGCTTGCTGGCAAACGGCTGATTTTGAAAGGAGTCGAAGAGCGCAGGGCACAACCGGGTCCACGGTCTGGGTTGTCCTGCAGGCCCGCGAATTGAAGTTGAGGTCCAATTCCAGTATTGCGAGATTAGCGCGAGCCGCGATTCGCGTCAACCTGCGCTCCATTATTTTTGATGCGGCAGTTGCCGAAGGAGATACGAGCCCGCCCTCCGAAAGCCGCATCGGCGCCAGGCCAAGCGACTCCGAAGGGCCCCGGTCCGGTACACTGCTCTAAATTCCCGGAGCCCGCTAAGGAAACCCGCAAATGTCCCTTCTCTATATCGTGGTCCTGGTCGTGATCGCCTCCGCGCTGCTGGCGGTAGCCATTTTTCGCGCCCTCCGGGTCAAAACCAAGGCCGACTACCTCGTCGCCGGCCGCTCCCTTTCCGCCATAGTCCTCGTCCTCACCCTGCTCACCTCCTGGATCGGCGCGGGCTCCCTCTTCGCCGGAGCCGAAAACGCCTACAAAAACGGCTTTGCCGCGCTGTGGCTCCCGGCCGGCGGATGGCTCGGCCTGCTGCTCATCTACTTCATCGCCCCGCGCGCCCGCAAATTCGCGCAGTTCACCCTCCCAGACCTGCTCGAAGCCCGCTACAACCAGACCGCCCGCGTCCTCGGCACCATCGCCATCCTCTTCGCCTACGTCGCCATCACCAGCTATCAGTTCAAGGGCGGCGGCAACGTGTTGCACCTAATCTTTCCCGACTCTCTGACGCCGGAACAGGGCACCTGGATCATCGCCATCTTCGTCATCGTCACCACGGCCATGGCCGGCATGTCCTCCGTCGCCTATATGGATGTGGCCATCGGTTCGCTGGTCACTGTCATCTGCATCATCGCCACGCCCATGCTGCTCGCCAAAGCTGGCGGCTGGTCCGGTCTCCACGCCGCGCTACCGGCCACGCACTTTCAGTTTCTCGGCAACCTCACGCTCGTCCGCGGGCTTGAATTTCTCGTTCCCACCATGCTGCTCATGCTCGGCAACCAGGTCATGTACCAGAAATTCTTCTCCGCAAAATCCGAGCGCGACGCCCGCATCTCCGTCATCGGCTGGATCGTAGGCACCGTCGTGCTTGAAACGCTCATCGTTGCCATCGCCGTCATCGGCTCCGCGCTCTATCCCACCGGCGAAGTCTCGCGCCAGCCCTACGAAATCATCCCCTACACCGCGCGCCACGGACTGCCCGCCCTCATGGGCGCCCTGCTCCTCGGTGCCGTCTTCGCCAAAGTAATCTCCACGGCGTCCAACTATCTCTTCTCGCCCGCCAGCAATCTAATCGAAGACGTCTTTGTCCGTTACATCTCTCCAAGCGCGACCAACAAGAGCGTCCTCATCGTCTCCCGTCTAGCTGTAGTGCTGCTCGGCGCCTGGGCCCTCTATCAAGCCCTCTACGCCCCCAGCATCCTCGCCAAAATGCTCTACGCCTACACCATCTACTCAGCCGCGCTCACGCCAGTAGTGCTCGCCGCGTTCTACTCCAAACGCGCCACCGCCTGGGGAGCAGTAGCCGCCATCGCCACCGGAACCGTCGTCACCCTCGGATGGGACGCACCCGGTGTCAAGCCGTTCCTGCATCTCCCGTCGATTCTCGCCGACCGCGACGCCATCTTCCCCGCGCTCTTCGCCGCCATCGCCGCCCTCATCCTCGTCAGCGCCGTCACGCCCAAACCCACGCCCGCGCAACTAGCAAAGTTTGCGGATTGATTGCAGCGTCAGAGTAGCTTCACAGATGGTTTAAGGGAAAAATTCCGGTGCATCCCACCAGCGCGGTCATCCTGAGCGAGTCCGCGGAGCGGGCGAGTCGAAGGACCTGCATTTGCTTTCTCGACCTGCATGGATGCGCGGCTGATCCCTGCAAAAGTAATGTCCCGATAACCGCGCCGGAGGCGCAGCGTTTGTTAGCCCCGCGCTTCAGCGTGGGGATAGTGTCTTCCAAAGATGAACCCCGGAGTCCCGTAGGGACGGCGCAAGAATCTCTTTTGTAGGCGCCAACATTTCCTGCAATAAAGAAGCCCTTAGTGCCTCTCCATCCACCCAAGCGTCTTCTCCGCCAGCCCCGCAAACGCCCTCACCGCCAACTCCAAATGCTCCACCCGCGAGTCCTCAATCTTGTTGTGGCTGATCCCCTTGATCGATTGCACAAACATCATCACTGTCGGAATCCCCGCTCGCGAAACCTCAGAAGCATCATGCAACGGCCCCGAAGGCAGCCGCCGCGTCTCCGGCGTCACCTCTAGAATCGCCTCTTCGCAAAGCCCGATCAAGTCCGCATGAAACGGAATCGGCTCGATGCTGTAAATGCGCGACCACTCCACCTCGCACCGCTCTTCCGCCGCAAACCGCCGGCTCGCCGCCTGCGCCTCCGCAAACATATTGGCCAGAACGCCCGCGTCCAGATCGCGCTGATCGAGCGTCGCCTCGCACCGTCCCACCACCGCCGTCACAATTCCAGGAAAAGTTTTCACACTCCCCATCGTGCACACTGAATCCGCATGCTTCCCGGCAATGGTCCGTATCTCAAGCGCCAGTTTCGCTGCCGCCGCCAGCGCATCCCGCCTCACCGCCATCGGAGTCGACCCCGAATGCGCCTCCTGCCCCGTGAACGTGATGGCATACCGCTCCACGCCCTTCGTCCCCATCACCACGCCCAGCGGCAAATCCGCATTCTCCAGCACCGGCCCCTGTTCAATATGCAGTTCGAGATATGCAGCGATATTCTTGCGCTCCGCCGCCGCGTCCCCGATGCGGTCAATATCAATGCCCACCAGCTTCAGGGCCGCTTCCAGCGTGATCCCATCCCGATCCGTCCTGCCTCTATCCGCCGCAATCGTCTCCTTCCCCGCAAATGCCGCCGACCCAAACAGGCTGCGCCCAAAACGCGCCCCCTCCTCATCCGCCCAATCCACCAGCCGCACAGTAAACGGCGGTTTCCCCGCGTACTTCTCCGCCAGGTACCGCACCACCTCAAGTCCCGCAACTACACCCAGCGCTCCATCCAACCAGCCGCCGTTAGGAACCGAATCAAGATGGCTCCCGAGCACCAGCGTCTTCTCGCTCGCGCCCCGCAGCGTCACCCACTGATTTCCCGCCGCATCGAAGTGACGCTCCACAGGCAGCCCGATCAGCTTCGTCCCAAACCATTCCCGCGCCTTCAGCCATGTAGGTGTAAACGCCACCCTCTGCGCCCCGTCAGCGTTAGCCGTCAACTCGCGAAGCTCCCGCAAATTAGAAATCACATTTCCAGGTTCCAGTGGCATGCAGATCCCCCTACCCCGATTCTCGCAGCCGTCACCGTCCCGTGAAACGCCCCGCAGAGTAGCGCCGGCCTCTCGGCCGGCTGTACTGGCGTCGTCCACGCCGCCAGCAGCTGACGCCGTATCCTAAACCCGTTGTCTGCGCTTTGGCTGGCACCGCGAAAAAACTTACCCCGCCCGCCCCATCCCGTCATACACTGTCGGTGACAAATCCTCACCGCCATGCCCGTCGCCCAACTCACCCTCGAGATCCGCATCGAGCACGCCCAGTCGCTCAAGGACCGCCGCCAGGTCGTTCGCTCCCTCAAGGACCAATTGCGTCAGGGCTTCAACGTCTCCGTCGCCGAGCTCGACGAAGCCGTCACCTGGCAATCCGCCACCATCGGCGTCGCCGCCATCTCCCGCTCCCGCGACTACCTCCACGGCCTCATGGAAGAAGCCGAACGCGCCGCCCGCCGCATGACAACCGAGTTAGGCGCGGACCTAACCGACTCCTTCTGGGAATACATCGAGAGCTAGCACTGCCTCTATAATCCGCAATAAAAATGATCTGTCATCCTGAACGGAGCGCGCTTGGGGCCCCATGATTGCCACGCAATCATGGGGTAGGCGGAGCCGAAGGACCTGCGGTTGCTCTTACGGTCTCTTCGTCCTGCTTCAGCTCAACCGATTGGCCTCGCAGAGCACAAACCCCGCAATCCCGCCATGCTACCCTGAATCTTCAAGTTCGGCCTTTCCGGCGCGTCTAAACTCGCGTCGCAGCTGCAGAAATGGAGCACTCCCTTGCAACCCACTGCCTTCGTTATTGCCATCTTCGAGTTCGTCCTGCTCCTTTTCTCGCTCAGTTTTCACGAGTGCGCCCACGCCTGGATGGCCTCCCGCCTCGGCGACCAGACCGCCCGCCTCCAGGGCCGCGTCACCCTCAACCCCATCTACCATATCGATCCCATCGGAACCCTGCTCATTCCCGGCGCTTGCCATCTTCGGACCGTTTATTGGATTCAGTTTCTTCAGCGGGTTCCTCATCGGCTGGGCCAAACCCACCCCCGTCATCACGCGCAACTTCAAGAAAATTGTCCGCGACGACAACCTCGTAACCCTGGCTGGCCCACTCTCGAATCTTCTCCTGGTCGCAATCGCATTCGCGATTCTGGCAGTTGTTTGCATCGCCGTACCCGGAGGGCGAGCGCTGGTGCGCGGGAATTTGGACGGCGTGCTGGCCTTCGAAGGTGGATTGCAGCCTCTGGTTCTGCTTGCACTGCTCGCCATAGAAGTCAATCTATGCCTCTTCTTCTTCAACCTCCTGCCCATCCCTCCCCTCGATGGCAGCCGCGTAGTACGCAATATGCTGCCCTACAACGCCGTACAGGTCTACGACCGCATCGGCGGCTGGATCGGAATCATTCTCATGATTGTCGTCGGCGGATTCTTGCTCCGCCTGCTCTTCGTGCCCGCGCTGGCCCTCGTCGATTCGCTGCTTGAGCGCCTCTGAGACCGTGTCCAACAACCAAGTTTGGACAATATCTCGGGGATAATTCTTGGAAATACTTCGCCGCAAAAGAGCCCGCTTGAGCGGGCAAAAGACGCTAGCCTCAGGCGTGAGCCTGGGGAGAGCATCAGAATCCGAATTAATAGCCCGCTTCAGCGGGCGTAAGACTTTTTCTCAAGGCCGGCTTCTTGACCGACCGCCCCTCTTTTCCGCAGTCTCCAGCGTCCAGCGCCACGTCCCCATCCCGCTACAATGGAAAGAGCCTTTATCCGGCCTTTTCATCGTCATGCAGGCAGCATTTTTTCTGCCGCCAGGAACTCGAATCGCAATCATGTCTGAACCCCTCAATCGATCTGGAAGGCCGCGCGTCCTAAGCGGCATGAGACCCACAGGAAAGCTGCATCTCGGCAACTACATGGGCGCCCTCGCCAACTGGGTCAAATTGCAAGACCAGTACGAGTGCTATTTCTTCATCGCCGACTGGCACGCCCTCACCACCGACTACGCCGACACCTCGCAGATCACGCGACAACATCGAAGAGGTGATGCTCGACTATCTCGCCGCCGGCCTCGATCCTGCGAAGAGCGTCATTTTTCTTCAGAGCAAGGTCAAGCAGCACGCAGAGCTTGCCCTGCTTCTGGGCATGAGCACCCCGCTCGGCTGGCTCGAGCGCGTACCGAGCTACAAGGAGATGCAGGAGAACCTCACCAATCGCGACCTCACCACCTACGGATTTCCTCGGATACCCCGTGCTGATGGCCGCTGACATTCTGCTCTATCAGACACATTACGTCCCCGTTGGGCAGGACCAGCAGGCCCACGTGGAACTTACCCGAGAGGTCGCGCGACGGTTCAACCATTACTACCCAAAGAAGATCACAACAACGGCGCCGCTTGGAACCTTCGAAGCAGATGTTTTCCCTGAGCCAAAGTCGGTGCTCACGCCCTCGCCCAAGCTCCCCGGCACCGACGGCCGCAAAATGTCCAAGAGCTACGGCAACACCATCCTCTTGAGCGACCCCGAGCCGGTGGTGCGCCAGAAGCTCAAAACCATGGTCACCGATCCGGCGCGCATTCGCCGCTCCGATCCCGGCGATCCCGACAAGTGCCCGGTGGGCGATCTGCACAAAGTTTTCTCCACGCCGGAGACCATGGCCAAAGTCTATGAAGGTTGCCGCACGGCAGGCATCGGCTGCATCGAATGCAAAAGCTGGGCCGCCGACTCACTCCTGAAAATCCTTGAACCCATTCAGAAGCGGCGCGCGGCAATCACCAAGCCGCAGGCCATCGAAATTTTGAAGGAAGGCTCGCGCCGCGCCGAGCAACGCGCCGAGCAAACCATGATCGAAGTACGCGACGCCATGAAAATGCCGCTCAGCACCGTATCGAGCGCTTGAGCCGCCGCACGGATTTACTGTTTTGAAAGGGCACGAGTTTACTCGTGCCGCAAGCGAGTCGAATCAATTTGGCCTTTAGGCCCTGAGGGATGTTTTTTTTGAATACCTTGTCAGGAATCGAATCCTTATCGCTCCTCGATGAAATGAACTGACAGCCACCGCGAACGGCCAAGCGAAGCATTGCGGCTCGGCCGGCCGAGAAAGTAAGAATGACGGAACGACCAGTCCCGTGGTGGCGCAGGGCGCTCACCGTTGCCCTTGATGGAATCCGCTCGGGATTCGGTCTCTTCCGGCGCAACGGAAAGGCCGCCACCGGCGCAGAGGTCACTCAACAATCCGAGGTCGTAGTCCAACCCCGCGAAGTCGAAAGAGACGAGACGCAAGCGCAAGAAGAAGTGAGTCGAGTGAAACCATCTTCCCCTAATCGCGAGCCCGCTGTATCCAAAGAGGTCGTTGCGCCGAAATCCAATGTGCAACCAGCGGACGAGCTCTCCGCGGAGCCGCAAGCAGTGTCAGGTCGCGACTTAACACGCGGCGAGAAACTCCCTCAAGGATCGCAGGAAGTGTCAGGGCACGACTTCAGTCGTGCCGTAAACGCAGCAACAGATGAGGGGGCTTTAGCCCCTGAGGCAAGTCTTCCCATCGCCAACTCAGAAACTCCGCTCGAATCCGAGGCGACGGACAAACCTCCCGCGCCAACTCCCGCCGCTGCCGACGAAACAACTCAAGTCGCGAAAACTGCATCCGCAGAAGCAATGACCGAACTCCTCGAAATCCCCGCTCCAGAACAAGCATCCGCGCCGACTCCCGCGCAGGATCCCCAACCCCCACCCGTAAGCGATCCCGTCCCCGTGCCCAATCCACCCATGACCGAACCCCCAACTGCGCCCAAACCACCCGACCCACCCGACCCCCCGCCACTCCCCTCGCCAGACCCAATCCCCGCGCCACCCGTAACGGAACCACCGAGCCCCGATCCGCTGCCCGCTCCCGTGCCCATAGACGCCGCGCCCGTCCTGCCTTTTCCTGAAAAGCCTCAACGCACCACCCAGGAAAAAGTTGCCGCCGCCCTCAAGGCCCGCGGAGAAGACGCCGAGCAGTCGCCGTTTTCCGTCATCGTCAACCAGGTCTACGATGGCCCGCTCGACCTGCTCCTCGATCTCATCCGCAAGCAGGACATCGACATCTACGACATCCCCATCGCCAAAATCACCGCGCAGTTTCTGGCCTACGTCGACCAGCTCCGCGCCAGCGACATGGATGTGGCCGGAGATTTCATCTACACCGCCGCCCTCCTTATCCACATCAAGAGCAAGATGCTCTTGCCGCGCGCGCCCTCCGGCCCCGACGACGCTGCCGAAGATCCGCGCCGCGAGCTCGTCGATCGCCTTCTCGAGCACGAGCGCTTCAAGAACGCCGCGCAGATGCTGCACGAAAAGCAAATGCTCGAAGCCGCCTCATGGACCAATCCCGGCATCCGCGAGTTCCAGGACGATGCCGCCGCCGAGCCCGAAATCGCCGCCGACACCACCGACCTGGTGCGCGTCTTCAGCGGCATCATCGAGCGCGCCCGCAATCGCCCCATCATGAATCTGGAAGAGGACTCGGTCACCGTCGGCCAGATGATCCAGTTCATGGCGCGCCGCCTCACCATGGAAGACAAGCCCATCGCCTTGCGCCGCCTGCTCAGCCACACCAAATCCGAGCGCGCACTCATCGCCATGTTTCTCGCGCTCCTCGAGCTCGTCCGCCTGCAAGCCATCCTCCTCCGCCAGGACCGCCAATTCAGCGAAATCTTCATCAAGAAGCACTCCGGCTTTGACGCGCTCATGAACCAAGGCCTCGCCAACGCCCGCGACGACTGGCGCTAAGCGACTCAACCGGCCGTGAGTACCGCCGGTCTCCTGGCCGGCTGACGAGTGGGTCTCTCAACCCGCGCACATGGGGTGCCCCACCTTCGCCGATTCGCGCCCTTTGCGAATCGGTTAAGGTGGGATTGCGCCAACCTAAATCCATTCCCCAACCAACCCCAAAGCATCGTGGACCGGCTCGCCAGCTTGTACACTGACGATGATGATTTCGTTTCCCCGAAAGCTGCATCACTGGGCCCTGGTCGCCGCTCTTCTAGCGGTCGCGCTCTCCGCATCACTCCGCGCGCAACAGCCCGCGCAACCATCCCCCGCTTCCGAGCTCGCGCAAGTCCCGCTTCCCGAACCCGCCGTCGAAGCCCTGCCCCTCGCCGAAGACCGCGGCGCCGCCGCCCTCGAGCAGACCGCTCAAGCGCCTCGCGCACCACCGCCAGCGTGATGATGATCGTCGCCCACCCCGACGACGAAGACGGCGCGCTGCTCACCTATCTCTCCCGCGGCCTCGGCGTGCGCGTCACCCTGCTCACCCTCACCCGCGGCGAAGGCGGCCAGAACGCCATGTCCGCCGACAGCTACGACGCGCTCGGCCTCATCCGCACCAACGAGCTGCTCAAAGCCGACGAGTACTACGGCGCGCAAGCAGCTCTGGGGCACCGAAGTCGACTTCGGCTTCTCCAAAACCCAGGAAGAAGCCTTCGCCAAATGGGGCCACGACCGCGTCCTCTACGACGCCGTCCTCGCCGTCCGCCGCGAGCGCCCGCAAATCATCGTCTCCACCTTCGTCGGCGGCATCACCGACGGCCACGGCCACCACCAGGTCTCCGGCGAAATCGCGCAGGAAGTCTTCAAAGCCGCCGCCGACCCCAACGTCTTCCCCGACCAGTTCAAACCCGTAGCGAAGGCGGCCTCGGCCGCCACTGGCAGCCCCTCGCCGTCTACTCCATGGTCCCCTTCGCCC
Organism: uncultured Acidobacteriota bacterium; assembly: GCA_963699385.1. GTDB lineage: Bacteria > Acidobacteriota > Terriglobia > Terriglobales > Acidobacteriaceae > Telmatobacter. The sequence continues at coordinate 61,742 of CAVOTQ010000025.1, read as the reverse complement.
GCATCGAAAACGGGCAAATGTTCGACTACGCCACCGGCAAATGGGCGCCCGCAAAGTTCAACAACTACGTCACCGGCGAGTGGATCAGAAGGCGCGCCCTCCACCGACGTAACCATTCCCGGTCGGCACGCGGGACCCCGTCCTCGGCCGCAGCTATGTGCAGATTGCCCGCGAAGGCTGGGGCCAGCAGAAGTCGCAAAACGGCGGCGCAAATCCCAGCCCTCAGCGGCCCCGCCTCCACCAGCTATCACCTCTGGGCCGTCGCGCCCTCAGCCGCCGCAGCCGCCGACGCGAAGCAAAACGACAACGAGCCTTTCCACAATCCAAGGTCCACATCGACACCACCATCTCCGGCCTCACTCAGCCTAGCCGGCAACGCTCCGCCCGCCTGGCTCACCGCTAGCCTTCACAGATCGACAAGCCGCATCTCGAACGCCGTCATCGCCGAACGCAGCAATCTCGCCGGCGTCGACGGCGCGCACAAGCTCGCCCCCATCTACCGCGAAACCCTCGACCTCTACGCGCAAGTCGCCTCCAGCGACCTCGACGCCGCAATCCAAAGCCAATCTGCTCTTCGAACTCGAGCGCAAAAATCAACCAGTTCCAATCCGCGCTCAAGAATCTCCTCGGCCTCGACCTCGTCGCCTTCACCACCAAAGCAGAACGGCAGCCAGCGGCGGTCCCGGCGCAGCGGATCCGCCGACGAAACCCCGCGCAGCGTCTACTCCCGGCGAAGAATTCAGCGTCCGCGTCCACACCTTCAGCGCCATCCAGCGCCGACACCCTCTCCAGAACCTGGCTTGAGAACCAGCAGCGGCGAATCATGGGGAAACGCAGAGTCACCCCGACCTCGCAGCCCCAACGCGCTCGTTCCATCTTCACGTCCGCCGCCGACGCCGAACCCACCGCAGCCCTACTTCACCCGCCCCACCATCGAGCAGCCCTACTACGACCTTGCCAACCACGCCTGGCGCGAGCGCTCCTTCGCGCCCTGGCCGCTCAGCCGCCTGGGCCGAGTTCACCTTCGACGGCCTGCCCATCCGCATCGGCCAGGTCGTCCAGACCATGCAGCGCGTCGCCGGCCCCGGCGGCATCTACGAGCCTCTCGTCGTCACGCCCGCCATCGGCGTCCGCGTCGACCCCGAAGCCCGCATTCTCCCGCTCGACGGCTCGCCGCTCCCCGTCCGCGTCACCGTCCACGCCAAGCCGCCGCCGAAGGAACAGTCGCCCTCAAGCTCCCCGACGGCTGGCGCTCCAACCCGCCGAAGCATCCTTCCATCTCAAGAGCGCCGGCGACACCGAGCCGATCATCTTTTCCGTTACTCCCGCCGGCGATGTAACCGCCCGCGCCTACACCATCCAGGCCATCGCCCACTCCGATGGCCACGCCTACACCACCGGCTGGCAGAGCATCGGCTACCCCGGCCTGCGCCCCTACAACCTCTACAAGCCCGCCGCAGCTGCACACCCGCAAAGTCGATGTGAAGCTCGCGCCCGGCCTCCGCGTCGCCTACGTCATGGGCACCGGCGACCTCGTCCCCGATGCCATTGAAGCGCTCGGCGTCACCCCGCATCTCCTCACCAACGCCGAACTCGCCACCGCCGACCTCTCGCATTGGAACGTGATCGTCATCGGCATCCGCGCCTACTCCGCGCGTCCTGAGCTCACCAGCCGCAGAACCGCGTCTCGAAGCCTTCGTCGAGCGCGGCGGAACGCTCATCGTCCAGTACCAGAGCAGCAACTTCCCCGCCCCGCTCCCGCTCTCCATGAGAGGCATCGGCGAGCGCGTCGTCGATGAGCAGGCCCCCGTCAAGCTGCTCGATCCCGCCAACCCGCTGCTTCACCTCGCCCAACCGCATCACCACCGCCGACTTCGACGGCTGGTTCGAAGAGCGCGGCCACTCCTTCCTCGATCACTGGGACCCCGGCTACACCGCCCTCACTGAAACCGCCGATCCCGGCCAGGATCCGCAGCGCGGCGGACTGCTCGTCGCCCATCCCGGCAAAGGCACTTATATCTATGTCGCCTTCGCCCTCTACCGCCAATTTCCCGAGCTAGTCCCCGGCGCCTATCGCCTGCTCGCCAATCTCCTCAGCGCCGGCGCACCCTCCGCAAGCACTTCCTCCGCATCCCAGCCTTCGCATCCATAATTCTCTGCGCTTATTTCGCACCGCGGGTCTCAAAGCCGGTCGCCCCATCCTTTTTGCGGCACCGTGATCCCCGCGAAAGGGTCTTTGTCCGTGAGGTGAAGCTTCATCGCCGAAGCATCTTTTCTTGAAGAACAACTCCTTTCCCGCATCCAGCGCAGGAGGTAGCGCCGGCCTCCCGGCCGGCTGTAATGCGGACGTCCCCGTCCGCGTTCCACCTCCCATCTCTTTCACAGCCTCACCGTGAAGGCTGGTAAATCGACCCGTGCCCCATCCTTTCGGCATCACCGGGTGGAGCTTCATCGCCGCAAGAGTGGGAAACCGCCGCCCTGGAAACCCCCGTCTGGTTTTCTAATAGTTCATAAATTTTTCTAATTTTCCCTGCGCGGCGGGGGAGCGTTAACTGCAACTGTGAAATCTATGTAAATTCGTCAAATCTTCATCGAACTCTGCGAGGCTGGGTTTCGGCACGAGAAGCAGAAATTTCGCGGTCGCAAAATTTCTGCTTCTTGCGCTCTCATCGTCGCGCTGTTCCGCGCCGATGAGATATTGCAGATTTTTTCTGATGCGCGGATTTTTCTGATTCATCGGTTTTGCCGATTCGCCATTTTTCTTGATTCATCGACGTGTCCGCCATGCTGAAGATCGGTACGAAATCAGCGCATGCGGCCACGGCCAATACGGCAGATCCATTTCAAACGAAAAGAGGCCCGAATGAAACGAATTTTCTCGACGGCTGCCGCGGCCATTCTGGCAGCCAGTCTCCTTGTTGCCCACGCACAAACCAGCGGCTCTTCAGCGCCGGCGAAAAAGCATGTGCCCGCGAAGAGGGCCGTCAAGCCGCCTGAACCGTCGGTGGCAAACCAGATTCAGGCTCTGCGCACTGAGATGCAGACCCAGATCGACAGCCTCAGGACCGACCTCTCCGCCAAAGATGCCGAATTGCATCAGGCGCAGCAGGATGCCGCCGATGCGCGCGCCGCAGCCAACAAGGCTGAAGCCGACGCCCAGGCGCAACAGGCGGCCTTCTCGCAGAACACCGATGCCGTCACCGCGCTGCAAACCACGGTGAGCGATCTCAAGACCAACCAGCTCTCGCTCGCCACCACGGTCTCTGACGAAACCACAAGCATCAAGAAGGCAATCAGCAGTCCGGATGCGATCACCTACAAGGGCGTGACCATGTCGCCGAACGGCAGCTTCATTGAAGCGGCAACCGTGTGGCGTCAAGGCGCCACCGGCGACGACATCAACACAGGCGCCACCACAGTTCCGCTGCAGAACGCCGACGGCGCGCAAATGAGCGAGTTCTTCGGCAGCGCACGGCAGTCGCGTGTTGCCTTGAAGTTCACGGGCAAGATCGCCAGCATGGCTATGACCGGCTACTACGAGGCTGACTGGCTGAGTTCTGGCACCACCTCGAACAACAACCAGTCGAACAGCTATACCATGCGTCAGCGCGAACTGTGGGCCGACGCCAAGACGACCGGCGGCTGGGATTTCTCCGGCGGCACCGGTTGGTCGCTGGTTACGGAAACCGCTTCGGGCCTCACCCGCGGAACCCAAACCCTGCCGTCCACCATCGACGCCCAGTACGACGCGGGTTTCGTCTGGGCTCGCCAGGAGAGCTTCCGCGTGGTCAAGAATATGGGCACCAAGACCTGGTTCGGTATGTCGGCTGAAAACCCGCAGACTCTGAACGCAGGGGGATCGGGTTTGCCCGCGAACTATATCTTCGGTTCTACCGGCACCGGCGGCGGACTCTATGACAATCAGTCCAACTACTCCTTCAACCTTGCACCTGACCTCGTGGCCAAAGTCGCTCTCGAGCCAGGTTGGGGACACTGGGAAGCCTTCGGCGTAGGCCGCTTCTTCCGCGACCGCATCTATCCCACCACCGGCAGCCCCTATAACGACATGGAACCCGGCGGCGGCATTGGCGGCGGCTTTCGTGGCCCCCTGGCAAACAAGAAACTCACCATCGGCCTCAAGGGCCTCTATGGCGTGGGCGTTGGCCGTTACGGCAACTCGACCATTGCTGACGTAACCGTTCGTCCCAATGGTACCCTCGAGCCGCTGAAGGCTTTCTCTGCTCTCAGCACCGTGGAAGCGAATCCCACACCGCGCCTCAATGTCTACCTCAACTATGGCGGCGACTACGTCTATCGTGACTTTGTCGTCAGCGGCACCAACTCCGGCGGCAACACCTACGCCGGCTACGGTGTCGGCGGTCCGAGCCTCGGCGCCTCCATCGTCAACGCTCCGGCTATGACCGGCTGCTTGATCGAAACCCAGGCTTCCGGATCCGCCGGTGCCGGCGCGGCCAACCAGACCGCTCCCGCAAACTGCACCGGCAACAACAAGGATGTGCAGGAATTCGTTGCAGGCTACTGGTACAACCTCTACAGCGGCCCCAAGGGTCGCCTGCGCCAGGGTGTTACCTATGAAAACCTCCGCCGCGATATCTGGTCCGGCAATGGCGGCACGGCCAACCCCGGTGGCGGCGCGCACGGTGACGACAACATGTTCTTCACCTCGTTCCGCTACTACATGCCCTAACCTCCGGCCCTCCCTCCAGGCCAAAGAAAAATGGGGCAATCCGCATCGCGGATTGCCCCATCTCTTTACTCCCTCCGTCTGAGAGCCCCTTGTAAGCCCCGTGCCCCATTCTTTCGGCGGCCTCATCGCCGAAAGGGTGGGCAGCCAAAATGGCTGGTGCCCCCGGTCCCTCGCCTTTGGGGACCGGGGTACGTACGCAAAAAGGGCAGCCCATCCGGGCCGCCCTTGCTTAATAAACTACGGTCTCGCTACTCCGCCGCTTCCACAGCTTTGGTCTGCGCCACAGTCCACTCCGGCGCGCCCACCTTGAAGCGCGCAAACCGTCGCACCGTGATGTTCTCGCCCAGCTTGCCCACCTTCTGCGCAATCAATTCCTTGATGCTCACCGCCTGGTCCTTGATGAACGGCTGCTCCAGCAGGCAAACTTCTTCGTAGAACTTCGCCATCTTGCCGTCCACGATCTTCTCGATCACGGGAGCCGGCTTGCCTGTCGCCGCCGCCTGCGCGCGATAGATCTCCTTCTCGCGCTCCATGTCCTCCGGGGTCACATCTTCGGGCTTCACGTAGCGCGGATCGCTGGCCGCGATGTGCATCGCCACGTCCTTCAGCAGTTCCTGAAAGTCGTCGGTCTTGGCCACAAAATCGCTCTCGCAGTTCAGTTCCAGCAGCACCGCAATCTTGCCGCCCGCGTGAACATACGAGCCCACCGCGCCCTCATTGGTCACGCGCGCCGCCTTCTTCTGTGCGGACGCCATGCCCCGCTTGCGCAGCACCATCAACCGCGGCTTCCGTGTCACCCTTGCTCTCCTGCAGCGCCTTCAGGCAGTCGCCCATCGGCGCGCCTGTCATCTCGCGCAGCGCTTTCACCTGTTTCGCATCAATCTTTTCGCTCACTGTCGTCATCCCTTTGTTCTTCCCCCGGCCGCAGCCGGCCCCGCGAATGCGTCGCGGATATCAATTCACAATCAAAATCTACGCCCGCGATGTTTCCGGCATAAGAAAAGCGTGGCCAACCATCGAAGCGGCCACGCTCCACTCAATGTGCGCATGGTCTCGCGCAGAAATTAACTAAACACCGGCCTCGGCAGCCTCGACCTCATCCGCCAAAACCGCCACGGCCGCAGGCGCCTTGCGAATGCCGCCGCCCAGCGCCGCTTCCAGGTCGACCTCTTCCACCGGCGCAGCCTCTGCCGCTCTCGCGGCTCTCTTCCGCGGCCGCAACTTCGGCAGGCTCTTCCTGGAAGGCCTTGTCGCCCAGCATGTTCACGCCCTCGGCTGCCGAATCGGCAATCTTCGAGGTAAACAGGCGAATGGCGCGCAGCGCATCGTCGTTGCCCGGAATCACGTAATCCACCACCGTGGGATCGCAGTTGGTATCCACCACCGCCACCACGGGAATGCCCAGCTTGCGCGCTTCCTTCACCGCAATCGTCTCGTTATTCGAGTCCACGATGAACAGCGCGTCGGGCAGCCGCTTCATGCTCTTGATGCCGGCCAGGTTGGCCTGCAAATGCTTGCGCTCCCGCTCCAGGCGAATCACTTCTTTCTTGGTCAGCAGCTCGTAGCGGCCGTCAGTCGCCATCTCATCCAGCTCCTGGAGGCGCTTTACGCTCTTCTGCACCGTCACCCAGTTGGTGAGCAACCCGCCCAGCCAGCGCTGGTTGATGTAGGGCATGCCCGCGCGCGTGGCTTCTTCGCTAATCGCATCCTGCGCCTGGCGCTTGGTGCCCACAAACAGAATCGTCTTCCCGCTGCCGCACAACTCAACCACAAACTTCGACGCATCCTTGAACAGCTTCAGCGTCTTCTGCAGGTCGATAATGTAAATTCCGTTGCGCTCCCCAAAAATGTATTCCTTCATCTTGGGATTCCAGCGCTTCGTCTGATGCCCGAAGTGAACACCTGCTTCGAGCAGTTCCTTCATGGTGATGGTTGCCAATGTCCCTCCTATGTGGACTGCATCCGGGCAGGTCCGACCGAGGCCCGGATTGATTCCCCTCGCGGGGAGATTTGTGAAACCAGCTTCTAGCCGCTAGCTCCTAACCTCTAGCTTGTCCCTGCCTGAACCCGCTTTCACGTGATTTCCAAAACCGCCGGATCAAGCAAGAAAAAGCTAGAAGCTAGGAGCTAGAAGCTAAAAGCTAGCAAGCGCTTAGCGCTTGCTGAACTGGAACCGCTTTCTCGCGCCCTTTTGGCCGTACTTCTTGCGTTCCTTCTGCCGCGCATCGCGCGTCATCAGGCCTTCGGCCTTCAGCAGCTTGCGCAGCTCGGGGTTGAACTCAACCAAAGCGCGCGCAATGCCCATCTTTACGGCGTCGGCCTGTGCTGCCACGCCGCCGCCGCTCACCGTCGTCAGCACGTCGAAGCTCGCCGACAGTTCCGCCACCAACAGCGTGCGCTTGGCCGAAACCCTTTGCTGTTCGGTCACAAAGTGCTCGTCGAACTTCTTGCCGTTGACCTTCCACTCGCCCGTGCCGGGACGCAGAAACACGCGCGCGATCGCCCTCTTGCGCCGCCCCGTCCCGTAATACTGCACCAGATCTGCCATTCTTCGTAAGCTCCTAGCTTCTAGCCTCTAGCTGCTAGCCTGTCCAAGCCCCGTCGGGCGTCTTTCTTTTTCCATCCGCCTCATTGCTCCAGCAAGAAAAAAGCTAGGAGCTAGAAGCTAGCAGCTAGAAGCTGCTTTACAACGCCACCGGCATCTGCGCCCCATGCGGATGCTTGTCGCCGCGGTACACCTTCAACTTCGTCGCCATCTGCCGGCCCATCTTGCTCTTGGGCAGCATGCCCTTGATGGCCTGTTCCAGCACCTTCTCCGGCTTGCGGTTGATCAGCCGCGTAAACGACTCCTCGCGCAGCCCGCCCGGAAAGCCCGTATAGCGCCGGTACAGCTTCTTCTGGTCCTTCAGCCCCGTCAACCGGACCTTCTCCGCGTTGATCACGATCACATGGTCGCCCATGTCGATGTACGGCACGTATTGCGGATTCAGTTTGCCGCTCAGCACACTGGCAGCCTTGGTGGCCAGTCGCCCCAAAGTCTGCCCGCTCGCATCCACCACATACCATTTGCGGCTAATATCCTTGCCGCTCGGAATAAATGTCGACATCTCTATTCTTCCCTCGAAAAAATCTGCTTCGCGCCTCTAAAAAACCTCTGGGTACGAAGACTCTGGGCGCCCCACATCTCGATTCTGAGATGTGGGATAGCAATATCCCTCAAGAAACCCCGGTGCCCCATCCAAAACGCGCACTTTGCGTTTTGGGTGGGATAACAAAAGCCCGTACAAACCGCGCCCCACCTCTCGTTTGAGATGTGGGAAAGCGCAAACCGCATCCGCCCATGCCAAACGCACAGGCCAAAAATCTACCCACTGCCAAACAAATCTGTTCGGGTGAGAAGCTGCGGGAGTCAGCCCCCTCGGGGGCTCTGGCTACAGCGGACCGCATTTCCTTGGTCCCGCAGCCAATTGCCTGTTCCATCGGAGCCCCTCAATCCACTTCCAGGGCATCCCTCAGATCGGTCCGGGTGAGCACACCGAGACCCCAGGCGCAACACCGCGCAAGGACTTTAGAATACTGAAAAATAGGCCCCAAGTCAACGAAAAGCCCTCTGTGGAACCTGTGGATCGTGGCAGAATCCCGCCCATCATGCCGAACGCTCTCGCTGAACCCATCCCGCCGCTGCCTCGCAAAAAAGCATCACCGGGAACCAACCCGGTGCATGGCTCGCGGTCCGAAAACCCCCGCAAAACCCACGCCCCGGAGCAAAGCTTTCTCCGAAATGGCTTCTCGCCCCCCGCGCCGGAAGCGCCTGAAACCGTGCTATCCTTCTCCCCAAGCCAGGATTCTGGCCGTCCACGAACCCTAATCTTATTGTTTTCTTGAGCTGAGGCCATGTCCAATCTGCCACTCCGTCGGGCGTCGCTCTGCATCTTCCTGGTCTCCTGCGCCGCGGGCGCCCAGGTCATGTCGTTCCCCTTGGGACCCGAGAATTACGGCAGAGTGTCGCAGTTGAATTTCAACATATTCCTCGTCAATAGCCGCGACCCAAACCTCACCAATGTCCAAACCCCCGACGATTCCGTTTCCAAATTAGATCTCAAGGCCCCCGGCAAAGCGCAGCATGAATATGCCAGGGGCTATCAGTTGCTCATGCGCAACAACCCGCAAGTTGCGGTCGAGCACTTAGCCAATTCCATCGCCATCTATCCCCAGTTTGTCGCCGCGCATAACGCGCTTGGCACCGCCTATCTCAATCTCAGCCAGAACCAGCTGGCGCAGGATGAGTTCGCCAAAGCCATCGCGCTCGACGACCACATGCCCAACTCCTACCTCAATCTTGGCTGCGCCGATCTCGCGCTCAAGCAGTTTCCGGCCGCCGAGGAATCGCTGCGCAAGGCTTCCTCCCTGGCCCCGCTTGATGTCCAGCTGCAACTGGCCTTGGCCTACGCCGAGTTTCAAAATCACGATTATTCAGGCGTGATTGCAACCGCCCAACAGGTACACGCGCATAAGCACGATGGCGCTGCCGTCATTCATCTTTTCGCCGCCGGCGCATGGGAGGCGCAAGGCAATCTCGCTGCATCGCAAAGCGAGATGGAAATCCTGCTCCAGGAGGATCCGAAGTCTGCGTCCGCACCCAAATTCCTTGAGATTCTTGCCCGGGTCAAGTCAGAGCAGGCGCTCCAGGAGCAGGCCAAACTCAATCCGCCTCCCAAGCTGACACTCGTTTCCGCTACCCCGCAGGAGCCCACTCCCGAGGAACTCGCGCGCCGTGCCCAATTCCTGGCCCAGGAGAAAAAAGAAGAAACTCAGATCGCCGAAGCAGAAGCGGCGCCCGATTCCACCTGCGAGAGTTGCAGCCCGGCCATCGCCCTCGCATCACCCGCGCCCTACGCATCCCCCGGCGCGTTTCTCGATCCCTCCCAAAGCAAACCTTCCGCCCCCACGTTCCGCGTCTCAGTCAACGAGGTCGCCATCTTCTTCGCCGCCATGGATCACGGCAAACCCATCACAAATCTCGCTCCCTCTGACGTCGCGATTCGCGACAACAGTCAACCGCCCGACGCTATTCTCGGATTCCGCAATGAATCCCAGCTTCCCTTGCGCCTCGGTCTCGTCATCGACATCAGCGCCTCCGTCACCGACCGCCTCTCCTTTGAACTCGCAGCGGCCACAAAGTTTCTTCAAGACGTAGTCGTCAATAAAGACGATCTCGCCTTCGTCGTCGGCGTCAACAACGCCGTCCGCCTCGTTCAGGATTTCACTGCCGACCAAACCCTCAGCTCGCACGCCCTCAACCAGCTCGCGCCCGGTGGTGGAACCGCTCTCTGGGACGCTGTTGCCTACGCCGCCGACCGCCTCGCCACACATCCTGAATCCGAGCCCGTCGCCCGCATTCTCGTCGTCATCAGTGACGGCGAAGACAACTCCAGCAGCATCACTCTCAAGCAAGCCATCGCCACCGCCCAAAGCGGCGAAGTCGCCGTTTACACCGTCAGCACCAGTGAGGACATATCGCAGGAGCCCAGCGTCCTCGTCGGCAAACATGCCCTGCAAACCCTCTCCGATCTCACCGGCGGCGCAGCTTTCGTCCCCGGCTCCGCCCGTCATCTCGACTCCAGCCTCGCCGATCTCCAGCAAGTCATTCGCGGCCGCTATCTCGTCTCCTACAAGCCCGCTTCCTTTCAGCGCGACGGCCGCTACCGCAGCATCGACATCCAAGCCCAAAAAGACGGCCGCAATCTCCAGATCATCGCCCGCAAAGGCTACTACGCCCCCACCCCACCCACCACCTCGTCCAACCGCTAATCAGTTTTGTAATTGGTAGCGCCGGCCTCCCGGCCCGGGCCACCGCAGACAGGTCTTCGTCCGTGGGGTGGCGGAGCGGCTGTAGTGCGGGCCTCCCGGCCCGCACATTTGCCCTCGCCTCAAAAAACTCCGAATCCTCAACTTGCGGTATTCTGATAAAGCGCGCCCGTAGCTCAGCTGGATAGAGCGATTGCCTCCGGAGCAATAGGTCGGGAGTTCGAATCTCTCCGGGCGCACCACATTAAGTCGGGAGTTCCCCGCCGCGGCGGGTCCGGGCGCACCATTTTTGCGATGTTCACAACCTACGTGCTTCGAAGCCGGTCCACAGGCCGCCTCTATACGGGTTCGACCTCGAACATGGAACAGCGTCTCAACCAACATAATTCCGGACTTACGCGCTCAACAAAGAACCGCGGGCCGTGGGATTTGGCATACAAGGAAGATTTCGCAACTCGATCTCAGGCGATCACTAGAGAGCGGTTCCTTAAGACCGGCGTCGGTCGAGAAGAGTTGAATTGCATTCTTCAAGAGCGCCCGTAGCTCAGCTGGATAGAGGTCGGCGCGGCGACCCTCCGGAGCAATAGGTCGGGAGTTCCCCGCCGTTGCGGGTCCGGGCGCACCACGTTCCCACGTTCCCACGTTCCCTTGTTCCCTCGTTCCCTTGTTCCCTGTCTTTCTCCGTCAAGCCCGCAACACGCAGAAAACCCTCCCCGCCCCCGCCAAACCGCTGATTTCTCGCTCCCTTGCTCCCTCGCTCCCTTGTTCCCTGCCTTGCACATTATTTCCCCCATCCAGCGCACAATCAAGATGGACACCGGAGAAATCACGCATGCAAACCGAACAGGGACCCGTTGACATGGAAACCGTCGAAAAACCCAGCCCCGCCCTCGCAAACCCCGCCATCGCCCGCTGCGCCAGGGCCTGGGAAGTCGCCTACCGCACCCAGTTGGAGCAGAAAGCCGGCGAACCCGACGCCCTGCGAAAAGCCGGCGAGGCCTACCGCGCCGCCCTGCCCCCTCTCTCCAGCCGCGACAACTGCCGCGACTTCATCGCCTGTGTCGCCCACGGCATCTTGCTCGGCTCCATCGACGGCAAGAGTTCCGGCAAGCTCCTTTACGCCGTCCAGGTCGCCCTCTTCGCCGTCGCCTCCGAAGAGAAGTCGCGCGAAATGGCTGGTTACGCCGTCTACGCCAATCTCACCGAATCCGAAACCGCCCGCGTCAAAAAATTCATGCCCCAGCGCAGCAGGACCGCATGAAAAACGTCACTGTCTCCATTCCCGATCGCATCCCACCTCCGCCCCTGCCCGAATCGACCTCATGCGAATCGGAGCGCGGGCAGAAATTAATTAAAGAAAAAGAAAATCGACCCACCCATACCCCGGTAGGGTATAGGCCATTTTCGATTCAAGTTATTAATTCTAAACATGATATGCCTGGAAATCACGATGAAGTCCGCACAACCCAGGAGGCCGAAATGCACCTTTCTCGTTGCAATATCGGGCATCCGCCCGGTTTATCAGGCTGCGGAAAAACCCTTGTTTCTTTGATCACATTTCTTTGGTTCGCGTTTTTTGCGTTTTGAGCCTGTCCCGCAGCTGGAATTCGGTTTTCGTTTTCCCACCGGAAGCCGTTTTGCCGGCCTCCGGACACACTTCGGCCCTAGCTGGCCATAGCTTGAATCGGAATCAGTCTCCGCATGCGCACCAGGTTATAAGCGGCAATGGTCAGCCGATAGAACCAGTCCACCCGCTTCAGCCCGCGCAGCTTCACCTGGCGCAGCGGACCGGTCCAGCTTGCTCCAGCCGAAGACGCGCTCGATCAGCTTGCGTCTTTCGCTGGCTGATGGCGCGCCGCTCATCGGCACCGCTCGCTGTCGGTCAGCGCTGTTCTTGCCCAGGTTGCCCTGCACATATTCGCTGACATGCGGCGCCACCCCGCGATCTCTCAGCGCCTGCAACAAATCCCTCTTCCTGATACTGCGTGTCGGCGCCCAGCGTGATCTTGCTGCTCTCCGCGTTGTCGCTTATGCTTCGCCAGCCACCGTCGGTCCAATAACTCCAGCGCCGTCTCGCGCTCCGCCACCGTGGCCGCCTGGCTGGCCTCGGCCGCCACCACCAGCCCGTTGCGGTTCTCCATCAACGCGTGGCCCTGATAGCTGGCGAACCGCCTTGTCCGCCGTTGCCTTCTTGTACAAACGCGCATCCGGATCGGTCCTCGACTCCACCTTGTCGCGCAAAAGCACCTCGCCCCCATGCCCGAACCGGCGCCCGGCGCTGGCGGATCGGACTTATCCTTGAAGCTGCGCGCCGACGCCCAGGCCTGAATCAGCGTTCCATCCACCGTGAAATGCTCCTCGCTCAGCAGATCGTGCTCCCGCGCCTCCACCAGCACCGACTCCAGTAGCTGTTGGCTCACCGCACCTGCAATCAGCCGCTCCCGGTTCTTGGTAAACACCGTCACGTCCCACACCGGGTCGTCCATCTCCAGACCCACAAACCAGCGAAACAGCAGGTTGTAGTTCAGCTGCTCCATCAACTGCCGCTCCGAGCGAATCGAGTACAACACCATCAGCAAGCGTCGCCCGCAAGCAGCCGCTCCGGGCGCAATCGACGGGCCGACCCGTGCTCGAATACAGCTGCTCCAGTTGCGCGTCCATCCGCTCAAGTGCCCGATCCACCAACACGCGAATCTGACGCGCCGGATGATCGGCAGGTATCCGCTGCGCCAACGTCACATAACTGTACATCGCCGTCTGCTTCTCGTCGTCTCCACGCATACCTCCTATCTAAACCCAATCTCCTGTGGAGAAACAGTGACTCAATAGAGACTTTTTCCGCAGCCTGTAAAACCCCTACCGCCCCTTTTCACTTCATTCATTCCTATGGCTCATCGCCGATCAGCAAAAACTGCCGGCTTTGAAGCAGCAAAACGCAGCCGCTACCGCAGGAAAGAACTCTTCGCCGAAGATTCGGAGCGCTTTTCTTCGGCGATTTGCTGCTCAAATCAGCTCATTTCAGCGGCGAATTCAGTCGCGGCGCTCAGATAATCACGACAATGCACCAACCCTGGTGAAATCCACAAATTTACTTGATTTTTGCACTTGCTTCCACAGATTCATCGGACGTAATGTCTCATTCAACTGATGACGCGTTAGGGCGTCGAAGTTGGTTGCCGGAAGGCTGGAAGAGTAGACAGTCGGCGCAAGCCGGAAGTTGATCGCCAGCAAGGTTGACGGAGTGGACAGCCGGTGAGAACCGGAGGATGACCGCCAGCCCGGACAGAGGGTGAAACCTGAGGCGCAAGCCGCAGAGGGATCGCTGGACGCACCAGAGGTTACAAGTGAGGGCGCAAGCCCACGGTTGTTCAACTGGAAGATTCCGGAAGATGCAAGGGCCAGTGGATACAGAATACTCATCGACGGCTTCGCCGGCGATGCAAGGTTCAGTTGAAACAAGGAGTGCATCAGAGGCTCAGCCGGAGAAGGAGCCACGAGGCGCAAGCCGAGAGGTTCACGGCCGGTGAAGACGGAGGGTGAAGCAACCGGTGCAAACTGGACGCGGAGCCAGCCGAGTGGTAGGGGCAGCATAAGGCGCAAGCCAGATGAAGCCGCCAGCCGAGCCGAAGGACGGCATCGATGCGAATCGGAAGTAGGTTGTCGGCCTAGCCAAGGGAGGAACCGTTCGGCGCAAGCCGAATGGATCAAGACTGCCGGGCGCAAGCCCGGTGGAAATGGGATCGCCAGGCGCAAGCCTGAAGGATCGCCCAAGGTCGAGTGGATGTGCGGAACAGCCGATGCGAGTCGGAGGTTTGCAGCCAGTCGAGCCGAAGGATACGAAACCGATCCGAGCCGGAGAGTTGGCCACCGGTCGAGCCGGAGTGCAAGCCATCGACGCAAGTCGGAGGTTTTGTGCCGGCGCAGCCAGAGGATTCAGCACCAGCGAAAGCTGGAGAGCGGCCACTGGGGTAGCTGGAGGACGCAACACCGGCTGTACTGCGAGTGATCAAGATTGAGACGCCAGAGGCTTCGGCCTCTGGCGTTTTCAATTTCGGGGACCTTTCTCGTCTCGCCTTGTTTCGGCGACGCTGAATTTCACCCCGTGATACAACTCGCTTCCACGAATCCCGTCCTCCGCGCGGCTCGGACATAATACATAGAGGCAGAGTTACGAGCCTGCATCGTTCGGAAAGGACCCGATTCCCCTGGCTCACGAAAAATCGATACTCGAGAAATCCATCCTCGACAGATTCAATCTCAAAGGCAAAACCGCTCTGGTCACGGGCTCGTCGCGCGGCCTCGGCGCGGCGATTGCTCTGGCCCTGGCGCAAGCCGGTGCCAACGTGGCCGTGCACGGATCCGGCACAGCGCCCAAAGCCACGCAGCACAAGATCGAGGCCGCAGGTGCAAAGGCCATCGCGCTGGTAGGCGACGTTGGCGTGCCGGAAGTCTGCGCGCGCCTCGTGGAAGAGACCGTCGCGCATTTCGGCGCCATCGACATTCTCGTCAACAACGCAGGCATCATCCGCCGCGCTCCCGCCGCAGAGTACTCCGAAGAGGACTGGCTGGCGGTGATCGACGTGAATCTCTCCAGCGTTTTCCGCCTGATGCAGCACGCGGGACGACACATGCTCAAGCGGGGTTCCGGAAAGATCATCAACATCGCCTCGCTGCTCACCTTTCAGGGCGGCATTCTCGTGCCAGCTTACGCCGCTGCCAAAGGCGGCGTTGGACAGCTTACAAAAGCCTTCGCGAATGAGTGGGCGTCAAAAGGCGTCAACGTCAACGCCATCGCGCCAGGCTACATGGATACCGACAATACCGAGGCGCTGCGCAAGAATCCAGATCGCGCGCGACAGATTCTCGATCGCATTCCCTCTGGCCGCTGGGGCCATCCTGAAGATCTCGCAGGGGCCGCAGTCTTTCTTGCTTCGAGCGCCAGCGATTATGTTCACGGCCATATACTGGTGGTCGACGGCGGCTGGCTGAACCGGTAAAACAACTTGTATCCAGTAGCCCGAAGCTCGTAGCCTTATAGCTGCTTGTTACAGGCTGCACGTTCGTGCCACGGAGAACGAATGCAAGAATCCGCAGTCATCTACACGGCCACCGATGCCACGAAGGTTACCACGCCCGAACCAGGCATGTTACGCCAGGTGCTCGCGTACAACCCACACCTTATGCTGGTGCGTCACACCTTTGAGAAAGGCTGGAAAGGCGCGCGCCACAGTCATCCCCATCATCAAATGGTGTATGTGGTGCGTGGCCATATTCGTTTCGAGGCCGAGGGCAAAAGCTGGGAGATGCGCGCCGGCGACAGCATTGTCGTCAACGGCGGTGTGGAGCACGAAGCCGCGGCCCTCGAAGCCTCTGAAGTGCTCGACATCTTTACGCCCTATCGCCAGGATTATGCGTAGGCCGCAGCTTCTCCGCGGGCACGTCTCATAATTTTGAGGAGACTCAGATGAAAAATCGTTGGATTGCTGTTCCAGTGCTCGCATGCGCGCTTTCTGCCATCGCATTCGCGCAACCCCCCGCACCTGGCGCCGGAATCATCGGCATCGCGCACATCGCCTTTCGCGTCAGTGACCTCGATCGCGAGATCGCGTTCCTCGGCAAGCTCGGTTACGAAGAGTCCTTCGCCATCACCAACGCGGGCAAGACCACGGAAGTCTTCGTCAAGATCAACGACCGCCAGTTCATCGAGCTCTATCCGCAAACCGATCCCAGGCAACCGCTGGGCTGGATGCACGTCTGCTTCGAGGCGGGCGATCTGAATGCCCTGATCAAGTACTACGACTCCACCGGGCTCAAGGCTGCGCCGGTGCGCAAGGCCGCCGCCGGCAACCTGATCTCTTCGACGAACGATCCCGAGGGCCGCGTGACCGAATTTACGCAATACATGCCTGGCTCGCGGCACACTCTGGACCGCGGCCAGCACCTGGGCGCGAATCGTGTCTCCACCGAACTGATGGGCATCGATCTACCTGTTAGAGAAGGCGCGGCGGAAAAGGAGTTCTACAGCGATCTCGGATTCGAAGCGCAAGCGGTGGACGGCAATGTGCGCCTGACCGCGCCGGGCGCTCCTGGCATGGTTCTTGAGCTGCGCTCCACGCACCCTGGCGCCCAGCCGCAGTTTCTCTTTCCCGTGGCGGATGCGCGCAAGGCCGCCGATCTCCTGAAAAACTCGGGCGCGAAATTCGACCGTGACGGAAAGCTCATCTTCGTTCGCGATCCCGACGGCAACGCCTTTGTCTTCCTTGAGGCTGGCCCCGAACACAGATAAGGAGCCAAGGCCGTGGAAGCACTCGATCGAATAAATTTGTTGGACGGAGTCTTCGCCGTCTACCACGTATAGGCGGTGACAAGAATGGGTGGGCCTGCTTTCGCGCCGATCACGTTCGTCTTCAGCACCACTTCGAGATTCTTGTTCTCCCAGCCGCGCGGTAATTTTGCCGCAAGGTCCGCGAGGTGTTGCGGCGCCTGCACAAACTCGCTTGCGGCTTCGGTTCCATAAGGTCCAAGCCCGCCAATTACCAGCACCGGTCCCTCCGTGGTGGGGTCACGAAAGCGCGCGACGATGGCGTAGTCGGTGGTGATGGTGCTGTATGGCTTTGTGAAATCGATAAACCAACTCTGTTGCTGGGGATTCTCCGAGTCCAGCACGCGGGCTATTGAATTGTCGAAAGCGAAATGAATCCTGAGGGGTTTTAATAGCCGCATCGTCCACTGGTTGTTCATTGCGCCCACCAGGATGAGCGATCGCGAACGGATGTCGGTCAGGCTGGTTTCGGGAGCCTCTTTGATCTCGTAGTCCTTGCTGCGCTGATGCAGGACCCCGCCCAGGCGCGCGAGGGCAATGGCACTCGAAACCGAGACATGGTGATAAGGATTCGACATGTGATCGCCGAAGGTCGTTTGGTCATTTTCCGGCACCATCTGATCCGGGTGGCTGGTTCCCACCACGATCAACACCGGCCGAGAAGCCTGGACGAGCGGGTCCCAAAGCATCTTCGCGGCAGCTACGCCAGTTTGCGAGGCCTGATGGTAGAGATATCCCGCAATGCCGCTTCCCACGAGCAACATTCCAGCCAGGACCAAGAGAAAGTCGCGCATCAGGGACTGGCGCGCGCGCGTGGCTCTCTCTGAGGAAGTCACGCGCTCCAAGACTGCATCCAGTTCGGTGGCGTCCGGTACGCGCAGCACAAATTCGGGAGCGTAGGAGCCGAGCGGAAGCTCGATCTGAACCCGCGAGGCATGGCCATTTTCGTGGTAGTACTGGGCGATCCGCTTTCTTACTTCGCCTGCACTCACGCGGACCACAGGATCGGCATTTGTGTCGTAGCCCGGATCGCGGCCGAAGACCTCAACGCCCAGGGTCCGCTCCTTCAAATCGCCTAAGCGATTCTCGAGCGCGGCATCCACCACGTACTGCAGCAGGGCCGGGTAGCGCTTGCTGCCCCGGAAATGGTAGCTGGAGAGGATTGCCTCCAACTCCCGCAGTACAACTTCCCGTTCTTCTGCGGTGGTTGGCATCCACTGCGTTGTTGTGTGCCCGTTTTCAGACGCTTGCGCCATTGCAGCCTTCTAGCAGGGCGTAGCATACCTCACTGTGCAGAGAGTTGTCACGGAGATATCGTGCGGGATTCGCTCTTGGCGGGGGCGAATTGATAAACATCGATTATTTCGGTAAGGTCTTTATTTTCAATCATAAAACTGTATCTAATTCACAGCGAATGGTTTGTAGCATACGGTAGCATCCTTGCACGTTCCTGATTGGCGGCCGAGAATTCTCAACGTCTGTCTCTGTCCCGCTCCAGACGATCTGAGTTACGCGAGCGTTCGCGACTCAAGGAGGTTGTCTGGTGATCGGGATTTGTCGGCGCGTTTAGAAGGGAAGAGCGGAATTGAGTCTATGCTTTGCAGTTGATTGTGACCGCGCCACCAGACACCGGCAAAGTGAGGATCTGCCGGCTCCATCCCAATACCGAGTGGGTTCATTATCTTGAGCTCGAGCACGTGCGGCACCGGGGTCAAGGGGCGAGCAAATTTAGCTCAACAGACCGATGCTGAGCGACTTTGGCGGCGGTATGAATATGCGCCGTCTTGCAGGGGGGCCACCGGCGGTGTTCTGCTCACGTTTGTCACAACCCGTTACGGCGCGCCTAAAGCTAAGATTTGAAAGTAGATAATTTCCGAGAAACGGAGGCAAACGGTGAGTCACTTGCCAAGCCTCTATGCAGATTTGATACAACTTGCCGGCAATGAAAACGGCCCTTTCTATTCGGCTGTAGGGATCAAGAGGGAGTTCGGTATTTGGTTCGAACCTTTCGTTGAACTCGGGGATGGTTGCAAAATGCGGGGCGCTCTCGATGGGTTTGAAGAGCGTTCCCAAAATAACAGCTCGTTAACCTTCAGGAGGACATTGTGAACACAAAGAAAAAGGCGATAAGACTGTTGTCAGGAAGTGGCGCGCGGCTTCTGGCGCTGCTGGTTATCGTGCTCGGCGGAACCTTCGCCGCATTCGGCCAGCAAATTACCGGCACGATCGTCGGTACAGTGAAAGATCAACAGGGCGCGGTGGTCAACACAGCCACCGTGAAGGCAACAAACGTCGACACCGGATTCTCCCGGTCGACGCTCACCAACAGCCTTGGCGAATACCGCATCGATTATCTGCCCGTGGGCAACTACACCGTTGAGGCGACGGCGTCTGGCTTTGAACGCTATGTGCAAAAGAATGTTTCTCTCGACGTGGAACAGGAGTTGACGGTTGAAATATCGCTGGCCGTGGGCGCGGCGACTCAGACCGTCACAGTCTCTACAGCTCCCCCAGAGGTGAATACCTCCGACCCGGTACTCGGCAGGACCATCGAGCCGGAAGAGATCATCGGTCTTCCCCTCGTCAACCGCAATACCTATACGTTGATTTCCCTCACGCCGGGCGTGATGGCCAATAACAACAGTTCCTTTTCGAACCCCACCGGCACGCCAACCACCGCCACGGGGCTCTATATCGAAGATGTCCAGATCAACGGCTCCATCGACGGCGGCAGCGCAGGCGTAGCTTTCTACCTCGACGGCGGCAACAACATCACCGAGATGCGCAACTACGGCAACCCGGCGCCGAACCCCGACGCAGTGGAAGAGTTTCGCGTGGAGACCAGCGCATTCGGCGCGCAATACGGTCAATTCTCCGCCGGTGTGGTCTCGGTCATCACCAAGTCGGGAACCAACCAGTGGCATGGCAGTTTGTTCGAATTCAACCGCAACACTGACTTCAACGCCAACAGCTGGCAACCGGCCCACAACGCCGCAGGCCAGATCATCGTTTCGCCCTACCACCGCAACCAGTTTGGCGGCACCGTGGGCGGACCGATAAAGAAGAACGATGCGTTCTTCTTCTTCAGCTATGGAGGATTGCGCCAGATCACCTCAAACATATATACGGGCGCCATCACGCCTACTGCCGCAGAGCGGCTCGGCGACTTTACTGCCGACACATTCACCGTCTACATGCCCAACACGGGCAAAACGGTGGTGGCTGACGGAGTGAATACGAGCCCCAACTGCCTGACCGCGAAACCGAACTGCATTCCGACCGGCACTCTGGACACAACCGTTTTCAACATGGACAACGTAACCAACACCATCGGCTCTTCCATCCCGCTGCCTAATATCTCGGGCGGTCTCAAGCCGGCGACGGGAGGCGGGACCTATGCGGGTCTGATCCCCATCCCGGTTACGGAAAACGAATACCTGGGCAAGTATGACCAGAACCTCGGCACGAAGGACCATGTGGCAGCGACCTACTTCTTTTCGAGGAACGTGCTGAAAAACAATCCGGGCGGCAACGTTCCGTGGACCTACAATCAGGTCGCCTCGAATGGCACCAATATCAACCTCAGCGACGTTCACACTTTCAGCCCAACCATCGCCAATCAGACCTGGCTCACGTTCACGCGGGCAGCGGGCGGCCGCACTAACCCGCCAGTGACCGGCCCGCTATCGCAGACCCTCACATCGTATGGCTCGAACTTCCTCCTCGAAGGCCCTGTCTCTCTGCCCAATATCTCTCTATCCGGCGGATTTGCTCCGGACGCTACAAATGCGGGTCCGTTCACGGGTTCCGACAACTATGAGCTGCGCGACATGGTCAGCCTGACCAAGGGCAAACACTCCCTCTTTATCGGCGGCGAGTTTGCTCTGGCCAAGACCATGTTCGATGCCAACCTGCTGAACTTTGGCAGCATCAGCTTTGCCACATCGGCTCCTACTTCAACCGGCAATGTGTTTTCCGATTGGGTGACCGGCCAGGCCTCCTCGGCTGAGCAGGACTCGCCCTACACCACCCACCTGAGCACGTGGCACTACGCAGTGTTTGTGCAGGACAACTACCGCATTACGCCCCGGTTTACGGCCAACCTTGGCGTGCGGTGGGACATCGATCAGCCTCCCGTCGATCCCCATAACCGGACCGAATCCTTCATTCCCGGCAAGCAATCCACTGTGGCTCCGCTCGCGCCCAAGGGCTTGTTGTTCCCAGGTGACGCGGGCGTCGGCCGCGGCATCATCCCCACGGCGTACTACCACGTTTCGCCGCGCCTGGGCTTTGCGTGGGACCCGTTTGGTGACGGCAAGACCTCCATTCGCGGCGCCGCGGGTATGTTCTTCGGCATCCCCGCCGGCAACGAATGGAACCAGCCCGGCAATGCCGTTCCATTCGCCCTGCGTCCGCAGACCGGCGAGGGCCCGCTCAACTCCATCACCAATTTCTACAGCTATCCGGGAGACTTCCCATCGACCGCGCCGGGCGGCGGCCTGTTCCCGTACACCTATACGCCGTCCAAGCCCACATTCATTGAGGGCCCTGGCGGCTCTACCGAAGCCATTGCCCCGCAGCTTCAAGTATCCCTACGAATACCAGGTCAATCTTTCCGTGCAGCGGCAGTTGCCGGCCCGCGTAACCGTGACGGCAGCGTATGTGGGCGCGCTCTCCCACCAGTTGCCCAACTTTATTGACGCCAACTACTCGCCGTATTCGACCGCCTTCGGTGCTCCAAGCACTTCGGCAACCAGTGTCGCCGCGCGGCGTCAATTCGATCCGTGCCCCGCCGCGGGTTGTCCCACCGGTGCGGCCGCCATCAACAACGGCAACGGCCTGCTGGGAGCAGGAATCGTCGACCTGCTGTCAAACCTGAATGCCAATTACCACGCCCTGCAAGTCTCGGCGACAAAACAGATGTCGGGCGGTTTCAGCATCAGTGGTTTCTATGTTTGGAGCCACGCTCTCGATACCTTTGAGCCGGATGCAGACGGACTTTCCTCACCACAGGACTCCGGCTACTTCGGCGCACCATTCACCGCCAGCAATAACTCCCTGGGCGCCGTTGGCGGCGGACTCCAGGAGGAAAAAGGTCCCATGAATGCCGACATCCGCAACAACGCCGCGATGTCCGGTACATGGAACATCAGCTACTTCCACGGCCAAAACAGAATCTTCGGCAACCTGGTTAACGGCTGGACGATCTCGCCGGTCATCTACATGCACAGCGGTGGCGTGTTCAATGTCACCACAGGATCCAACAGAAGCGACGACAGCACCGGCAACCAGCGTCCGGATTATGCCGTCGGCGGCCCCAAGCCCGTGCTCAGCGCACACCGCTGCCGCGTTTGCACCCCAGCATCCGGGTCGAACGAGGTGAGTGCGTGGTTCAATAACTCAGCTACGAGCCCGACTTACATTTACAACGGCGTGGGTGTGGCTGGCGGCATCGGTCCCGGCGGTGCGGACGGCAACGTGGGCCGCAACAGCCTGTTTGGCCCGGGTGTCAAGGATCTCGACATGGGCCTTTTCCGCGACATCAAATTTGAGCGCGGAATTGTTTTCCAGCTCCGCGGCGAGGCTACCAACCTCTTGAACTGGGTCAACCTCTCCAACCCCACTGCAAGCGGCCCGCCAACAACCGCGACTAGCGGCACCAACAACAACGGTAACTTCGGCAAAATCACCTCGGCCACAGGCACCCAGCGCGTCCTCCAGGTAGGCGGACGGTTGACCTTCTAGTCGTCCACTTGTACCACTTGCACTCTGCGCCCGCTCATTACGAGCGGGCGCAACTGTATTTGGTGGCAGTGCCACCTGCCGGCTGCCGCATTTTCATTTGCGGGTGTGTCGAGAAATTCGCGTCAGTTGCGCGTCGCGTGCGCGGCCGCTGCCCGATCTTGAGCTAGCATTTGCGCCAGCGCTTTTTCCGGGCACATATGATGCGCCTCGCGCACGTCGAGCTCTTTCTCCGTCTCCACGCACGAAGCGATCGTCATCAAGCAGTGGAGGCAGCGCGAGTTGTAGCTGCCATTTTCGTTTTGTGTGCGGCTATACATGGCCGTTTTTGGGGGGGAGGAGTTGCGCTACGATCCTAGCCGCATATTCGATTTTCCTGGCGTGACATCCATCACAACCCCATGTTTACGGCTCTGCCGCTTGCGAAGGCTCGTGATCTCATTGCTTAGAGCTGCGGCGAGCCCACACTTTCCCATTGATTGGAATGGCCCTTCAGGTACCAGCATGGCGTTTCTCCGCCGTGAGGAAACAGGGCGAGATCGCAGGCAACGTCGGCGGTTCCCAAAAAGTCATATTCCGTTTTTTGGCCTTTGAGTGGAACCGACATGAATTGACTCACTGTGACGCTGGACTGGGGCGCCCCCCGCAGGACGTAGAGCGCCCAGTCGATTGCAAAGGACACAAGCACCACGGCCACGAATGCGGCAAGCACGCGAAGAATCCATACACCAAGCCAGCGCATCAGGGTTCGATCTCCTTGGTGCGCGAGGAGTGCTCCTTGAGCGCTACGCCTGTTAATCGTAGCCGGCGCGCTTCAGCCAGAATAAACCCGAGTTGCGTCGCGGCCTGCGCATAACTGAGCCCCTCGGGGCGAATATTCGAAATGCAATTACGCTCGGCGTCGGTGCGCCCTGGCCCCGGCATCCACGTGACATAGGCGCCAAGCGAGTCCGGCGAGCTCAGTCCCGGCCGTTCGCCAATCAGCACCACCGCAATCTGCGCGTTCAGCGCCGCGCCAATCTCATCGCCGATGGCTACGCGGCCCTGCTCGACGATGGACATAGGCGCGCGCCTCCATCCCTGGAGGCGCGGCAATAGCTCCGCAAGCAGCGGCAGCGCATGCCGCTCCACCGCCAGGGCGGAGAGGCCATCGGCTATAACTAAAGCCAAATCCACGTGGCCCTCAGGGTGCTCGGCCAGAAGCATGCGGCTGGGCTCGTCGAGGATGCGGCCCAGATCGGGGCGCTGCAAATACCTCACGCGGTCCGCAGCGGCCGAATGCAGGCGCAGGATGGTGCCTCCTGTCAATTTTCGCAACGCCGCCGCGAGCGCCGCGCTCTCGATGCGCGCATGCACTGCATCGCGCGCCTGTGCGTGGCAGCGTTGGAAATCAAGCAAGTCATTCGTTTCCAGGCTCACCCCGGTGCGGCCTAGGCCCACACGGGCCGGAGTCAGCGCGCGCCATTGCGCTGCCCGTCCGGAATTAGAGTCAGGGGACTTTTGGGAAATGGCTTCAGGAGCCGCGCGCGCCGAGTCGTTCATGCTCTCAGCAACCTTTCCGGGTGCTGCGCCTCGCTGGTCAGGCGCGCAAAATCTTCGCCTCCAAGCCACGCCTCAAACTCCGGGGCCGGTTTGAGTCCCAACACGCGCCGCACATAAAGTGCATCGTGAAAGCTCGTGCTCTGGTAGTGCAGCATCACGTCGTCAGCGCCGGGCACGCCCATGATGTAGTTCACGCCGGCCACGCCGAGCAGCGTCAGCAGTGTATCCATATCGTCCTGGTCGGCCTCGGCGTGGTTGGTGTAGCACACGTCGCAGCCCATGGGCAGGCCGAGCAACTTGCCGCAAAAATGATCTTCGAGACCGGCGCGCACAATTTGTTTGCCGTCGTACAAATACTCCGGCCCGATAAAACCCACTACCGTATTCACCAGCATCGGCTTGAAGCGGCGCGCCACGCCGTAGGCACGCGCCTCCAGCGTCTGCTGGTCGACACCGTGGTGTGCGTTAGCTGAGAGCGCCGATCCCTGCCCGGTCTCGAAGTACATCACGTTCATGCCCGCCTGCCCATTGGCGCAGACTCCGCCGCGTCCTAGTGCCTGCCCTGCCTGGTGGGCTTCTTCGAGAAGGGGAAGCGACACGCCAAAGCTCCGGTTCGCCGCCTCCGTTCCCGCGATCGACTGGAAAAGCAGATCCACCGGCGCGCCGCGCTCGAGCGCCGCCATCTGTGTGGTGATGTGCGCCAGCACGCAACTCTGCATGGGAATTCGGAAGCGCTCGCGCACGGTATCCATCATGCGCAGCAGTCCCATTGTGATTTCAATGTTGTCGCCCGCGGGATTGATGCCCACCACTGCGTCGCCCGAACCCATCAGCAGCCCATCCAGAATCGATGCCGCGATGCCCAGCGCCGCGTCCGCGGGATGGTTCGGTTGCAGGCGCGCGCTCAAACGCCCCGGCAGCCCCACCGTGGTGCGAAAGCGCGTCACCACGTGCATTTTTCTCGCTGCCGCAATCAGGTCCTGCACGCGCATCAGCTTGGCTGTGGCCGCCGCCATCTCCGGCGTTAGGCCCGGCGCGAGCGAGGCGATCTGCTCGGGTGTTGCCTCGTCGCTTAGCAGCCAATTGCGCAGCTCGCCCACCGTCAGCGACTGCACCGGCGCGAAAGCCTCGGTGTTCTGCGTGTCCACGATCAGCCGCGTCACTTCGTCCGTCTCGTAAGGCACCACCTGCTCATCGCCAAAGTGCTTGAGCGGAAGGTCGGCCAGCGTGTACTGCGCCGCCACGCGCTCTTCCGCGCTTCCGGCCGCTACGCCGGAGAGCACATCGCCGCTGCGCACCGGCGTGGCCTTGGCCAGAAGCTCGCGCAGGCTGCTGAATGTGTAACGCCGGCCGCCGATGGAGTGGGCAAAGATCATGTGCCCTCAGGATAGCCGCAAATTTGCGCGCGCTCGCACGAGAATGCGAACGCAGCCCGGTTAACCCGCAACAAAAAGGCCAGCCTTGGCGGCTGGCCCTCTCAATCTCCGTTCCGCCATGAGCGCTAGAACTTCACGCTGCCTGCGCGCGGCGAAATGCCGCTCAGCTCTGCGGCACGTGCTTCGGCATACGCGGCAGCGCCGATCAGGGCTGTGCGACTCTCCAGAATCACGCGCACCGGCGTATTCACCAGCAACTGGCTCAGGCGGCCCTTGTCGGTGAAGGCCTTCATGAACGTTCCGTCCTTCAACTTCTCCAGAATGCGCGGAGCGATGCCGCCGCCAACGTACAGTCCGCCCACCGACAGGATCTTCAGTGCGAGGTTGCCGGCCTCGGCGCCGTAGGACGAAACGAACATGTCCAGTGCCTTCTCGCAGAGCTCGCTTTTGGCCTTGAGCGCTGCCTCGGTGATAGCGGCGTTCGGATCTTCCTGAGTCATGCGCTCCGCGAGCCAAGCCGGCTCTTCCATGCCCCTGACTTCGCGGAGGAACTCGTAGCAGTTGGTCAGTCCCTGCCCGCTCACTACGCGTTCAAAGCTGATGCGTCCATCGTATTTCTGGCGCAGAAAACGCAGCAGGTCGATCTCGTCTTCGTTGCGCGGCGCGTAATCCGAGTGACCGCCCTCGGACGGGTAAGGCACGTAATTGCGCCCATCAAAGACCATGAACGCCTCGCCCAGACCGGTTCCCGCCGAAATCAACGCGCGGTTTCCTACCTGCCGGGGATCGCCCTCGCTCAAGGTGTAAATCTGCTCGGGTCCAAGCTCGGCGATACCGTACCCATTCGCCTGCAAGTCATTGATAAGGAAAACGTAATCAATCTTCAGATTGCGCGCCAGCTCGCGGCTGTCCAGCGTCCAAGGAAGATTGGTCAGGCGCAGTCGCCCATCCCGCACCGGTCCCGGAACGCCGAAGCACGCAGCTGTCACTTTTTCGGAAACGACAAATTCCTTCACGATCGCTTCCAGCCCCGAGTATTCCTTGGCCGGGAACTGCTTGTCGCGTGAATGCTTGAGGTTGCCATCGGTAAAGTCAAACAGCGC
The DNA here is from genome assembly GCA_963699385.1 of uncultured Acidobacteriota bacterium. Lineage (GTDB taxonomy): Bacteria > Acidobacteriota > Terriglobia > Terriglobales > Acidobacteriaceae > Telmatobacter. The sequence goes on along the minus strand of CAVOTQ010000025.1, from coordinate 35,141 downwards.
CAGGTGAACCTTGGTGCCGCCTACATCGCCTGCCAGAATCATTCATTCCTCTCTAAAGTGCCGCAGCCTTGCGCGTCTGGCACTGGCAGCAGGGAGGCTGCCGCACGGTCCAGAAGCAAGGTCAGTATACCGCCAACAGGGTTGATCAACTGGCTGGGCAGCCGTTCGGGATCGCGCGGACCAGTTAATACCTCTTTTAGAATCTGCGCTTTGTCGATTCCGCCTATTAGGAAGAACACTTGCGATCCGCGGTTGATTACTGGCCAGGTAAGCGTGACCCGCCAAGCGTCCTTGTTCTCAACATTGTTGGCGACGGCGAGACGGCTCAGCTCGTGCAGGGCTTGGGTGTGGGGAAAAAGAGACGCAGTGTGTCCATCTGGACCCATTCCCAATTGCACGACATCGAACCGAGGCAGCTCCGCGCCCTCCAACCGAAACGAACTCCGCAGCTCCGACTCGTATCGCGCCGCCGCTGCCTGCGGTTCAAGCTCGCCTTCGATGCGGTGAATCTGCTCCGGTTTTAGCGGTACGTGGTCCAGCATGGCCTGGCGCGTCATGCGGTAGTTCGAATCGGGGTCATCCGGCGGTACGCATCGTTCGTCGACCCACCAGAGGTCGAGCTTCGACCACGGCATGCGCGCGCGCCATTGCTGCGAGTGATCGGCCAGCAGCGTAAACGTTGCTTTGGGCGTGGATCCGCCACTAATGGCAATCGTCGCCCGGCCGTGCGTGGCTACGGCGCGTTCTGCGTGCTCGACGAAATACTGCGCCGCGCGGCGGGCAAGTGCGGCCGCATCGGGCTCGACGTAGTAGACGATTTTGAGATGTTGAGGCATGGGGAAGATTCCTCTGGCTTCTACGGGAAACGGATGAGAATCGCGATTACGACTGTTGATGATTGCGGGAAACCGAGCGGCTCACCGACCCAGATACGCACGGTACTGTTGCTCCAGGACACCGGCGGAGCGGGCCAGCAGAAGCTTCGACACGTTGTACTGGTAGAGGCTCTCGACGAGGTTGTTTTCGGCGGTAGCAAGGGTGGCCTGCGCGGTCACCAATGGTAGGTTATCGTCGACGCCGGCATTCACACGGTCGGTCTCGTCGCTCAACGCACGCGTGGCCAGGTCCACATTGGATCGCGCCACGTCAACGAGCTGCTTGTTCGCGTTCACGTCCAGCAGAGCGGCCCGCACCTGCTCGTCGATGTGGTTGCGCAGGTCGGCGAGTTGCGCACTGGTCGAGTCCATCTCCGCTCTTGACGCGTCCTCGTCGCCGCGCAATCGCGCTTCGCGAAAGATGGGAAAGTTCAACGTCCCTATGGCGGCGAAATCGCCGTGCGTGCCGGCTCCGTTCACGGTGCTGGTGCCGTAGTAGCTCGAAAAGCTCAAAGTGGGCAGCCGCTCGCTGCGATACACCGAATGCACAGCCTTATACTCCACCGCTTGATTCTGCAGGTTCTGGTAATCCTGGCGGCTGCGGTAAGCCAGTGCCCTCAACTCTTCCGGCGTCTGCTCAACGAGGTCGCTGTAGGGCGCAGGATCGGTCAGCGCAATCTCCTGTCCCGGATCGATGCCGATTTCGCGCTTGAGCAGAATCAAATCCTTCGCCTGCTGGTTCTGGGCCGTGATCAGCGCCTGCTGCTGCGATTCAAACTGGACACGAGCGCGCAATTCATCAAGATTGGCCACGGTGCCGGCCTGGTGCGCTGCATGCTCGTGATCCAGCTGCGTCTGCGCCTGTGCCAACAGTGCGTTTGCGTTCTCCACTTGGCTCTGATCGGCAATGGCCCGTAGATATGCAATGGCCGCTTGCTGTACCACCTCGCCGCGCGCCGACATCTTGTTGAAATATGCTGACCGCTCCGCCGCGCCGGCCGCCTTCCAGCCCTGAATGACGGGACCGGAAAACAGGATCTGGCTGAGATGAATCTGGCCTTCGGTCAGGTCGTCGCGGGTAATGAGTGAGAGCCCCGCGGGAATCTTGCCGCCCGGAAACAACGACGTGAACTCGCCAATGGTTTTGGGGCCGAAGCCCTGCGCCGCGAGGTTGTGCATGTAGTAGCCGGTGTCGCCGGTGAGCCAGATGGTCGGCAGGAACTCCTGGATCGCCTCGGTCTTCAAAGCGTGCAGAGTTTTTTCGCCGTTCTCGTCTTCTCTTAGACCCAGGTTGTTTTTGAGACCCCGTTGGATGGCGTCGTCCAGGGACAAATTGAGGGCGTCGCTTGTGACCGGCTGCGCAGTTACGCTGCCGTAGAAGGGATTGGTTGCCGAGCTCGCGTTCTGCGCTCGCGCAAACACGGCCCCAGCTCCAATCGCCGCCAAAGTCAGGAGAAAGAGCGAAGAGATGGTCGGGCTGAAGTCAAAATGAAGCCGTGGATTCACTGCCATTATTTTCTCAGATGAGGCTGGGGCCACGAGGATTCAACTCGACCACCCATATCCCTAAAAAAACGCGGAAAAAGATGGGGCACGGACGCGGTATCGAGGCCCCCACTAATTTTCCGGCCCTTATTCCACGGGATGGATCCACATGGCGTTGCCGCCGCCGGAAACCATGTGCACGTCGAGCACTGTGGTGCGGTCGACGGCTTGCTTGGTCAGCACCGTGTGCGTGGGTTGCTCGGCCGCGTCGGGGGCATCGGCGTAGATCTCCGCCACATATTTCCCATCGCCCAGAAAGCTCAGCGGCACCTTCACGTCGCGCGCGGCCCAATCGGTGAGCGAACCGACGTACCAATCGTTGCCGCTGCGCCGCGCCAAGGTGATCCACTGCATTGGCATGCCGCCGATCGACCGCACCTCGTCCCACGTGCACGGAACCCGCTTGATGAAATCGAATTCTTTTTGTCCCGCGTAGCGCTTCGGGGTAATCCGACACCATTTCGAGCTCGCTCTCGAAGACCACGTACAGGGCCAGCTCCTGGGCGCGCGTGTTCAGTCCCATGGGCATAAATCGCCGCGGCACAAAGTGCTCGAGGTTGGTGTTGTTGAATGCGCCGGGCGTGTAATCCATGGGCCCGGCCAGCATGCGGGTAAAGGGCAGAGTGGCGTTATGCGCCGGCGTCACGCGCGCTGTGCCTTTCAGATATTCCTTGCCCATGACGCCTTCGCGGGTCATCAGGTTGGGATACGTGCGCCGCAATCCGTCCGGCTTGAACGCGCCGTGATAATCGATCATCAGATGATGCTCGGCGGCAGCGGCCACGACCTTGCGATACCACTCCACCATCCACTGGTCGTCGCGATTCATGAAGTCAATCTTCACGCCCGCGATGCCCCACTGCTCAAAGAGTGGAAAGGCCTGGTCCATGTACTTGTCCACTGACGTCCAATGCGCCCACAGCCACACCTTCACATTCTTTTCTTTCGCGTAGCGCAGCAGTTCTGGCATGTCGATGTCGGGCGATACGTGCGTAATATCGGCCAGGCGCGGCTCACCGGTTGTGGCGCCCGGGTCCTTTGCCTCCCATCCCGCGTCGATTAGCATGTACGGTAAGCCCGAGGCCGACGCAAAGTCGATGTAGTGCTTCATAATTTCGGTGGTGACGCCTGGCTTGACCGAAAGACTGGGCGCCGCGTCGCCGCTCCACCAATCCCATGCCGATTTTCCCGCCTGGATCCACGAGGTGTCGGCGATCTGCGACGGCGGGTTCAAATTGAGCACGATATTCGACTCGATGAGCTTGCCCGGCTCATCGGCAATCATCAGCACGCGCCACGGGCTCGAGAACGGGGTTTCCGTTTCCACAGCATAACTGGAATCGATGTGGCCCGCGGCATCCTCATGCGGCGAGAGATCGGCCTCGACGGTGCGGCTCGCGAACCCTTCGGCCTTGCGCAGGTACATGCCTGAGTAATGCTCGATGTCGGCCTCGGTTATCGCGACCCATCCCACGCCCGGCTCGTTGGCAAGATAGGGGAGCCCGATGAGCCAGTCCTTGTGCAGGCCGCTCACGTTGCGCAGTTGATACTCGTCCTCCCACGAGGACTGATAGCCATCGAGGATCAGCGGGTAGGTTGAAGCGTCCTGGGCAAAGGAGAATTGCGTGAGCTCGTGGGCGATGCGGGATTGGCCAATCGCAGGCTGCCTGGGAACAACGTAGCGGAAGGCTACGCCATCGTCGAAGGCGCGCACTTCGATCGACAGTTTGCGGCCATCCTGATCGGAATAATCGGCGCGCACGCCGTTGTAATGGTCGCGCACTTCGCGTGTCTTGCCCACGGGGAGTGTGTATGTCTCGTCCAAGCTCTCGGTTTGCGTGCCGGCAAGTTTCATCCACGGCCCTAGTGGCTGCTGTCCCACCAGTTCCAGGCCCAGTTTTGATTCGGCGATGAGTCGCTTGCCATGGAACTTGATGGAATACACAAGGCCTGCCGCGCCATCGTCCGAAAGCGTCAGCGCAATCTGGCCGTCGGGCGAAATCACCGACACGGGCGAACTATTCCAGCCCGCGATGCCGGGCGTCTGTGCACTTAGAAATCCAGGGGCAACAAGGAACGCAAGCAGACAGACTCGGGCGTGGCGAAAAGTGGACATGATTCCTCCGTGGCGGACGGATGGTTCGGTGGTTTCCGGCCACGCGCCAGTATACGTGGATGCAGCTTGCATCGCGATCTACGCCGCGGGAGCGGGCGTGCTGCTCTGATTGCGTCGGCGCTGGTCGTGGTAGAGCACGGCCAGCGCGGTGGTTAGGGCCGAGTAGATAAGCAGGGTGATGACGACAATTAACAGCGCGTAGCCGAACACGCCAAGGCCCGCGAGGACGAAGAATGCTGGAGAGCCCAAGGTGACGTGCGCCATCATGGCTCCCAGTGCGACCAACGATGCTACGACGCCCAGAACGAGAACGCACACAAGTTGCACCGCGTATACCGCTGCGTATACCACAAGAATCGCCAGGAAGATGCGCCCCTTGGCGTCGCGCGTGAGTTGGGCGCTGCGCCGGAGAGCGGCCCGTGCCGTCAGATTCTCCTCCACGCAAGCGGGGAAGGCCAGCGCAAAACGCAGCGAGATGAGGATGGAATAGACGATGAAGCACAGATAAAGGAGCGCGACGATTGCGATGAGGAAGAACGGGAAACCGGAAATCGGGGCAGTCCCCCTGGCAAAGTGCATTAACGCAATTGGAGTGGCGATCGCTACGACCACGACAATCGGCACAATCAGGTAAAGGGCGAACAGGATCAACAGCCAGAGGTAGCGGCCAAAGCGGCTCCAGGCCGCGCGATATGCTTCGCGAAAAGTGACAGTGGCCCCGAGGTCAGCTTGAACAGCGGCATGGATGGCGGCCGGCAGATAAAGCGCACAAACAAGGAGAAGAAGCGGCTCACCGATAAGAAATATCGCGATGAAATACGGTGGAAAGACCGGTAGCGAGATGGGATTGCCAGCCAATACCGTGCGAAAGATTTTCACCTCGAAACTCGCCACGGCTGCCATGAACAGGAGGGCAGCGGCTGCGGGAACGCCCGCAATTCCGAAGAAGAGCTTGAGGTGCGCCCGCATCAAGCGGTACACGCGGTCCAGGATCTGGCCGAAGGTGAGCGCTCCCGACGGAAGCGGAGCGGAAGTTGACATGGAATGCGGCGCAGGAATACCCGGTTCGTTCATAGGATCCCTCCGATCGATGCAAACAAGAGTAGCAGACCCTAGCGTGGTGAATCTGCGGCTCCTTAAAGAACAACCGCAGGTCCTTCGACTCGGTCGCCGCTGCGACCTAGCTCAGGATGACTTCCGATTTTTGTCGCCCAGGATGACATCCGATTTTTATCGCTCGGGATGACGTCCCGTTCCAGTCGCACAGGATGACCAGCTTATCTTATGAACTTCAGGGACCGCATGGCTGCTTCACCCAAAATGCAGGGCGGCTTCAGCCCACTGCAACGCTTCTTCGTAGCACACCAGCAGATCGCCGGCGTTGAGGCGTTGCTTTTCCGTCACGATATCGCAGGTCGACCAGTCGGCGCGTTCGTGGCCCTCAAGCCAGCAGAGCAAGGCGCGCTCCGGCAGCTTCTCGCCCTCCAATGCGCGGCGAATCTCGTCACGCAGCGGCAGCAAGGGCGTCAGGTTGCTCATGGACACTCGCAGCATCGCGGGCAGAAGGCTCAGTAGCCCCAGCAGGTACTGCTCCGTGGGTTGCAGATTGCAAAACACTGAGGCCAGTTCGCAAAAGCGCCCGCGAACGAACGCCATGCGCAGCAATTCCATGGGTTGGCCCGCGTTCATCTCGCTGGCAATAGCCAGTGTTGCCAGACGGCGGAACGTTTCCTCGCCCACGGCCATGAGCGCCGCTTGCACCGATTGCACTTCTTGCCGCATGGCGCTCATGGGCGAATTGACGAGGCGCAGCAGGCGGTATGTCAGGCAGATGTCGCGCTTCACCATCTCCGTCAGCTCGTGCAGGTCCATGGTGTCGTCCTGCAGCATGCGCAGGATTTCCACGTGCTGCAGCCGGTTGGCAGGAACTTTGTGGTTCCTCATTAGCACGGGCCGACAGAAGTAGTAGCCCTGCATGAGCGTAAAGCCTTCATCGCGCGCCCGCAGGTACTGCTCTTGCGTTTCCACTTTCTTGGCGACGAGCGCTACTGTCACGCCCCCCAACCGACGCAGTAACTCGCGCCGATTCTGTCCATCCGAAATGGCAAAATCCACCTTGATGTAGTCGGCAATCTCCACCAGCGGCTCAATGCCGGGCTTCCATGTGAAATCATCCAGCGCCAGCCGGAACCCGCAGGCTTTCAGGTGCTGACATGCGCCGATCAGAGCCGGTGAGGGGTCGAGAATCTCCAGGATTTCAAGAACCGTCATGCCCGCGGGCAGGACATGCACCAAGCGGCCGGTCAGCGCCTCTTCGGTACAGTTGAGAAACACGGGAAGATTGCCGGTGAGGCGTCCCAGCCCGAAGAGCACTGTGTTGTCGATCATGGTGCGTGTGGCCAGGTCGCCGTCGCCGCTAAACATGGCGCGCGGGCCATCGCGAAACAGCAGTTCGTAGCCGTGCACCTTGCCGTACAGATCGAGGATGGGCTGGCGCGCGACATAACGCATGCCCATCGCCTGATCGGGTTCCGGTACGGCACGGAGATGCGTGGCGTCGCCTGGCGTTTCGCTGACAGGCGTTTCGGGGTGCGCTGCCATACGTGGCCCTCCGAAACGTTTATCGGCGGGGCGGACGGCATCTTGAAGTGTTGTCTGAAAATGCGGCGAAGGGCGGACAAGTGCGGGTTCGGAGACCCGCAGTACGGCCAGTCAGGAGACCGGCGGTACGCGGGCCAGCCGTGTTGGGGAAATGAGGATTTATCCGCCCATGAACATGCCGCCATTCACATCCAGCACGTGGCCGGTAATGTAAGACGCGGCGTCCGAGGCCAGGAACTTCACTGCCTGCGCCACATCCTTGGGCGTACCGCGACGGCCGAGTGGAACGGTCGCCAGCATGGCCTTGGACACCTCTTCGCTCAGCACCGCCGTCATCGGGGTTTCAATAAATCCCGGCGCGACAGCGTTCACCGTAATGTTCCGCGAGGCCACCTCGCGCGCCAACGACCGCGTGAGCCCGATCAGGCCCGCCTTCGACGCGGCGTAGTTCACCTGGCCCGCCTGTCCCGCGCGTCCCACCACGCTGGCAATGCTCACAATTCGTCCCCAGCGGTTTTTGAGCATCGGGCTCAAAAGCGCCTGCGTCAGCAGGAAAGCTCCCGTCAGATTGATGCTGAGCACCAGGTCCCAGTCCGCGCGCTTCATGCGCAGCATCAGGTTGTCGCGCGTGATGCCCGCGTTGTTGACGAGGATTTCGACCTTCCCGAATTTCTCAATGATGGCCTTGGCCCCGGCCTCGATCGATTCCTGGCTCGACACGTTCACCGTAAACGCCGAGGCATCCGTGCCCTGGGCCTTCATTTCGGCTACGGTCTCGGCCAGCTTGGCCTCATTCACGTCGGCCAGCACGATCACCGCGCCGGCCGCGGCCAGCTCCTCGGCAATGGCCCGGCCAATGCCCTGCGCGCCGCCTGTCACCAGTGCAATTCTTCCCTGCAAATCGCCCATGTGTTTTGTTGACCTCTGCGCGGAGACTTCCGCGCCTTTCCACGCACGATTATAAAGGGAGCAAGGGAGCAGACGGCAGACAGCAGACAGCGAATCGCTGACAGCACCCGGCTATCGCCAGTTGACCACCACTTCAATGGGCTCGCTGCCCGCCTTCTCAATTTGTTCGAGGACCATGAACCGCTGGCCGTCTCTGGTAACTAGAAATGGGCTGCCGCCTGTGGCGCTGGACCGGACCGCAAGAGCAGTGAAGAGTGGTTTGGGAATACCCGCCTCGAAGGTCTTGCCGTCGGTCTTCACATCCACTGCAAAATAGCTATCGCCCGAGTGGTAGAACAACTCTTTGCCGTCGCCGCTCCATCGGGGCAGCTCCCCACCGGCCGTGGAAATCTGCCATTTGCCGCGCGGCTGGGTCGGGTCCGGGGTGAACCCCTGCACATAGACCTCCGGCCTTTCCGGACTCCAACGAGCGATAGGCGACCCACCGGCCATTGGGAGAGAACTGACCCTCATTGGTGTTGAAGTTGATGGTCACATAGGGCACGGGCTTGCGGCCGCCGGTGATAGGCAGCACGTAGAGATGGTTGGGCGTCCCGTAGTTATAGATGAGAAATTTTCCGTCCCGCGACCAGTCTTCGACGTTCTTATCCGTTCCTTTCTCTCCCACCAGCAGTTGCTCCTCGCCTGAACCGTCCGCTGGTTTTACATAGATGTCCCTCTGCCCGGCACGGTCGGAGGTGAAGGCGACCCGCGATCCATCGGGAGACCAAACAGGATCGAGGTCATCGGCGGGATCGAAGGTCAGCCGCGTTCTGGAGCCGCGCTTGAGATCGAAGATCCAGATGTCGCGCGTCCTGGTCTGCAGGATCACGGATACAGACGGCCAGCTTGCTGTTGTCGGGTGAAAGACTGGGGTTCGAGTAGTCCGCGGCCTCGCCGACAGTCGAGAGTTTCTTGCCCTGGCGATCGAACCACTGCAGTTGAGACTGCGAGGATTGCAGGCTGCGGCGCCACACCAGGACACCGTTGGGAGAGACCGAAAAGCTGGCGCTAGCAAATGCGTTCACCCCGCCCGTCGCGGCGGTGGTTGAAAGCTCGACGTGGTCCGCGACGGGACGGGGCTCACTGGTCAACGTCAGGCTGCGGAGATTGAACGGCTGGGCCATCAGCACGTCGCCTCTGGTGAACAGCAGTTGGCCCGATTCGACATACGCGGCGTTGCTATCAGTGGCTACGATGAACTTGCGATCACGAGAGTCAAGGGAGGCGGCGTAGATGCCCTGCCGATCGGGATGACTGCCCAAGGACAGATACAGGTAATGGTTTCCATCGGGGAGAAACTGGGGCCATCTTTGCGAAATCTCTCCCGTCGCCAGCGGCCGAAGCGGCTTCGGGTCGCCGCCCGGCCGCTGAGACTCGGAACAGCGCGCCGGAGCAGTTCCGCGAAGAGGATCACCCCATCACGATTCCACGTACCGCCGTCAGAGCCTGGGCAGTTGCAGATAGTCACCGGCGGTCCCCCGGAAAGATCTACTTTCTCGAGCGACTCTCCGGAGCGAAATGCGATCTGCTGCCCGTCGGGCGACCAGAAAGGGAACAAGGGGCCAGAACCTGCAACCGGGATCTCCGTCGCGGTGGCTGCATTCAGGGGACGAACGAAATAGTCTCTGGCTGCCATTGTTGCCGTCCGCCGCGGTGAAGGCGATGCGTTCACCGTCCGGCGATACCGCGGGAATCTGGTAGAAACGGAATTGCAGCTTATCCGGCGCGGGAATCTCGAATCGAACCGCTGCTGGCCGGCGCAGGCTCATGGCGAAGATGGATCGCGACCCAGACCGACAATGCCAGAAGCAGCGCCGCGGCCAGGCCGGCCGCGAGCCACGCCAGGCGTTCTGCGATTGACACGCCGGGCCGCGATGGGCGCCGGAACGCCGGCCATGGAGCCGGCTCCTGCGATCCACTCGAGCTCGCTGCGCAGATCGCCCGCGTTCTGCCAGCGGTCGTCCGGGGATTTAGCAAGGCATCTTTGCACCAGACGGTCGAGCGCGGGCGAGGCCATGGGCTGAATCGTTGAAACCGGCGGCGGGTTCACGGAGATCACTGCCGCAATCAGGCTGGCCCGGCTGGAAGCCTCAAAACTCTTGCGGCCGCTGACCATCTCGAACAGCATCGCGCCGAAGGAGAAGATGTCGGAGCGCGCATCGGCCTCTTTGCCTTCAAACTGCTCGGGCGCCATGTATTGAAAAGTGCCGAGGATGGTGCCTTTCTCCGTGATCGGAGGATCGTTTGTGAGCCGCGTGGTCGCGGTTCCGGAAACCTCAACCACAGGCGTGAATTTGGCCAGGCCAAAGTCCAGCAGCTTGGCCCCGCTGCGCGTCAGTATCACGTTGCCCGGCTTGAGATCGCGGTGGGTGATTCCTTTGCGGTGCGCAGCATCGAGTGCGCCGGCAATTTGAATGGCGATGCGCAGGGCTTCTTCGATGGCGAGTGGTCCCTTGCGCAGGCGCGCTTCCAGACTTTCCCCCTCCAGGTGCTCCATGACGAGGAATTCCACGGAGCCCTCGCGGCCGATATCGTAGAGCGCGCAGATGTGCTGGTGATTCAGGCTGGAGATGGCTCGAGCTTCCCGTTCGAATCGCTCGCTAAGCCCGCCTGTACAAATCTTGATGGCAACAGTACGGTCCAGGCGCGTGTCGAGGGCTTTATAGACCTCGCCCATTCCTCCGACGCCAAGCAGGGCGATGATTTCAAACGGTCCCAGCCGTGTTTTGGGATCGAGAGGCACAGTCAGTCAACAATACAAGAGCGGATGTACGACATGCACCAGGAAAAGATCGCGAGCTAGAAGCTAGTAGACAGAAGCTGACGACTGTCCCTACGTCGGCGTGGCTGCTACCGTCACCGGCCGCGCGGCTAATGCGGTGTGCACCAGTTCCGCCGGCCAGATATAGACTGCCAGCCGCCGCGAGTAGTGCAGCACCGGCTCCTGATTTGGCAGCTCGATTCCTACCGCCGTTCCCAGATCGTTGCGCTCGATTTCCGCCTCCGCCTCCTCAAGCGGCCAGGGCACATGGTGCAGATTGGCCTGGATCGGCTGTCCAGCGCGGTTGGTGCTGAACACGCAACTGCGCTCTGAAAAGAAATATTCAAACGATCCCGGCAGAATTTCTGCCGTTTTGCGCGTTGGTCCCAGCCCCCGATAGCGTGCCTTGAAGATCACCTCGGGCCGCGAGAAGCGGCGGCGGCTGTAAAACGCGAACTCGCGCTCCGAGCGTTGCTCCAGATGCATCTCCGCCAGCTTATAGGGGAGGTGATAGACGACATGGGCCATCAAAACCGCCAGCAGATTGCTGGAGTCGACCGAAAAACAGTAGATCCCCGGCGTTCCCGTGATCTGGTCACGCACATAAGTCCGCAAATTCAGATCGGGAAAGTTGCGCAGCCCCGGAATGGACGGCACGCCGCGGATTTTGATGCGGTCCAGCCAGAAGGGTACCGCGCCCAGCCATGCCGACCCCTGATGCAAATCGGCTTCAAGCCAATCGGGAAGCAATGCGTCCATTACGGAGCCCGCAATCGGCCAGTGCGCAAAAAGCAGATCGTTCCAGCGCTGGGTCATAGCCCAGCGTCCCGGCGGCAAAGGCCGCGGCTTGTGCGACGTCCGCACTAAGAACTCCCGCACCGAAAACTCCTCGCTATCCGACTTTCCCTGAGGTCGCGCTCTTGCGGCGCTACGCCTTCCGGTTGGGTCTATTATTCACCTTGACACGCTCTAAAGTGAATGACACATCCGAGGGAAACAGACCCCGCCACGCGCGGTTGCTCCCTTATGACGTATTCTGTCCGCGAGACGATCCTCATGTCCAGTGAATCTTTAGTGCCTCCCGGCGCCCGCACGCAATCCGAAGTTTTCGCCGTCCATGGCGCCGATCCCGAGATTCTGGCCTTCGCCATGGCCAAATACTCCCGCTCTTCCCTCTCGATGCGCGAGTCCCTGACCGAAATCAGCGCCCAGCGCGCCGAGCAGTTCCTGAATACCTTTTATTTTCAATACGGCCATCGCTCCATCGCCGACCTCGCCCATATCGCCTTTGCCGTCGAGCGGCTCAGCCTGCTGGCAGCCATCGTGCTGGTTGACGAAGCACGCTGGGACGGGCAGGAACGGTCAACACGGTACCAAAATTTCCTCGAATCCGGCTGGTATTTTCCTGGTTTTGGAGAAGATTCTGCCTCGGCGAAGCTTTACGGCGAGACCATTGAGAATCTTTTCGGCGCTTACCGGCGGGTTTCTGCTGCTGTTCTTGAACTGCTGCGCGGCCGCGTCGCCCGCCCGGAGACGCTCAAACCCGAGGCCTACGAGCGCACGCTCCGCGCCCGCGCCTTCGATGTGGCCCGCTATCTGCTGCCGCTGGCCACCAACACCTCACTTGGGCAAATTGTGAGTGCCCGCACGCTCGAAATCGCAGGTCTCGCGGCTGCTCTCAAGCCCCACTGCCGAAGTGCGGTTGCTGGGTGAAAAACTGCGCGAGGCCGCTATCGGCCCCGCATGGAACCTGAACGCCCGCGCGGCGCAGGGATTTATCGACAAACTTTCCGCAGTAGGCGATGACTGCGCTCCGCTCGCCACGGAAGCCGCCGCGCTCTTCACCCGCGAAATCCGTACCGCGCCTACGCTGGTCAAATACGCCCAGCCCAATCCCTATCTCATCGAGTCCCAGGCGGAGCTAGCGCAGGCGTCGGTCGAAGTTCTCGCACCGCTCTCCTCCAAAACGCTGCCCCACGCAGTGGCGCCGGCACCTCTGGTCGATCTGGTCGAGCGCACGGAATCTCTCGAAGTCGAGCTTGCGGCGACGCTCCTCTACTCCGTCAGCCACCACCCCTACCGCCAATTCGCGATCTTGTCCTCGGCTTCCCGGCCGCACGGGTCTTGGAGTTCATCGAGCTAGCGGTAAAGCACCGTGGCCGTCACGACGAAGCTCTTCGCGCTTTTCACGCTGGAGCAGCGCTGCGGTTCGATTTACTCATGGACATCGGCGGCTTCCGCGACATGCACCGCCATCGCCGCTGCACGCAAATCATCCAGGGATTCACTGCGCAGCACGGCTACGAGACCCCCGGCGCAGGCGACCTGCCCGCCCGGCCCGCAAAACGATTTCGATATTCTAGCTGCGGCCGGAGTTCTCGGCGATTATCGCTCCGCCATCGAGTCCGCGCACCACGCCGCCGCGCAAATCGCCGCTGGCCCTGCGCCCGAGGCCGCGCAATCGGCGCAGTACCTCTTCCCGCTGGCTACGCGCATCCGCTCGCTTTTCAAAATGGATTTCGCCGAGGCGCAGTACATTACGGAACTACGCTCGGGGCCGGCGGGCCACTTCAGCTATCGCCGCGTGGCCTGGGAGATGTTCTTGGCACTCGAGCGCCAGCACCCGGCGCTGGCCCGCCACATTCGCATTACTGATTTCACGCAGCCTATCGATCTGTTCCAGAGGTAAAATGATAGCCAGTAGCCAATAGGGAGTAGCGATTGGCTATTGGCTATTGGCTGCCTTTACCACCCCATTTGGCGCATGTGGTCGAGAATGATTTCGCTGTAGTGGTCCATGCGTTCGGGCCGGCGCTTGAGCGGCAAAGGCAACACCGCCGCCAGGCGCGCCGCTTCTTCCCGGTCGATCCTCCGCGCCGAGGTTCCGTAGTAGGCGCGGCTCGCCGCCTCCACGCCATAGATTCCCGGACCCCACTCCACTTCGTTCAGATAGAGCTCGAGAATGCGCTGCTTGCCAAGCACCAGTTCGGCCACGGGAACCAGCGTGAACTCCGCGCCCTTGCGCAGATATGATCGGCCCGTCCCGAAGAACAGGTTCTTCACGAGCTGCTGCGTGATGGTGGAACCGCCGCGGAGGCGGTGGCCGCCTTTCATCGTCTTCTTCGGCGGCGATCTCCATCGCATGCCAGTCGAAGCCATGATGCTGGTAGAAGCGCTCGTCCTCGGCGGCGATGACGGCGTGCTGCATGTCGGGCGAGATCTGGCTCAGGGGAACGAATTGGTAGCGCAAGCGATAAGGCTTGTGATGAATCCAGGCCTCGACGCGCCGCTCCATGTGGACCGCGGTGGTCGGCGGATCGATCCACTTCAGCGCCACGAAGTGTGAGCGCGGCCAGCAGCCAGCAAGCTCCCACGCCGATGGCAAGCCATTTGAGAATCGGACCGGAAAGAAATTCTTCGACGCGGCGGTTTCGTGGGTTGTGAGTTGGCTTGGCCGTCACACTTCAGAATAATCGCTGTTCGCTCAACCGGCTTTGCGAGGGCGAGATCTTCGCGGATTTGCTGGCTCGGAGCCGTGCCACGTAAACGGGGTCTTCCTTATCCGTCCTGTGCGAAAATTGAACTTTGCATATGCAGTCCAGCTTTCGCCTGCTCGTGGTCCGGTTGGGCGCCATGGGCGACATTCTTCACGCGCTGCCCGCGGTGACGGCGCTGAGGCAGGCGCATCCCGCCTGGCAGATCGGCTGGGTTGTCGAGCCGCGCTGGCAGGCGTTGCTGAGTGCAGGGAATAGGGAAACAGGGAACAGGGAACAGCGAGCCCCGCAGCAGCGCTATGCCGGTTGTTGACCGGCTTCACTTTGCCGCGAGCAGGGACTGGAAACGCCATCCGTTGAGCGGCAAGACGCTGAGTCAGATCAAGGAGTTGCGCCGCGAGCTGCGCGCTACCCAATACGACGCGGTGCTTGACCTGCAGGGCGCTATCCGCTCGGCCGTGATCGGACGCATGACGGGCTGCATGCGCCGCATCGGCGAGGCTCGACCGCGCGAGTGGCCTGCGCACTGGTTCTTTACCGAGCGCATTGTCGACGCACGGCGCGCACGTGATTGAGCAGGATGTGGAGCTGGCCTCGGCCGTGGCCGGCGATCCTCTCACGGCTGCCGAACCTTTGCTGCCCGTCGATCCCGCGGCCGAGAGCTGGTGTGGAGATTGGCTCGCGGAGCGCGCGGCTCCGGCCGGTGCGCGGCCGCTCGCGCTCATCACTCCCGGAGCAGGCTGGGGCGCCAAGCGCTGGCCGCCAGAGCGTTACGCGGCCGTGGCGAAAGGTCTGAAAGATCGCGGGATGCAGGTGCTGGTGAATGCTGCGCCGGGAGAAGAAGCGCTGGCTGCGCCCATCACGGCAGACGGCGCCGCGATTCCCGTCACCGCGACGCTTCCGCAGTTGATCGCGCTTACGCGCCGCATTGCTCTCTGCGTTGGCGGAGACACCGGCCCGCTGCATCTGGCCTCGGCTCTCGGCCGACCGGTGGTGGGCATTTATGGACCTACCGATCCCAGCCGCAATGGGCCCTACGGCACGCGGGCCCGCGTGCTGCGCAGCCCCGACAGCCGCCGCGACCACTCCCGCCGCGATGCGCCCGAGGCGGGCTTGCTGACGATCGCGCCGGAAGACGTTCTGCAGGCCGCAGACGAGCTCATTCGCCGAGGAGTGCACGCCATGACTCCGCACTCCACTCCTCCAAGAGCCCGCCCCACGCCTGTCCATGCAATCGTGGCAATGGCTGGCGCGGCGGATTCGTGTGCCGCTGGGCTTTGTTACGGCTGCGATTTATGTTTTTGAGGTTGCGCGCCACCCCGCGCATCCTGCCGCCATCGCGTGGAGCCTGGCGCTGGTTCTTCCCGGCCTTGCGTTGCGCGCTGCCGCTTCAGGCACGGTGAAAAAGAATCGCGAGCTCGCAGTTACCGGTCCTTATGCGTACACGCGTAATCCGCTCTACCTGGGATCGATGCTCATGGCCGCGGGCTTTGCCGTGGCTCTGCTCAGTTGGCCGCTGGCGCTGCTGCTCGCGGCGGGCTTCGCAGTCATCTACATTCCCGTGATCGCCGGCGGAGGAGCGGTTTCTCCGCGGCACATTCCCGGGTTTCGAAGACTATTGCCGACGGGTTCCCAGACTTCTGCCTCGGCTTACTCCGGCCAAAGCCCAGGACTGTCAGGCAGTTGCGACCGATCGGCAGGCCGCCGATACCACTCCGGGCGGTTTCTCCTTTGCCCTTTACTTGAAGCATCGCGAGTACAATGCTGCATTAGGGGTCGCACTGCTTTACTTGAGTTTGCTCTATCTGCGGCCGGCGCTGGAGTCACTCCTCGACCGGTTCCGATAAGCGCTTTCCGCAACCGCAGAGTCCAACAAAAGAAGAACGGTAAAACCGACAAGGAGCCGTGCCGAACATTGAAGACACGCGCGAACGCAGTGAGCCTCTTTTGCGCTTTTGCCTTGGCAGCAGCGGCTGTACGGCCAGCAGGCTACCACGCTGGCGCCGCCGCGCACCGGCTACAGCTTTCCCCAGAAACAGACCCTTACCTACGCCGTGGATTGGCGCGTGTTTCCCGCGGGCACTGCGGTGATCCACTTTGAGCAGGCTGGCGATCGCGAGCGCATCGCCGCTTCGGCCGATACCAGCGGCGCGATCAACATGCTGTTTCACGTGGCGGACCGCTTCCAGTCTGACTTCGACCGCCAGCGTGGCTGCACGTACGACTTCGACAAGCAGACTGTGGAAGGACGACGGCAGATCAATTCCACGCTGCGGTTGGACTACGCGAATGGAAAGTCGATTCTGGATGAGAAGAACCAGGTAACAGGCCAGACCAAGCATGCTGAAGCGGGAGTCAGCGGCTGCCTGACCGATTTGCTGACTGGCGTGTTCTATGCTTCGTCGCAGCCGATGGCGCTGGGACACAACTTCGTGATTCCCGTAGTCGATGCCATGCGCACCGTGCTGGTGACGATGAAAGTCGAGGGAAGCGAAGAGATCAAGACCTCTCTCGGCACATTCAAAACGCTGCGTGTGCAACCCACCGCCGACGCGGGCGTGGTGAGGAACCGCGGCGACATCTGGATCTGGTACACGGACGACGAGCGGCATTTGCCGGTGCAGATGCGCGCGCGGCTGTTCTGGGGAACGATCACGTTCCGGCTTATCGGCAACGAAGCCAAATAATATCAGCCACTTACAGTAGAGAGTGACCGCGGTTGCGTCGACTTCACAGTTCCTGTGGGGTGGAGCGATTGTGCCTGTAAACTGCTCATTCTTTGTTGGTTATGAACTCCACAGTTGCGCGGCCCGATTTTCGACCTCGTTCTTCATCGGCTTTTACTTTTATAGGGGGGTGGGGGGTGGGGGAGGGGCGGTACGGGTACGGACCGGGGACATGTCTGACACTATGGGCCGGAGATGGTTCTGGCTGCACATAACTAGATTGTGCGCCAAAGCGGCGTAATTCAATGCAAAAGGCCGGAGAGGAATTTTCGGATCGGGGTGGCGGGTTGGGCCGCGGTGAGCTCGAAGATCGCGATGTCCCGTAGTCCTGTAGCTTCGGCGTCCCGCAGCTCCGAATCACTTTTTTGGCGGCGATTGCGGTTGCTGATTCTGCGGCTGGCTGGGGTTCGAGACCTCCTGATCGCCATAAAACACTTTGGAGGTTGAGCCGAAGCGCTTGTAGTCGGAATATTTGATGATGTCGCGGATGTGAACGTCCTCCTGCATGGTAAAGTTGCCGCCAGCGAAATGCAGGATGCCTTCCCCCTTGGTGTAAACGGGGAACCAATAGTGCCCGTCGACCTGTGCCCGCCAGGTCATGAAGGGCGGGTGCAAGTCTTCTTTATCCTTGCGCGTATCGTCAGGCACTATGTTGCCGTTCGACACCACGATCTGCAGGTCGGTCGTGTCTACCCAGATGCGCCCCAGAAAATATCTTTTGTTCTTCTGGATGGCCTTGGGGCTCACGTCGAAGACGTAGCAATCGATTTCGTCTACCTTTTGCCGGCCCACATATTTAACGTCGTACTGGGGAATATCTTCCTTGGTCAACACGAACGGATAACCGTGCTGGATGTCCTGGAGGTCGGAGGGCGACATCATGATCCCTCCCTGATCGAGCGTGCTCGCCGGCGCGAAAACCACCTTCTCTGTGCGGCGGCCGGTGGAATCGAAAATCACGTCGTCCACCTCGTACCATTCGCCGCTCACTTTGTTTGTATCGTCGTCGATGGTGTCGACCTTGGCCGTGCGCCGATAGGTGTAGTGGTTCAGGGCCTCCTGGAACTCGCTCTCCTTGGCTGCAAACTGCTGGATGATCTGCTCCGCGGGGATTGTGGGGTCAGAGATGTCCATGCGCCCGAAACCGGAATCGAGCGGCATGGGGGTAAAGCTGTCCTTATCCTGCGCCGCGGCCGCCGCCAACCCCAGCGACGAAGATGTGCTGCCCGGGACCCCGGCAAAAGCGCATACGGTGACAGCAGCCGCCGCAATCCATCGATACAGTTGCACCTTCATTGACCCCCTGCTCCGATTTTCGCGCATTTCCGAGTCCGGCGCATTTCCCCGCCGGTTCTCTAAACCTTAGACGCGTTTATTCGGTTCCCGAGAGACGTTTATTCGCGATCGGGGCGGTATGCGCTGTCCGGATGGTCCAATTACCACTCCGCGAATCGTGCCGGTGCAGATTTGGGGTTTCTCCGAACGGCACAAGGCGCCCGTCATAATTTGAGATCGCACGCCGACGCAGGCCCAATGGGCAGATTATTTCTTACCCTTCTTGGGCTGGATTGGGAATCCTGCCATCAGGTTCTCGACTGACGCACCTTCTGCGAATCCCCATACCGCCCCGGATGCCAGCATAAAGAGGTTGGTGACGCTTTGGTTCGCCGCCCCCTGAAGTCCACCCGGGCTTCCCGGCGGTGGAGTATTTTGGTATTGGCCCTCCGCCTTCGAAGACCAAACTACGTTTCCATGTCCGGCGCAGGTAGCTGAGGATGGTTCGCCTCGCGCGTCACACAGGACGCCCGAGACTATCGCCGATGGAGCCCCATGATCCACGCCGAGGCCCTCGAGAGTGATTAGCAAGAACCAACGACCCTCCGGCGAAAAGCTCTGAGTATTCTCTGCAACGTAGCGCTTCCTATCGAGGGTCTTGCGGACGTCATTTCGCACGCTTTCGAGGTTCGTTTTAACTTTGCGACCCTGCCGATTGTCTGTCACGGGCAATATAAAAAACTTGTCGATGGAGGAAAAATCGATGACTGGCGCTGCGGGAGCAGGTGCGGGTGCAATTGCAGGCGCAGGCGCAGGTGCAGGCGCAGGTGCAGGCGCAGATGCAGAGGTCGGTGACGGGGAGGGGAGGACCGGGCTCGCAGGTTGAGAAGCCATCTCTGTTAATTCAACCTTGAACGAGTTCATGAAATCCGATATCTGCGTGGCAGGATGAGCGTTATTCGAGACCACAATCAACTGGTAGAGACGCTTGCCTTGCAGGTACTGCCGAGCCGTGTAGTTCCAATTGTGGTCTTTCGCCGTAAACTCGCGTCCCGGGATGCCGTCCAGGTTGATTACTGTGTCCGTCAAAAGCTTCTTATTCTTCGCGAAGCCGTTCCGCGTGCCCGCCAGCACCACTTGCGGATCGCCGTTGGCGTAAGTCGCCGAGTAATCGTTGTACGCCACCGTGTAGTTGACTTTGTTTTTGTCCAGCTCCACCGAGAACTGGTGCACTATCGTGATTCCGCCGTTCTTTAAGGGGATCGCCTGGGACGATTGCTTGACCTCGCCTTGCGGGAAGTTCACGGCGAAACGCCCATCGGGCGACGTGAAGTTTGTCGGCGCATTGGACGTATAGGTAGTGGGCGTATTAGGTGTATTGGAATTGTTATCGCACACGATGTCGGTATAGTTCACCGTTCTGCAATGGCTCCCGCCAGGCGCAGGCGCAGAAGCAGGCGCAGGAGCGGCAATATTGGCGGTGTTGTCGCATTGCAGGTGCATTCCCGTCTGGGGGTCAACCACAACCTTGCAACCGCTGGGCGTGCCGGACGGTCCGGATGCCTGCTGAGCCCCAGGGCCGGCCGCGCCCCCGAGAAACTGTATGAATGACGGCAATTTGTCCCCGCCGATGGACAATTGCAGGGTCTTTTCATCAAGCGCGGCATATGTTGTCCCGAGCGGGTTAACCGGCATCTCCAAGTTGTGAGCTAATGCAAAACCTCCAAACGAGCCGGTTGCGATCACCCAGTCGGCTATGTCGCCGGAGGCCAGCGGAACATCCTTTGGCAAACCCCCCGCGATCCGACAGGTCAGCACATTCACGGACTGAGGCGCCCACCCCATGCCCTCTGTTCCTTTTAGTTTTAGGCCGTGGGCGGTGCATTGAATGTTATCCGGCATCGCCACCGGCGCCTGCTGAGCCCCAGAATCGGCAGCGCCCCCGAGAAACTGTATGAATGGCTGCAATTCCTCATTACGTATAAACAGTTGCAGAGACATCCCTCCTCCGCCTACGAAGAAGTCTCCGAAAGACCTGGTGGCGAGCAGTCTGTCGCGAATTCCGCCAGAAACGAGAGGAACATCCTGCGGAGATGTTCGCCCTGAGCCTGAAACTTTGCAGGACAGCGAGCCGACGGAGCTGGGAACGAACTCGCCCCCTGTGGACGCCCCGCCTGACTGCATGACGTTGCCAAAACTGCATTCGACGGTTGATGGCAACTGTACGAAACCTTGCGGCGGGGCGGTTTGCGCGAGGATCCGGGACGTTCCCAAAGCCAGCGCGCCGAGCCAAAGCGAAAGAGATCGTTTCACGTTCTCTCCTGGAGTGCAGCAGAAATCATGCTGCCGGCGGCTCAAGAGTGCTCAAAATTTCGAGCGCGGCATTGATCTCCGAAAATGCTGTAGTCAGCAGGCGCATCCTGCCGAGGGGTCGGCTAAGGGGGAGCATGTATATTCCATCGAACGCACTTGCGGGTGTCAAGAGCATTGTGAAGGCAGGCAAAACCCGGACCTGGCGTCAGGCAGATTCGGTTTCCGGATTAATCGCCCTCTCTCCCCCGGCCAATGCAGCAAGTCCGTAGAATAGATGCAGATGGCATTTACCGAACAATACGACGTCGCCGTGGTGGGCGCGGGACACGCCGGCTGCGAAGCCGCTATGGCCGCAGCGCGCATGGGACTGAAAACCGCGCTTATCACGATGAACCTCGACCTCATTGCTCAGATGAGCTGCAACCCCGCCGTCGGCGGCGTGGCCAAGGGGCATCTGGTGCGCGAAGTCGACGCCCTCGGAGGCATTATGGGCGAGGTGGCCGACGCTGTCGGCATCCAGTTCCGGCTGCTCAACTCTTCCCGCGGTCCCGCCGTTTGGAGTCCTCGCGCCCAGTGCGACAAGCAGCTTTACCGCGTGAAGATGCGCGAGGTCCTCGAATCTCAGCCCGGCCTGCACATACGGCAGGCGGAGGTCGTTGATCTCATGATCGAAGAGCGGGGAGCAAGCCACCCCAGCGAGCATAGATCGCTCGCCGGGGGCCCCGGCAGGGAGCTAGTGAGCGAGGGAGCGAGAGAACAGGGAGTCGGGACTGAGGGGTTTGGCGAATTGCCGCGACCGGCGCGGCGTAGCGGACGCGTCCTCGGCCTCAAGCTCCGCGATGGGAGAAATTTGCTTGCAGGCGCCACTATCATCACCACCGGAACCTTCCTGAACGGCCTCATCCACTGCGGTGAAGAGCGCTATCCTGCGGGACGTTCGGGCGAGCCCGCATCGGTTCTTCTTGGCGAAGCGCTGCGCGGGCTGGGCCTTCGGACTTGCCGGCTCAAGACGGGGACACCGCCGCGTCTCGACGGCCGCACTATCGATTGGAAGGTGTTCGAAGAGCAGCCCGGCGATGCCGATCCCACGCCCTTCAGCTTTCGAACAAAGAAGATCGTGCAGCCGCAGATCAGTTGTCACATCGCATTCACCACGCCGGAGACGCTGCGCCTCATTCGCGAGAACGTGCATCGGTCGGCGATGTACTCGGGGCGGATCGAGGGAATTGGGCCGCGCTATTGCCCATCCATTGAAGACAAAGTCGTGAAGTTTCCCGACAAGACGCAACACCAGTTCTTCCTCGAGCCCGAGGGACTGAACACCCACGAGGTTTACGTCAACGGCATGTCGACTTCGCTGCCTATGGAGGTGCAGTGGCAGATTGTCCACTCCATTCCAGGGCTCGATCAGGCCGAGATGCTGCGCCCCGGCTACGCCATCGAGTACGACTCCGTCGATCCCACCGAACTCGACCGCTCCCTGCGGGTGAAGGCGTTCACAGGCCTTTATCTTGCCGGGCAAATCAATGGGACAAGTGGATATGAGGAGGCCGCATGTCAGGGCATCATGGCAGGCATCAATGCCGCGCTTTGGCTCAAGGGCGAGCCGGCTTTCACCATGGACCGGACTGAAGGCTACACGGGAATTCTGATTGACGATCTGATTTCGAAGGGGACGAACGAGCCTTATAGGATGTTCACCTCGCGCGCCGAGTTCCGCCTGCACCTGCGCATCGACAACGCCGATCGCCGGCTGACGCCGCATGGCCGCCGCCTCGGCCTCATTAACGACGCGGCCTGGACTGAATACGAGCAGAAGCAGGCGCGTATGGCGGCGCTTGAGCGCTTCCTGACAACCGGCAAGGTCAACGCGGAAAAGCTGGAACGCGCGGGCCTCGGCGATCTCCCCGCCACTGCCGGCCAAACCTGGGCGCAGCTGCTCAAGCGCCCCGAAGTCACGATCGAGTCGCTCCTCGCAGTGCTCCACGATGACCTCGCTCGCGACCCGCTGCTGGCTGATTGGGCGAACGACGTACCGCCCGTCTCCAGACCGGCTGTACTGGCACAGCCTGCCCTGAGCGAAGCCGAAGGGTCCACGCCGCCAGATTCCGCCATCGCTCGCAGCGCTCGCCGCAACGAAGCCCGCGCCGTCGAAACTGAGATCAAGTTTGCAGGCTACCTCGAGCAGCAAAAGAAATCCATCGCGCGTCTCAAGGCCGCTGAGTCCGTCACCATCCCTGAGTGGCTTGAGTATGGCGTCATCAGCGGCCTCTCGCGCGAGATGCGCGAGACACTGGAGCGTGTGCGCCCCCAGACGCTCGGCCAGGCCAGCCGCATTCCCGGCGTAACGCCGGCGGCGTTGAGCCTGGTTCACGTCTCGATTCGCATTCAGGGACGCATACAGGGCAAGCAGCAGGGCGATCGGCAGGACGCAGGGCGCCGCGCCACGGCCTAGCTCCGCTAACTCCGCCGACACCGCTAACTCCGCGGCCTTATCATTCCCGTATGAACCTCGACGCGATTCAAGCCGCACTGCGCGACGCCTCTATTGACGGCTGGCTCTTCTACGACCATCACCATCGCGATCCCATCGCCGCGCGCATTCTTGGTCTCGATCCGCACGCCCACGTCACGCGCCGCTGGTACTACTTCATTCCCGCGTCGGGCGAACCGCGCAAGCTGGTGCACCGCATCGAGCAGGGCCGGCTCGATGCGCTGCCCGGCACCAAGACGCTCTACTCCAGTTGGCAGGAATTGCACGCGGGGCTGGAGAATCTCCTCCAGAACCAGAAAAAGATTGCGATGCAGTACTCGCCCTCGAACGACATCATGTACGTGTCGATGGTCGATGCGGGAACAGTGGAGTTCCTGCGCTCGCTGGGCAAGGAGATCGTGACCTCCGCGGACCTCGTGAGCCAGTTTGAAGCCGTGCTGAGCGAGGAGCAAATGGCCAGTCACCAAGCCGCGCAGCGCGCCATCGATCCCATCGTTGCTGAGGCCTGGCTTGAGATCGGCCGCCGTTTGCGTCCCAGCGCTGGCCAGACACGCGGAGTGACGGAATACGACATCGTCGCGTGGCTCAGTGAAGCCATGCGCCGTGAGGGCCTGGTGTGGGCGAATGGGCCCGATGTGAGCGTGAACGCGAACACCTCCGACTCGCACTACGAGCCGACGGCCGAGCGTTCCGCGCCGATTCGCGAAGGCGATTTCCTGCTCATCGACATTTGGGGGCGGCAGGACAAGCCGGGCAGCATCTTCTATGACATCACGTGGACCGGCGTGATCGGCCGCGAGCCGAGCGCCAAAGAGCAGCTGGTGTTTGAGACCGTGCGCAACGCGCGCGACGCGGCCATCGCTGCGGTCGAATCCGCATTCGCTGCGGGACGAGAGATCCGCGGCTTCGAGGCCGACGATGCGGCGCGCAGCGTGATCCGTGCCGCGGGGTTCGGCGAGTTCTTCACGCATCGCACCGGACACAATATCGCGATCGAACTGCACGGTTCGGGAGCGCACCTCGACAACCTCGAAACCCACGATGTGCGCCGCATTCTGCCGCGCACCTGCTTCTCGGTCGAGCCGGGAATTTATCTGCCGGAGTTCGGCGTGCGCAGCGAAGTGAACATGCTGACCGCACCGGGAAAAGCGTGCGTGACGGGGAGAATTCAGCAGGAACTGGTGCGAATCTGATTGGTTGGCCCGCGTTCTTGCCTGTTCCCTCGTTCCCTTGTTCCCTTGTTCCCTGCCTCTGTATAGTCAATAAGGAATGTCGACCACGCCGAATAAGCCTGTTGCGGGCAAGAAATCAGGGCAGGGATTCGTTTATCTGCCGCTCATCGCCGGATGGCTGGTTCCCGGCGCGGGTCATTTCCTCCAGGGCAAATGGGTGCGCGGGGCGCTGCTGGCGGTTTCGATCATCTCCATGTTCGCGCTGGGACTTGCCATGCAGGGGAAGCTCTACACCAGCGCAGAGGATATTCTCGGCATCCTGGGCATGGCCGGCGACCTGGGTAGCGGGTTGCTCTACATCGTGAGCCGGGCGGCGGGCCTGGGCGCGCAACCCACCCAGACCACGATTGCCGACTATGGCAAAGTGTTCATCGTCGTCGCGGGCCTGCTGAATATCATTGCCGCCGTGGACGCGCACAACCTGCGCACGGGGAGGAAGCAGTAATGTTCCAGCCCTCCCATTTCGCCGCGGTGCTGCTGTTTGCTCTGTTCGCGTCGACGGTGTTCGGCATTACCATGCGCGACACGCCGCGGCGCATGTTCCGCTACGGCGCCTACTGCTTCATCCTGTTTGTGGGCTCGGCGATTGGGTTGAGCTGGGTGATGCTGCTGATCGCGCGATAGCGCGAGTGCTACAATTCCTCCCGATTGCATTGACGAATAAATCCACTTAGATCAATCAGAAGGAATTCTCTATGAATCTTCGTTTCTGCCAGATTGCAGCGCGCGTTGCCGCGTTGCTTGGTCTTGCTGTTTTGCTAGCCGCGTCGCCCGCGGCGGCGCAAAATGTGAAACTGTTCCCGGCAAGCGGGACTGGTAGCGGGATCGACGGCGCGCAGGTACCTTGGACGCCCGTGGCCATTCCGCCCGACCACCCCGTGAGCCAGACCCCGCAGTGGCACATCGACTACGCCAACAAGCAAATTGTGTGCGATGGCAACGGCGGCCACGAGTGGCTGCGCTTCAATCGCGAGCTCAAGAATTTTACCTTTCACGTGAAGTGGCGCTTTACGCCGGTCGCGACGCCGAACCCGAAGTACAACTCCGGCGTGTTCTTCCGGAACAACCTGGACGGGTCCATCTGGCACCAGGCGCAGACCTCGCAAGCTGGCGGCTACATTTTTGGATTGACGCCGGTGGACGGCAAGCCCACGCGCTTCAACTTGCAAAAAGACATGACGGAGGATCGCGTGAAGCCGGTGGGCGAGTGGAACACATTCGACATTCGCTGCGTGGGCGACACGTGTACGCTGGCCGTGAACGGCAAGGTGGTGAACACGGCCAAGGTGGGGCTGGCCGAGGGCTATGTCGGGCTCGAGTCAGAAGGTTATCAAATTACCTTCAAGGATTTTCGGCTGCACGAACTGAAATAGGACCCCTTAGCTCGCAGCTACAGACCGCGGCCGGATGAGACACAAAAAAAGCCGCCGATCCCAAGGGAACGGCGGCGCAGGTTTCGGCGGGAGTGCCGAAAAATTTGGTAACCTCGCTATGTTTCCGTCCAATCCAACCCGCTGGGCGGCGGAAAGTTGCGGCGATCTCAGGTTGTTACGAAAGCCTGAATGAACCGTTGAAATCATGGGAAAATGCCCTCGTGGTGAGCGAGGGCATTTTCCATGGGCTTCATTCAAGGTGAGGGACGAACCCAAGGCACATTGTTTCCTGTGGTGCTGGACGATCTTGTCCCGGGCGATCACGTCTGTCGGGTGATCGACGCTTTCGTTGCGCGGCTGGAGATGAGCGAACTCGGGTTCGAGCGTTCCGAGCCGGCGGAAACGGGACGGCCTGGTTACGATCCGCGCGAACTTTTGAAGCTTTATCTCTACGGCTACCTGCAGCAGATCCGCTCCTCACGGCGTTTGGAGGCCGAGTGCAGGCGCAACGTGGAAGTGATGTGGTTGCTGGGCCGTCTGGCTCCCGATTACAAGAGCATCGCCGAATTCCGGCGCATGCACCGTGAAGCGGTCACCAAGGCGGGGGCCGCGCTGGTTGGCTTTGCGCGCTCGGTGGGCCTGGTACGGGGTGAGTGGATAGCCATCGATGGTTCCAAGTTCCAGGCCGCCAGCAGCGCTCGCAGTGTGCACGAGCGCGAGGCGGTGAAGCGTTATCTGGAGCAGCTTGAGCAAGCCGATGAAGGGGATGAAATGGTCATCGATCCAGATGCCGTGGCGACGGCACTGGAGAAGCTGAACAGGCATCCGGAGCCGGAGGCGCACTTGATGCGCGTTGGCCATGCCCATGCACTTACTCCTGCATATAACGTGCAGACCGCTGTAGATGCCGAACATGCGCTGATCGTGGCCCAGCAGGTGACCACGGAGGCAACCGACAACCGCAGCCTGCTGCCCATGGCCCAAGCGGCCAAGCAGGCGGTGGGCGTACCGGACTCTCTCCACGTGGTTGCCGATGCCGGTTATTCCAACGGCGAGCAGGCCGAACAATGCGAGCAACAGGGCATCGTGCCGCACGTGCCAGCCAACCGTTCCGTCAACAACAAGGGCGACGGCACACTGTTCGACCGCAGCCGGTTCCAATACGACGAGAAAACGGACACCTTCCGCTGTCCCGATGGCGAGACGCTGGTACGCATACAACTGTCGCGCAGGGACCGCTGCATAATGTATGCCGCCGAAGCCGAAACATGCCAAGCCTGTGCGATCAGGACCAATTGCACTACCGCATCGCGTCGCTGGATTACCCGCCACCTGCATGAAGGAGCGCTCACGCGCATGCAACAACGAGCCACGCCTGAGGCCATGCGGCTACGACGATGCATCGTAGAACACCCCTTCGCAACCCTCAAATATCGCATCTTCGGAAACCCGCGATTCCTGCTGCGCGGACTTGGAGGAGCACAAACCGAGATCGGCCTGGCAACTATGGCCTACAACCTGAAACGCATGATCAATGTCCTCGGAGGTCACAAGCTGGCCGCGGCGCTGGCTTGCTGAATACCTCCATCCACGACCGCGCCACTTAACCAATCTGATCTTGCTCGGAAAACAACCTCCTCCAAAACAAAAAGCGATGTCCGGCCAACCCGAACACCGCTTCTCGTCTACCTCAATCGCCCGTTTCGTAACAGCCTGGATCTGACGGGCTTTTTCACGAGAATTGTGCGTTCGAGGACAATTGCGGGGCTCGCTGGACTCTTGGGTGCGGCTTTCGCCGAGCGGGTGGTTCGCAGGCGGAGAATCGCCGGCAGCGGAAAGTCCAGTGGTGCGCGGCGGCTTACAATGATCTTTCCTTCAGGAGGGATCGATGCAACGCCGTCAGTTTCTCGCTACTACGCTCGCCGCTTCTGCCATGGCCTCTGCCCGGCTCGCGTCCACCCAGGCACCGGCGGGTGGGGCTCGCGAGTTCTACCTGTTGCGCCGCTATCAGCTCAAGAGCGGGCCCGAGTTGAAGCTGACGGAGAACTATTTTGCCGGGGCATTGATTCCAGCGCTGGGGCGCATGGGCCTGGGTCTGGCAGGCGCCTTCAGGCTCGACATTGGCCCGGAGACGCCGGCGTACTACCTGCTGATCCCCGGCGCGTCCGTAGACATGCTGGCCGAGTTGGATCTGCGGCTGGCGCGCGATGCGGAGTTTCTCGCAGCGGCTGCGCCCTTCTGGAATGCCACGGCGGGAGCGCCCGCGTTCGAGCGCGTGGAGTCGTGGCTTTTGGCCGCCTTTGAGGGCTGGCCACGGGTCACGCCGCCGGCTTCCAAATCAAAGCGCATGTTTCAACTTCGTACGTACGAGAGCCCGTCGAACGGCGAGCACGTGCGCAAGGTGGAAATGTTCCACTCCGGCGAGTTCGAAATCTTCAAGGCCGCAGGCTTTCATCCTGTGTTCTTCGGTGACACGCTGGTGGGTTCGCGCATGCCGTGCCTGACGTACATGCTGAGCTTTGGCGATACGGCGGAGTTGGAAGCGAAGTGGGATGTTTTCAGAAACGATCCCGCGTGGAAGAAACTGTCGGCCGATCCGCGGTTTGGCTTCGATCCCATCGTGATGAACATCAGCAACCTGATGCTGAGCCCGCTGGATTGCTCGCAAATTTGAATGGCGGCCGAGAGCGGAGTTGCCCCGGATTGCGATTCTGAGAGCCGGGAAAAGACGCGCCACAACCCGCTTCGGTCTGACCTTCTTGTCGCTCCTCACCGGGTCAGACTGAAGATCACATTCACCGTGGTCTCCACTTCCACCGGCTCGTTGTTGAGCAGGTAAGGCCTGTAGCGCCATGTCTTGACGGCATCCAGCGCGGCCTGCTGCAGCATCGCCGGCCCGCTGATAACGCGAAGGTCTTCGACTTCGCCTGTTTTGGAGATGATGGCTTGCAGGACCACCGTTCCGGTGACGCGGGCGGCTCGGGCGATGGGCGGATAGACCGGCAGGGTCGCTTCGATCAGCATCCCCACCGCAACGGCGGCTGAAATATTGACTTTCTTCGGGACAGATCCCTGCGAATTGGGATTCGGAAGGCAGCAGATGCCCGCGACGCCTCCGGAGGGAATGCGAACTGGCGGTGGCGGTGGTGGAGGCGGCGGTGGAGGTGGCGGAGCCATCAGAGCAACTCCCAGGGCGTCGTTGCTGCCGCCGTTCCCCGCATCGTGAACCTGATGGGTCTCATTGAACTTTCGCGCGTCCATTGCCTTTCGCATCCAGTCGTTCGCACGGTTCACGTCTTCCTCGCGGGCTTGTTCATTGCCTCGGTCCAAATCCGCCTTGCGCCGGTACATCAGGTACAGATACTGCATGGCGTAGTCGTAATAGGGCCGCAGCTGGACTGCCTCCATCAGGTACTGCATGCCCTCCTCGACCAGCGGAGCGTTCCTGGCATTGAGGTCTGCCATTAGCGGAGCGGGCGCATGAACGTTGCCAAACCCGTCATCCCGGATGCCGGCCGGCGTGAGTGCCGCTGCGACGTTGTGGTACGCCTCCATCCAATCGATCACGCCGATGGTATAGGCAGCCTCGGCGTCCTGCGCATCTTCATTGAGAACTCTCTTTTGCCACACCTTGGCATCGTCCCATTTCCCGATGTAAGAATCGACCCCCGCAATTTGTTTCATGGTGATTGCATTGTGCGGAGCCTTCAGAAGGACCTGCTTGAAAGCGTCAATGGCCCGCTGTGCGGTCTCCAGGTTTTCCGGTGACTGGACTCCGGGTACAACGTTTTCTGAAAGCGCGGAACCAAGGTAAGACTTGGCAAGAATGCTGTCCGGATCGAGTTCCACAGCTCTCTGGAAGTGCGCGATGGCCTCGTCATAGTGCGCACTCTTGAAGGCATCGATACCCTGGTTCGCCTCGGCGCGCGCGGCCGGAGTCATGTCGGCGAGGGAACCGGTGTTAGTGGCCGGAGTTTGCCCGTGAGCGATGAAAGCGGCTGCGGCGATCGGAAGGCACGCAATTGCGTAGCGAAGAACGCGGCGGGAATCACGGAATCGAAACACATTCCACCTCTCGCAGGCTGAATATCGACGAAGATTTCGAGGGGGCAATCGATTTGGCTACTAGTCTACACGTGGCCGGCGTGCGTGAATTGTGCGACGGCCGTCGCCCGCCCAGGCGGAAAGATTTCTGTTGACATGACTATCTATCAGGCATATATCTAATAGAACTATGGCACGCCGCTCCAGCTCCAGCCAGGAAGTGCTCCTGGGACTTCTAACCGTGGAACCCATGTCGGGCTACGACCTGGGACAGTCCATCCGCGCATCGATCGGCTTCTTCTGGAATGAGAGTTACGGGCAGATTTATCCGAACCTGAAGAAGCTTGCGGCCGCCGGCCTCGTGACCGCGAAGACGGAGAAGCAAAAGGGCAAACCCGACCGCCAGGTCTATTCCATCACGCCCAGCGGGAGGGCGCGCCTGGCACAATGGCTGGCTGTGGAGCCCCAGTCCGAGGTGCCGCGCAATGAATTGCTCCTGAAGCTGTTTTTCGGGGTGCAGGCGGGCCCGCAGGCTGTGATCGGCTACGTGGAGCGCATGGCGAATATCGAAAGGTCGTATCTCGAGAAGTTCCGGCAAATAGAGCGCGAACTGTTAGCGCAGATGCGGCGCTACCCCGACGTGCCGTACTGGCGGATGGCGGCGCGATTCGGACAAATGGAGCTGGAAGCACATTTGCGCTGGGCTGAAGAGACGCTGACGACGCTGCGCAAGTTGGCAGCCATTCGGCGGCGTAAGGCAATCGGAAAGGAAAAACGTAATGCAGGTAAATTGCACGTTTCCCACAAGACCGCCAAGGCCTGAACCGATCGCCTCATGGAGGCACCTTGGTGGCTTTATCGCCATTATGGCAGCGCTGCTGGTTTTAGGGCTCTGCCAGCAGCACGCGGGCGGCGGCAGCGGCGCGGGATCCGGACAACTCGCCGGCCACAGTTACGCCATTCCGATCTATCTCACGGCTCTCGTCATGGACTGGGTGCTCCTGTATTTCTGCTGGGCGGGCGTGCACAGGCACGGCGGCAACCTGTGGGACCTCGCGGGCGGACGCTGGAAGAGCTGGCGCGATGTGTTGACCGATCTCGCCATCGTGCTGCCGTTCTGGGCGGTGTGGGAAGGCGCGGCCTTCGGTGTCCACTGGCTCCTCGGTCCCGGCAACGCGAAAACCGTCGACAGCCTTCTGCCGAAAAGCTTGTCGAAGTTCTGGTCTGGATTGCCACCTGCATCACTGCCGGCATCTGCGAAGAGATGGCGTTCCGCGGCTATCTGCAGCGCCAGTTTCACGCGCTCACCGGCAACATTGCATGGGCCATCGTTCTGCAGGCCCTGGTTTTCGGCCTTTTTCACGGCTATCAGGGATGGAGGAATGTCGTCGTCATCAGCGTTCTTGGCGTTCTTTATGGCGCGCTCGCCGCCTGGCGCAGGAATCTCCGCGTCAACATCATTGCCCACGCCTGGTCCGATATCTGGGAAGGCTGGCTGAAGTTTCTGGTATTCAAGTAGGGTTTTGACCTCGTAATTTCGCGATGATCCTCGCACATGTGCGGGTCCGGAAACCCGCACTACAGCCGTCAGGAGTCCGGCGGTACCTGTCCTCTCCATTGCCCCGCACTATAATCGCCGCATGCCGTTTCTCGGCGATCCACGGCGGCGGTCGATGGCCCTGCTCTTGGGCGGGGTGCTGCTGTTTTTCGCCTTGCTGGGCGCGCTGCAGGCATTCAACACCTCCAACGTCCGGTTTCTCAATCCTGAAACCTCCGGCGAGACGCTGGCCTTTACCGGCCTCACCGTGCTGGTGTTCCTGCTGCTGCTGGTGCTGCTGATGCTGCTGCTCAGGAACATTCTCAAGCTCTATGCCGACCAGAGCAGCAGCGCGCTGGGCGCGCGGCTGCGCACGCGCATGGTGCTGGGCGCGGCGCTGATCGCGCTCACCCCCGCGGTCTTCATGTTCCTGTTCAGCTTCCAGCTATGAACCGCTCCATCGACCGCTGGTTCTCGCAGCCCACATCGGAGCTGCGCGAAGACTCGACGCGCGTGGTGCTGGAACTGGCGCAATATGTCACCAGCAATGCGCGCGTGGAGGCGGAGTCGATTGCGGCCTCAGGCGCGCCGGACCGGGACCTGCCGGCGCTGCAGGACGGAGCTTGAGCTCGCATCGCATCACGCTGGACGGCGGATTTGTCGTGGTCTATGGCAAGGATCGGCAGGATGCTGGCCAGTTTCCAGGCGCCGCCCGAGTCCAGCCCGGCCAGCCTGCTCCCTGGCTCGACGAAGGGGAGCCGGGACGGCCGTTCCGCTCCACGGGCCGCTCTCCGCAAATCCTGCTTTCCGCCGCGCAGCGCAGCGATGAGCCGGTGCTGCGAGTGGCCGGGCAGGAGTACGCGCTGGGCATGGCGGCCACCGCCTCAGGCAAGGTGGTGGTGGTGGCGCTGCCCATGCCGCAGGGCCTCAGCCAGACCGCGGCGCGCATCCGCTCCGGCGCGGCCGAATACTGGCAGCTCTTCCGCTCGCGCAACCAGCATTCGCACCACGTTCTTCCTCATGCTGTTGCTGATCACGGTCTTCGTCTTCTTCTCCAGCGTCTGGCTGGCGCTGTTTCTCTCCAAGCAGATTACGCGGCCGGTTGAGGCGCTGGCCGACGCCATGGACGAGATTGCCGCCGGCAAGTACGACCATCGCGTGCCGCGCTCGCCACCGGCGAGATGGGCGACCTGGTGCGCGCCTTCAACCACATGGCCGCCGATCTGGACGCCAGCCGGCAGCTGGCCGAGAGCTCGTCGGCGCAACTGACCGCGGCCAACCTGGCCATCGAGGAGCGGCGCCGCGAGCTGGAGACGATCGTCGAAACCATTCCCCAGCGGCGTGGTCACGCTGGACGGCGCGGGCGTGGTGCTGCAATCCAATCGCGCCTTTGCCGCGCTGATGGGACTGCGCGAGGACGCTGAGCCTGGCCGGCGAGAGGATCGAATCGCTGCTGCCCGCCGATTGCGCGGACGACCTGGCCGGCGTGATCCGGCGCGGGCAGCGCATGGGCGCGGCCTCCACTGAGATTGAGTTCCACGCCCGCGGCCGCACCATTCATCTGGCCATCACCAGCGCGCGCCTTGAGCTGGCGCACGGGCAGCCGGGAACGGTGCTGGTGGTCGAAGACACGACCGAGCTGCTGCGCGCGCAGCGGCAGTTGGCGTGGAAAGAAGTGGCGCAGCGCGTGGCCCACGAGATCAAGAATCCGCTCACGCCCATCGCGCTCTCGCGCCGAGCGCATCGGCCGGCACCTCGACCGCGGCCAGCCGGATTCGCCCACCATCATTCGCAAATGCAGCGAGGTGATTCTGGGCTGCGTGGGCACGCTGCGCACGCTGGTCGACCAGTTCTCCGCGCTGGCGCAGTTTCCCGCGCCGCAGCCGCGCGCCTGCGACATGAACCAGGTTGCCGAGGAGGCGCTGGCGCTGTTTGCCGGCCGGCTGGAGGGCATCACCGTGCAGCGGGATCTGGAGCCGGACTTGCCGACGGTGCTGGCCGATCCTGAGGCCATTCGCCGCGCGCTGGCCAACCTGATCGACAACGCCGCCGAGGCCATGCAGGGCAGCCTGCTGCGCGTGCTCGGCATTCACACTTCGCTCAGCGAAGATGGCGCGGCGGTCGAGATCGCCGTCTCCGACACCGGCCACGGGCTGACCGATGAAATTCGCGAGCGGCTGTTTCTGCCCTTCTATTCCACCAAGCATCGCGGCACCGGCCTGGGCCTTTCGATCGCGGCCAAGATTGTGCAGGAGCATGGCGGCTCCCTGCGCGCCGAGGCCAACAGCCCCAAGGGCGCGCGCTTCCTGCTGCGCCTGCCGCTGATGGAGCCCGCAGCGATGACTCGAGCCCGACGCCAGAGCCGAGCGCGGTAGCGCAGATGCAGCCGTGAAGGAACTCGCCTCATGAATCACATTCTGGTGGTGGACGACGAAGCGGAGATTCGCACTTCGCTCGAAGAGATTCTGCGCGAAGAGGGCTACGGCGTGGCCAGCGCGGCCACTGCCGCCGAGGCCCTGGTGCTGCTGCAGGACGCGCCCTACGACGTGGTCCTGCTCGACATCTGGCTGCCCGACCGCGACGGCCTCGATGTGCTGGCCGACATTCACCAGTTGGCCGTCGGAGATGCGGCCGGAAGTGGTGATCATCAGCGGCCACGGCACCATTGAGGCCGCCGTCAAGGCCACCAAGCTGGGCGCATACGACTTTCTTGAAAAGCCGCTCTCGCTCGATCGCACGCTGATCGTGCTGAAGAACGCGGTCGAGGCGCGGCGGCTGCGCACGGAGAACCTGGAGTTCAAGCGCCAGTTCAGCGTCGGCTCGGTGCTCACCGGCGAAAGCGTTCCGGTGAAGGCGCTGCGCCAGCAGATTCGCCTGATGGCGCCCACCAACGGCCGCGTGCTCATCTACGGCGAGTCGGGCACCGGCAAGGAACTGATTGCCCGCGCCATTCACGCCGAAAGCCTGCGCCGCGACCGGGTTTTTGTCGAGCTGAACTGCGCGGCCATTCCCGAGGCGCACATTGAGGCCGAGCTCTTCGGCTACCGGCACGGCGCGCAACCCGGCGGGCCCGCCGGAGCAGCGCGGCACGCTGGAGCGCGCCGACGGCGGAACGCTCTTTCTGGACGAAGTGGGCGACATGAGCCTGAAGACGCAGGCCAAGGTGCTCAGCGCGCTCGACGACCAGCTGTTTACGCCGGTCGGCGGCACGCAGCCGCTGCGCGTGGATGTGCGCCTGATCGCCTCCACCAACAAGGATCTTGAAGAAGAGATCGCCAAGGGCAACTTTCGCGAAGATCTCTTCTACCGGCTCAATGTGGTTCCGTTTTTTGTGCCGCCGCTGCGCGAGCGCAAGCAGGATATTCCGCTGCTGGCGCGCGAGTTTCTGGCCGAGTTTGGCCGCCAGTACGGCCGCCCGCGCATGGAGATCGGCGACGAGGCGCTGGAGACGCTGGCCGCATATCACTGGCCGGGCAACGTGCGCGAGCTGAAGAATGTGATCGAGCGGGTGCTGATTCTCAATCCCCGCGCGCTGCGCATCGAGCGCAAGCATCTGCCGCCGCTGACGCACAAGGCCGGCACGCGCTCGACGGAGGAGTTCTCGACGCTGCAACAGGCGCGCGATGCCTACGAGCGCGAGTACATCCTGAAGAAGATTGAAGAAGCCCGCAACAACATCAGCCACGCCGCCGAGCTGCTGGGCCTGGAGCGCAGCCATCTTTATCGCAAGATGAAGGCCCTGGGCATCGGCGTGCGCGAGTAGCGGCGCGTCGGAATTTTGTTAGGCTTGCGATTCCTCTCGCC
>CAVOTQ010000024.1:0-34870 GCA_963699385.1 uncultured Acidobacteriota bacterium | reverse complement strand
GCACGATCTGTTCATCCAGTCCATGAAGCTCAAGAACACGCTGCGTCATATTATGGGTGCGGATTTGGTAACGCACCTCGGGCTTGATTACTACGATTAGCTTTCCGCCCCGGTCCCCGAATGCGAGGGACCGAGGGCACCCTTGCATATTCTGCGCAGCACATGGCGTAATCTGAAAAGACCATGAAAGATTCGGCAGTTCTGTTGATCGATTGCCCCGATCGCAAGGGCCTTGTCGCCCGCGTGTCGGGACTGCTCTTCGAGCGTGGCGCCAACATTTTGCACGCCGACCAGCACATCGACCGCGACCTTGGTCTGTTTTTCATGCGTGTCGAGTTTGAACTCGACGGTTTCGACCTCGAAGGCTTTCGCGCCGCTTTTGCTGCGCTCGCCTCCGAACTCAACATGACATGGAAGCTCACTTCAAGCGCACGCAAGCCGCGGGTTGCGCTCTTCTGCTCACAGTATCTGCACTGCATGGCCGATTTGCTGCACCGCTGGCGCACCGGCGAACTGGTCTGCGAAATTCCCCTCATCGTTTCGAACCACCGCGAGGTTTCGAATCTCGCGGCTTTTTACGGGGTGCCGTTTGAGCACGTCACGGTCACAACAGATACCCGCGCCGCGGCCGAAGCGCGGCAACTCGAACTGCTGGGGCGCAACAGAATTGAGCTCATTATTTTGGCGCGGTACATGCAGATCCTCTCGCCGGCGTTCGTGGCGCGCTTTCCCGCCGGGATCATCAACGTGCACCACTCGTTTTTGCCGGCGTTTACCGGAGCGAGGCCGTACCATGCGGCGCATGCCCGCGGCGTCAAGCTGATCGGAGCCACCAGCCACTATGTCACAGAGGTGCTCGACGACGGTCCGATTATTGAGCAGGACGTGGCACGCATCTCGCACCGCGATCAGGTCGAAGATCTTGTCGCCCGGGGCAGAGACTTGGAGCGGATGGTGCTCTCCCGCGCCGTCCGTTGGCACCTTGACCGGCGCATTCTCTGCTACGGCAACAAGACGGTCATCTTCGATTAGGCAGGAAGCCGCGCGCTTCGTTGCACGATAAGTACAGTAATATCATCAAGGTAGATGAAAATCTAAAGCGGAATAGGAGAAAATGCTTGCCAATTGTCCTGCGTCTGGGTTAACTTACTAACCAGTTAGTTAATTAAATGACGCCACCAAACCAAACCGAAACCCAAGCCGACCGATCTGCCGAAACGCGCGGCCGGATTCTGGATGCCGCACTGACCGAATTTGCAGCCAGCGGCCTTGCCGGGGCGCGGACCGAGCAGATTGCCGCCGCGGCCGGCGTCAACAAGGCTCTGCTCTACTACTACTTCGAGAGCAAGGAAAAACTCTACGCGGCTACGCTCGAAATGGTCTCTGCCCGGGTGCGCGACCGCTCGATGGCGGTGTTTCTTCGCGAGGCCAGCCCCGGTGAACGGCTGCTTCGCGCAGCACTGGAACATTTTGACCGAATCCTGACGCAGCGCGAGTTCCAAAGCCTCATGCAGCAGGAGATGATCCGGCTGCATAAGGGCGAAGAAGGCGAGTTGCCCATTCTGGCCAAGCGGATTTTCGCGCCGTTGCATGCCATGTTCCAGTCAATGGTGCGCGAAGGCATCGCGTCCGGCGAGCTCATCGAAATTGAATGGCTGCAAATTGTGCTTTCAGCACTGGGCGGCAACGTCTTCTATTTTCTCAGCGCGCCGGTGTGGCGGCTGATCATGCCTTTTGAGCCATTCGATACCGAAGTGCTGCGGGCGCGAAGAGCGACAACCGTGGAGTTTCTCGGCCAGGCTCTATTTCAGGATCGGAAACACGGTGCGGAATTAGCGGCCAAGGTGCTGGCCGATATGCCCATGCCGGAGACCTCCGACTTCAAGCAGAAATCGATCATTTGAGGTGAAGAGCGAGTGAGCGCGCGAAATCGAGTTTTTATCATTCTGGGAGTGCTGTTGGTGGGATCGCTGATCTGGTATTTCGCCACCACGCGGCGTTCGTCAGATTTGCAACTGATCGGGACCGTGGATGCGAACGAAGTCATCGTCAGCTCCAAAATTCCGGGACGCATTCAGACGCTGACCGTGGAAGAGGGTCAGGACGTGACGCAAGGCGAGCTGATTGCGGTCATCGAGAGCCAGGACCTGCAGGCTGAGCTGAAGGCCGCCGAAGCCACCGAGGCGAGCCAGCGCTATAAAGTGAACAGCACCGAAGACACAGAGCAGCAAAATCGCGGCGAGACTTCGAGTGCAGTTGTGAGCGCGCAGGCGCAGGTACAGTCGGCGCAGGCCGCGCTGGCGCAGGCTCAGGCGCAGTATGAGCATCAGCAGGCCGACACCAGCCGCGCCGTGGCTCTGGCGCAGCAGGGAATTGACAGCACGCAAACACGCGATGAAATGGTAACTGCTCTCCGGGCCGCCAAGGCTGCGGTGGATGCGGCGCGTGACAATCTTGCAGCGGCGCAGGCCAATCTTCGCCAGGCGCAGGCGCACGAACTGCTGGCCCAGGCGTCGGCCCGCAATGTCGATCAGACCCGCGCCGATGAGGCCAATGCCCGTGCCATGGCGCAACAGGCACAAGTGGAAGAAAGCTATTCACAGATCGTCTCGCCCATCAACGGCAAAGTGGACGTGTGGGCGACGCGGCAGGGTGAAGTGGTCAAGGAAGGCGATCCCATTGTCACCATCATGGACCTGACGCAGACCTGGGTCTACGCGCCGCTGCCCGAGACGCAGGCCGACGCTGTGCAACTGCACGACAGCTTGCGCGTGGTAATGCCTAGCGGCGCCACCATTTGGGGCTACGTAATCGCAAAGTCGGCGGAGGCTGATTTTGCTACGCAGCGCGACGTCAACAGCATGAAGCGCGACATCAAGACGATTCAGTTGAAGCTTTTGATCCCCAATCCCGGCGAGAAATTTGTGCCCGGCATGACGGCCGAGGTCTACATTCCCAAGGCGAAGCTGGTGAATCAGTGAGCGCGTCCGGCAACGGCTTGCCCGCAAACGGCAACGCCGCGCCGCGCCCCGTGGCCATTGCGGTGGAGCACATCTGGAAGCGCTACGGCGACTTTGAAGCCGTGAAGGACGTGAACTTCAGCGTGACCGAGGGCGAGATCTTCGGTTTGCTGGGACCGAACGGCGCCGGCAAAAGCACGCTCATCCGCATGATGACCACGCTCATCCCCGTCACCTCGGGAAGGGCCCTGGTAGCCGGGCACGATGTGAGCAAGGATCCGGACGACGTGCGGCGCGTCATCGGCGTGATTCCTCAGGCGCTCACCAGCGACCAGGATCTAACCCTGGAGGAGAATCTTTCGATTTACGCCAAGCTCTACGGCGTGCCTCGCGAGCAGCGCAAGAAAAACATCGAAGAGGTACTCGAAGCCGTTGATCTGGTCAAGTGGCGCGATGCGCAAACCAAAACGCTTTCCGGCGGCATGCGGCGTCGGCTCGAAATCGCGCGCGGCCTGGTACACAATCCGCGCATCTTTTTTCTCGACGAGCCGACCACCGGTCTCGATCCAGTTTCGCGCATTGCGGTGTGGGAGATGTTGAACAAGCTTAAAACCACACGCAACCTCACTATGCTCCTCACCACGCACTACATGGACGAGGCCGACAAGCTCTGCGACCGCATCGCCATTGTGGATCACGGCACGTTGGTAGCAATGGGAACGCCCGTGGAACTCAAGAACAGTGTGGCCGGCGCCAATGTGGTGGAAGTGCACTTTGACCGCGACGACGAAGCGTGGCAAGACCGCCTGCAGAAGATGGAGGGCGTCACCAGCGTGCAACCCGAGGGTTCTGGATTCTACCGCGTCATCACCACGTCGGGATCGAAGACCACCATGCAGATTGTGGAGTTAGCCCAAAGCCTGGGTGAGACGCTCACTTCGCTGAGCGTACAAAACACCACGCTCGACGACGTGTTTATTCACTACACCGGGCGGCAACTGCGCGACGAGCAGGTGAAGGCAGTATTTTCGATGCCGCCGCGGCCGGGAGCGCGCCCATGAACCGGATGTTTGCCATCATCGAGCGCGAAATGCGCAAGTTCTTTCGCTCGCCCATGCTCATGATCATGTCGCTCATGATGCCGATCCTGCAGCTCATCATCATCGGCAACGCATTCGGCGGCAAAATTGTCGGCACACATGTGGCCATAGTGGACTACGACCACGGGCCGCAGTCCGTGAAGTTGCGCGAAGCCTTTGACGCCGTAGCCGCGAACATCAAAACCTTCTCCACTATCGAGTACAACAGCGAAGTGCAGGCGCGTGAGGATGTGCGCACTGGCAAGATCGACGCCGCGGTAATCATTCCGGCGCAATATTCGCGCCGCGTCTACGCCGAGGACGCTCCCAAGCTGGGATTCGTAGTTGACAATTCCGATCTATTCACTTCGTCAGCGCTCGAAGGCGAAATGCAGTCGCTCGTGGACGACATGAACTCGCCGCAGATTCAGGATCGGCTGACGAAATCGATCGCGCTCGAAATAGTGGAGCTTTACCCGTACGTGAATTATCTGAAGTATCTTCTGCCGATGACGGTGGCGCTGGCGATGTATATCTCAGTGATGATCGGCGGCGGAATGCTCTACATCGACGACAAGGCGCGCGGCGTGCACGAAGGCTACCTGGTGACCCCGATTACAAAATTTGAGCTGGTCTTCGGACTGAATATCGCCGGAGCCATCAAGGCGGTGCTTTCCGGGATTTCCATAGCGGTCATTGGGTCGCTGATGGCCGGCCTGGGCGTCGTTTTTCATCCCGTAATCATGCTGCAGGTGCTGTGCCTGATTATCGCCGGCTCGATCGCGTTCAACGGCATGATGTTCCTGCTCATGGTGCGTGTCGACGATCCGCTGGTGCCGCGTGCTATGTTCGGCATTCTCAATGTCCTCCTGCTCTATCCCTCGGGCGCTATGTATCCTACCTCGTCGTTCCCCAAGTGGATGCAGGTCATTGGCGTGGTCGATCCATTTACCTACGTGATTCACGGCTTCAAGGCCGTGCTGCTCAAAGATGGCGGCTGGATCGCCATTTGGCAGGACCTCCTGTTTCTCATGGTCTTCGGCATCGGCACGCTACTGATTGCCACGCCACTGTTCAAGCGCACTTTGTAGCGCCGGTCTCCTGACCGGCTGTACTGAGGGCCTCCCGGCCCTCAGACACCTGGTCAGGCCGCGATTTCCGGCTATTTGCGCAATTGTGAGAAATTCGGGCGCGCTGCTCGGCAGCAACGAGATATGCGTGGATAAAACGCGGTGTGGCCCGCGCCGGCAACTTCTATCGCACAACAACTCCATCGAGAATCTGATCGATGTGTTCGAGTACTTCGGCTGGTAGTGTCACGTCCACGGCGTGCACATTGTCTGCGATCTGCTCCGGGCGCGAGGCGCCGATGATCGCTGAAGCCACTTCGCCCCGCCGCAGCACCCACGCCAGCGCCATCTGCGCCATCGTCATTCCCAGCTCTGCGGCGACGGGCTTCAGCTGCGCGACAGCGGAGAGCAAAAAATCGGAACGATAATGCCTACCGGCCGTCTCCATAAACTGGTTCATCTCTTCGCTCGCGGCGCGTGATCCCGGCGGAGGCGGCGCGCCCGGCGCATATTTCCCCGTTAGCACCCCGTGCGCCAGTGGCGAGAACGCCAGGTTGCCAATTCCATGGCGCGCGCACGCTGGAAAAACGGCGGCCTCTGGTTTGCGCCACAGCATGGAGTACTGCGGCTGGCTCGCGGAGAAGGAAACCAGCGCGTGCGCGCCGGCGAGATCCGCTGCGGCGTCGATCTGCTCCGCGGTCCACTCGCTGAAGCCGATGGCGCGCACCTTTCCCGCGCGCACCACGCGATCGAGCGCCGTCATGGTCTCCTCAAGCGGCGTTTCTTTGTCGTAGCGATGGCACTGATAGAGGTCGATCACCTCCACGCCCAGCCGCTCCAAAGAATTGTGTAATTGTTTTTCAATCTGCGCAGCGGAGAGTCCTCGATCCGGCTCATCGCCCACGGGAAAATAAAGCTTGGTTGCAATCAGGTAACGGTCGCGTGGAGTATTCTTGAGCGCCTCGCCGAGCACACGCTCCGCTTCGCCCGCGCCGTACTGATTGGCCGTATCAAAAAGCGTAATGCCGTGATCGAGCGCCGCGTGGATGCAGCGGATCGCCTGCTCACGCGCCACGCCTCCCGCCACCGTGAGCCATGTGCCGAAACTCAGCTCCGAAACTTCAAGCGGGCCATTGCCCAGTTTTCTATATCGCACAAGCTTTCACTCGCCAATCGCCAGTCGTCTTCTAATCCCTGTTTCCCAATCCCTGTCTGCTTGTTCCCTTGTCCCCTCGGCCCCTGTCTTTAAACCACCGCCTGCACCGATCCCTTGCCAGCCAACTCTTCCACGCGTTCCACCCAGCCGCGATCAGCGGCGACGGTCATCCCTTCCGGCTCAAGAATTACGGCGTACTCACCTTTTTTTTCGAGCTGCAGGAGCACCTTGCCGGGCCCCGGTGCGGCGTCAGCGGCGTTCTTAAGCGCAGCCAGCATCTCATCGGTGGCGCGGTCGAGATTGATGCGGATGCGTATTCCCGTGGGTAACTTCACCTGAATCTCTTCGAGCGCCTGCACCTGGCTGATCGCGATTTTGGGCGCGGCGTCCTCGTCGCCCATCAACATGCCGCGCACCAGCACCGGGACTTCCATTTTCAATTGTGCGGCGAGCTTCTCGTAATCGCGCGCAAAGCAGATCAGCTCAATCTTGCCGGTGGAGTCTTCAAGCCAGCCTTGCGCATACAGCCGCTGGTCGCGGCGACTCTTCTGCACGCGCAATCCGTTCAGAATCCCGGCCACCTGGATCTCGTCAGACATGTCCTGCTGCCCGCCCCAGCGCCGCTCCGGCGGCTTGCGCTCCAGCGCTTCGGCCGTGGTAATCACGCCCGTCAGGTTGCGCAACTTCTCCGCATACTTGTCCAGCGGATGTCCGGAGACAAAGAATCCCAGCACTTCCTTCTCGTTTGCTAGGCGCACCGTCTCTTCCCAATCGGGAGCCGGCGGCAGAGAGTCGGCGTCGCGGCCGCGCGCGGGCGTTTCGTCAAACAGGCCGAACAGTCCGCTTTGTCCCTGCTCCGCGTCGCGTTGCGTTTTTTGCGCGCGCTCCATGGCTTTGTCGACAGCGTTGTTGAGCTGCCCGCGCGTGCCTAGCGAATCCAGCGCGCCGGCCTTGATCAGCGACTCAATTACGCGCTTGTTCATCACGCGCAGATCGACTTTTTCGCAGAACTCCCAGAAAGTTTTAAAGCGTCCATCCACTTCCGCCCGCGCCTTCATGATCGATTCGATGGCATTGCCGCCCACGTTCTTCACCGCGGCCAGCCCGAAGCGGATGGCTTCGCCGTGCGGAGTGAACTGTGCGCCCGAAACCTGCACGTCGGGCGGCTCGACGGCGATGCCCATCTCGCGGCACTCGCCGATGTACTTCACCACGCTGTCTGGCTTCGAGGTTTCCGACGTCAGCAGAGCAGCCATGAACTCGACCGGATAGTGCGTTTTCAAATAAGCCGTCTGGTAAGCCACCCATGCGTATGCTGCCGAATGCGACTTATTGAATCCATACTCCGAAAACTTCGCCATCAGCTCAAACAACTCTTCCAGCGCCGCCTTCGGATGTCCCAGCTTCTGCGCGCCACTCATAAAGCGATCGCGCATCTTCGCCATCGCCTTCTGATCCTTCTTTCCCATCGC
This sequence comes from uncultured Acidobacteriota bacterium, assembly GCA_963699385.1. Taxonomy (GTDB): domain Bacteria; phylum Acidobacteriota; class Terriglobia; order Terriglobales; family Acidobacteriaceae; genus Telmatobacter. The sequence goes on along the minus strand of CAVOTQ010000024.1, from coordinate 27,133 downwards.
CCGCCGCAGCAGGTCCGCCTCGCCCAGGCTGAAGCTCGCCAGCACCTGCGCGATCCGCATCACCTGCTCCTGGTAAACAATCACGCCCAGCGAATCCTTCAGGATTAACTCAAGCTCCGGCAGCTGAAACTCCACCTTGCGCCGCCCCCACTTGCGCTCGATGAAGTCGTCGATCATGTTCATCGGCCCCGGACGGAACAATGCGTTCAATTGCGTCAGCTCTTCCACGGTATCCGGCTTGTAGCGCCGCAAAATGTCCCGCATCCCAGGCGATTCAAATTGGAATACGCCTGAGGTCAGCGCTGTATGAAACACGCGCTTGAAAGTTTCAGGGTCGTCAATCGGAATAGCTTCGATGTCGAGCTTCTCGCCGCGCGTCTGCGCAATCAATTTCACCGCGTCGTCGATCACGGTCAGAGTCGTCAGGCCAAGAAAGTCCATCTTCAGCAGGCCCATCTTCTCTACGGCCTTCATATCGTAAGCAGTAACGATTTCGTCGTTTTTCGTGCGATTCAGCGGGACCAGTTCGGTGAGCGGGCGCGGCGCGATCACCACTGCCGAAGCATGCACGCCGGCGCCTCGCACCAGTCCCTCCAGCTTCTTGGCCGTGTCGATCAGCTCGCGCACCTGCTTGTCGTTGTCGTACAGCTTGCGCAGATCGGGCACATCCTCGAGCGCTCTGTCGATCGTCATCCCCACCGTGGCAGGAACCAGTTTGGCAATGCGGTCCACGTCGCCATAGGGCATGTCGAGCGCACGCCCGCAATCCTTGATCGACGCCTTGGCTGCCATGGTATTGAACGTGATAATCTGCGCCACCTGCTCGCGCCCGTATTTGCGCGTCACGTAATCGATCACTTCGCCGCGCCGGTTCATGCAGAAGTCGACGTCGATATCCGGCATCGTCACGCGCTCCGGATTCAGGAACCGTTCGAAGAGCAGCACATTCTGCAACGGGTCGATGTTCGTGATCTCCATGACGTAGGCCACGAGCGATCCCGTCGCCGACCCGCGCCCCGGACCCACGGGAATTCCGTTATCGCGCGCGTACTTGATGAAATCCCACACGATCAGGAAGTAGCCGGAGTAGCTCATCTGCTTGATTACATCGATTTCGTAATTAAGCCGCGCCTCGTATTCTTCCGGAGTCGATCGCCGAATGCCGCGCAGTTCCAACTGGCGCACGGCCGTATCGAGTCGCTTCTTCAACCCGGCTCTGCACACTTCCTCAAAGTAGCTGTCGATGGTGTGGCCCGGCGGCACCGCAAACTCGGGGAAGGGATTGTCCACCTTATGCAGTTTCAGATTGCAGCGCTCGGCAATCTCCATGGTCCGGCCGACCACTGAGGGCGCATCCTTGAACAGCGCCTCCATCTCATCCGCGCCCTTGACAAAAAATTGATCCGAATCGAACTTGAACCGGTTGGACTCGTGAATCTTGGCGCCGGTTTGCACGCACAGCATCACGTCGTGCGCGTGCGAGTCCTCGCCGCACAGGTAATGCGAATCGTTCGTCGCCACCATCGGGATGCCCAGTTCTCGCTCCAGGCGAAACAGGTCGGCGCGGATGTTTTTCTCCTGTTCCAGCCCCTGATCCTGAATTTCGAGAAAGAAATTCCCCTTGCCGAAGATGTCCTGGTACTGTTGCGCGACCCGAGCTGCCTCCGCATAGTCGCTTTTCTCGAGCGCCTCGCACAATTCGCCACTCAAACATCCCGAAGTAGCGATCAAGCCCTTACAGTTTTCCGCTAGATACTTTTTGCTCACCCTCGGCTTGCGGTAAAACCCGCTCAGGCTTGCCTCCGATGTAAGCCGGATCAGGTTCCGGTAACCCTCCTCGTTTTCCGCCAGCACCAGCAGGTGGTTGTACTCGCTCTCCCGCTCGCCTCCCTGAGAGCCCGACTCGCTCGACCGCCAAGTCACGTCCCCGCGGTGATCCTCCGATTTGCAAACGTAAAGTTCGCAGCCCAGGATGGGCTTGATGCCTTTAGCCTTAGCCGCGTCAAAAAAATGCACTGCGCCATAAATGTTGCCGTGGTCCGTCATGGCCACGGACTTCTGCCCCAGCGCCGCCACGCGATCCACGAGCTTATGAACGTCGCAAGCGCCGTCGAGCAGGGAATATTCGGTATGCAGATGCAGATGGGTAAATTCAGACATGACTAGATTGATTCTAGTCGGCGAACTGCTTGTAAGAGCATTGGCCAGCAAGAGTGGCCTGGTGGAAAAGCCGCCCGAATTTCGGCAGGCGGCTCGGCTCATTCAATCAAATGAGCGCGGTAATCCTTCGAAGTCCATTGAGCAAGGGCTTCGCACAGCATGAAGTCGAATCTGGCGCCCCATCCTTGACGTCTCTTTCCGAGGAAAACGCTCGCGGCAAGGGTGGGACAACGGGATTCTCCGCCAAACTACGGGTTGATTTGGAGGCGGGGATGATGATGATGATGACGGTGATGGCGGTGGTGTACTACCACGACCACCTGCGCCTGTGCCGCATAGGGTACTGCGAAACAGAAGATGAGCACGAGTCCGAGCAGAATTCTTTTCATAGCTCAGTATGCCGCTTCGCAAATCCATTTACAGAGCTACTATGACCACTGCGCGCAAACTCCAATTGGGGGGCGCAGAACAACGATCTGAACGCAAAGCTGTCGAAACGGCCAAGCACCTACATTAGACCCTCTCTGCTTCGCGCCAATCTGTGAGTGACTGGTCACACAGGCGCGCGACTCACTCCCCAACCCGAATAAAAGCGTCTGTTGCGCAGACTATAATCGTCCCTGCGATTCAGAACCCAGGAGTTGTTTACGATGCAGCAGCAAGGTCCAGGATGGCGGAGAAGGGAGTTTTTGCATGCGTGCGCGGCAGCCACGGCAGGGACGGTTGCGCCGCTGAGTGCGCCCCTGGGTGTATGGCTCGGAGCCGCTCGAGTGCTGGCCGCAGAGACACCAGCGGGCAAGCAATCGGGCGCTAGTTCCGCGCGCAACGTCAATCCAGAGATCGGTACCGGATGGCGCGGCCACATGTTTCCCGGCGCCGTGGCACCCTTCGGCCTGGTGCAACTGAGTCCCGACACCGCCGGCAAGCCGGAGACGCGCTGGAATGAACGCGGCGAATACACGGCCTGGGATCATTGCCCCGGCTACTACTATCCCGACGATGTGATCATCGGCTTCAGTCACACCCACGTGCAAGGCACGGGCGGCGGCGATCTCGGCGACGTTCTTTTGATGCCTGTAGTGGAGGGACGCAACTGGGCGTGGGATGCGGGTGTGCCGCAAACTTTGGCGCAAGAACAGATCACTGAACTCGGCCTCGATTCCGGCTGGGTCTTCGACAAAGCGGTGCCGGGATACCGCTCCTTCTTCACGCACGACCGCGAGACTGCGCACGCGGGCTATTACGGCGTCCACCTGCTCACGCCCGACGTGCAGGCGGAGCTGACTGCAACCACGCGTTGCGGCATGCATCGCTACAGCTATTCGCAATTGCCATCCGGCATAAAGCAAGGAGTGCTGCTCGATCTGGTGCACGGCATCGGCTGCAAGGTCTATCGCGCCGAGCTCAAGTTCGAGAGCGCCACTCGCATCAGCGGCATGCGCGCCACGCACGGTTGGGCCCAGGACAAGCAGATCTACTTTGTCATGGAACTCTCGCGGCCTCTCGTTTCTATCGACGTTAGCGTCGACGGCATCGTAAGCGCCGCATCCGTGGGCGCCCAACTGAAAGGCACCGAGATCAAGGCGATCCTTGTACATGCGCCGGGCGCGCCGCTCGTGGTTCGCGTGGGCATCTCATGCACCAGCGTGGAAGGTGCCGCGAAGAATTTGGCAGCCGAGATGCCTCACTGGAACTTCGACACCGTGACACGCGAAGCCGGATCAGAGTGGGCCAAAGCGCTCAGCGTTCTCGATGCCGAGCTGCCCACCAAGGCACTCACCGAAACGTTCTACACCGACGCCTACCGTGGACTCGTGGCTCCGGCCACCTTCAACGACGTCGATGGCACCTATCGCGGGCAGGATCACCAGAATCACCCCAATCCCGGTTTCACCAAGTACACCACGCTCTCTATTTGGGATATTTATCGCGGCGAAGTGCCGTTTATCATGCTCATGCAGCCGCACCGCACCAGCGACATCGTGCGCACCATGCTCGCCGATTACGAGCAACTCGGTCTGCACACGCTGCCCATGTGGCCGCTTTGGGGCAACGAAACCTGGAGCATGACGGGATTTCACGCCGCGGCCATGATTCTAGGCGCTTACGTGCGCGGCTTCCGCGACTTCGATGCCGAGGCGGCCTACGCGGCCATTCGCGACACAGCAATGGGTGCCCGCGACTCCGCACCGGCAAACGCTTCTGCTGGAGATATCAAGCACTCGCGTGATAACGGCAAGCTGCAGGAACACTTTCGGCAGTATGGCTACATCCCCATGGATCTCGACAGCGGCTCCGTCTCGTGCACCCTCGACATTGCCTACGACCACTGGTGTGCGGGCGCCATGGCTGAGCTTCTGGGCAAGAAGGACGATGCAGCTGCGTTTTACAAGCTCGGCCAGAACTACAAGAATGTATACGATTCATCCACCGGCTTCATGCGGCCTAAAACCACCGACGGAAAATGGCGCGATCCCTTCGAGCCCGACATTCAATATCCCGACTACGTGGAAACCGACGCCTGGCAGGCTAGTTTCAGTGTTCCCCACGATGTGCAGGGACTCATCGATCTGCATGGCGGCGACGCGGCCTTCATCGCCAAGCTCGATGCCTTGTTCACGGCTCCTTCGTATGTGGCCGGCCCACCGCCGCCGCAGCCCGACATCAGTGGCATGGTCGGCCAGGACGCGCAAGGCAACGAGCCGAGCAATCACAATCCGTATCTGTATCCCTTCGCGGGCGCGGCGTGGAAGACGCAGTACTGGGTGCGCAAGGTGGCCGCCCTCTACAACAACACTCCGGCAGGCATTCCCGGCAATGACGACTGCGGACAGTTGGCGAGTTGGTTTGTCTTCGCGGCGCTTGGTTTTTATCCCGTCAACGCCGCCACCGGCGTCTACATCATCGGCAGCCCGATCGTAAATCGTGCCGCCATCCGCAATCCCGGAACAAACAAGAACTTCACCATCGTGGCCGAAAACAACTCGCACGAAAATGTATATATTCAGTCCGCGGAATTGAACGGCAAGAATTGGAACCGTTCCTGGATCACACATGCCCAGATCGTGGCCGGGGGCGATCTGCACTTCCGCATGGGCTCAAAGCCAAACAAGGAGTGGGCCTCCGCCCCAGCCGATCGTCCGCCTTCCGGGCTGGTAAAGGGTTGAGCGGTCGGAAATTGGGGATGGCACGCCTGTGATTCCGCATGTCGCTCTATCCCGATTTCCCTCCTATCGTTTAAACCCGCCCGTTGGTATACTTAACGGGTGACCACAACTGTCCTCGATTCCATTCCCCATCACGGTTCCACCGGAACGTCCCCCTCCCAGAAGAGGGTGTTGTTGCTCAAGCCGCGTGGTTTTTGCGCCGGTGTGGTGCGCGCCATCGATATCGTCAAGATCGCCCTTGAAACCTTCGGCGCCCCCATCTACGTGCGCCGCGAAATCGTGCATAACCGCTATGTTGTGAATGAATTAGCGGAAAAGGGCGCGATCTTTGTCCACGAAATCGACGACGTCCCCGACGGCCAGCGCGTCATTTACTCAGCGCACGGCGTGTCGCCGGCGGTGCGTGAGCGCAGCAAGGGCCGCAATCTAAAGGTGATCGACGCCACCTGCCCGCTTGTCACCAAGGTCCATATTGAGGCCGTCAAATTCGCCAAGCAGGGCTATTCGCTGGTGCTCATCGGCCACCGCGACCACGACGAGATTGAAGGCACGCTGGGCGAGGCCCCGGACGTAACCCAAGTAGTTTCAAACGTTGCCGAGGTCGAGAGGCTTCAGGTTCCCGATCCCGATCGCGTTGCCTATCTCACCCAGACCACGCTGAGCCTGGACGAGGCGCGCGACATCATTCACGCGCTCAAGGTCAAGTTTCCCAACATCGTCGGTCCCCACTCGCAGGACATCTGCTACGCCACCGAAAACCGCCAGGTTGCGGTGCGCAACGTGGCCCACAATGCCGGGTTAGTACTGGTTGTGGGTTCCACCAACAGCTCCAACTCCAATCGCCTGGTTGAAGTCTCGCGCAACCTGGGCACCATCGGGTACCTCATTGATAACTCTCAGGCCATCGATCCTAAGTGGCTCGCTGGCGTGGACACAGTTGCCGTCACCGCCGGCGCTTCGGCTCCTGAGGTGCTGGTCGAGGACGTGGTGAATTACTTGCGTCAGAATGGCTTTGAAAACGTCGAAGAAGTTGAGGTGATGCCGGAAAATGTGCGCTTCGGCCTGCCCCCTGAGATTGTGCAGGCCATCGGCAGCGCCAGCGGATCCGAGTCGATCGCCGTTAGCTAAGAACCGATCGCGAAAACAGGCACGCAGCAATTGAGCGCGCCACACTGCGAAAGTCTGATTCACGCAGATTCGCTTCCCCGGGAAACTTGAGGCGTTTCAGACCGCATGACTCCAGAGCAGCAGAAGACACAAACCGCGGAGCCCAATTTCGGACGATCTGGCCTAGGCCAGCCCCGATTCGGCCGTATCGACGCCGACTTGCGCGATGTCGATTCGGCCATCGTCCGCGCGCGCGATTTCCTCCTCAGCCTGCAGCATCCCGACGGCTACTGGTGCGGCGAGCTCGAAGCCGACTCCATGCTCGAGGCCGACTACATCTTTCTGCACACGCTTCTCGAGAGCGGCGATCCCGGCCGCCTCCAGCGCGCTCTCACCGAGATGATGCGCTACCAGAACGAGGACGGCAGTTGGAGCATCTATCCCGGCGGTCCCGGCAACATCTCGCTCTCGGTCAAGTGCTACTCCGCAGCCAAGCTGATGGGCATTCCGGCCGCCGACCCGCGCCTCGCCAAGTGCCGCGAGTGGGTGCTCGCGCATGGCGGCGTCGTCGCGTGCAACACCTTCACCAAAATGTATCTCTGCGCGCTGGGCCAGTACGACTACGATGCCGTGCCCGCCATTCCGCCGGAGATCGTCCTCTTTCCCAACTGGTTTTACTTCAATATCTACGAAATCTCCTCCTGGTCGCGCTCCATCCTCGTTCCGCTGGCCATCATGTACGCCAAAAAGCCGTTCAAGAAAATTCCGCCGGAGCAGGGAATCGACGAGCTCTTCGTCGGCGGCCGCGCCAACTCCATCCTGCGCCTGCGCGTCGATCGCAAGCACCTCATCTCCTGGCGCAATTTCTTCCTGGCCTTCGACCGCATCACGCACTGGCTCGAAGCCGTGCACATCCGCCCGCTGCGCAAGCTGGCCCTGAAGCGCGCCGAAAAGTGGATGCTCGAGCGCCTGGAGATGACCGACGGCCTGGGCGCCATCTATCCCGCCATGCTCAACGCCATCATCGCGCTGCGCTGCCTGGGCTACTCCGAAGACGATCCGCAGGTGATCCGCGCGCGCGACGAGTTTGAAAAGCTGGGCATCGAGCAGCCGCCCACGCCCGGGATGCCCGAGCCAACCTTCCGCATGACGCCGTGCATGAGCCCGGTGTGGGATACGGCGCAGGCCGTCTACGCGCTCGGCGAAGCCGGCGTGCCGCGCAACGATCCGCGCATGCTCAAGGCCGCCGACTGGATGCTCTCCAAAGAAGTCCGCCACAAGGGCGACTGGGCCGTGAAGGTTCCCAACACCGAGCCCGGCGGCTGGTACTTCGAGTTCAACAACGAGTTTTATCCCGACACCGACGACACGGCGCAGGTTCTGCTGGCGCTCAACAAGGTCGACAATCCCCGCGAGCGCTACCAGCACCAGGTGGCGCAGCGCGCCATCGCATGGGAGTTCGCCATGCAGTGCCGGAACGGCGGCTGGGGCAGCTTCGACAAAGACAACACCAAGATGATCTTCCAGTACATCCCCTTCGCCGATCACAACGCCATGCTCGATCCGCCGACGGTCGACATTACGGGGCGCATGCTGGAGATGCTCGCCGGCTACGGCTACACGCGCGACGACAAGCGCGTGGAGAAGGCCATCAAGTTCATCTTCAACGAGCAGGAGCCGGATGGAAGCTGGTTCGGCCGCTGGGGCGTCAACTACATCTACGGCACGTTCCTGGTGCTGCGCGGGCTCGACGCCATCGGCGTCGATCATCTCGAGCCGCAGATGCAGCAGGCCGCCGAGTGGATTCGCATGGTGCAGAATTCCGACGGCGGCTGGGGCGAAACCTGCGGCAGCTACGACGATCCCAACACGCGCGGCATCGGCGTCGAGCACTCCCTCGCAAACCGCCTGGGCGCTGCTTGGCCTGCTCGCCGCCGGCGACGACCGCTCCGACTCCATCGCCAAAGGCGTGCGCTGGCTGCTCGCGCGGCAGCGCGCAGACGGCAGCTGGGACGAGTCCATGGGCGAAGGCCGCACGCGCCAGGGCATCATCACCGGCACAGGCTTCCCCAAGGTCTTCTATCTGGCCTACACCATGTATCGCCAGTATTTCCCGCTGCTGGCCCTGACCACCTACAAGCGGGCCATGGAACGCGCCGCACTCGGCGGCTAGTCATCGGATAGCGTGCATCAGCGAGATGTAGGAGCACGAGTGTAGGGCACGATTGAGCCGTGCTCGACAATGGAACATGACGGGGTTTAGCCCCGGTAAGAGAATCGAGCAAAAGTCGGGGCCTCAGCCCCTGAGGGATAAACACGAATGGCAGTTCCAATCTCCCAGATGTGGACGGTTGCCACCTATGTCCTCAAGAAGCGGCTCAAGGGCAACAAGCGCTATCCGCTGGTGCTCATGCTTGAGCCGCTCTTCCGCTGCAACCTGGCCTGCGCCGGCTGCGGCAAGGTGCAGTATCCGCCGCACATCCTCAAAAAGCAGCTCACGCCCGAGGAGTGCTTCGCCGCCGTCGAAGAGTGCGGCGCGCCCATGGTCTCCATCCCCGGCGGCGAGCCGCTGCTGCATCCGCAGATCGTCGAGATCGTCAACGGCCTCATCGCGCGCAAGAAGTACATCTACCTCTGCACCAACGCGCTCGAACTCAAGCGCCGCCTGCCGGAGTTCACGCCGTCCAAGTACCTCACCTTCTCCGTGCATCTCGACGGCCAGCGCGAGCACCACGACTTCTCCGTCTGCCGCGAAGGCGGCTACGACATCGCCGTCGAAGGCATCAAAGAGGCCGTCAAGCGCGGCTTCCGCGTCACCACCAACGCCACCTTCTTCGACGGCACCGATCCCAACAGCGTGCGCGCATTTCTTCGACGAAGTGATGGCCATGGGCGTCGAAGGCATCGTGCTCTCGCCCGGCTACAGCTACGACAAGGCGCCCGACCAGAACCACTTCATGGGCCGCGCCCGCGTGCGCCGCCTCTTCCGCGCCATCCTTTCCAACCGCAAAAAGACGCTGGAAGTTCAACATGTCGCCGCTCTTTCTCGAGTTCCTCATGGGCGACCGCAACTACGACTGCACGCCCTGGGGCTCGCCCGCCTACAACATCTTCGGCTGGCAGCGCCCCTGCTATCTGCTCCAGGATGGCTACACCGAGACCTTCAAGGAGCTGATGGAAACCACCAAGTGGGAAGAGTACGGCGTCGGCAGCGGCAATCCCAAGTGCGCCAACTGCATGGTCAGTTGCGGCTACGAGCCCTCGGCGGTCCTCGAAGGCTTCGGCTCGCTCAAGGGCTTCTTCGCCATGGTCAAGGGCAGCTTCTCGCTCTACCCCGACAAGCACGCGCTCAAGCTGCTCAACGAGCCCATGCCCACCGGCCCGTCGTCGCTGGTGCAGATCGAGCAACCCGAGCGCGAAATGGCCAAGCTGTAATTCCGCAAGAATCGGTGCCCCACGTCCCTCGCGTTTTGAGACGGTGGGAAACGTTGAACATGGGTCAGACGATTAGTACGCGCCGTAGGCGCAAAGTTTGTTAGCCCCGCGCTTCAGCGTGGGGTGGGATGACCAATGAGAATGCAGTCCCGTAGCGACGACGTCTGTACACGGGCCGCGAGACTCACTCGTAGCCCAGCTGAACCGCTAGCTCCGCTAAGGAACCCATGACCGCCGAAGTCCAGAAATACACCCGCGAACAAATCGAAGCCCTCGAACTCGCTCCCGGCATTCGAACACGAAGCACCTCGAAGGCTGGATTCCCACGCTCGCCAGCGACGAAGATCTCAAGAACGCCCTCGAAAAAGCCTTCGACTATCGCGGCGACGTCACCCTCACTCTCAAGTCCGGCGAAAAAATCGAAGCCTACATCTTCAATCGCCACACCGGCGCCACGCTGGCCGACTCCTGGGTGCAGTACTTCACGCCCAACGCGCCCGACAAGCGCAAAGTCACCTACGCCGAAATCGCCCGCCTCGAATTCACCGGCAAAGACCGCGCCGCCGGCAAGCACTGGGAAGACTGGGTCAAGGCCTGGAACGAAAAGAAAGCCGCCGGCGAAAAGAACATCGCCCTCCATCCCGAAGCGCTGGAGTAAAAATCGAAAAAAGGTTTGGGGGACTTCTCTAAGTCGGTCTGCGTTAGCGATCCCGATCAAGTCAGAAGCTTCCCGAGTTCGGCTGTCAATCTTTCGAATCTGCCAAGGAAGCTTTCAATCATCGCTTGCAAGAACGCGCTCCTGTCGATCCGTTCAAACGCGAATGGATGGCTGGCCTTTGCCCCTATCAATCCCAAGAAAGCGAGTTGTGCGCGCCCGTTTCCCTCGCGAAACGGGTGAATTGCATTCAGTTCTCCGAGGAATCGGGCGGCCTCTTTCAAAAATTCGCTTCGGCTCTTTTCGGCAAATGCTTCTCCGCCGTGAATTGATAGGAAGAGAGCATCCATCTGTGCAGGTATGTGTTCGGGATAGCAGAACGCGTTGCCACCCTTCGAGGTTCGCACAGTCCTATATTGCCCCGCCCACTCATAAACATCTTGAAAAAGATGGTGATGAATGCTGCAGTAGTGTGCGGGATCGAATTTGCCATGCGGTAGGGGCTCTTCGGCGCGAAGCGTGAAGATTTCAACCTCGAACGCCTCCAGAACACCGGAGTCTCTTATGTCCAGCCGGTTTTGCAGAACGGACGTGCCGGGATAGGCGTAGGGATCGTCGAAGGCGTCGTAGCCCTCTGTCATTCGCGATTCCGTGATTGTGCGAACGCTTCAATCGTCTCCGCCCGCCGCTCTTCCGGCCGAAGGCGGTTGTTGCGTTTAAGGCGCTCCTCACCCTCGGAATCGAGCTTCAGTCCCTCGACAGCAGAAATGGCCGACGATCTCTCGGGTACGTTTCCGAGCACATACAGTCCGAGCTTCGATAAATCCTGATCAGTGAGATGAACGTTTGGAAGACTGAAGGCCTTCCCAGTTGCAAGGACGTTCTGCATTTCACCGATGGGCTCGTCGGGAACATTGATCGAACGCATGGAGGCTGTCAAACTGTCGAGGCTTTCGAACGTGACGTAGGGTACAGAGCCGCCCGGACCCTGCATATTGGCCACAGAGAACATAAAGCGGGGTCCTACAGGTGAATGGCTTGGCACAATATGAATCCAAAAGTACATTTCAACCCCCTGCATATATTCTAAGTGAATTCCATTCGCGCGCCTAGCTATTGTCGCAATCCGAGCCGCGCTGCCCAGCAATTTAGGATGGTTAGAGCTTCAATACGATGAAAATCTTCCTCACAGGCGCCACCGGCTTCGTCGGCCATCATGTAGCCAAAGCCTTGGCCGCCGAAGGCGCCGACCTGCGCCTCCTCACCCGGCATACCAGCAACCTCGCCAATCTCGAAGGCATCCCCGGCGAAACCGTGGTCGGCGATCTCTCCGACCCAACCTCGCTGCAGCTCAGCACTTCAAGGCTGCGACGCCGTCGTCCATGTTGCCGCCGATTACCGCCTCTGGATTCCCGACCCCGCAGCCATGTACCGCGCCAACGTCGACGGCACGCGCGAGTTGCTGCGCATGGCCCGCGAAGCAGGCGTCAAGCGCTTCGTCTACACCTCAAGTGTCGCCACCATGCACTTCCGCACCGACGGCATCGTCATCAACGAAGACACGCCCGTCTCGCTCGGCGACATGGTCGGCCACTACAAGCGCTCCAAATTCCTCGCGGAACAAGAAGCCATCAAAGCCGCCCAAGCTGGACAGCAGGTCATCATCCTCAACCCCACCACCCCCATCGGCCCCAACGACCGCAAACCCACGCCCACGGGCCGCATCTTCGTCGACTTCCTCAACCGCAAATTTCCCGCCTACGTCGACACCGGCCTCAATCTCGTCGACGTCTCCGAAGTCGCGCGCGCCCACGTTCTCGCCCTCACCAAAGGCACGCCCGGCCGCCGCTACATTCTCGGCGGCGAAAACCTCACCCTCAAGCAGATCCTCGACAAGATGTCGGCGATCACCGGCATCCCTTCGCCCACGGTCAAAATTCCCTTCGCCGTCGCCGCCACCTACGCGTTTTTCGAGGAGTGGATCACCGGCCGCATCCGCGGCAAGGAGCCGCGCGCCACGCTCGAAGAAGTCCGCATGGGCCGCAAGAAAATGTACGCCTCCAGCGCCCGCGCGCAGCAGGAGCTTGGCTTCCGCATCCTTCCCGTCTACCCCGCCATGCGCGCCGCCATCGACTGGTTCCGCGCCAACGGCTACGCACCCGCGGAAAATGCGCAGGCGCGCGCATGACCCGCACCGCCATCATCGCCGCGATGCCCGGTGAGCTCAAGCCGCTCGTCCGCGGCTGGCCGCACTCGACCCGCAACGGCATCCACTTCTGGGCGCAGCGCAACGAAGAAGAAGAATGGATCGCCGCCTGCGCCGGAGCCGGCCAATCCGCCGCCACGCGCGCCTTCGCCGCCATTGAAGACGGCGGTCCCATCGATCTCGTTTTTTCCATCGGCTGGGCCGGAGCCTTGCGCGCCGACATTGCCCCCGGCTCGGCCCACAATGTCGCCGGCGTCATCGACGCGCGCACCGGCGAGCGCTTTCGCTGCGACGCCGGAGCCGGCGATCTCTGGCTCGTCACCAGCCCAAGAGTTGCCAGCCCCGCCGAGAAGCGACGCCTCGCCTCAACCTACGACGCCGCCCTCGTCGACATGGAAGCCGCGGCCATCGCCCGACTCGCCGCCATGCGCGCGATCCCGTTTTACTCGATCAAGGGCGTCAGCGACGGTCTCAGCGATCGCCTGCCGGACTTCAATCCATTTCTTACCTCCGACGGCCGCTTTCAGCCTGTTCCCTTTACTCTTTTGCCTGCTCCGGCCCTGGTACTGGCCTGCACTCCTCCGGATGGGCGAAAATAGTAGAAGGCTTCCCAAAGCATCGCGGAGTCGCTGCGTCGATTTTCTCGATGGGCAATCTCTCGATGAATGAGGTCACACTAGAAAAACAGAATGGCTACCCAAATCTCCAACCCCAGACTGCGACTTGACGAAAAAATCCCCTCCACCATGCGCGCCGTGGTCTATCGCGGCATCAACGACATGCGCGTTGAAACCGTGCCGGTTCCGAGCATCGGACCCGGCGAACTGCTCATCAAGATCGCCACCTGCGGCATCTGCGGCACCGATCTCAAAAAAATTCACATGGGCTCGCACTCCGCGCCGCGCATCTTCGGCCACGAAATGGCCGGAGTCATCGCCGCGGTCGGCGCAGGCGTCACGCAATTTGCAGTCGGCGACCGCGTGATGACCTTCCATCACGTTCCCTGCGGCCAGTGCTACTACTGCCGCAAGCAAACGCCCGCGCAGTGCCCGCTCTACAAGAAAACCGGCGCCACCGCGGGCTTCGAGCCCTCCGGCGGCGGCTTTGCCGAGTACATCCGCGTGATGGACTTCGTCGTCGCCAACCGCGGCGTCGTGCACATCCCCGACGATGTGCCCTTTGAGCAGGCGGCTTTTGTCGAGCCGCTGATGACCGTGCTCAAGGGCACAAAGCTGCTCAATCTCGTCGCCGACGACACGGTGCTGGTCATCGGCCAGGGCCCCATCGGCCTGATGCACGCCGTGCTCGCCGAAGCGCACCGGCGCTCGCGTGCTCACCTCCGACCTCTTCGCCGAGCGCCACGCCATTGCCGCGCGCTTCGGCCTCAACAATCCCATTCACGCCGACAAGGAAAATGTCGTCGAACGCGTGTTTGCCGAGACCGAAGGCCGCGGCGCCGATGCAGTCATTCTGGCCGTCGGCGGCAACGCGCTCATCCGCACCGCCATGGACGCGGTGCGCCCCGGCGGCAAGGTGATGCTCTTTGCCCAGACCCAGCACGGCGAGGCCACCTTCGATCCCGCTGCGGTTTGTGTGGACGAGAAGACCCTGCTCGGCTCATACTCTTCATCGTTCCCGATCCTGGACGAAGTAACGGGTCTGGTCTTTGATGGCTACCGCAACGGCTTCGACCTGACGCAGCTGATTTCGCATCGGCTTCCGTTTGAAGAAGCGGTAGAAGCGATTGAAATCGCATCCAATCCCCGGCCCGGCTCCATGAAGATTATGATGGAGCCTGTGCCCGGGGCCGGCGCAGAGTAAGCTCGAACAAACCCTAAGAGGACTCGATGGCGAATACGGTGAAAGACGCGATCCGCCGCGGCCGCAAGACGGTCGAAACCGTCGTCGAAGAGAGCCGCAAGAAGGTCGAGGACGTTGTCGAGGGCGGCCTGGATACCGTCGAGACGGTCGTCGGAGTCGGACTGAATACCGTCGACGCGGTGGTCGTCAAAGGCCGCCGTACGGTCGAGTCCGCTGTCAGCCTCGGTCGCAGAACCGTTGAGCATGCGTTTCTCGGGCGCAGCACCATGCAGGCCGCAGTCCTCCACGGCCGCGAAGATGTCCGCATCGAGCAGGTTCCCATTCCCAAAGCCGAACCCGGCGAGTTGGTCGTCCGCGTGGGCGCTGCCCTCACCTGCGGAACCGATCTGAAAGTTTTTCGCCGCGGTTATCACGCGCGCATGATCGTGCCCCCCGCGCTCTTCGGCCACGAAATGGCAGGCACTGTGGTCGAAGCCGGCGAAGGCGTCACCGATTACGCGCCCGGCGACCGCGTCGTAGCGCTCAACTCCGCACCCTGCGGCAAGTGTTATTTCTGCTTGCGCGATCAGGAGAATCTTTGCGACGATCTCCTCTTCAACAACGGCGCTTACGCCGAGTTCATCCGCATCCCCGAGCGCATCGTCGCCAAGAACACATTCATTGTCCCGGAAAATGTGCCGCTCGAGCACGCGGCGCTCACTGAGCCGCTGGCCTGCGCCGTCCATGGATTTGAAGATTCGCGTCCTCGCATGGGCGACATTATCGCCATCATCGGCGGCGGCCCGCTCGGCCTCATGATGTTGCACGTGGCCTCACTGGCTGGATACGAGACCATCGCTCTGGTGCGTCACGACGGCCAAGTCGAAGCGGCGCGGCAGCTCGGCGCGACCCACGTGGTGCAGAGCTCGTCGATTCGCAAGGCCATCCAGGAAGCGCGCGCCCTCACGCCGAACGATCGTGGGGTCGATATCGCCATTGAAGCTGTCGGTGTGCCCGAAGCGTGGCAGGAGGCGGTCGAGCTGGTGCGCAAAGGCGGCACGGTGAATTTTTTTGGCGGCTGCGCCAAGAACACCCACGTCACGCTCGACACCAACCGCATCCACTATAGCGACATCACCCTCCGCGCCACTTTTCATCACACGCCGGCCATCTGCCGCAAGGCCCTCGCGCTGATCTCGAGCGGACGCTTTCAGGCCAGCGCATTCATCACTGGCCATGCTCATCTCTACGAACTCAACCGCGTCTTTGAGAAGCTGATGAACCGCTCCACCGAAAGCGAAATCAAAACCGCGATTGTGCCGTGAACTTGTAGCGCCGGTCTCCTGACCGGCTGTCGTGCGGGCGTCCACGCCCGCACACGATTGCGCCGAGCCCCAACTGAAGCCCGCATCAAAACTGATCTGTCATCCTGAGCAAGTCCGCCGAAGGCGCACGAGTCGAAGGACCTGCGGTTGCTTTTCGCAGCCTTGACCCCGCACAAACGCTCCGTGCCCCATCCTTTCGCGTTTTCTGCGAAAGGGTGGGAAAGCACCCCCCCAGAACTTGCTAGGTCGGCTCTCCCCTCGCGCGCCACCTTAAAATGAAAAGGAAGGGGTTTTTCGCCCCCGAGGTAAGATGCCCACCACAGCCCAGCCCACGACGGATGAACTGCTCGCCCGCGGATGGGCCGCCCTGCCGCCGAGCTATCGCATCCCCGAAGTCGCGCCCACACTCGCTGAATCCCTCGCGTACTGCCGGCGACTCGCCGAGTCGCACTATGAGAACTTCCACGTAGCCACGTGGTTCCTGCCCAAACCGCTTCGGCCGCACTTCCAATCTATCTACGCCTACTGCCGCATCTCCGACGACTTGGGTGACGAAGTCGGTGACCCAGCCGTAGCCCTCGCGCTTCTCGATCTCTGGGGCCGCGAGCTCGACGCCTGCTACGAAGGCCGCGCCCGCCATCCAGTGTTTGTCGCGCTCGCCGAAACCATCCGCGTTTGCAACATTCCCAAAGAGCCGTTCGCCGATCTGCTCGTCGCTTTCCGCCAGGATCAGACGGTCACGCGCTACGCCACCATGGACGACGTGCTCGGCTACTGCCGCTACTCGGCCAATCCTGTCGGCCGCCTCGTGCTCTATGCCTGCGGCGAAGTAAGCGGCGAAAATTTCCGCCTCTCCGACGCCACCTGCTCGGCCCTGCAACTCGCCAACTTCTGGCAGGATGTGCGCGTCGATTTCACGAAAGATCGCGTCTATATCCCGCAGGTCGCCATGCGCGTCCACGGCGTGACGGATGAAACCATCGCCTCGGGAATCGCTACGCCTGCCTTCCGCGCTCTTATGAAGGATGAAGTCGACTTCGCCCGCGGCCTTTTCCTCACAGGCCTGCCGCTCATCGGGCGCGTCAACCGCGATCTCGCTCTCGATCTCGATCTCTTCAGCCGTGGCGGGCTGGAAATTTTGCGCGCTATCGAGCGCCGCGACTATGACGTGCTGAGCGCGCGGCCGTCTATTTCCAGGCGCACCAAGCTAGCGCTGGCCCTGCGCGCATTGGGCGGCAAGATGGTGCCAATTATGCGCCTCGGGCCAAAATCAACAGGAAAGATTGCGTGACCTCGACGGTTTCATCCAACGAACTAGCCCGCGCCTATGCAACGTGCCGCACGATTGCAAAGCGCGAAGCCAAGAATTTCTATTACGCCTTCGTCGCGCTGCCCCTTGAACGCCGCAACGCCATCTGCGCCATTTACGCCTTCATGCGCCAGGCCGATGATTTGGCGGATGACGAGAACCTGCCGCGCGACGAACGCCGCATCCGGCTTAATGCTTGGCTCGCCGCATGGCACGAAGCAGCCAACGGCGCCGCGACTACCGACCCCGTGTTTCTAGCCGTCCGCGACGCAACCGCGCGCTTCACCATTCCGCTCCAGTTGCTCGACGAGGTGGTCGACGGCGTCGCCATGGATCTCGATCACGCGTCCACTGGCGCGCCCGATACCTACGCGACCTTCGCCGATCTCTACCGTTATTGCTATCTGGTCGCGTCGGTCGTGGGCCTGGTATGCATTCGCATCTTTGGTTACAGCGGTGAACGCGCCGAGAAATTAGCCGAGGAAACCGGCATCGCCTTCCAACTCACCAACATTTTGCGCGACGTGAGTGAGGATGCAGCGCGCAACCGCGTCTACCTGCCGCTCGAAGATCTCGCCGCGCACGGAGTATCACTCGATTCCATCCTGCATCGCGCGTCGTCTGCGCCTCCCACGGCGGCCGAGCGCGCCCTGCTCGCTTCCGTAGCCGAGCGTGCCGAGCAGTACTACCGCTCCGCCGATGAACTCTTGCCGCTGATCGATCGCGAAAGCCGCCCCGCGCTGTGGGTGCTAGTTTCCATCTACCACGCGTTGCTCAAGCGCATCGAGCGCGCAGACTACGACGTCTTCACTCGCCGCGCCAGCGTGCCCACCGCCCAAAAAATCGCCATTCTTCTCGTCGGCCTCGCACGCACAACATGGGCGCGCGTCTTCACGTAGTGCGAGACAAAACGTAGCGCCGGCTTCCCAGCCCGCACTCACACTCGCACTCACACTCGCACTTCCATGCGATACCCTGATGCAGGGGCTTTTCCCATGCAACCTCGCGCTCTGCGCTGTTCCATCCTCACCGCACTTCTTCTCGCCTTCAGCCTCGTTGCCGCTCCGATCATCACTCAAGGGCAGGGAACCGACTTCAATCCAGCCCTGCCGATCACTCATGTTGACAACGGCCCCAACTCGACCTGGGCTCAGAGCCAGCATTACCTCGTGCTCGTCTCGCTTGATGGATTTCGCTGGGACTATGCAAAACGCGACAACGCAACGCACCTGCTTGCTATCGGTAAAGCGGGCGTGTGGGCGCCCGAAGGCATGTTGCCCAGCTATCCTTCGCTCACCTTTCCCAACCACTACACCCTCGTGACCGGCCTTTATCCCGAACACCACGGCATTGTGGCCAACAACTTTCTCGATCCCGAGCGCGGCGCGCGCTACTCGATGTATGACAAGCAAACCGCGAACGACGGCTCATGGTACGGTGGCGTGCCCTTGTGGAGCCTGGCAGAAAGCCAGGGCATGCGCACTGCGTGCATCCTGTGGGTCGCCTGTGAGGCCAAAATCGCCGGCTTCCGGCCTTCCTACAACGCCACATGGGACGCCAAGACTCAGGCCACGCCCCAGGCCGAGCAGGCGCGCATCGATAACACGCTGGCGTTGCTCCATCTCCCCGCCGCAGACCGCCCGCACTTTATCGCCATCTATTTCTTCGAACCCGATCACACCAGCCACGAGTTTGGGCCCGACGCGCGAGAAACCCGCGCCGCAGCTCTTCAGATGGACGCACTTGTCGGCAAACTCCGCGCCGCGCTCGCCACCACCGGCCTGCCCATCGATCTTGTCGTAGTCAGCGATCACGGCATGGCGAAATCGGAAGGCGGCTGGATCAACCTCGACGAGTTTGCCGATCTCTCCGCCTTCGATACCGTCGGCGATCTGCTCTACGGCAAGACGGAAGAAGATCGCGACCGCGTCTACAATCAGCTCAAGCGGGTCTCGTCGCAATTCATCGTCTATCGCCGCAAAGACGTGCCCGCCCGCCTGAACTACAACCAGAACCCGCGCGAAGGCGACCCGATCATTGTGGCCACGGGACCGTTTGCCATTCGCGCCCACCCTCCCGCTGCCGGTGAAACCAGTCGCCCGCCCAACCTCGGCATGCACGGCTTCGATCCGCATCTTCTGCCCGAGATGAAAGCCAGTTTCTTCGCAGCCGGACCGGATCTGCGCGCAGGGAAAACCGTCGCTCCGTTTGATAACGTAAATCTGTATCCATGGATGGCGCATCTGCTGGGTCTCAATCCGCCGAAAACCGATGGCAGCCTGAACATTCTGTCGGGAACGCTTCGCGATAACGGCGTCGCACCGGAAAAGCAGTAGAGGAAGCCGCCTCGATTTGAGGCAAAGGTAGACTGCGGGATACTTCGCGAGCGGGACAAAACGCGAAAGGGCACGACTTTAGTCGTGCCATAAACCCGCCAAAATAATCCGGGGCTTTAGCCCCTGCCGAATTTGGAAAGGCAACTTAATCATGAGCGTAGTTCTTGGAATTGACGGCGGCGGTACCAATACGCGAGCAGCGATTGTCGCCGATGGCAAAATCGTCGGCCACGGGCAAAGCGGATCTATTAAGAGATTGCGTGTGGGCGCTGAAGCGGCCGAAGCCAATCTGCGCGCCGTGCTCAAAGAAGCCTTTGCGCAGTCAGGTGAAAAAGATATCGATGCCGCCTGCTGCGGCGTGGCCAGCGCCAGCATGCCGGGCATTCCGGAATGGATCACAGCCGTCTTCGACGACTTCGGCATTTCGCGTTCTGAAGTAGTAGGCGATCACATCATCGCTCTCGACGCTGCTTTTCAAGGTGGCCCGGGAATCCTGCAGATCGCCGGAACCGGTTCCAATTGCATAGGCCGCGGGCCAGATGGCAGCTTTGAATCCGCGGGTGGATGGAGTTCGCGTCTCGGCGACGAAGGCTCGGGCTATTGGATCGGCGTCAACTCCATTCGCCGCGCGCTCCACGCTCTCGATCGTGAAGAGCCCTGCCAGATCATCCCCAAAGTGATGGCGATCTGGGGCACCCCGACCATGGATGAATTCATCAATCTGGGCGATGGCACGCCGCCTCCCGATTTTGCCGCGCTGGCCCCGACCATCCACGAACTGGCCGACGCGGGTGACGCGGTCGCCGTCGGCACTTTGCAGCAAGCGGCGGTCGACCTGGTGGAATTTGTGCTCCTCGTTCGCTCCAAACTGCGCCGCAAACATAACATTGCCGGCGAGATTCCCGTGGCGTGGACGGGCAGTGTCATCGCCAAAATGGATCTGGTGCGCCAGGAGTTCTTCGCGGGCCTGCATGCGGCTGCACCGGGCATGCCGGTTGGAACCGAAGAGGTAGTCGCGCTCAAAGGCGCTATCTGGCGCGCCGAGCGCATGGCAAAAACCAAGGGCTAAGTAAAAAGCGAAGGCCGCGCCTCCTGCGCGGCCCACTCAATTCACTCTTTTCACACTCTTCACTTCTTCACTCGTTCATCACACTACCGACGGCCCACGAACCACGATCCATGACCGTCACCGGTACTTCCTTAGCACGCCCAGCACCCGACCCTGGATGGCGCATTGTCCCGCCGGCACGTAGATGGGATCCATCTCGATATTCGCGGGCTGCAGCCGCACCACGCTGCCCTCCGGGTAGAAACGCTTCAGCGTCGTCTCCGAGCCGTGCACCAACGCCACCACGATCTCGCCCTGGCGCGCGGTGCGCGTCCGCTCCACCAGCACATAGTCGCCGTTAATAATGTGCTCGTCGCGCATGGAGTCGCCGCGCACCTCCAGCGCGAACACATCGCGGTTTCCCACCACGTCGTGCAGTGAGATGGTCTCCGGGTTCTCCATCTGCTCTACCGGCTGGCCTGCGGCGATGCGTCCGGCCAGCGGCAGCTTCAGGCTCGATCGCGTGCGCGAGCCCGGCGGCAGCACGTCGATTGACCGGCTGCGGTTATGCACGCGGTCCAGCATTCCCTTTTTTTCGAGATTGGTAATGTGCTTATGCACCGTAGCCAAACTCTTCAAGCTCATGCCGCGCGCAATCTCCTCAAAGGAAGGCGAATACCCATTGCGGTTGACGAACGTCTCGAGAAAATCCAGAACCTCTTTTTGTCTGCGAGTGACGGCCATGCGCGAATTATAGCGAATAAAAAGCGAATCGCAACAGTTGTTTTCGTCTTTTCGTTACTTTTTCGATACATCTCGGAACAGCCCTCGGATCCATCTTGTTACTGCGGGTGCTCCTCGCTTTTGCGGACCCGGGGTCAACCCGAACCGAAGGCTCATCGGCTCTTACAATGTACCCATGATCATCGAGTCCTTTCCCGTCGGCCCGCTCGCCTGCAACTGCACCATCCTTGGCGATGAAGACACCCGCGAGGCCCTCGTCATCGACCCCGGCGACAACGTGGCGCGCATCCACGAGCGGCTCACGAAGTCGGGCCTCAAGCTCAAGCAGATCATCGTGACCCACGCGCATATCGACCACGTAGGCGGGGCGCTCAAGCTCAAACGCCTCACCGGCGCGCCAATCCTGCTTAACGAAAACGACCTTCCATTGCTCGAAATGATGGACACGCAGGCAGCGTGGCTCGGTGTTCGTCCTCCCGAGGTCGCTCCGCCCGATGCAGGCCTCGCCGACGGCCAGATCGTGGGGCTCGAGCACTATCCCGCCCAGGTTCTTCACACCCCCGGCCACACCCAGGGATCGATCTGCCTCCACTTTGCCCCGCTCAAGCTGGTCGTTGCCGGCGACACTCTCTTTGCCGGTAGCATTGGCCGCACTGACTTGCCCGGCGGCAACTTCGATCAGATCATGGACTCGATCCATTCTCGCCTGATGACGCTGCCGGACCAGACCCGAGTATTGCCCGGGCATGGACCCGCGACGACAATCGGCGAGGAACGAGAGAGCAATCCATTCTTGCAGAAGCGCTGAAGGAGAGCTGGTCTCTGAGTGAAAACAAACCAGCTACGGTCGTTCATTTTCTTTCATATAGATAGAGTGATTACTTCAACAAGAAGTTGCGGTCGAACTCCTCAAAAGTTACCGCACTGATTCGTTCGAAAGTAGTTAGTAACAGTAACCATTCCGCCATCAAATTCCGCCTCATCGCCGAGCAGGCTCACCACCAGCCAGCCCGACTCCGGAAGCCCGAAAAAGTAGCCGGGATGCACCCACACGCCGCGCTCGAGAAGCGCCAAAACCGTTTGCTCGTCGGGCTCGAGCGCGGGAACCCGCAGCACCGCATACCAGCCTCCCTCGAAGGCAAGCCGCTGCAGTGTGGGCAGCGTGGCAAGCTGGCGATCAAGCTCGGCGAGGTTGGCGCTCACACGCCTCAGAATCTGCTCCTGAATCTCCGCCCGGCTCGCAAGCCATTCCGGGAGCGCCCACTGCACCGGCGCATTCATTGAGAGAAAGGTATCGGCGATCACTTCCAGCCGCTCCAGTGCCTGCGCGTTATCGGGGCCTGTCGCGACGATCCACGCCGCCTTCATCTGTGGCAGCCCGGCGATCTTGCTCAGGCCGCTCACCACAAACACCGGAACTCCCTCGATCCCCGCCGCAAAGCTTCGCGGCGTTGCGCCGAAGCCGTAATCCAGAAACACCTCGTCGACAATGAGCGAAAGCCCCGACGCGCGACAAATGCGCGCCAGCTCTTCCGCCTCCCACTCCTTGGTAAAGTGCCCTGTCGGGTTATTCGGATGCACCACGACGATCGCTCGTGTGTGCGGAGTAATCGTGCGCCGCAGACCTTCAAAGTCGATCTGCCATCCGTCGTCATACACCAGCGGCGCAGCCTTGATGCGCACATCGTCGAGTGTGGCCAGGAAATCGAAAAGTGGGTAGCCGGGTTGCGGCACGAGAATTTCGCTTCCCGGGTCGCAAAGCAGCCGGAAGAGAAAGCTGTACGCCTCGCTGGTGCTCGTGGTCAGCACAATCTGGCCGGGATCGAGCGCCACGCTGTGGTCCGCGTAGTATCGGCACACAGCCTCTCGCGCCGAAAGCAATCCGCGCGGCTGCGGATCGTAATCGAGCGCCCGCGCATCGGCCAGCGCATCCAGCAGGGAATCGGAATACTTGAAACCGCAGCGTGTCGGATTCGACGCCGTCAGATCGGCAATCGGCAAACCCGCTTCGCGCCGAGCTTCGGTGCGCCCGCGCCAGCTCGCTCTCCTCCGTGTTCCAGGCAGTTCTCTCAGAAAATCGCATCGGTCCTGTACCGTCGGTCTCCTGACCGGCTGTAGTGCGGGCGTCCACGTCCGCACTCACACCCATACTCGCACCCGCACTCGCACTCCCAACACCAATTGAATCGTGCACAATGGAATCAGCGCCCCCCTCCACCATACACGGGCGCAAAAGGGGTGTGAGCTTGGCTCTGCGCGCGGTGATTTTCGACTATGGAATGGTTCTGAGCGGCCCGCCCGACCCCAAAGCCCACGCCGAGATGATGCGCATCACGGGCCTTCCCGCCGAAAAGCTCGATCCGCTTTATTGGGCCGATCGCCACGCATTTGACGAAGGCAAACTCACCGGCGAGGTCTATTGGCGCGACATTCTTCATCAGGCCGGCTCACCCTGCCGCCCTCCGCCGTCGAAGAGCTCATCCACTGGGATGGGCACATGTGGATGACGCTGAATCCAGCCATGCTGGCTTGGGCTGCGGCGCTCAAAGCCCGCGGATTCCTTACCGCCATCCTTTCCAACATCGGCGACACCATGCAGCAGGCCATGGAACGCGAGCTCAAATGGCTCACGCGCTTTGACGTGCTGGTCTGGAGTTATCAGCTGCGCATGGCCAAGCCCGATCCGGCGATCTATCGCTACACCCTCGACAAACTTGGGCTCCCAGCCTGCAGAAACGCTCTTCATCGACGATCGCGAAGTGAATATCGAAGCTGCCGCGGCGCTCGGCATGAAGGCGCTCCTCTTCACAACGGTCGCCCAACTCCGCGCCGACCTGATCGCGCAATCCCTCGACAAGGAACTCCCTCTACCGACCATGGCCTGACGCTGCCTTCTCGCTTTCTTGTTCCCTTGTTCCCTCGGCCCCTGTTTCTACGACGCCATCCCCAGTCCCACCAGATTCGCCGCCACAATGATGACCAGAATTCCAGCCCACAGCAGCCGCATCGGCCGGCGCCCACGCCCTTCCATTCGCCCAGCGCCAGTCCTACAAGTCCGCGCGCACAAGCACGTACAGGCTCATGTGCAGCATCCAGTTCACATAGTCCAGGCTGCTGCGGAATGTTGCGCTTCGCCCCACGCATAAAAGAAGAACTGCAGATACCACATGATGCCGCCGGCCGCGGCCAGATGCACTGTTTTTCAGCAGTCATGCCGCCCGGCTGCGCCAGATCGGCGCGCGAGCGAAATCTCTTTCATTGCATGCCAGCCGGATGAAGCAGTAACTCATATTGACGATGGCGCCGCCGCCCATGATGATCACGTAGCTGGGCAGCGCGCGCGTACAGCGGGTTGACGCCCAGATCTTAGAGCGCCGCGTTCCCATCGGAGTCGCGCGCATCGATGGCCAAACGAAAAGCCCGACGAAAAAATGCCGCACAGGACTGCCAGCGCCAGGCCCAGCTTCACATTGAACTCCTTCACCTCCGCGCCTATTTGCGCTCTCTTTCTGGTGCCCGGCGTAGGAAACCACCGCGACGCCAATCAGCGCAACCACAATGCCCGCCATGCGTCAAATGCCGCCGCGGGTGGTGAAAAGCGCCGCGAATTGCCCGTGCATCATCGGACGGCACCAGCGTGCCCACCACCAGCGTCACTCCGATGGCCACGCCCATCCCGAGCGACATGCCCAGGTGCCGCATCGTCAGCCCGTAGCTCACGTTGCCCACGCCCCACATCGCGCCGAAGAGTGCGACCTTGATCAGCAGGCTGCGAGTCGATCGACGCGTAGAAGGCGTGAAATTCGGGCAGCAGGTAATAGCTACAACGACAGGCAGAAGAATCCACGAGAAGAGGCCGCATCAGGCCCAGGTGGTTTCCCACGACCATCTTTTTACTTTTTCAATCGGTGCGTAAAACGACGCGGCAAACGCCGCACCAACAATGTGCCACCCAATCCCCGCCAGAATCGCTATCGGCATTCCATCTCCATTTCAATTTGCGCGAGTGCTCGCACCAACACGCAAACAAACTCAAAGCCTATCGGTTGCGCGTGTCCTTTGTACAGCGAATCCGCTCCAGAGCAGCGGCCGAAATAGTCCCAGGGTGGAGTCCGCGTCAGCGGACAGTGAACCCTGGGGAACATGAGTGTCGCGAGACCGCCGCCAGCCCCGTAGGGCCGGTCGAATTTCGCGCAGGATTTTCGAGAGACCGCGTTGCGATCCCATCCGCATGCACCGCGCGATCCGTCACCGACGCTACTTCAAATCCATAACTCCCGGGCTGCAATACGAATCCACTCTCGCCATTCCGCGTCTCCGCGCGAACCATCGAACTCCTCGCCAACGCCGCGCCATTGAGCTTATATTTCACGCCCTCCGCCGCACTCAGCGGCAGCCACCCCGTCGTATTCGCCGGAATTGTCACGTGCCACACGGCCGTCGCCCCCGTCACCGTCCAGTCGGAATGAATCGGCCCATACACAGAGTCGTAATCGAACGCGATGTGCCCCAGCCGTTCGTCAAACACCGGATGCAGCACCACCGTATGAAATCCCGCATCCATCGGCGTCGCATCGATTCCCGCCGCGTAGCGATACATCCAGTCGGCCACCGCTCCGTAGGCATAATGATTGAACGAATTCATCGCCGGATCGTTCATCATTTGATCGCCATTCCACCGCTCCCACATCGTCGTCGCGCCGTGCGTTACCATGTAGCCCCACGAGGGGTACTGCGTATTCAGCAGCAGCGTGTACGCAAGCTTCGCGTAACCGGCCTTCGTCAACTCCTCCAACACGTACGGCGTGCCCAGAAATCCCGTGGCCAGTAAATCGTGATTGGCTTCTATTTTGTCCACGAGTCTCTTCGCGGCTGCTGCATGCAATGCATCCGGCAGCAGATTCATGTGCAGCGCCAGCACATAGCCGGTTTGCGTATCGCCGCCCTGGCTCTTCGCGTTGGGATTGTTGATCACACCGAACTGCGAAGGCGAGTTATCCGCGCCCGCCACAAAACCATCGCCGCGCACAAACTGTTTTTGGAACGCCGCGCGAATCTTCTCAAACAACGCCGCGTATTTTTCCGCGTCCGCCGTGCGCCCCGTGGCCAGCGCCATCTCGCGCATCAGCGTCACATCCCAGGCCCAGTAGGCGGTG
Organism: uncultured Acidobacteriota bacterium; assembly: GCA_963699385.1. Taxonomy (GTDB): domain Bacteria; phylum Acidobacteriota; class Terriglobia; order Terriglobales; family Acidobacteriaceae; genus Telmatobacter. Next base: position 685 of record CAVOTQ010000024.1, on the reverse strand, counting down.
GCAATCAGCCGCTCGTCCGTCTTGCCCTCGGGCGAAAGCCAGTCGCCAAATGGCTGGCCGTACTCGTTCTTCCACAGAAAATCGGGATTCGCCGCCGCAATTGCGTCCAGATACTTTGTCATCGCCGCCCAGTTCTGCTCGATGATCGTGGTGTCCCCAGTCTGCAGCCAGCTGGTCCAGGGAACAATCACTCCGGCGTCGCTCCACGCGGCCGCCGACTCCTCGTGCGAGCGCACCGTCCCCGGCGAAAAAATTCCGTAGTAGGGCGAGTCCACCTGCGTGCCGCGCATGTCCGTGGCAAACTTGCGCGAGAACGCCGCCAGGTCCATGTTGTAACTCGCCGTGCGCCAAAACACCTGCGCATCGCCCATCCACCCCAGCCGCTCATCGCGCTGCGGGCAATCCGTAGGCACGCCCACAAAATTCGACCGCTGCCCCCAAAGAATATTGCTCCACAATTGATTGATCATCGCGTTGCCGGTTTCAAGCTTCGCCGTCCACGGGGCATCGGTATGAAACACGAGGCCGGCAACGTCAGCTTTGCCGGGAGCCGTAGGCAGGCCCGTGAGTTCCATGTAGCGGAACCCGTGGAAGGTGAACTGCGGGGTAAATCCTTTGACGCTGGCGCTGCCAAAAACAAAATGGTCGGTGGCCTTCGCGGTGCGCAGATTGTCGGTGTAGATGA
>CAVOTQ010000023.1:0-274284 GCA_963699385.1 uncultured Acidobacteriota bacterium | reverse complement strand
GGGTCCGCCACGGGCAGGTCCGAACGTCGAGCGGCGAGTATTGCTTCAACGGGGTCACGCGGGCGAACGTGCTTGCGCTCTGCAAACTCCACGACATCCGCTCGACGTTGGCAACTTCGCGCCGAGGACGCGCTCGCAGCGGAGCAGGCATTCGTCACCGGCACGTTCGGCGGAATCACGCCCGTGCGCGAGATCGACGGCCGGCCGCTCGCCGAAGCCGCGATGCCCGGCCCGCTGACTCGGCGGCTTCGCGCGCTGTATGAGGCTCTCAAGGATGCGCAGGCGGCATCGCAATGATGAACGAGGAGCCCGTTCGCATCGCAATGTGGTCCGGACCGCGCAACATCTCGACGGCCATGATGCGTTCCTTCGAGGCACGCGGCGATACGGCCGGTCAACGAACCTTTTTACGCGGCTTATCTTCATCGGACCGGCCTCGACCATCCCATGCGCGAGGCGGTGATCGCATCGCAATCGCTCGATCCCCGGGCGGTGGAAACGTTGCTACTCGGGCCGGTGCCCGGCGCAAAGCCGGTGTGGTATCAGAAGCACATGACCCTGCACATGCTGCCGGGCTTCGCGCTGGATTGGATGAACCGGGTGCGTAATGCCTTTCTCATACGTCATCCTCGCGCGGTGCTCGCCTCGTATGCATTGAAGCGCTCGGCGGTCACCGCATCGGATATCGGTTTCGTGCAGCAACGCGAGCTCTTCGAGCGCGAGGCCGATCGGCTCGGTGCCGCACCCCCGGTGGTCGATGCCGCAGATGTGTCCAGAGCCCCGCAGCCACGCTCGAGCGCTTGTGCGCCGCCCTCGGCATATCCTATGCCCCATCGATGTCGACTGGCGAGCGGGGCGCCGCGCGACCGATGGGTCTGGGCGCCTGAGTGGTATCGGTCCGTGGAGCGCTCGACCGGCTTCGATGCACGGGGCCCGAGTTTGGTTGAGCCGCTCCCGCCGCATTTGCAGGCGTTGGCCGATGAGGCAGAACCGCATTACGAAGCGCTGCGGTCCCACCGCATCACCCGAACAAGGGCTGATCGCACCCAGAGCCCGCGGCTCGCCCTGGCAATCACCTGCGCGACGCGGGTTTTGGGTTACTGGCCGGGCGTCCGCCCCTGCGGCAAGTCCGGCGTCCTCTACGTACTTTCCGAAGTTTTGAGGACTCGGTGATTTAGATTCCGCCATGCGGGCCGCTAATATCTGGCGTACCCAATCATCGCAGGGGGGGCCGGGTGGCTTTGTCCGCGATCAGGGCGCCCCCATGGCGACTTAATGGAGCATCATGTCAATCAATTTCGAATCCGCGCGCAACTATCAGGAAACACTGGTATTTGACCGTGTGCAGGAGTGGGCGCTCAATACCCGCAATTTGCGAAGGAGCAGGACATGTTGGTCGACGCGGCCTGCCTGGCACTAAACATCCTGAAGCCCAGGTACATTCGCTATTCCATCGACATGATGTTTCACATATCGAACGCCGAGCGGGCTAAAGAAGCGGCTGTCGTAGATGCAGCCGTAGCCGAGGCCTTCAAGATCCTGGCGGCTGGCCGGCGCAAGACGGCTCGCTAAACCGCCCCAAGATGAAGGCCGGCTCGGAGTCGGGCGCTCCGGGACCCGATTACTTCGCCATCACGCTCAAAACACCGCCGCCGTAACGGCCCAGCGACACCTCGAAATCCGCCCGTCCCGTTGCGGTACCCGCGATCGCGGCGGCAGAAGCCGGCAGCGATTTGGCGGGGTGGATTTCCTGCAATCTCAGATGAGGGCTGCCGTCCTTGATGACCAGCCGGGTGCAGATGTTCATGAGCTCGCGCAGATTGTCCTGCATGGGCGCCGGCAGCGATTTGGCTTTGATCGCGTCCTTGACGGCGTTCGGCGGCAGGATCGACAGCGCGGCGCCGGCGCCCGCGGCGAAATCCAGATTGCAGGCGCAGAGCGCCACCGGCTCGCCGCCATCGGAGATGTACACGCCGACGTAGCTGGTCGACGCCGCGGACACGTCGAGCTTCGATGCGGGCTTGACGGTCGTGCCGTCGAACAGCATGCCGAGAAGGTCCTTGACCTGGGCCGCGCTCGGAATTGGATAAGTGCTCATGGGGTGTGCGGGCTCACTTGATGTGAGGACCGAGCGTTTCCTTGAACGACTCGGGCGTGAACGGCTTGGAAAGCAGAAACTTCGCGCCGGCGGTGGCGGCACGATTGCGCATGTCGGGTGTCGCCTCGGTGGTGATGAACCCGAACTTGACCTTGCTTCCCGCCTTGGCGAGATTCTCGAGCAGCTCGAGACCGGTCATGTTGGGCATGTTCCAGTCCGAGAGCACGAGGTCGGGAGGCGCCGCTGTGATCGCGGCAAGCGCCTTGGCGCCATCCTCGGCTTCCGCGTAGTTGTTGGGCGTGGTCAACTGGGTGGAAACGGAGTTGCCGTTTCCGGTCCAGGTTTGCTCAGTGAGGCCGGCGAATGCTGTGGAGGCTGATCCGAAAGCGACACCGGGAAATTCCTGGCCGGCCTGGCCTTGCGGCAGGTTGGTGACGCCGAAGGTTCCGACGTCCCACTTGGAAACGCCCTGCGAGAGGTCGGCGATGTTCTGGAAGAAGCGGGTGAAGCTCATCTTCAATTGGTTTACGACATTGGGCGAAAAGGTGTAGGCATCTTCCACGATGTAATTCTTGGGGAAGACGCTGGCCAGGTCGCCGCCGATGTAAGGCGGAGGAAGGAAGGGCGCGGCGAAGTTGTTGAGGTAATCTTCCGTGCCCAGGGTTCCGACCGACGAGATACGGTGATTCGAGCTCAGATCGTAGTCCACGCGCCAGTCGATGGAGTGATTGTTAAAGCCGCTGGGCCAGCCGCTGAGGTAGTTGTTGGTGAGGACGCTGGGGTTCCAGTCGCTGTAATAGGTGTTGCTGGAGGTTGCGGTGGGGAAGAGCGATTCCATGGCCTTGGTGATGGGAGAGATATCGCCGGGCGGGATGACGTTGTTGGTGCCGTTGTAGACGAAGGGCTGCCGCGTGCAGACGCCGGCCGTGCAAGTGGTGCTGGTGGGATCGAAGATGACGCCGGGGTTGTTCGACCCTGTGCCGGTCAATCCTGTTCCCACGCCGCCGTTGAGCTCAGTGAAATTGCCCTGAGTCATGAGATTGCTGGGCACGGTCAAGAGCGAATACACGGCGCCTTTGCGGCCGTAGTAGTAGTCGTAGGCGACAAAGAAGAAGAGCTTCTTGCGCGTGAAAGGAACGACACCGCCAACGGTGCCGGACCACTCATGCTGATGCTCGACTGGCTTGGGGGCGGGGACGGTTGCGCCGGTCAGGGTCTTCACGGTGGCGTGCGGAGCGGTAAAGCCCCAGGAGTCGAAGAAGGTGTTGCGCTCGAAGTCGGCGACCTGGCCGTGATATTGCAGGCCGCCTGACTTCATGGTGAAGTTTGACGCGCCGGCGCCGGCGTACTCGGCCGGAGGCGTGCTGGTGACTTCCTGGAACTGGTCGACGGCGTCGATGTTCATGGCGAGCGAGACGAGGCGGTTGTCGCCCTGCTGGCTGACGGTTTCAGCGGGCATGCCATCGAGATAGAGCTGGCCTAGATAACTGCCGGTTCCGCCGACGATGGGCAGGCGGCCGCCGTTGTTGGCCGATTGCGCTCCGGGCGTGAGAACTCCGAATGCCGTGGGATCGCGCTGTGCGTTGACCATCTGAATCGGCAGATTGGTGTAGGTTGAGTTCTCGACGATAAGGCCGATGGTGGCGTCGGCGGTGTCGAGCACCGGCGGCGCGGCGGAGACGGTGACGGTTTGTGTCTCGGCGCCGATGCTGAGCACGGGGCTGACGGTTCTGAGCTGCATGGCGTCGACGACGACGTTGTCCTGCACGAGGGTCTTGAAGCCCTTGGCGGTGATTTCGAGCGTGTAAGTGCCGGGCAGAACAGGCGAGATGTTGAAGAAGCCTGCCGAGGAGGCGTCGCTGACGGTTTTGATTCCGGTGGCGGTGTTGGTGATGGTGACACTGGCATGGGGAACGACGGCGCCGGTGGTGTCCATGACCGTGCCTTCGAGAGATCCTTCGCCGGCGGTCTGTGCCGCGGCCGGCGTCGCTGTAACGACGAGACAAAGCGCGAGAGCGAGCATCGCCAAAGCGACACAGGCCAAAGCGCCGCTGCAAATTTCAAGCGTCGTGATTGATTTCAGAATTGTTTTCATAGAAACGCCTGGAATGCCTCCTTTGAGTGAAAGTGTTTGCTATTCGAAATATCGTGGACGAGCGAACTGTCAGACTTCCCGAAAAAGCGGTTTGGTGAATGGGGACGCGCTTTTCCGCAGCCGGACGAGCGGCGGTCCGACCTCAGCCAAGCATTAAAAGCATTCGGGATGTCGATTGTCAATAGAAAAATTATTTTCTGTGCTGATATGGGTGGGGCGACGCTAATCTGAAGAGCCGAATATAAGAATCGGACTGCACGGCGGACCGCCAGAGCCGGAATTCGCGCTCCCGGGCCCTGCGCTAGCCGGAATCGACGGGCTGAGAATGGCGGAATCCAGCTTTGAACAGGGTGAACGAGGGCAGACGTGAGAGGTTGGCTGGAACTGGGGAGGTCAGAGGATCGGAGCAGCGTGGTGTGTGAATCTCAGGAAAACCCTCCCTCCGGGGCTGAAGCCCGCGTTCATACTCCGGCATTTACGGCGCGAGTGAACTCGTGCCCTTTCAAAGCAGTTTGAAACTGACTTACGACCAAGAAAAAGGGTGGCGGACTTGCGTCCGCCACCCTTTGTTGCATTGAATTGTTACGCGATTAGAAGTTGTACTTGAGCGCGAACTGGCCCACGCGCGGCCCGCCGCTGGCCTCGCCGGTGATGGTGCCGAAGGTGGAGTTGCCACCGAATGACTGGCTGGGGTTGCTGAGGACGGTGTGGTTCAGGACGTCGAAGTACTCCATGCGGAACTCCAGCTTAGTTTCGCGGAAGACCGGGAAGGTGCGAACCAAAGCGCCGTTCCAGATGGTGTAGCCGGGACCGGGGAGCGTGTCCTTGATGACGTTGCCGAAGCCGGTTCCGGGGCCGGTGTTGGGCGGCTGTGAGAAGGCCAGGTTGTTGAACCAGGTCTCGCAGCTCTTGCCAGCCGGGCACTCGCCGCCGCCTTGCTTGCTCTTGGAAAACGCGGCCAGTGAGAAGTTCTCCTGGGCGCGGTCCTGGAGGAGGCCGGTGTCAGAGTTATCCGTCGACCCGTAGTAGACAGTGAGGGCATCGCCGGAGTGATGCTGGAAGGTACCGGAGGTGCTCCAGCCGTTGACGACGCCGCGCACGAGGCGGTCAGCGCCGTTGATCTTGGGCGTCCAAATATAGGACAACGAGATTGCATGTGGATGGTTGATGTCGGAAAGGCCGCGGTCGAGCGCCTTGATGTCGGGCACCATCGCTGCCGCCGGAATGTTGACGGCGTTTGAGGGATAGAGCGGATAGACATACGACTCGCCCGCGTTGAGATCTTCAGTATTGGAATCGCGCGTGGCTTGCGGCATGTCGTCGTAGGACTGCGACCAGGTGTAATTGGCCAGGAACTGAATCCCGTGCGACATGGTCTTGGTGAGAGTGGCCTGGAGGGAGTTGAAGTGAGCGCTTCCGATCATGGCCGCTTCGACGATCTGAGAGTAGTTGATGTTGCAACCCGCAGAGGTGAGGCAGGGCCCGACGGTGGGAGCGGTGTTATAGGGCCTGCGGTAGTTGGCGTTGGAGGTGCCGCTCGGGAAGACGAGAGAGGTTCCGTTGTAGGTGGCGGTATTTACCGCGGGATTGACTTCAAGATTGACAAACAAGTGGCGCGATGCGGAGCCGACATAGGCGACGCGCATGGCGAAATTCGAGGGCAATTGCCGTTCGATGGTCAAGTTGTAGTCGGAGGTGACGGGCACGTGGAAATTGCCGGAGGGATCGTACTCGTTGACTTCCATCTGGTTGGGGAAGACCTGGGAGGACTTGAATGGGAGCGTGAACGGGAACGGATTGGCATAGGAACCGGCCGTGCATCCCGTGCAATAAGGGTTGCTGAGAGGGCCGCCCGGGCTGCTGTTGGACTGGTCCATGTTGGCCAGTGCAACGGTGATGGTGTTGGGGGCAAACGTGGACTGACTAAGGTTGAAGAAGCCCGACATGCGGTCCTGGAAAAAGATGCCGTAGCCGCCACGCAGCGCGGTCTTGCCATCGCCGAACACGTCATAGGCGAAGCCGATGCGGGGCATGAATTTGTTGTACTGGCTATTCACACCGTTGACCGGGAAGCCCGGATCGCCCGAGAGCACCATGCCGGCGGGCAGGCCTGGAGTGCCGGATGTTGTAGCCACAGCAAATTGAGGGGTGCCCTTGTTGGCCGCGTATTCGGACGCGCTGAATGCGGTCTGGACGCCGATCTTGTTGTGCCAGGGAGCAAAATCCTCCCAGCGCACGCCGTAGTCCAGAGTGAGGCGGTGATTGATCTTCCAACTATCCTGGGCGTAGAGGCCGGGGAAGTTGTTGCGGTCGTTGGTCTCTTCGAATTCGCCCTGGGTAAGCGCGGACAGGAAGCCGAGTTCGAAGTTGGCCATGGTATTCACGTTGGCTGCGGGCAGAGAGGTGCCGGCCAGTCCAGAGGTGAATGCGCCATAGGAGTTGTACACGTTGACGACGTCGAACTTGCTGAGCTCGACGTGGCCGCCAAAGGCAAAGTTGTGCCGGCCCTTGACCCAGTGCAGGTCGTCGTTGAGGGTGTAGTTGTTGCGTTCAAAGACGGCGCTGGCCGAGGATCCGACTTTCATGTAATTGCTGACAGACAGAGCGAGGTAGGGGCCGACAGAGGGTTGCCAGAGGCTGCCAAGGGGGCTGCTCGGGGCGAGCTGCGTGATGTCAAAGCTGCCTGGAGGGCCGCCGCGCTGGGAGACCTCTCGCTGAAAGTTGAGCACCAGGTTGTTGAGGATGTTGGGCGTAAAGGTGTGGGTTTCAGAGATCAGCGCATTTTGGTAGCGGGTTTGGAAATAAGAGGAGTAGCTCTCGAGGCCGCCCAATGCGAGGTTGGTCGGGGTGTAGATGCCCGGCTGCTGGTACCAGTCGTAGAAGTAGCGGGCGAACAGGTGATCGTTGGCGCCGAATTGGTGATCGACGCGCGCCGTATCTTCGTTGAGATAGTTCTGCGTGGCGGAGAAATAGTTGACGAGGTTGCCGATTTTTCCCGCTGCCGAATCCGTGGTGGCGGTGGGGAAATAGGTCAGGAAAGCTTTCGAGGCCGGATCGATGGCGGAGGTGGGGATGTGATTGTTGGGCCACGCTATGCCGGTGTACGGATTTGAGATTTGCTGGCTGGCCGTGTTGCAGATGCCCGAGCCATTAAACCCGCTGGTGCAAAGGTTACTGAAATCGGCGTATCCGGTGCCGGTGGTGCCTTCCTCAGCGGCGGTTGGCGACGTAAACGTAGCCGCCGCGGAACCGGTGTGGATGAGGGTGTACTGATAACCGTAGAAGAACTGCGTGGTCTTGCCGCTCGAGATGTGCGGAATCTTCACCGGTCCGCCGACCGAGCCGCCGAATTGATGGCGGTGCAGGGTATCCTGGCTACCCGCGGGCGAGAAATGGTTCTCTGCGTTGAAGAAGCCGTTGCGGAGATACTCAAAAAGATCGCCGTGAAACGCTTCGCCGCCCGACCTGGTGACGATGTTGACTACGGCGCCGGCGCTCTGGCCGAATTCAGCGTCGTAGTTGCTGGTCTGGATGCTGAATTCCTGGAGTGAATCCGGCATCGGATAGGGATCGTTCACGTTCGTCATCTCGTCGAGGTTGTTGCCGCCATCGAGCAAGAAGTTGTCCTGGTTGGGGAGCGTGCCGTTCACGCTGGCTACCTGGACGACCGCAAGTTGAGAGGGAGAAAACGTCTTGCCGCTGCCCTGATTGACGCCGTTGCCCTCGTTGGTGGCATCGACGACACCGGCAACCAGCGTAATCAGTGTTGCTGCGCCTCTGCCGTTCAGCGGCATATCGCTGACGCTTGCCATGTCGATGTCCTGCGACAGCGTGCCGGTGGTGGTGTCAACCTGCAGCGCTTCGGCCGAGACACTCACGGTTTGCGTCTGCGCACCGATCTTGAGCGTGAGATTCACGGTGAGCGCCTGGTCGGCTTCGAGAACGATGCCGGTCTGCGCATAGGATTCGAACCCAGATGCGGTGACGGAAAGCGTATAGCTGGAGGGCAGAAGGGTGGGAAACACGAATCGACCGTCTTTGCCGGAGACTGTCCTGGTCTGGTTGCCGGTTTGCACTTCGACGGCAATGACGCTGGCGCCCGTGACCACTGCGCCGCTGGGATCGGCGACCGTGCCGCTGATGGTTCCGTATCCCTGGGCGTGCAGGCTGGGCGCGGAGAAGCTCAGGCACAGACAAACAATGGCGATGAGACCCGCCAATACGATGAGTGAACGGCGCCCGCGGCCTGGGAGCTGATGCAACGCAAGCTGCGCTCTCCGGGCTGGGAAGGATTTGGAACCCTGATGTTCATGAGAAGACGTTGTCATAGGAATTTGCTTGTATGCCTCCATACAGTTGTGTTGGTCACAAATAATGCCTAGACGCTTCTTCGCTTTTCATCGAAGCGAATTAGAGCGGCGGCAAAGTTAAGGATTACCGATCCGGGGAAGAATAGTGGTAAGACCACTGATTGTCAATAGGAAATTGTTTTATACAGTAATCTGGAGACTATGAACTATAACGCCCCTTTAGTTTGCTGATTCTTAAATTACTTAGGGGTTCTGTAACAGGTCATTACGGTGGTGCGCGGTGAGGAACAGGGCCACCAGGGCTGTGGCCAGCGAAACGCCGGAAAGCGCGAAGAATGCGCTGCTCCACCCGTATGCGACGCTGATGCGGGCCACGGTAACACCCGAAAGCCAGCCGGCAATGTAACCAAAACCGTCAATAATGCCGGCGGCCGTGGCGCTGCCGCGCTGGCCGCCAAAATCGAGGGACATGGCGCCGGCGAGATACGAGTACGGTCCAAGGAGGGTGAATCCCACGAGGCCTACGAGAAGCGACGGCGCCCATTGGCCGGCGTGGCCGGGCACGCGGCCGAGCATTGCAAGGCAGACGGTGCATGCCGTCATGCCGACAACGACCAGCACGTTGCGTCCATTGGCGCCGAGCTTGTCGCTCAAGAACCCGCCGAGGAGGACGGAGACTCCGCCGCACAGAGGGAAGAGCGCGCTGCGGCTGGCCGCGACGCTCGGCAGCAGGCCTACGAATTGCACGAAGTAGGTCGGCGTCCAGAGGTTGAAGGTTTCGCGGAGCAGGGTGGCTCCAAAGGCCAGCAGGCAAACCAGCCAGAAGGCGCCGCTGGTGAGCAGGGGGCGCAGAATGGCGCCGATTTTCTGCTGGTGATCGGGGTGGCGTTCGGGGCCTAGTTCTTCATCTGCATACACGTTTCTTGGATTCACTTCCGGCGCGGGAAGGCCGCGCTCGGCGGGGGTCTCGCGCAACAGCACCAGGTTGATGAGGAACAGAACTCCGAGCGCTGCGGCGGCAAAATAGAAGACGCCGCGCCAGCCCACGCCGTGGGCGAGCAATGCACTCATCATCCAGCGGCATCCCGCGTCGCCAAAGAGGAAGCTGAGGCTCACGACCGCCATCACGCTTCCGTACGTGGAGTAGGAAAACCAGCGCGAGGAAACCCGGACCAGTCCCGCCCAGCCTTGCGACTGGAAGAGGCGGTTGCCGATCCACGCGAGCGTGAAGATGGGAAAGCCGCCGCTCATCGCAAAGAGGATCGTAAAAATTATGGAGCCGGCCATGCCGCCCAGGAAAAAGCGGCGGCCGCCGTGGGTGTCGGCCAGGGCTCCGGAGAAGAACTTGCCTAGGGCATAGGCGGCGGTGCCCATGGAGGCCATGAAGCCGAGGCGGATTTGGGCTTCGTTGGGCGTGATGCCGTGGCGCGAAAGATCGTGCATGAGGTCAGGCAGCACTACAGAGAGATCGGAGCGGCAGAAATAATAGCCGGAGTAGCCCAGGGCCAGTAGCGCGGCCGTTGCCCCATGCCATACAGTAAATCGCGGCTTCGAACCTGAATCATCAGGCGCGATTTCTGGCGTGACCAATGCACTCTCTGCGGACACACTAGAAAACTACCACACGGCTCCACGAGTCGACTGCGGCGGCGCGCGGGAGAGAGGGAGAGAGAAGAACAACCACAGGTCCTTCGACTCCTCGTCCGCAGCGGCGGACTCGTCGCTCAGGATGACAATTCTGTTGATGACAATTTTTGCTGCGGCCTTCAGCGTCAGCGCAAACTATGATGTGAACTTTGGAGATAGAACATAAGGAGATCCGATGAACCGTCGAGAATTTTCTGCGATTTTGCCTTTGCTTGCGGCTGCTTCTGCTTTTGCGCCGGAGGCTGAGGGGCAGATGGCTGCTGCTCCGGCTGCTCCGCCTGCACAACAACCGGCGACGCCCATGCCACTGCCCTCGCTTGTATCCGGCCGCTACCCGCAGATTGAGCCTGCGAATCCGCATCCGTCGCCGCGCATGTCGAAGCGGTTTTTGATGGGGATGCTGCCGGACAATATTCGGATGGAGGCGCACTTTACTCGTCTCGCGCCGGGCTGTCCGCCTGAGGCCATCGGCACGCATAAGCATACCGAGATCTGGTGCATCCACGAGGGCACGGCGCGATTGATGACGGCGGGCGTGACGCGCGATCTCGTCGCCGGCGATATGGGCGTGTGCGTCGCGGGCGACCTGCACACGGTTTACAACGCGAGCCAGACGGAGCCGGCGTCGTACTTCGTGATCACGGTGGGACCGCCGGAGTAGGAAAGACAGGGAGCGAGGGAGCAAGGGAACGAGGGAACAAGGGAACGAGGGAACGAGGGAACAAGGGAGCAAGGGAACAAGGGAACGAGGGAACGAGGGAACGAGGGAACGAGGGAACAAGGGAACAAGGGAACAAGGGAACGAGGGAACGAGGGAACGAGGGAACAAGGGAACAAGGGAACAAGGGAACAAGGGAACAAGGGAGCGAGGGAGCAAGGGAACGAGGGAGCAAGGGAACGAGGGAACAAGGGAACAAGGGAACGAGGGAACAAGGGAGCGAGGGAACAAGGGAGCGAGGGAACAAGGGAACAAGGGAACGAGGGAACGAGGGAACGAGAAGGCAGAGACTTGGAGTCCTGCTTTGCACAGAGGCTGGGACGGCTGAATTGTAGAATGTCGAAAGCACACCGACGGATAGCGTGGGATTTTCGAGATGACGTACTACGACCAGGTCGCAGAGGCAGCTGCATTTGTGCAATCGAGACTGGGCGCACTCGCGCCGCGGGTGGGCATGGTGCTGGGCTCGGGACTGGGCGCGGCGGCGGATGCGGTTGCCGATCCGGTCTTCGTTCCTTACCAGGAGATCCCGCATTTTCCGCAATCGACGGTGGAGGGACACTCGGGGCGGATCGTGGCGGGGTCGCTCGGCGGCGCTCCGGTGATTATTCTGCAGGGGCGCGTGCATTCTTACGAGGGCTATACGCCGCGCGAGGTCACGTTTCCCATGCGCGTGCTGGGGGCGCTGGGAGTTGGCGCCGTGGTGCTGACCAATGCTGCGGGCGGTATACAGGCCGGCTACAGCGTGGGCCAACTGGTGGCGCTGGCCGATCACATCAATATGATGGGGTGGAATCCGCTGACCGGGCCGAACGAGCCGCGGTTCGCGGCGAGGCCGGGCGCGGGACTGCGTTTTTTCGACATGACGGAGGCGTACAGCAAGGCGCTGCGCGCGATGGCAGCGGAAGCCGCACGCGAGGAGGGGTTCGATCTCGCGGAGGGTGTATACCTGGCAACGCCGGGGCCGAGCTTTGAGACGCCGGCGGAGGTTCGAGCTTTCCGCACGCTGGGAGCTACGCTGGTTGGCATGTCGACCGTGCCGGAAACGATTGTGGCGCGGCACATGGGAATCGAAGTGCTGGGAATTTCCTGCGTCACCAATCTGGCGGCGGGATTGGGCGCGACTGCGCTGAGCCACCTGGAGGTGCAGGAGACAGGGCGCATGGTGGAGCGGCGGTTGGCCGGACTGCTGACGCGGCTGGCGCCGAGGATCGCCGCGAAGGTGGAACCAGAACCGCCAATCGGAGCGCGAATCGAATCGCGACCCGGACTGTGAGCGCCCGAGTCGGACGAGAAATCGCTGCGCAGATTCCGCGGCTGCCCTTTCCGCCAACGGTGCTGGGCGTGGCCGGGTGCTCGGGCTCGGGCAAGACCACGCTGGCTAACGAAATGGCGCGCATGCTGCGCGGACTGCGCTTCCATCTCGACGACTACTATCTCGATCTCGGCCACATGCCGCTTGAAGAGCGCGTCAAGCAGAACTTCGACGACCCGGCGATGATTGAGGCTCCGCTGCTCGCAGAGCATATTGCCGCATTGGCGCGCGGCGACACGATCGACCGCCCCTGTTACGATTTCGGAACCTACACGCGGATACCGGGCCGTACTGAGCGCGTGACATCAGGCCCATTCTTGATCATCGAAGGAATTTTCGCGCTTCACTTCAAGGAGTTGCTGCCGCTCTACCAGTTGAGCATTTATGTGGACACGCCGGACGCGTTGTGTTTCGAGCGGCGGATGAAGCGCGACCTCGATGAGCGCGGACGAAGCGAGGAATCGGTGCGCTACCAGTGGGAGAACCGCGTGCGGCCATCGAGCATTGAGTTTGTGCGACCGTCGGCGGTGAATGCTGACATCGTCGTCGATGGTTCCGATGCGCTGGACTGGAAGGTGGAACGCGTGATGAGCGAAATGCGCAAGCGCGGGCTGCTGACGGGGGCGGGGTGAAAAGGCAGGGAACAAGGGACCGAGGGAACAAGGGAACAAGAAGGCGGGGACCCGAGGGAACAACAGGCTGCGAACAAGGGACCGAGGGAACAAGGGGACAAGAAGGCGGGGACCCGAGGGAACAACAGGCTGCGAACAAGGGACCGAGGGAACAAGGGGACAAGAAGGCAGGGAACAAGGGGACAAGAAGGCAGGGAACAAGGGACCGAGGGAACAAGGGAACAAGAAGGCGGGGACCCGAGGGAACAACAGGCTGCGAACAAGGGACCGAGGGAACAAGGGGACAAGAAGGCAGGGAACAAGGGACCGAGGGAACAAGGGAACAAGAAGGCGGGGACCCGAGGGAACAACAGGCTGCGAACAAGGGACCGAGGGAACAAGGGGACAAGAAGGCAGGGAACAAGGGACCGAGGGAACAAGGGAACAAGAAGGCGGGGACCCGAGGGAACAACAGGCTGCGAACAAGGGACCGAGGGAACAAGGGGACAAGAAGGCAGGGAACAAGGGACCGAGGGAACAAGGGAACAAGAAGGCGGGGACCCGAGGGAACAACAGGCTGCGAACAAGGGACCGAGGGAACAAGGGGACAAGAAGGCAGGGAGCGAGGGAGCGAGGGAGCGAAAAAACAGGGACTGGGGGATTTTGGCCGGGCCTCAGTCAACGGCGAAATCGAAAGACGGAAGCAGCGCTGACGCGTCCCGCAGCAAGTTGGGCCTGAAGCCGGTTTGGCTTCAGGCCCAAAATACAAACGATCGAAAGGATTAATTTCCGGATGAAGGCGACTTCTCAGACGCCTCGGCTGCCATCCGCCGGTGCGACGCAGCAAGTTCGCGGTTGCTCGCGGCCTGCGCATGGAGCGCAGCAATGTAGTGCTCGCAATGGCCGATGGTGCTGGCCTGATTCTTGTTTGTGGACAAGCTGGAATTCGCCTTGTACGCGGCGACCATCTGCTCGTGCTCGCTGGCCTGGGCCTGGAACCCCTGCGCCTGCGCCTCATAATACTGGGCGATGCGCAGATGCTCCGCCGGGGTTTTGGCGGCGGCGATGAGCGAGAGAAGCTGCTGCTTGCTGAGCTTCTCAGGGTTGGGCTGGGTCTGCGCCTTGGCGGCGAAGGACGTGAGGACGAGGACGGCGGCAAAATAAAAAGATACGATGGTGCGTTTCATGGAAATCTCCTTAACGTTGGAAATGCGAGTCAAAGATCGAGCCTCAAGGCGCAAAGAGCCCTTGCGACTGCTTCGTTGGCATGCACGTCAGGAGAGATTTAGATCCGGAGGACCCGGTTCATGAGGTAAAGCGGTGGTGGCAACGACTGGTCTATGCCGGCCACCTCGATCGCAGGCGATGCCGTCGTCGCGGGAGTTGCGAATGCGATTGCCTGGAGCGAAACGAGAGCGCCGGGGTGCGACTTTTCCGGCGCGGTGGACAGCGTAAATGCCTGGGGGAGGGTCTGAGAACAGCAGTTGGGCGGGCAATCGCTCGCGGCCATCTGTTGCGACATCGGGCAATCGGGCCCCATGTCGTTGCTGGCCATGGGGCAGTCGGGAACGCATGATGCGCGCGCACCCAACAGGCAATGCAGACCAGCCAAAGCGGGTTGGAACGCCAGAAGGCCGATGACCAGGACCGCAGCGAGATGGACAAACCGCTTCATGGGATGGTTTGACATTAAAGATTGAATTTGGTGGGGTCTGTGAGTTGGATCACAGAGGCCGCAGGAATATCAGGGCAAGGCTTCCCGAGCAGCAAACCGCAGGGGCTAAAGCCCACGTTAATTTTGCTGCAGCTCCGGCACGACTAAAGTCGTGCCCTGACACTTCGCGCTCCTCCGAACAGTTTTTCCGCAAGCAATCCAGACCGTCGTAACACAAATACGGATAAGCTACGCGATGCTTACTTCCCTGCCGTCAGCGCCACGGTGGGCACCAGCATGTCTTCTTTGCGCATTACGAGGTTTGTAGCGTTGAGGGTTGCGAGTTCAAAACCGTGGCCGTGCGTGATGGCGTCTGTGGGGCAGGCTTCGACGCAGTAGCCGCAAAAGATGCAGCGGTTGTAGTCGATGTTGTAGACCTTGGCGTAGCGCTCCGATGAGGAGATGCGGGTTTCGGCGGTGTTATCGGCGGCTTCAATATAGATGCAGTTGGCAGGGCAGGCCGCGGCGCACAGGAAACACGCAACGCATTTTTCGAGGCCGTTTTCGTCGCGCTGCAACTCGTGCGCGCCACGGTAGCGCGACTCGAGGACCGCTCCGCGCAGGGGGCCGGGACCGTCAGGGTAGTTCTCCACCTCAGTGGGCGCGAAGGCTTCGCGACCGGTGATGCTCATGCCCTTGGCGATGGCGGCGATGTTGCGCACGATCGACATGGGTCCAGTATACGATGGAGGCGAGGAGACTTTCATGAAGCATTGGTATGGATGCACCGCCATCTTCTTAGGGACATTGAGTTTGGGAGCGCTTGCGGGGCGCGCGCAGAACGCGCAGCCGCAGATGCCGATGGAGCCGCAAACATCGCGGGGGACGGGACAGGTTCCGGCGGGGGCGCAGACGCTGAAGATCAGTTTCGGCGATAAATCGGCTACGTGGACCGCGGCTACGCTGGCCCCGCTGCCGCATGTCACGGTCACCGTCCACAACGAACACACCAAGGCTGACGAAACGTATTCAGGGGTGCCGTTGATCGCACTGCTCGCGCCGCTGGGCGTGAGCGAACATCCGCGGAGCAAAGATCTGCGGCTGTATGTGGTGGCAGAGGGCGTGGACCTCTACGAAGTGGTGTACTCGAGCGGCGAGATCACGCCGGATGTGAGCGGTTCCACGGTGATTGTGGCGGACACGGAGAATGGCAAGGCGCTGGCCGGCGATGGACCGCTGAAGTTGATTGCGACGGGGGAAAAGCGGCCGGCGCGATGGGTGCGGAATCTGGTGGCGGTGAAGGTGCTGGCGGCGGAGTGATGAGAGACAGGTGTCGGGTAGGAGGGGCCTTCCCTGCCCTCGGCAAAGTTGGAAGCGGGAACGGCTAAAAAAGGGATAAGTACTGTAGGTATATCCCACCTCAGCCGGTCAGCCGTTCCGGCTGTCCGCCGAAGGTGGGGCACCCGGCAAAGTTGCCCGGCACAAAATACCGCCCAAGAAATCAGGGCCGCATCCTCGATGGAGGGTGCGGCCCTTGGTGATTGCGCGATTCAGGTTCCCACCCTTTCCGCAAAGAGCGCGGAATGGATGGGGCACGGTGCCCGTGGTGGCTGCGCGATCCGCGAAGCCGCTAGCGATGGCCGCCGGAACGGCTTCCGCCGCCGCCACCGCTGCGTACTTGCGGCGTGACGTGGGGATCGGCGTGCAGCGGACGTGTTTCCGCTGTGGTGGACGGCCTGGAGTTGTTCCGCGATGCATACTGGCCGCGTTGCGTGCTGTAGTTCTGCTCGTGCTGCGCCTGCGTGTTCATGCGCGGAGCGGTGGGCTCGCGGTACGCATTGCCTTCCTGCGGCCGCGGTTGCGATTGCACGCCATTGGGTCCGCCGCGATAGCTGGGCCGGCCACCGTTATTGTCGCGGCCACCGTTGTAGCCGGGGCGACCGCCGTTATTGCCACGGAAGTTATTGTTGACGCGAACATTGGCGCGGTAGCTGTAGACGTTGTGCAGATTGCGCCCGCCGATGTTGTTGTAGACGCGGTTATAGAAGAAGCGGCCGCCGTTCCAGTAGCCGCCTTCATAACCGAATCCGACGTAGCCGAAGCCGTAGTTGATGCCGCCGTACCAACCGATGTGGAAGCCCCAGTGTCCGGGGTACCACATATAGCGTCCGGTGTAGAAGCCCCAGTAACCGGGAGTCCAGAGGCCGCCTGCATAGGGAGGCTCAACCCACACGCCGGGCACCCAGTAATAGCCATACGCACCGTAGGCCCAGTAGCCGGGAGTCCAAATGTAGCCATCGTCGGGCGGGGGCGGTTGCACGTAATCGGGCAGCGGGGGCGGAGGCTGAGTGGCTTCCTCTGTGGGCTGCTCGGCGTAGTTGGAATCGTCGGGATTCTGGGCGTCGGGCGGCGGAGCTTCGGTGGTGTAGGACTGTCCGGAGGGCGCCATGTTGGCGTCCGCGGGATCGGGGCCCTGAGCTTGAGACTGATCCGGGGGCGCCTGAGCCTGATCAGGAGGCGGCGGGGCCTGGGCGGCCAAAACCGGCGACAGGCCGGGCATAAGTTTCAGGTGGGATGTTGCCAGGAAAAAAACGGCCACGAGGGCCAGCGGGATGCAAAGTGCGAGTCGAGAAGTGCTTTTCATCTCAACCTCCATTCGATTAAACACGGGCCCGGGTACAGAAGTCTCGGAATTCTAGGAAATTGTTGGCGGGGCCGTCAATGGGTTGCGGGCTCGCTGCTCCACATTGTTCCTATGTTGCGGCAAGTTTGGGGAGTAGCCTTTGGCCTGCATTTCTCACGGACGATTCGGCGGCGGGTAAGGCAGCTAATCTTTAATCGCCGGATTGGCGGGCGGGGGTCTGGAGACCCCCGCTACTGCCGGTCAGGAGACCGGCGGTACAGGTTTTCGCCGCGAGTGAATCACGCGGAAATCTGCCGCGGATGCCTGCGAAACGCTGCTACTTGGGATGGTCATCCTGGTGTTGTGGGGCGGGCTGGTGTGGCGGAGGCGCCGCGTGCTGTTGCGGCTGCGGCGGCGCCTGGTGTTGTTGCGGTGGTGGAGCGGCCTGACGTTGCGGTGGGGCAGCTTGGCGCTGTTGCGGTTGCGGAGCGGCCTGACGCGCTTGAGGCTGCGGAGCCGCCTGACGCTGTTGCGGTTGCGGAGTTGCGCGTCGGTCCTCCGGTTGGGGAGCCGCTTGGCGCGACTGGGGCGCCGCTTCCCGCTGCGGAGGCGCAACCTGGCGTGGTTGCGGTTGCGGCGCCATGGTTCGCGGTTCATCCGTCGCCTGACGGTGTTCGGGCTGCGGAGCGGCCTGGCGTTGTTGCGGCTGCGGGGGAGCCTGACGCTCTTGCGGTTGCGGAGTTCCCTGGCGCTTCTGTTGCGAAGGAGCTTGACGCTCTTGCGGTTGCGGAGATGCCTGACGCTCTTGCGGTTGGGGAGCTGCCTGACGCTGTTGCTGCTCTACAGTCCTGTTCGTTCTCTGCAACGCCGGTGGAGCTTTTACATTGCGATCGGCCGCGAGCGGCTGGCTGACAGCGACGTTGGCCGGGCGGCCATGATTCGCACTGGCAAACTGGGACCGGTTGGCGCCGGCGGCACGCTGATTCTGCACTTGAGCATTCATGGGCGCAGTGTGCGGCTGATGCATTGCCGCGACCTCAGCAGGCCGCGCCGGTGCATGGATACCACCCGATCCGCCGTTATAGCTCACACGGGAGCTGTTGGAGTAGTTGGACACCGAACGGCTGTAGACGTTGTGCGCTACGGAGACGTTGACGTTGTTGACGGAGCGGTTGTAGTAGAAGTGCCCTCCGCCCCAGTAACCACCTTCGTAGCCGAATCCCATGTAGCCAAAGCCGTAATTGATGCCGCCGTAGTAGCCGATGTACTGGCCCCAGTAGCCGGGGTAATACCCGTAGGCGTTATTCCAATAGCCCCAGTAGCCGGGGGTCCAGAGCGCGCCCTCGTAGGGAGCCTCAACCCAGGCGCCGGGCACCCAGTAGTAGCCGTCGTCGGGGGACCAGGCCCAGTAGCCGGGCGTCCAGATATAGTCGTCGCCGGGACACTGGGGTTGGTCGTATTCGGGCAAGGGTGGAGGCGGCTGGTTGGCGGTGTATTCCGGCTGTTCGCCGTAGCCTGGGTCGTAAGAGGACTGGTCTGATGGCGGAGGACTCTGCTGGTAGCTTGAGTTGTCTGGGCCGGGAGGCAGGTTGGCCGCCGCGGGATCGGAGCCCGCATCCTGTACGCCTGCCTGGTTATCGGCCGAGACCAGGGCTTGATTCTGATGGCATCCGGCGGTTGAAAGTGCTAACGCCAGAGGGAGCAGGGCAAATCTTGCAGATTTGAAAAGATGGCTCATTTCGAGGCCTCCATTCAGATTTGATGCTAATCGCGGCGCGGGGGCAAAACTGCTCTCTATTGACCACTTAAGGCGGTTCCGGGATCGGTGTGGCTGGGCTTTAACTTTCCCACCCATTTTCCGCCGCGGCGGACGAAATGGATGGGGCACGGCGCGATGGGTATGGGCGCGATGCGTGTACCTATTGGGGGCTTGCTCTGAGGCTGATCTCAATGGGTGACGCGGCCGCCTACTGACTGGCCGCGATTGTTGGCGGGCGGGGTGGTGACGGGCTTGCGCTGCGGTTGCGCGTTGAGCATTTGCTGGCAAAGCGCTGAGTCCTGGCCGCGCTCGAGATTCTGGATGGCATCCTGGCCGCGGCACAGGCGCAGCTTCATGGCTTCGGCATCTTCGCGGGTGAGCTCGACGGTGCGCTCGAGGCCGGTTGTGGGGTCGACATCGTAGCGGAAGATGGTGTCGCTGGGCTGCCTCACCTTGCCGTAGTCGAAGTGGTTCCACGTCGCGAGATAAGCATGGTTCTCGGCTCCGGACATCACGGCATAAACCTGCGTCCAGGTCACGCCGGGGACGCTGGGAGGGATGGCATTCCACACCAGAACTCCCTGGCCGCCGCGGATCCAGCGCGCCACCCACTGGTGGTGCGCGAGGTCGTAGCGGAAGCTGGTGAAAAAAGTGCTGGCGGCGCAGTTGTGGCAGTTGTCGTAGAGCACGGTCAACTCCGCGGGAGTGTCGCCGGTAAAGTTTTCCCAGTCGATCCAGCGCAGATTCACGCCTTTGAGCAGCGGCGCGACGACGTGGCTGGTGAGCGATGCGCTCCACACGGTAAAGCTGTCGTCACCGGGCAGCGATTGCGGGCCCTGGCGATCGGTAGTGACCACGAGGGCCGCGTCGTAGACCACGCCGATCTCGCGGACGGAGGACCACTTTTCCACCTGCAACGAGCGCTCGATCCAGGCCACGATGTTTTGATCTTTGGAATCGTGAAAATCGATCCAGCGGAAGGTGCCGGAGGTCTGCTGGGCGCCGAGAGGAAGAGCGAGGACGATGAGGATGGCGGCTAAAAAAAGGCGGCTGGAAAGGTCAACCCGCATGGGTTTAGATATAACAGATGAGACGCGAGCCGGCTTGAGCGCATCTGATTTTGAAGTTGAGCAATTCTAGAGTTGAACAAGCTTGAAGTACCGGGAGGTACACGATGAAGGCTGTGGTGCTGCATGAGTACGGCGGTCCGGAGAATCTGAAATTTGAAAACAACGTTGCTGCACCGCAGGTGAGCGGAAATACGGTGCTGATTGCGGCGGCGGCCGCGAGCGTGAATCCCATCGACTGGAAACTGCGTTCAGGGGCGATGCAGAAGATGCGTCCGCTGACGTTTCCGGCAATTCTAGGCCGTGATATAAGCGGCATCGTGCGTGAGGTGGGCGCGAATGTGAAGCACTTTAAAGTGGGCGAGCGCGTTCTTGCACTGTCGAACAGGACTTATGCCGAGCTGGTTGCGGTGGAGGATTCGGAAGTGACGCATTTGCCGGATGGCGTGGACCTGACGGACGCGGCCGCGATCCCGCTGATTTCGCTGACCGGTGACCAGCTCGTGCGCGTTGCGACCAACGTGCAAAAGGGACAGACGGTTTTGATCACGGGAGCGCTGGGCAGCGTGGGGCGCGCGGCCGTGCATTCGGCGAAGAAGGTTGGCGCGCAGGTGATTGCGGGGGTTCGCGGGAAAGAGCTGGACGACGCCCGCGCACTTGGGGTCGCGGACGTGCTTGCGATTGACGACGATGAGGCGATTGCGAAGTTTCGCTTGGTGGATGCCGTTGCGGACACTGTGGGCGGTGAGACGGCAGCGAGACTGATCGCGAAGGTCAAGCCGGGCGGGTCTTTTGGCTATACGGCGGTGCTGCCGGAGAATGCGGGGGCCCAGAATCCGAGCGTGAAGATTACGCGTGTGGGCGCTCAGCCCGATCCATCGAAAGTGCGCGAGTTTGCCGATGACGTGCGCGATGGGAAGTTCATTCTGCCGATTGGCCGACGGATGCCGCTGCGCGATGCGGCTGAAGCGCATGTGCTGGGAGAAAAAGGCGGCGTGGGGAAGATCATTCTGCTGGCGCCGGATTCTAAGGAGTGATTGCTTCGCGGCTCGCGATTTCTCGACCCTCTATAGTCCCAGCTTGGCCCACATCGCGTCGACTTTCGCTTTGGTTGTGCGGTCCATCTCGATCATGGCGGGCCAGGGGCGATCGAAGCCTTCGGCTTTCCACTTGCGCGTGGCGTCGATTCCCATTTTCGATCCGTAGTTGGGCAGGCGGCTCGAGTGGTCGAGCGAATCGATGGGGCCGAGAGTGAATTGGATGTCGCGCTCGGGGTCGATGTTGTTGGCGACGCGCAGGACTACGTCGGGGATGTTCTGCACGTCGCAATCCTCGTCGACCACGATGATGCACTTGGTGAACATGGCCTGGCCGAGCGACCAGATGGCGTTCATGACCTTGCGCGCGTGGCCGGGATAGCTCTTCTTGATGGACACGATCATCAGGTTGTGAAAGACGGCTTCGACAGGCAGATTGATGTCGACCAGCTCGGGGATGGTCATCTTCATCGCGGGCAAAAAGATGCGGGCGACGGCGCGGCCCATCCATGCGTCTTCCATGGGCGGCTTGCCGACGATGGTCGCAGCGTAGATGGGGTCTTTGCGGTGGGTGATGCAGGTGAGGTGGAAGACGGGGTATTCGTCGGGCAGCGTGTAGAAGCCGGTGTGGTCGCCGAAGGGGCCTTCGGAGCGCAGTTCGCCGAGTTCGACATAGCCCTCGAGAATAATTTCGGAGTGCGCGGGGACTTCAAGATCGACGGTCTCGCATTTGACGATTTCGACGGGCTTGCCGCGCAGGAAACCGGCGATGAGGAATTCCTCGACTTCGGGCGGAGCGGGAACGATGGCGGAGAAAGTGGTGGCGGGATCGGTGCCGATGGCGACGGCGACTTCAAGCCGCGATCCTTTCAAGTTGCCGAGAGCGAGTTGCGGAATTGCGCCGGCGGGCTGATCGGGAATTGTGACTGCACCGCCGGCGGACTCGGCCATCATTTCCACGCGCGCAGATTTCGTCCCGGCCGCGTCGCCCGTCCAAGAGGCTGCTGCACGAAGTGCCTCGCGGTAGTGTTCGGCGGCGACTTTTTGCCGCTGCCAGTGCATGCCGGTGGTCTGGCCGTCGTAGACCTGCATGCGATACATGCCGATGTTGCGCTTGCCGGTTTTCGGGTCGCGCGTGTGCACGCAGGGTAGGGTGATGAACCGCCCGCCGTCGTGCGGCCAGCACTTGAGGATGGGAAAAAAATTGAGATCGAAGTTGTCGCGCCGAATGACTTCCTTGCAGGGCGCGTCTTTGGCGGAGACGGTCTTGGGAAAGATGTTGGCGAGTTCGCCGAGTTGCGGCAGCATCTTCAGCTTGTCGAGAAGGCCGCCCGACGGAGGCTTCACGTTCATCAGTGTCGTGAATGCGTTCGGCGATGTCGTCGATTTTCGAAACGCCTAATGCCAGCTCCATCCGGCGCTCGCTGCCGAATTGGTTGATGAGGACCTTGTGGCCGGGGTGGCCTTTGATGTTTTCAAACAGGAGGGCCGGGCCGCCGGGGGCGTAGTTCTCCTTCGTCGATCCGGATTTCGCGCCGGGACGGACGCCGATCTTCGATACGCGGTCGGTGATCTCAGTGATTTCGAGCTCGGGCGAAACTTCCTCGCGAATGCGGCGGAGTTCGCCGTGTTTTTCGAGCGCTTTGATCCAGTCGCGCAGATCGTCGTATGCCAAGGACGTGCTCCCGATCGCCGTTATGCTACGTCTTCCATCGTAATGCCTGGCGGGGGCGAAATGAATTTGGGTGCGATGTGGGCGAGAAGCGCGGGTCGGGAGACCCGCGCTACAGCCGGCCGGGAGGCCGGCGCTACAAATTGGCCTGATCGTGCACGCGGTTTGAAGCGTCAGCGCGCAGACTGCACGGAGGTCACGATGGGGTTGACGGGAGGAATGGCATCGAGCGGGAAGCCTAGGCGCTTCCACTCGTCATAGCCGCCGCGCAGGGGGCGAACGCGGTCAATGCCGAGGCGGTGCAGTGTGAGGGCGGTCCTGGCGGCGGTGGCTTCGCTGGGACACGTGCAATAGAGAACGACATCGCGGTCGCGCGGAATTTCGTCATGGCGCTCGGCGAGCGAATCGGGCGAGAAGTGGCGCGCACCGGGCAGCGTGAAGGGCTCAGGCAGGAGTTCGAGCGGATGGCGCAGATCGATGATGCACACCGGCTCTCCCGCGTCGAGCTGGCGCTTCAGGTCCTCCGGCTCAAGGCGCGCGGCGACGAGTTGTTTCAGCACTACTCGGCGGCGATAGAGACGGACCAGGAAGAATGCGATGATGCCGAGAACGAGCAATGCGCCTGAAAAACGACCCACCCAGTTGAGCAGGCCCGGGTTGCGTTTGAGCAGGTCGCCAAAGAAGCGGCCCGCGGCCAGCAGCGATCCCGCCCAAAGTGTTGCGCCAATGCCGTCAAAGAACAGAAACGAGCCAAACCCCATGCCGTTTTCGCCGGCTACGGGCGGCGCCAGGATGCCCAGGCCAGGCACGAACTTGGCAAACATCAACATGACGCCGCGGCGGCGGGCGAAGGAATCCTGCGTGCGGCGAACGCAGGTGGTGGGTTCGAGCGAGAGCTTGCAAAGCAGGCGCAGTACGTTGTGGCCCTGGCGGCGGCCGATGAAGAACCACACAATATCCGCGATGAGGGTGGCCACTATGGCGAGCGCGAGGGCCAGCACGAAGTTGAAGGGGCCGTCGACCGAGAGCGCGCCGGCCGCAAGAAGCACCGGCGTTGCGGGTAACGGAATGCCCAGTTGCTCCGCCAGAACCCAGGCGAAGAGGAGCAAGTACCCGTACGTTAAAAGAATGTGAGTCGGCAGCGCCATGAAAGATCCCGCGATTCGGGGTGGGGGGAAGTGGCCTCACCTGTCTATCGGATGTGCTTGATTCGAATTCGTTGCAAAGACCGATGGATAAATCGTACCGCGCCGGCTTCGGGGGGGTCGGGGCTGGCGGGCGGAGCCAATTAGTCTTTCCCAAAGTTCGGTGGGCAAGATGCAGAGAACAACAGCGGGAAGCCATTCGAATCCGGCTGGGAATAAACAAAAGCAAAGGCAACCGCGGGTCCTTCGACTCGTCCCGGTGCGCCGGGGCTCGCTCAAGATGACATTCGATTTTTATCGCTCAGGAAGACAGGCATTTAATATTGCGCCGTCTGAATGTAGGGCGTTGCACTGCGCGGCCTGAAGAAAGAGCGTTGGTCTTACGAGTGCGCAAATTGCGGATCGAAGTTACTGTACGGCGGGTGTGGGCGGGACGGGGGCCGCAAAGGCGGGCGCGGGATTGGTCGCGGGCGCGGTTGCTGGAGCGTTCTGCGCATCCTGATTCTTCAGGGCGAAGTAGTCGTGGCCCCAGAGATTCTTGTAGAACTCGCCGGTAAGCTCGGCGGCGCGCGGGCCAAAGGTCGGCCGTCCGCCTTCGAGGAAGAATACCGTCACCAGAGCGCCCTGGGGCGACTCGGAGTAGGACGCAAACCAACCGAAGCGCGTGCCATCGTTGGAGCAGGTTCCGGTTTTGCCGAAGACTGGGAGCTGGTTGAAGTTGGCGCGAAGGCTGCGCGCGGTTCCATATTCCACCGCTCCCGCCATGCCGTCTTCTACGTCGGGAACGTAGCGGCCGATATCGAGAGTGCGTTTTACTTTGGGCTGGAACGCGGCGACTTCTTCAGGGGTGGTGGGATGCTGCAGATAGTAGAGAGTTCCGCCGTTCGCGATGGCGGCAACAAAAGCGCCGAGTTGCAGCGGCGTGAGAGAAACGCCCTGGCCGAAGCTGCACATGCGGGCTACGCCGCCTTCGGACTCGGGAATGGGCTGATCGGGATACGTGCCCAGCTGCTCGCCGGCAATGTTGTAGCCGGCCAGCTCGCCCAGGCCGAACTGCGTGGCGTAGTGGCGCACGCGATCGAAGCCCAGTTCGCGGCCCATCTCTTCAAAGTAGAGGTTGTTGCTCTTGGCCAGCGCCTGGGTCATGTTCATGCGGAAGCCGGCCAGCTGCACCGGCGTGTCGCGCGTGACAATGCCCTCAGAAAGCGCGGCCAGGGCCACGGTGAGCTTGATCGTGGAGCAAGGTTCAGCGCCCGGCGAGAGCGCCAGTTTCTGATTGACCATGGCCAGGATGCGGCCGTTGGCGGGATTGATGACTACCGCGGTGCCGTTCATGCCGCCCAGTGCGTCGATCGCGGCCTGGCGCACTACTGGATCTTCGCCGGTCGTCACGTCGCCTGCGAAGATGTCGCCCTGCGCAAAGGAGCTGGCCGTGAAGCGCTCGTAATAATGATGGCGGCGAGTGACGGAAACCCGCTGCAAGTGGGCGCTGGTTGTCGAAGACTTTGCGAGTTACGCGGGATGAATTGCTGTGCCGTGGCCGCCGCGTGTGTTGTGGTTGATTGCGACGAATGGGTCGCGGTGCGATGCGCTGTGGCGTGGTGCGACACCCTGAGCCGCGACTGCGGTTTGGCATGATGCACCGAACTTTGCGGAGCATCGAACGCCGCTGCGCACGAGGCGCTGAGACCGAACAGGGCAAAGACAGCTACAACCAAGGCCGCCCCAAAAGACCTGACGCGAGACAACTTCATCCAGTCAATTTCCTCTCAGCTATTGGATTTCTTGCCGCGCGTTCGCCCCTGGTTGACGCACTTCGTTCTTTCAGCTCATGCTGCGAGTGGTTCCTCTCTTACCCCGCAGGGAGAGACCTGTTGCTTGCCAGCCTCGCGCTGGAGGCCGCGGTGGTTGGGTTTATTTCTCGACCACCTATCAACCAGCTCGTCCTTATTCCTACAGTAACCCAGAATGCGAGAATTCCCCTCGCACTGTCAGGTCGCCGCGTACAACTTTCGAGGGCGTTTCCCTTAATATACCGGGATCGCGCCCATTTTGAAACCGGGCACCGGACCGGTGGGCAGAATCGGCGCAAATGCCTCATTTAAAACCCCGCAGCCGGCCTCCGGTTACCGGCCACTAAAACTTGAGGCGGCGCAAAAAGGTGGGAACGTCAAGGTCACGCTCGGATTCGCCGGCAGTCTCGGGAAACAACGAGGCTTCCGGCCCTTGGGCCTGCTCGGCCATATATTGATCAACTTTGTCTTGCTCGGCCATTTCCTGCTCCGTCATTTCCTGCTCCAGCACGTCTTGCTCCGTGGATTGGCGCGGGGCCTTATCGAAGTCCGCCGCATAGTCCCGGGGCGGAGCCTTCAATTCGGGCTGGCTCTCCATGGCACCGAATTGCGGCATCGCTGGAGCCGATGCGCTCTCGCTCTGCATCGCGAAATCCATCGCGTCGTCGGCTATGGTCTTGGGCGAGGCCACCGTCACCGTGGTCGCGACGCCCGGCGCCGCCGCGGCAAAGAAGAACGCATCTTCGTTGTTCTGCGTGGCGTTTTCTTCGTCTTCGCTTTTAAAGCGGGCACGCTTTGGGGCGGCCGCGGGATTCTTGTCGGGCAGCCAGTTACCCGGCGCCACGACGGGCACGGAAACTACCGGCGCTTCTTCGACGTTCAACATGCGCGCGCGACGCTCCGGCATCTGGTCGCGGAAGCCGGTGGCGATGACGGTGATCTTCACTTCTTCGCCCATCTTTTCGTCGAGCACCGCGCCGAAGATGATGTTGGCGTCTTCGTGCGCAGCGGATTGGATGAGCGAGGATGCCTGGTTGACCTCAGAGAGCTTGAGCGAGCTCGATCCGGTGATGTTGATGAGGATGCCGCGCGCGCCGTCGATGGCGCCGGCTTCAAGCAGCGGCGAAGCCATGGCCGCTTGCGCGGCTTCCACGGCGCGATTGGTGCCTGAACCGATGGCCGTGCCCATCACGGCGTGGCCCATGCCGGCCATGGTGGTTTTTACGTCGGCAAAGTCGCGGTTGATGATGCCGGGGATGGTGATGATGTCGCTGATGCCCTGCACGCCCTGGCGCAGCACGTCGTCGGCGATGCGGAAACTCTCAAAGAATCCCGCGTCCTTGGCCACGGCCAGCAGCTTTTCGTTGGGAATCACGATCATGGTGTCGACGCTGTCGAGCAGTTCCTTTAGCCCGCGCTCGGCCTGCGCGAGACGGCGCTTGCCTTCGAAGCCGAAGGGCCGCGTGACCACGCCTACTGTGAGAATGCCCATCTCGCTGGCCAGTGAGGCGATGACCGGAGCTGCGCCGGTGCCGGTGCCGCCACCCAGTCCCGCGGTGACAAAGACCATGTCGGCGCCTTCGAGCGCCTCGATGATTTTTTCAGAGTCTTCTAGCGCGGCGCGGCGGCCGACGTCGGGATTGGAGCCCGCGCCGAGCCCAGAGGTGAGGCGCACGCCGAGCTGCAATTTGATGGGCGCCTGGGAGAGCTTGAGGGCCTGCACATCGGTATTGGCGGTGATGAACTCCACGCCTTCCATGCGCGCCTGAATCATGCGGTTCACGGCGTTGCCGCCGCCTCCGCCAACGCCGATTACCTTGATGCGCGCATCGCGCAGGGGTTGGTCGTGATATTGAATGCGCATCTCTCCGGCTTCGTTGTTTTGCTGTTCCATTGGGGTCCGCTCTCCTGGTGTGCGATTTCCTGCGTTTCTTAGCCCTCAGGGGTCAAAACCACTGAGCTTTCCTGCCCTTTTCGGCGCGACTGAAGTCGTGCCCTTTCAAAGTCTGCGCCGCCCCTACGGGGCTCACGGCTTTCTTGCTCTTGCTCCCCACGCTAAAGCGCGGGGCTAACAACCGTTGCGCCTCCGGCGCGTTTGGCACGACTGAAGTCCTGCCTTTTCACGAGGCCCGATTTTTGCAATCGGTTTTAGTCCCCGCGTTCCCAGTCCCCTCGCTGATTTCTTATTCCCTCGTTCCCTTGTTCCCTTGCTGGGGCCCCTATCGAGCGATTTGTGCTCGATGGGGTGGCTTGTTCCCTGCTCTTAAAAACTTGGTGCGATCATGGCGCGCAACCTGGCGCGCAAACTTCGGTTGTCTTCGGCGGCGCGCATGGCATGGGTGCGGTGCGCGTAGAGAATCATGCCGATGCTCGCGGCCCAGGATGGATGGTTGAGCGCCGCGGGCATTTGCGGCAGGCGCACGGGCAAACCCGCGCGTGCCGGAACGCGTAACTGGCTCTCGGTTACATCCAGCATTCCGGGCAGCATGGATCCGCCGCCGGTGAGCACGCAACCCGCGCCCAGGGCCTCGATTACGCCGCCGTGGCGCAGGCTTTCGCGTATGAAGTACATGAGCTCGCGCGCCCGCGGCTCCAGAATCTCCGCGATGGTGCGCAGCGCGAGGCGTTGCGGCTGCGGGTTGGCAATTTCGATCTCCGCTAATTGCGGCACCGAGGTGACCACGGCATTGCCGTACTGCCGCTTCAACTCCTCGGCCTGCGCCACCGGCATCTGCAGACCGATGGCAAGATCGTTGGTGAAATGCGCGCCGCCGATGGGAACCGAAGCGGTGTAGGCCACGGCGCCCTCGAAAAACACCGCCATGTCGGTGGAATGCGCGCCGATGTCGAGCAGGCAGACGCCGAGCTCGCGCTCGTCGGCGGAAAGTGTGCACTCCGCGGAGGCGATGGCCTCGAGGACGGCCTCGGAAACTTCGAGTCCGGCGCGATTGGCGCAGGTGACGGTGCTTTGCAGGGCGCTGCCGGAGCAGGTGGCAATGTGCAGCTCGACTTCAAGCCGCGCGCCCACCATGCCGACCGGATCGAAGATGCCGGGCTGCTCGTCGAGGATGAACTGCCGCGGAAGAAGGTGCAGGATTTCGCGATCCGCGGGGCGCTCGATGGCGCGCGCATGGTCCACGGCGGCGCGTACATCTTCGCGCGTAATCTCGCGCATGCCGCGTGCCCAATTGCAATCCGCCGCTGGTGTTGAGGCCTCGAACGTGCGGGCCGCCGATGCCCACCATGCAGGTATCAATATTGACGCGGGCAACGCGTTCTGCCTGCTCGCTGGCCGCGCGCACCGCCTTGGCTGCGGGGGCCAGCTCGGCAATCAGACCCTTGCGCATGCCCGCCGACTCCACTACGCCGTGGCCGCGATAGCGCAGTACCTGCTCGTGCACGTCGCCCACCAGCACGCGCGTGCCGGCGCTGCCGATGTCGAGCACCACGATCGTGTTGTCTGGCTTCTGGCCCATTCTGCTCACCCGCCTTCAACGCCGCGCGAATTGCGGACCGAAGTAGTGTTTACGTTTTTCGCGGTGCGCTTGGGCGCCGCGTGCTTATTCACCTGTGCGGGCTTGTTCTTTTTCGCAGTGGGCTTGTTTGCGGAGGGCTTGGCTGCTGTGCTGCCTGGCGCGTGGGCTTCGGGCGCTGCGCCCGCAGGGGTCCCGCCGCCGGCCGGCTGTGGAGTTTCCGCGCCAGATGCCATCTGCAGAATGACCCGGTCATCAAGATGGTCGAAGCGCAGATCGACCGACTTGAGATGGGGATACTGCTGCCGCCACGCAGCAATGTTCGCCTTGTAGCGCTCGAAGCGATCCAGAAATTTCTCTTCGCCAAGATGCACAAGAATGTCCGACCCCTGCTCGGGCATGATGACGCGAGCATCTTCGGGATCGGTGAGGTCAATTTCTGAAATCTGCTCGGAGTCATGCTTGCCGTTGGCATCGAGCTCCGCCAACAGTCGCAGGTACACGGCCATGCGCGCCTTGCGCGACTCCGCGGAATCGCCGGGATCGATGCCCGTTACCACCGGGAACGAATAATGCCGCTCGGCCATGGTCTTTGCAGCCATGCTGAGCAGGACTCCGTTGGCGTCGACGAGGCCGATGGATTGGCCGTGCTGCGTGAACGCGACCGGCTGCCGCTCGACCACAGCGACGCGAATCTGATCGGGCAGCACGCGCATTACGGTTGCGTGTTCGACCCAGGGAATCTGTTCCAGCTGGCGGCGTCTTTCTTTTAAGGGGACGAAAAAGATGTTGCGGCCGATGTCTTCGCCGAAGACGGGCATGAGATCGGCGCGGCTCAACTCGGCGAGGCCGGCGGCCTCGATGTTGCTGGAGCCGGCGATGCGGAAGCGCGCGTCACGCTCGAGATAGTGTGCGAGTAGAAGGCTGGCTGTGGTGAGGCCGGCCAGCACCAGAAGCGCGGCGGCCGAGAGAAATACGCGGCCCACGGTACTGGCGGGTCGCCACCACGGTAGTTTGGGCTTGCCGAAGCGATTGGCGGCAGGACGCAGCACACCGTCGCCATCCGGATCGTCGAACTCCAGTGGCATACCCGGTCCGCTGCGGCGGACACTCCCCTGCGGGGGCACATCCTCCCGCGTGCGCCTGCGGCGCAATTCAGCGGGTGGTTCGTCGTCCCACAACAGAGGCCGATTTGTGGTATTCCCTTGATTGGTCACGCCTGAGCAGGGTCGTGACAATCGCCAGATTTCATTATGGCCCGCGGATGGTTGCAGGCCTTCCACGGTCAGAGCGGGGGAACCTTAACCGTTACGGGCAAAAATAAGCGATTCGAGTTCAGGGACCGTTCAGTTGCCGGGCGGAACAATGTGAATGGTTTCGTCTTCACCGAAAAATGTGGCTTTGACGCGTTTTGAGACGTTGAAATACGAAAACCAGACGACAAATGGAATCAGGGTTCCCACAACTCCCTTGATCTCTCCGGCTCCGACCGCTTCCTGATAGCGGCCATCGAGCATGCCAAAGGCCAGGACTGCTTTCAAAATGCTCCATACCAATGCCGTCACGAGGTAAGCCTTGGCGATTCCGACAGCTCCCCGCCGCAAGCGCCACAGTTGTACGCCGGCGATGATGCCGAAGACGCCCATGCCCACCATGCCCAGAATCTCTATGACCAAAAAGCCATCGAGATTCGAGTCGACACCGAAGGCCGATGCGTCTTCAGCACCAAACCCGATGGCGAGAAGCGGTTGAACGAAAATCTGCGCGATGCAAAAAAAGGCCAGCCAGCCTCCCCATCCGTAGTAGGGCGAGTTGACCCCGGTTGGTCCGGCTTGTGCCGGAGCGTTCGAAGAGGGGGAAGTGATTCCGAGGATTTCGTCTGTATTTTCGGACATGGATCCTCCTTATTGCTTCTGGCGAAGTTATTGCTTCTGGCGAGCGTAGAGCGTGAAGAAGAAGATGACCAGCATGAGTTGTGCGAAGATCCAGATCGGCTGCCCGATAAGCAGACTGTAATTCGAAGACCAGCGCAGCTTTTCAACGAAGATCATCTGGACGAATTCGAAGATTTGGACGGCAAGGGCCAGCGACTGCGCAATGGCCGCGATAAGAGTCACTGTTTTCAGACGCACGTTTGTTCTCCCTTACATTGGGATTTCCATGACGGTTTCCTGAACCGCACAAGTGTACACGCCTGAGCGATATTGGCAAGACCATTTTTGCAATAAATCGCCAGGGGGCGGGCGCGATTCGCGGGCCGGCTTACTGCCACTCGAGCGTGTGCACCGAATCGGATTCGAGATCGACTTCGAGCGCATTCGCGCTCAGCAGTAATTGAATCTGTTTTTGTGGTCCGCGATTGGCCAGCACTGCCACCATGCCGCCGCCGGGATTGCGGAATGCGGCGGCTGAAACCTCGCCGGAACTGCTCTTCGCCGCTGCATCGCCTACGCCGTTTGCGGCAATGACTCTTGCCCCGCGCTGCACGTGGCGAGAAAAATGCGCGAAGGCCCAATACTGACCGCTGCGCGTTACCTGGTGCGTCGCGTTGTCAATCGTCACCAAACCGCCGCAGGGGAATGGTCCGATATTCGGCTTGCCCTTTTCGTCGAGCGCAATGTTCCATGCCGTAATGGAGCGCGCCCAGTTGTTCGCGATCCCGTTAAAGGTTTGCGCCCAATGCGCCCAGTCGGTCTGGTAATCGGGCGCATTGATGTCGGGGCCGCCTTCGGTCCAATAGGCATTCTTCTGGGGAAATGCGTCGTGCACACGCGTCATGGCCGACTGCTCCCCGCCGTAGCCGTGCCAGGCAATGCCGTCGACGGATTCGTACACGCCAGCATCGCTGAGTTCGTCAATCGCGCGGCCCCACAGGTTGTAGTTGTGGTCGAGAATCCAGATTTCTGTGCCTACACCCTCTTTGCGTAACAGCGGGCCGAGGTGCGATTTCACAAACTCAATTTCGTACTCCTGACCCCACAGGCAGGCGGGCATGCGCCCATCCTGATCGGTGTCGACTTCGTTCTGCACGGTGACGGCGTCGATGGGCACGCCAGCGGCTTTGTAATCGGCGAGGAATTTCAGGAAGTAGTGGGCGTAGGGCTCGAAGTAATGGTTGCGCATGGCGCCGCCCAGCATGGAGCCATTCGATTTCATCCATCCCGGCGGGCTCCATGGAGAAGAGAAGAGAAACAAGCCCGGATTAACGCTTCGCGCGGCGCTGAGAATGGGAAGAATGTACGCGCGGTCGTGATCGATGGAGAATTTCTTCAATTCGGGATCGGGCTCCGGGCTCTCGTCGAAGCTGTAGACGGTTTGCGAATAATCGCTGGCTCCGATGCAGGTGCGGCAAACATTCAGGGCCATTTCGCCGGGCGCGAAAAGCTCGTGCAGCAGGGCCTGCTGCTCGGCGGCGGCAAGGCGGCTGAGCACGTAACAGGAGGCGTCAGTGAGCGCTGCGCCAAAACCGAGCATCTCCTGCCGCGCTTCCGCGGGATTGAGGACGATGGCGTCGGCGGAAACCTGACTCACGGGCTTCCATGCGAGTGGCGCGCTTTTTTGATGGCGCTGATCGCGGAACGTGGCCCAGACTTCGACGGGGCCGGACGCATCCGCCCAAACGGAAACTGGTTTGGAAACTGCAAACGCTGCAACTGCGGCGGAGGATGCCTTGAGAAAACGCCTGCGCGAACTCGTGGTCATTGCTGCCTCTTGAAAACTGCGATGGGATTGCGCGCCCATGATAACAGGGGAGACGGTGGCTAATTTGCTGCGAGCGCAGCCAGAATCTGCGGCGCCAGCTGGCTTACGCTGCCTGCGCCGAGGGTCAGAATCAGGTCGCCGTCATGTGCGGCAGCCGCGACTGCTTGCACGGCGGCGGCGAAGTCGGGTGCGAACGCTGCGCTCGGACCTTGAATGCGCTCGGCCAGCCGCTCGGCCGTGACGCCGGGAATCGGCTCCTCGCTGGCGGCGTAAATTGGCAGCACGACTACGGTGTCGGCGTCTCGAAATGCGCCGGCGAATTCGTCCAGAAGATCATGGGTGCGCGTGTAGCGGTGCGGCTGAAAGATGACGTGAATCTTGCCGCGGGTCGAAGCGTACATCGAAGCTCGGGCCGCCTCGAGCGTGGCGCGAATTTCGGTGGGGTGGTGGCCGTAGTCGTCGACAACGGTGACGCCGCGCGCCTGGCCGCGCTGCTGGAAGCGGCGATCGACGCCGCGAAAATGTTTGAGGCCTTCGGCAATCTTTTCGGGCGAGACTTCAAGTTGCCGGGCGATGGCCACGGCGGCCGTGGCGTTGAGCACGTTGTGCCGGCCGGGAACGTGCAGTTCGAAGGGGCCGAGCGGGCCGGCATGCGGTGTGCACCTGGAAGCGCGAGAAGAAAGTTCCCTGCCCCGCGCTCTGATCTTGCGATTGCGCGGCATGCCAGGATTTCGAGCCGGAAATCCGCCTCCGCAGCCACGCCGTAAGTAAAGACGCGGCGCCGGACGCGCGGCAGAATGCCTTTGAGCAGCGCGTTGTCGATGCAGGCCGTCACGGCGCCGTAAAACGGGACGCGATCGATGAAGTCCAGGAAGGCGCGCTCCACGTCGGCCATGTCGTGGTAGCAATCCATGTGCTCGCGGTCGAGATTGGTGACCACGGCCAGGATGGGCGAGAGCTTGAGGAACGAGCGGTCGCTCTCGTCGGCCTCGGCCACGAGATATTGCGAGGCGCCGAGCCGCGCATTCGAGCCGAGCGCGTCCACGCGGCCGCCCACGACTACCGTGGGATCGAGGCCGCCCGCGCTCAGCACCGCGGCCACCATCGACGTGGTCGTGGTTTTGCCGTGCATGCCGGCGATGGCGATGCCGTACTTGAGCCGCATCAGTTCGGCCAGCATCTCCGCGCGCTGAATCACGGGAATCTTGCGCGCGTGCGCCTCGAGCACCTCGGGATTTTTCGCGTGCACTGCCGAGCTGGTAACGACCACCGTCGCTGCCGGCCACGTTGGCCGCGTTGTGGCCCTCGTAGATGGTCGCGCCCAGTTGCGGCAGCCGGTCGGTGACGGCGCTGCGCTTGAGATCGGAGCCGGAGACCTTCATGCCCAGATTGAGCAGAATTTCGGCAATGCCGCTCATGCCGATGCCGCCGATACCGATGAAGTGCGCGTGCTGTGAAGTGGCAAACATGGGGGTGAAGGATCAGGGTAGCAGAGTGCGAGTGTGAGTGTGAGTGTGAGTGTGAGTGTGAGTGTGAGTGTGAGTGTGAGTGTGAGTGTGAGTGTGAGTGTGAGTTGAGTGTGAGTGTGAGTGTGAGTGTGGGCGTGAGTGTGGGTGTGGGTGTGAGTGCGGGTGATCAGCGCACACTCGCACTCACACTGCTCACTGTTCTTCTGGCAGCGTGTAGTCGAAGTTGTAGAAATGTTTTCCGTCTTCGATGCGGATGATGAATGTGCCTTCGATGCCTTTGAAGTCGCCGGTTCCGGAGCCGGGCACGACGATCACCTGCATTTTGGGGCCGCTCGCATCCATGGTGGCAAAGTGCTGCAGGGCAAAGCTGCCGTGCTTGCCGTCGAGCGTCCCGGTCACAACCTCGATGGCCACATAACCCGCCGTGCCCTGCCTGGGATCGCCGCCGGCAAGCATTTCGCCGATGGTCGTCGCTTCAAGGTCGCCGTGAATCACCTTGTTGATGGTGAAGCGGCTGAGGCCTGCGGCGGGCGTAGGCGTGAGGGGATGAACGTCGACGGTGAAGCTGCCTTGAGCGTGGTGCACGGGATCTCCTTGGTAGCGCAGCCGGCTTGAGTAGCAGCCAGCGCCAGCGCGAACAGAATGGTGGAACCAGCGGCATCGATCGCATTTCAGAATAACGCGGCGGGCGCGGAGCATTTTGGAGACTCGCAATATTCGCCAAAATTCACGCGCTGCAAAACTCTGCTTTTGCCGAAAAAGGTTGTCTCGTTTTCCTCTTTATTGCCGCAACCTTTCGGCGCAGGCTGTGTTTGAAATAATCAGAACCGGCAAGCCCCGGGGAGCAGCAAGAGCCAAGCTTCAAGAAAGGGGCGAGCCGGGGCGGTCGAAGCAAGAACAGCCGCCGGGAATGGAGGAACTATGGGCAGCATGAAGAAGTGGATGTTGGGAGCGGCACTGGCGGCTGGAATTGTGGGCATGAGCGCAGCGCCCGCCCAGGCAGCCCGCGTTCTCGGCGTCTACGTCGGCGCGCCAGGTTACGTTGCTCCATACCCAGGTCCCGGATACGTCTGGGTGGACGGCTACTGGGCGAACGGTTACTGGGTGCCTGGCTACTGGAACTACGTGGGCGTAGGGCCCGGTGTTCCGCGGCGGCATCGTGATCGGCCACGGCGCGTTATTACGGACGGCACTACGGCCATCGCTGGTAGCTTCGCCTTCTGCTGCCTGCACATGCGGCCTCTCCAAACTGGAGAGGCCGCTTTTTTGTGTCTTTTGGCGATTTTCGGCGTCTAATCGGGTAGGGAGTAACTCCCTTTGGTGTGACCGCTCTGGCAAGGGACGCGGAAAGTTCTTGCTCTTTGATTGAGGTTGCGGGATTCTTTCATGAGACCGCAACAAAAGAGCGAAAATGTTGTTTAACAGATTGGAAGCCGGCCGTAAGACAGAAAGAGAATCGGCTGGCGGGTGCTGAGGCTGGAGGCGACTCCGGTTTCCGGTCGGGAAGAACAAGGATCGGGCGGCACAAGGAGGATGTCATGCGGAGATTCCGCTTAGTATGCTAGTTATGTTGGCAATGCTTGTAGTTCTTCCGTTCGCCGCTGTCTCGGCGAATGCCCAGGTCGCGGTAGGGGTTGGAGTCGGCCCGGCGGTGGTGGCCGCTCCCGGCTATTACGGCCCCCCGGATTGCGAGTGGGGCTATTACGCCTATTACCCCTATGCCTGCGCACCTTATGGCTATTACGGTCCTAGCTGGTTCTCCGGCGGCCTCTTCATCGGCGTCGGCCCCTGGTACCACTGGGGCTGGGGTCATGGCGGATACGGCTATCGCGGCGGCTACGGTTATCGCGGCGGATACGGTTATCGGCGCTCGCGGCTATGCGGCGGTGGCGCGCGCGGTTATGCCGGCGGCGCGCGCGGATATGCTGGCGGCGGCGTAGCGCGTGGCTACAGTGGTGGCGGCGCACGCGGCTATAGCGGCGGCGGTGGCGGCTTCCACGGTGGTGGCGGCGGTGGTGGCTTCCACGGTGGTGGAGGCGGCGGCCACGGCGGTGGCGGTGGACACCGGTAAGATTCGGCTTAATGCCAGAAACGAAAAGCCCGCTCTGCTTCGGCAGGCGGGCTTTTTGCGTGCGACCCGCGGTTCCCGGGTCTCAAAAGCGAGACCCGGGGCACCCCCTGTCGTGGTGAGTTTGCTTCCCCAAGAATCTGGCTCGCTGACTTGCTAACCGGTTGGCTTGCTCACTTACTGATTTCCCGCCATTTCCGCCAGGCGATCGGCGATGCGCTCGGCTGCGCCGGGGATGGGCCTGGGTGCGCGCGGCGGCGGACATCGCGGCCAGGCGCGCGGGATCGTTCAACAGGCCCGTCAGCGCGGCCAGCAAGTGCTCGGGAATCTCGAGATCCTTCTCCTCCAGCATGACGGCCGCGCCGGCCTGGACCATGGCTTCGGCGTTGCGGCGCTGGTGCTCGTCGGTGGCGGCGGCAAAAGGCACCAGCAGCGCAGGCTTGCCGGCGGCGGCCTCTTCGGCAACGGTGGTTGCGCCGCTGCGCGACAGGATCAGATGCGCGCGGGCGAATTCGCGCGGCCATGTCGTCGAGGAACGGCTGCACCTGCCAGCGCGAAGGATCGGCGCCGCTGGCCTGATAGGCCTCTTGAGTCGCGGCGGCGTGGCGCTCGCCGCACTGGTGCAGAACCGTGAGTCCGGGCACCGCGCACAAGCAGCGCCGGCATCAGCTTTGGAAGTTGCGTGTTGAAGATGCGCGCGCCCAGCGAGCCGCCAAAGATCAGCAGATGAGGCGGACCGGCGGGCGCGGGCAGCGAGAAGAACTCCGGACGCACGGGAACGCCGGTGACTTCGGCGTTGCGGAACCACGCGGCTGCCGCGGGAAAGTTGATGGCGGCGCCTGCACCCGCTTGCCCACCAGACGGTTGGCGAGGCCGGGCATGGCGTTGGGCTCGTAGGCCATGGTGGGAATCTTGAGCCAGAGCGCCGCCGCCATCGCCGGACCCGAGGCGTAGCCGCCCACGCCCAGCACCGCGCCGGGCCGGAACTCGCGGATCATGCGCTTGCAGTCGACGATGCTTGCCGGCAAACGGAAGAGCGTGCGCAGTCGTGTTGCGAGGGAGACGCTCTTGAGCGGGCCCACATCGATCAGGCGCAGCGGAAATCCGGCCTCGGGCACGAGGCGCGTCTCCAATCCGCGCGCCGTGCCCACAAAAAGCACTT
This sequence comes from uncultured Acidobacteriota bacterium, assembly GCA_963699385.1. GTDB lineage: Bacteria > Acidobacteriota > Terriglobia > Terriglobales > Acidobacteriaceae > Telmatobacter. The sequence continues at coordinate 236,866 of CAVOTQ010000023.1, read as the reverse complement.
CCGCGCAATGGCGGTCGACCAGCTCGCGCGCCACGGCCAGGGCGGGAATAATGTGCCCGCCTGTGCCGCCGCCGGCGATGAGGATTTTCAGTTGAGAGTTCACGGTTTGCGTTCGCGGTTCATAGTTCGTAGTGATCAGTGTGAGTGCGAGTGTGAGTGTGGTCACTAGACGCACACTCACACTCACACTCGCACTTTCCATTGTTCCCTGCTTTTCTCACTCGGCCTGCCGCGAAATGTTCAGCAGAATCCCGATGCTGGCCAGCGTGCAGAACAGCGACGTGCCTCCGTGCGAGATCATCGGCAGGGGAATGCCTTTGTTGGGAACCAGCGACAGAACCACGCTGATGTTGAAAAAGGCCTGCAACAGAATCGACGTCGTGATGCCGAAGGCGACCAGCCGCGCAAAAGGATCGGTGCAGCGGAAGGCGGTGCGCAGACCGCGCGCGCCGAACACCGCAAATAGAAGCACGATGAACATGGCGCCGATGAACCCGAGTTCCTCCGCGATGTTGGCGAAGATGAAATCCGTCGCGGCTTCGGGCAGATAAAACAGTTTCTGCATGCCTTCCATGTAGCCGCGGCCCGTCAACCCGCCGGTGCCCACGGCGATGAGGGACTGGTAGATGTGATAGCCGGCGCCTTGCGGATCGGATTCGGGGCTGAGAAAAACCAGCATGCGGGCGCGCCGCCATGGGACCCAAAGGAGCAGCGCCGCCAGGGCCGGCAGAGCCGCGCAACACGCGCCGAAGAAAACCTTCCACTCCATCCCTGCGAGCACCAGGACCATGGCGGTGACTCCGGCGAGGACGAGCGCCGTTCCCAGGTCGGGCTGAGCCAGGACCAGAACGATAAACAGAAGCGGAATGAGCGCAGCGGGCAGAAGCGTGCGTCTCCATTCGTGCATGGCGCCGAGGCGTGAGCTCAGGAACCACGCGAGAAAGAACACCAGGACGGGTTTGGCGATTTCAGAGGGCTGGAAGGTGAAGAAATCGCCGAAGCGGATCCAGCGATGCGTGTGATGCGAGCCAGGCATCAGAAATACCAGTACCAGCAGCACCGTAGTGACGCACAGGGCGGGATAGATGAAGCGCGGCGAGTTGTAACGGCTGATGTCCACGTGCATGAGGACGAGTAGAGCCAGTACGCCCGCCACGGCCCAAATGGCCTGCGTAAAAACGAACATGTAGGCCGAGTGATACCGCTCCTGATCGACGACGGCGGAGGCGGAAAAGACCATGACCAAGCCGGCGACCACCAGCACCAGCGTGGTGAAGAACAGCCATTTGTCGACTCCGACTCGCTTTGCCATAAACTCCGATCCGAAGATTTCCCGGGGCTGAAGCCCCTTCCTTTTTGGCCCGCTATCGGCGCGACTAAAGTCGCGCCCTGATACACGCTCCGTCCCTACGGGACTGAGATTCCTTGACTCTGCTCTTCACCCCACGCTGAAGCGCGGGGCTAACAAACCCTGCGCCTCCGGCGCGAAAGAGCCTCAAACCACCCCGCGGTTTCTGCAGCGCTTTCCATTCGTGCTCTGATACAAAGTCTCGATCCATCGTTATGTACTCTGCCGCGCTTTACCTTCGCGGCGCTCGCATACCAGTTGCTTGAAGGCGCGTCCGCGTTGCTCGTAGTTCTCAAACTGATCGTAGCTGGAGCACGCCGGCGCCAGCAGCACCACTTCGCCGGGCCGCGCCGCTCTAGCCGCCGCATCGACCGCGTTGGCCAACGTCTCGCAGGCGTGGATGGGAACCACTCCGCGCAGCTCGGATTCGATTTTGGCCGCCGCCGCGCCGATGGTATAGATGGCGCGCACGCGATCGCGCACGAGCGGCGCTAACGGAGAGTACGGGGCGCCTTTGTCCTTGCCGCCGAGAATGAGGTGAATGCCGCCGGGAAATGCGGCCACGGCCTTCTCGGTTGCGTCTACATTGGTGGCCTTGGAGTCGTTGTAGTAATCCACACAGTTGATGGTGTCGACATATTCCAGGCGGTGCTCGACGGCCTTGAAGTTCTCAATCGCCCGGGCAATTACGCCGGACGCAACGCCGGCCAGCCGGGCGGCGCACACCGCTGCCAGCACATTCTCAACGTTGTGCTCGCCCTTGAGGGGAATCTTTGCGAGCGGCAGAATAGTTTCGATCGGAGCGTCCGGAGCGGAGCGGTAGGCCACGTTGCCGTTCTCCGCCCACGCACCCTGCGCAACGGAATGCTGTGCCGAGAACCAGAAGACCGGCGCATGCGAACGGGCCGCGGCCTCAGCGGAGCGCGGATTGTCGGCGTTCAGCACCGCGAAGTCGCTCGCATCCTGCGCGGCAAAGATGCGCTCCTTGGCGAGCGCGTAGTTCTCGAAGGTGCCGTGCCGGTCAAGATGATCGGGCGTGATGTTCAGGATCACCGCGATCTTCGGGTGGAATTGCTCCGTGGATTCCAGTTGAAAGCTGGAGACCTCCAGCACCGACCAGGTGTTTTCGGTGCTCTCGTCAATCAGGCCGACCACCGGCACGCCGATGTTTCCGGCGACCAGCGTCGGCAGGCCCGACTCCTTCAGGATTTCGCCGGCCAGAGCGGTGGTGGTGGTCTTGCCGTTGGAGCCGGTGATGGCCAGGATCTTGCCTTTCAGAAAACGCGCGGCCAATTCCAGTTCGCCGATCACCGGACGGCCGAAGTTGCGGGCCTGCACCAGTTCGGGCGTATCCAGCGGCACGCCGGGGCTGACCACGATCAGGTCCTGGCGGCGGAAGGTGAGCAGGCCGTGGCCGCCGGCCTCCACCATGATGCCCTCTTCCAGCAGCGCCGGAATCTCCTTGGCCAGCGACTCGGCCGTGCGCACATCGGAAACCGTGACCTGCGCGCCTTGCCGGCGCAGAAACAGCGCCGCCGCAAGCCCGGACTTTCCCAGGCCCACCACCAGAACTTTTTTGCCTTTCAGTTCCATCGTTCTTATTAGCCCTCAGGCAGGCGCGTCCACTCTAATTGTGCACCGCGAGAGGCTCGCGCGGGCCTGTGTTCAACGCAATTTCAGCGTGGTGAGTGCAAACAATGCAAACACCAGGGCGCCGATCCAGAAGCGGGCGATGACCTTGGACTCGCTCCAGCCCAACTGCTCGAAGTGGTGGTGCAGCGGGCGCCATCTTGAAGATGCGCTTTCCGTTGCGCAGCTTGTAGCTGCCCACCTGCAGGATCACCGAGACCGCCTCAAGGATGAAGATGCCGCCGATGAACGGCAGCAGCAGCTCCTGGCGGATGATGATGGCCACGGTGCCGATGGCGCCGCCCAGCGCCAGCGAGCCCACGTCGCCCATGAAGATCTCGGCCGGATGGGCGTTGTACCAGAGAAAGCCGATGGACGCGCCCACCATGGACCCGCAAAAGACGGTCAGCTCGCCGACCATGGGCATGCGCTGCAGTTCAAGATAGTCGGCAAAGACCACGTGGCCGCTGACGTAGGTGAGCACGGCCAGCGCGCCGGCGGCGATGATGGTGCAGCCGATGGCCAGCCCGTCCAGCCCGTCGGTCAGGTTGACCGCGTTCGACGAGCCCACCAGCACACAACACGACCCAGATGACAAAGGGCAGAAAGGCCAGCAGGCCGAGGTGCGGAATCGTAGCCGGGCCAGTGGTGCCAAAGCAGATCGGGGCGCCAGCTCTTGATGAACGGCACGGTCAAGCTGCGTGGAGAAGAGCTTGAACTGATCGCATGACCACCAGCGCCGCGGCCACGAGCGCGCCGGCCAGTCCCTGCCAAAGCAGCTTGGCCCGCGCGGTAAGGCCCAGGCTGCGCCGCTGGACGACTTTGATGTAGTCGTCGGCAAAACCGATGGCCCCGAAGGCCAGCGTGGAAAAGACCGTGATCCAGACAAAGGGGATTGGCGGGGTCGGACCAGAGCACCGTGGGCAGCAGAATCGCAATGACGATGAGCACGCCGCCCATGGTGGGCGTGCCGGACTTTTTCAGATGCGACTGCGGGCCGTCGTCGCGCACGTACTGGCCGATCTGGAACTCGCGCAGCTTCTGATCACCCAGGGCCCGATGAAGAGCGCGATCAGCAGCGCCGTGAGCGAGGCAAACGCGGTGCGAAACGTGAGGTAGCGGAAGATCCGGAACGGGTGAAAGAACGGAAACAGCTTTTCGTAGAGCAGCCAGTAAAGCAAGTTGCCTCCACTGCCGGATCGGATGCGGGGTTTCAGGATGATTTTACAGGCACGGGGGTTGGCGGAAGACGCGGAGAACCAAGACGTGCAAAGTCGCTTTTAGTTCTACATGACTCAACGAGGTGATCGGCGCGCTGAATTCTTGAAGGATATTGGCGATTGGGTATATATGTGATATATACAAGAGATGGGCGAGAATGATCCGCTTTTGGCCTGTACGGGTTTTGATTGGGACAGGGACAACGCCGTCAAGAACTGGGAACGCCATCGGGTCACTCCCGAGGAAGCTGAAGACATCTTCTTCCACGATCCGTTTGTGATGCGATCCGATCCAGCGCATTCAAAGCGTGAGAAACGTTATAGGGCGCTGGGAAAAACGGCGCGCGACCGAGGGCTCTTTGTGGCGTTTACGATTCGGAGAAAACTCATTCGAGTCATTTCGGCGCGGGACATGAACCGGAGAGAAATCGAGGACTACGAGCGTTATGAAAAAACCGATTCCTAAGTTCAAGAACGAAGCCGAAGAGTTTGAATTCTGGTCATCGACCGGGCCCGGTGCGGACTCGACGAAGTACATTGACTGGTCTCAAGCCAAGCGCGCGAAATTCCCCAACCTCCGACCCACGCTGCGCACAATCTCAGTGCGGCTTCCTGTTGCCATGATCGAAGACCTGAAGGTTCTGGCCAACCAGCGCGATGTGCCCTATCAATCGCTCCTCAAGGTGTTCCTGGCAGAACGATTAGAAGCGGAACGACGGCTCAAGCGGGCAGGTTAGGAGATTCCTTTGCAAAAAGGTGCATGGGGGCGCGCCTCCAGCTAGGAGCTGGGAGCTAATAGCTAGAGGCTGCTGTTCTTACCGCGTTTTCGCCACTTCCTCTACCGTGACCGGATCGAGGAACGGCATTTGCGCGCGCAGTTGCTTGCCGACGATCTCGACGGGGTGCTTGGCTTCGGCTTCGCGGAAGGCGAGAAACTCCTTCTTGCCGCTGTTCTGGTCGGCCAGGAACTTCTTCGCGAAGGTACCGTCCTGAATTTCGGCGAGAATCTGCTTCATCGCTTTGACACTTTCCGCGTTGATCACGCGCGGGCCGCTCACGTAGTCGCCGTATTCGGCGGTGTCGGAGATGGAGTAGCGCATGTAGGCCAGGCCGCCGCGATAAATCAGGTCGACGATGAGCTTGAGCTCGTGCAGCACTTCGAAGTAGGCGCTCTCGGGTTGATAGCCGGCCTCGACCAGAGTTTCAAAACCCGCTTTAATTAACGCGCTCACGCCGCCGCACAAGACTGCCTGCTCGCCGAAGAGATCTGTCTCGGTTTCTTCCTTGAATGTGGTCTCGAGCACTCCGGCGCGCGTGCCACCAATGCCTTTGAGATAGCTGAGGCAGAGTGCGTGCGCGTTGCCGGTTGCGTCCTGATGGACCGCGATGAGGCAGGGCACGCCGCCGCCTTCAGCGAACACCTCGCGTACGCGATGGCCCGGGGCCTTGGGCGCAGCCATGCCAACATCGATGCCCGCTGCCGGCACAATGGTCTTGAAGTGAATGTTAAATCCGTGCGCAAACATGAGCAGCGTGCCCGGTTTAATGTTGGGGCCAATTTCGTCTGCATAAAGTTTTGCCGCGGTCTGGTCGGGGACCAGAACCATCACCACATCGGCCCACTTGACGGCGTCTGCAACCGTGGCCACTTCGAGGCCCGCCTTCTGCGCCTTGGCAATCGATTTGGAGTTTGCCGCGAGACCCACCTTTACTTGTACGCCCGAGTCCTTGAGGTTGAGAGCGTGCGCGTGCCCCTGCGAGCCGTAACCGATGATGGCCACCTTCTTGCCCTGGATCAGGCTGAGGTCGGCGTTGTGATCGTAATAAGTCTTTGCCATGATTCCTGGTTTCCTTTTTCTGTTGGTTTTTTTGTTATGCGTTGAAGGGGAAGGAATGCCGGTCAGGCCTTGACGAAGGTGGTAAGATTTCGCCGGCTGCGCTCGCGCAGTTGGCATTCACGCAGTGTGTTGGCCAGACTTTCGAGCCCTGGAATGCCGTAGATGGAGAACCTCTCGAGTTCAGCATCGGAAGTGAATATCCGCAACCTGCACTGCCCCATCAGCCGCATGCCGAGCGGCTTGTCCAGCTCGAAATGGTCGATGCGGAATAGCTCCAATGACTCCTGTACTTTCGAGAGAACGCCTCGCTCCAGGATGATACGCTGCGTCGTGATGGTGTAGCGAACGCCGAGCTGCTTGAGGTAGAAGGAGAGCCAGACGATGCCGCAGAGAGCCAAAAATACGGCGATCACGATCAGAATGCCATCCGTAGTTCCGGCAAAGTAGCCTGCGGCGATTGCCAGCACGAGCAGCACAATAAAGGGCACCACTTGCCGCGCGCTGTAGAGAGCCGCAGGATGACCCGAGAATACAGTCTGCTCCGTCTCCTGCTGCTTTTGAGCGGCAAGTGCCTGCAGGTCGGTATTGCAAAAGCGGCACTTGATTGCCGCCGCTTTGATGGTCTCCCCACATACCGGACAAGTTTTTGTGTCCGCGTCCATGAGCGATCCCCCGGTTGGGTTGGCAGTATCCATGAGAATTCAAGCCTTTCACAATGTTACTGGGACGGTGTCGCGGTTATCTCCTCTACTTCGCTTTCCTGGGTGCCCATGGCTCTTACTACGCTGCTGAAGTGGTGTCCGCGGCGCATGGTCATTTTGCCACTACGGCAGATTTCGAGGATGCGGCCCTCGTCTTCGCGCAGCACCTCGATCAGGCCTTCGATTTTGCTTTCCACGCCGGTCATTTCGATCATCAGCGATTCCGAGGTGAGATCGACGATGCGGGCGCGGAAGACTTCGACCAGATCGAAAATTTGCGCGCGGTTCTGCGGATTGGCGGCGACTTTGATGAGCGCCAGTTCGCGCGTGACTGAAGGCGCCTTGGCGATGTCGTCCACGTCGACAACATTTTCCAATTTAAAAAGGCTGGCGCGGATACGATGCCCGGCCTCGCCCGACGCCTCGCACACCAGCGTCAACCGCGACAGTCCCGGCCGCTCGCTGCGGCCTACGGTGAGCGAATTGATGTTGATGTTCAGGCGGCGGAACAGCGACGCAACGCGCGTGAGCACGCCGGGAAGATCTTCGACATAAGCAACAAATGTATGCAGCATAAATGCAGCTCCTAGCTTCTAGCTCCTAGCTTCTAGCTTCGGCGGTGGAACCCCGATACGGCTCGTTGCTGCACGAATGCAGCTAGGAGCTAGAAGCTAACGGCTAGAAGCTGTCTTTCCTTAGTTGTCGTCCGCTGTCTCTTCCAGCGGATCGCGGCCGGGCCGGCGAATCATCTCGTGCAATGCGCTGCCGGCGGGAATCATGGGGTACACCGAGTCTTCCTTTTCCACCATGAAGTTGAGCAGGAAGGCGCCTGAACTCGCACGCGCTTCCTCGACCGCGGATTCCACTTCAGCGCGCTTGAGCACCGCGCGTCCCGGAATCCCGTGCGCGTCGGCCAGCTTTACAAAGTCGGGACTCACCAGCGGCGTGGCCTCGTAGTTGCTGTCGTAGAAGAATTCCTGCCACTGCCGCACCATGCCCAGGTAGCCGTTGTTGATGACGGCGATGTTGATCTTGATTTTCTCCTGCACGATGGTCGCCAGTTCCGCGGCCGTCATCTGGAAACCGCCATCGCCGGCCACGACCCACACTTCTTTTTCAGGGCAGGCAAACTTGGCGCCGATGGCCGCGGGCAGCGCATAGCCCATGGTGCCCAACCCGCCCGAGGTGATGAGGGTGCGCGGCTTGTCGTGATGGAAATATTGCGCCTCCCACATCTGGTGCTGGCCCACGTCGGTCACAATAATTGCGTCGCCGCCCGTCAGACGCCACAGGTCGTGCATCACATGCGCCGCGTACAAGTGGCCGGAATCGGGAAGGTTCTTGATGTCGCGCACCGCCGATTCGCCCTTGCTGGCCTCGATGGTCTTGAGCCACGCCGCGCCGTCGCGACCGCCAATTCTAGGCAGCAACTGCTCCAGTACTTCGCGCAGATCTCCGACCAGCGCCACGTCCACCTTCACGTTTTTATTCACTTCGGACGGATCCACTTCGATGTGAATCTTCTTCGCCTTCATGGCGTAGTCAGTCAACTTACCGGTTACGCGATCGTCGAAACGCATGCCGCACGCGATGAGCAGATCGGCTTCCTGGATGGCGTCATTCACCCACGACTCGCCGTGCATGCCCATCATGCCAAGGCACAAGGGGTGCGATGCCGGAAATCCGCCGATGCCCAGCAGCGTGAGGGCTACGGGAATCTGCGCGCGCTCGGCCAGCGCGCGAATCTGCTCCATGGCGCCGGACTCCATGACGCCGTGCCCGGCAAAAATCACCGGACGCCTGGCGTTGCGAATCAACTCGGCTGCCTGCGCCAGTTCCGCTTCGCCCACGTGCAGCATGGGATGCGGGCGGTTGGGGCGTGGCTTGGCCGCTTCAAAGTCAAAGATCGCGCTGTTGATCTCCGCATCCTTGGTGATGTCGACATGCACGGGACCGGGACGGTTACTGCGCGCGATTTGAAATGCATGGCGGATTGTGGGCGCAATGTCTTCGGCGCGGCTCACCAGAAAATTATGCTTGGTGACAGGAAGCGTGATGCCGGTAATGTCGACTTCCTGAAATGCGTCGGTTCCCAGCAGCTTGGATGACACGTTGGCGGTAATACACACCATGGGAATGGAATCGAGCATGGCGGTGGCGATGCCGGTGACCAGGTTAGTGGAGCCGGGACCGCTAGTGGCAATGGCCACGCCCACGTCGCCCGAAGCGCGGGCGTAACCGTCGGCCATGTGCGCCGCACCCTGTTCGTGGCGCACAAGAATGTGCCGCACGGGAAACTTCCGCAAAGCGTCGTAGGCCGGAAGAATGGTTCCTCCGGGGTAGCCGAAAACGGTGTCGACGCCCTCGCCAACCAGCGTGGCCCAGATGATTTCCGCGCCCGTCAAGCGAGTGGGCGCGTTGAAGCGAGTGTGCGCGCCTAGTTCGTTTTCTTTCGCCGCGTTTTCTTCCGCTGCGATGGTCTTCGCTTCTGACGCCTTTGCGTTCGGTTGTGCTTTGGCTGCCATATGCTGCTCTCCTTGAAAGCTGCTAGCCTCTAGCTCCTAGCTCGTCTTCTGGTTCCCTCAATCTTCTGAGGGGGCTTTAAGACATCCCTCGGGGCTAAAGCCCCACAATTTTTTAGGCCCGTTTTTGGCACGACTGAAGTCGTGCCTTTTCAATTCCTACGTCGCCCCTACGGGGCTTCACATGCATCTCGTTTCCCTTCCCCACGCTGAAGCGCGGGGCTAACAAACTTTGCGCCTACGGCGCATTTGCTCTTACGTTGTTGCTCCGACCGACGCCGACGTGACTCGGTCGACATATTTGCGGAAGACGCCCTTGGGCCAGCGCAGCGCAGGAGGTTTGAAGTCCTTAAGCCGGGCTGCCATCTCTGCGTCGCTGATTTCTACGTTGAGCGTGCGTTTGGGAATGTCGAAGGCAATGATGTCGCCTTCGCGCACTGCGGCAATCGGCCCGCCTACAAACGCCTCAGGCGCCACGTGACCTGCGGTGAATCCGCGCGTCGCGCCGCTGAAGCGACCGTCGGTGAGGAGCGCGACATGCGCGCTGAGCTCGGCGTTGGAACTGATGGCGGCCGTGACCTGCAGCATCTCGCGCATGCCTGGGCCGCCCTTCGGGCCTTCGTAGCGAATCACCACTACGTCGCCGGGTTTGATGCCGCCTTCCTGCACGACTTTGAAACAATCTTCTTCGCAGTCGAAGACGCGCGCGGGCCCACGATGCTCGTATTTGCCTGCTGCGGCAATCTTCATCACGCAACCTTCGGGCGCGAGATTGCCTTTGAGAATCACCAGCCCGCCGTTGGGCTTGATGGGCTTTTCGAAAGTGGCTATGACGTCCTGGCCCGGAGTTTCTTTCGCAGACGCAGCCTCTTCGGCCAGCGTTTTGCCGCTGATGGTCAGCGCGGAGCCGTCGGCAAATCCGGCGTCGATCATGCGCTTGGCGAGCAGGCGCGAGCCACCCGCCGCCTGGTAGTCCGAAGCCACGTACTTTCCTGCTGGAGTGAGTGAACAAATGTAGGGAGTGCGTTCGGAGATCACGTCAAAATCTTCGATCGAGAGCGGGATGCCGATTTCTTTCGCGATGGCGAGCAGGTGCAGCACGGCGTTTGTCGAGCCGCCGCTGGCGGCTACGCTGGCGATCGTATTCTCAAGAGATTTGCGCGTGATGATTTGCGACGGCCGCAGGTTGGCGCGCACGGCATCCATCAGGATGTGGCCGGCTTTGCGCGTGGCTTCGAACTTCTTGGGGTCGGTGGCGGGAACGCCGGAGAGCTCGATGGGGGAAATGCCCAGAATCTCGCCGCTCATGGCCATGGTGTTGGCGGTGAACTGGCCGCCGCATGCGCCCGCGCCGGGACAGGCGTTGGCTTCGAGCGCTTCGAGGCCCGCTTCATCGATGCGACCCGCGGCGAATGAGCCGATGCCTTCGAAGACGTTCTGAATCGTGATGTCAATTTTCTCGCCGTTCGGTCCGTTCAGCTTGCCAGGCGCGATCGATCCGCCGTAGAGCATCATGCCGGGAATATCCAGCCGGCAAAGGGCCATGATGATGCCCGGCATATTCTTGTCGCAGCCGCCGATGCCGACCAGACCGTCGAAAAGATTGCCGCGGGCCACGAGCTCGATGGAGTCGGCAATCACTTCGCGCGAAACCAGCGAAGCCTTCATGCCCTGCGTGCCCATGGTGATGCCGTCGGAGATGGTGACGGTGTTGAACTCCATCGGCGTGCCGCCCGCCTCGCGAATTCCCTGCTTGAGCGCTTCGGCAATCTCGCGCAGGTGCACATTGCAGGTGCCGATTTCGGTCCAGGTATTTGCTATACCAATAATGGGCTTGTGCAGATCGTCCTTTGCGAATCCCGATCCGCGCAAGTACGATCGCGCCGCAGCGCGGCTCGGACCCTCGGTTAACGGGATGCTTTGTCGCTTGCCTTCGATGGTCACTTAATCAGTCCTTTTATCTCCTGCCGTCTGCAACCGGCAGGTCGTCGATGATCTCTTTCATCGCATCACTAAAGCGAGTCCAATTTCCAAATGCAGGATGCGGTACACAAAAAGGCTCGTACAAAATGCCGGCCATGCGCATGGCTTGCTGAACCTTCGGCAGGATTGCTCGCATGACCACTACTACAGCTTTCGGTTTGTACTCAACCAGTCGTTTCGCCAGCTCCGGAACAGCTTCTTCGCGCCGCCGGGAACGTTCACGCCTGTCCAACTTGTTGATGGGCGTAAGTACCAGGTCGTCAAGGTAGAATCCCTTCTTTTTGAAATCCTCAAGAAATGTTTCGCGGTTTCCAAATGCCCGCTTCATTGCATGGAACAGGCTGCTGTCGCTGCTGTAGAAGAACCTGCCGCTATCCGGCGCTGACTCGCCCACAAATAAAGTCGTGATCGGACTCGGGCCAAAGCTCTTCCGTAACTTTTCCAAATGGTTCATACCAATCAGGCGGCCTCGCCGATTTTTGCTTTGAGCCAATTGGCGTCGTCGTGTTTCGCTTCAAACTTGTCCAGGGCGGCCTCATGCCGCAACGTCAGCCCAATATCGTCGAGCCCTTCGACCAAACAAAACTTTCTGAAGGGATCGATCTCGAACTTCGCCGTGAATCCGCGGCCATCCGTCACTGTCTGGGCCTCGAGCGAGACGGTCAACTGATAGTTTGGAATCTTTTCGGAGTTTTGGAGCAGTGTATTCACGTCCGAATCGGAGAGGCGAACCAAGACAATACCGTTCTTACCCGCGTTCGAGAAGAAAATGTCGGCGAACGTCGGTGCGATGACCACACGGAAGCCGTAATCGCTCAGCGCCCAGGCGGCGTGCTCGCGGCTCGATCCGCAGCCGAAGTTTTTGCCGGCAACGAGAATCTTCGCTCCCTTGTAGCGCGCATCGTTGATGACGAAATCGGCGACGGGCTTGCCGTCGGGCGTTTGCCGCCAGTCGAAGAACAGAAAATCGCCGTAGCCGGTGCGCTCAATGCGCTTGAGGAACTGCTTGGGGATGATCTGATCGGTGTCCACGTTGGCGCGATCGAGCGGCATGGCCAGCGACGTTAAAGTCTTGAACGGTTCCATTAAGCAGTTACCTCCTCGCGGGTGGATTCAAGAATGGGCCAGGTGCGAATGTCGACGAAATGCCCGGCAATTGCGGCCGCCGCGGCCATCTCCGGCGAAACCAGGTGCGTGCGCCCACCGCGCCCCTGCCGGCCTTCGAAGTTGCGGTTACTGGTGGATGCGCAACGCTCACCCGGCGCAAGAATGTCGGGGTTCATGCCGAGGCACATGGAGCAGCCGGGCTCGCGCCATTCGAAGCCGGCTGCGATGAAGATGCGATCGAGGCCCTCCTTCTCGGCTTGCGACTTGACGGCCTGCGATCCGGGAACAACCATCGCGTTGACGTGGCTCGACACCTTGCGCCCCGCGGCAATCTTCGCGGCGGCGCGCAGGTCCTCGATGCGTCCGTTGGTGCAGGAGCCGATGAAGACGCGGTCGATGGCGACTTCTTCCAGCGGCGTTCCGGCCTTCAGATTCATATATTCGAGAGCGCGCTCGAAGCCCTTGCGCTCGATTTCGGTCTCGGCTGCCGCCGGGTCGGGCACGGTGTCCGTAACTGGCGCAACCATGCCGGGGCTGGTACCCCAGCTTACGTAGGGCGCCAGCGTGGCCGCGTCAATCGTGAGTTCGCGATCGAACTTTGCGCCGGGATCGGAGGGTAGCTTTGACCATTCGGCAACAGCCTTGTCCCAGTCCGCGCCTGCGGGGGAGAAACGACGGCCCTTCAGGTAGGCGAAGGTCGTTTCATCCGGCGCGATCATGCCCGCGCGCGCGCCTGCCTCGATGCTCATGTTGCAAATCGTCATGCGGCCTTCCATCGAAAGCGCGCGAATGGCGGAGCCTGCGTATTCGACCACGCAGCCCGTGGCGCCGTCGGTGCCGATTTTGCCGATGATGGCGAGGATGATGTCCTTGGCGGTGACGCCGAGCGGGAGTTTGCCTTCAACCGCGATGCGGAAGGTCTTCGGCTTCGACTGCGGCAGGGTCTGCGTGGCCAGCACGTGCTCGACCTCGCTGGTGCCGATGCCGAAGGCGAGAGCGCCGAATGCGCCGTGCGTCGAAGTGTGCGAGTCGCCGCAGACAATCGTCATGCCTGGCTTGGTCAGTCCCAGCTCGGGTCCGATCACGTGCACAATGCCCTGCTCGCGCGAGTTCACGTCGTAGAGCTCGACGCCGAAGTCGGCGCAGTTCTGGCGGAGCGTGGCAATTTGCTTGGCGGAAATCTGATCGACGATGTGCAGCCGACCCTCTTTGGTGGTGGGCACGTTGTGGTCAACTGTTGCGATGGTGCGGTCGGGGCGGCGCACTTTGCGCCCGGCCAGCCGCAGCCCTTCGAATGCTTGAGGGGACGTGACCTCGTGGACAAGTTGCAGGTCGATATAGAGCACTGTGGGCTCGCCCTCGGGCTCGACTACAACATGCTGTTCCCAAACTTTCTCGAATAATGTTTTTGGTGCGCTCATATCACTCCCAGAAAGCTGCCAGCCTTCAGCTATCAGCTTTCAGCTATTGTGTTGCCGACCGAAACTCCCATGACCCGATTAAAAGCTCCACCGTCCCTACGGGACTCCGTTCCGCAAGAGCTGAATCCTATCCCCACGCTGAAGCGCGGGGCTAACAAACACTGCACCTCCGGCGCGCTCGACTGGACATTTCTCGCGCAGTCCTGAATAAAGGTTACGACCTAACAGCCAAAAGCTCCGACTTAACGCGGAGATCGAAGCTAGAACTGACTGCATAAATCCTCGCAGCCGGGTGAAAGACATTCCTCAGGGGCTAAAGCCCACATTAATTTTGCAGCACTTGCGGCACGACTAAAGTCGTGCCCTGACACTTCTTGCAGCCCCCGAAGAGTTTTTCAGCAAGCTCTAAAGTCGTGCCCTTTCAAAGTCTGACTCGCGCCCGGACGCCTACGCACTAACGAGCAATGTCTTGACGGTCTCCCTAACCTTCGCGCCCATTTCTGTAGTCGAAAGCACCGTAACGCCTTGGGTGTTGCCGCGCGCGAGATCGGGGGTGCGGAAGCCCTGCTCCAGCACTTTGCGCACCGACGACTCGATGGCTGCGGCTTCAGCTTCGAGTCCGCCCGAGTGGCGTAGGATCAACGCCGCGGTCAGAATCGCGCCCAGCGGATTCGCCAGTCCCTTGCCTGCGATGTCAGGCGCCGAACCGTGCACCGGCTCATATAAATTGACCTTGCCGCCGATGGTTGCCGAAGGCAGCATGCCCAGCGAACCGGTGATCACGCCGGATTCGTCGGTGAGAATGTCGCCGAATAAATTCTCGGTGACCACCACGTCGAAGTCGCGCGGGCGATTCATGATGTGCATGGCCATCGCATCGACATACTGATGCTCGAGCGCCACATCGGGAAACTCCTGGGCGACCTCGGTTACAGCCGCACGCCACAGTTGTGAAACTTCGAGCACGTTGGCCTTGTCGACACTGGTCAATTTCTTGCGCCGCTTCCGCGCCAACTGGAATGCAATGCGCGCTACGCGGGCTACTTCGTGCTTGGAGTAGAGCATGGTGTTGTAGCCGACGCCTTTTTCCTTGTTCCACTCGCGGGGTTTGCCAAAGTACGCGCCGCCCAGCAGCTCGCGCACAAACATGATGTCGGTGCCTTCGATCACTTCCGGTCGCAATGGGCTGTTGACCGTCAATTCCTTGAACGAGAAGCAGGGGCGCAGGTTCGCAAATCCGCCCAGCGCCGCGCGAATCGCCAGCAATCCGCCTTCAGGGCGCTTGTCGGGCGGGAGCGAGTTGAATTCGTTGCCGCCTACCGCGCCCAACAAAACTGCATCCGACGCGAGCGCCGCGTCGAGCGTGTCCTGGGGCAGCGGTGTGCCGTCCGCGACAATGGCGACGCCGCCAATGCGTTTATCCATGAACGTGAAGTCGTGGCCGCCCAGCGCCGCGGTTTCCTTCAACACGGCAACCGCTTCGTTGGTCACTTCAGGGCCGATGCCGTCACCGGCGGTTACGAGTATCTTCAGTTTCATCCCTGCGCCTTTTTCTTTCTGAACAGTGACATCAATCCACGAATGACAAGTACGACAATCAGCAGCGTGATCCAGGTGATCAAGAAACTAATGCCCAGCGCCGCACAGACAAACTTGGGAAGCCCGGCAATACTGCCGCCGTGAGGAAACGCAAACGCCATCAGCAAAAACAAAGGCATGTACACGGGGAAAAACAGCGATCCGATCTCCGTGTTCCGCAGTGCGTAAACCGCCAGCATGATGAACGGCGATGCGATTGCCGTCCACAGGAGGCACTTGGCGAATCCTCGATTCTTCTTGCCTCGCGTCATTTTCCCTCAATCCAATTCCGAAACCGGCTCGCTGCGCCGCTCGCGAATGTGGTCGGGCAGCAAACCGACCAGGTCCTGGTCGTAGATGTTTTTCTTGCGGTCGGCGAGCGCGACAAACCGGTAGTAGACGTGCTGCAGTTCGTCGCGGCTGACCGTGAAGCCGAGCTGTTCCAATCTGTGTCTGAGCGCTGCGCGTCCGGAGTGCTTGCCGAGCACGAGATGCGTCTTTGACACTCCGACCAGTTGCGGCGTCATGATCTCGTAGCAAAGCGGATTGGCCAACATGCCGTGCTGGTGGATGCCCGACTCGTGTGCGAACGCATTCGCCCCTACGATTGCCTTGTTGGGGGAGGGACGGAACGTAATCAGCTGGCCGAGGACCTCGCTGGTGGGATAGAGCTGATCGAGTTTTATGTCTGTCGATACACCGAAGCGCTCGCCGCGCACGTAAAGCGCCGCGGCAATCTCTTCCAGCGCCGCATTGCCGGCTCGCTCGCCGATGCCGTTGATGGTGCACTCCACTTGTCGTGCGCCCGCCTGCACCGCCGCAAGGGAATTGGCTACGGCCAGCCCCAGATCGTCGTGGCAGTGCGCTGAAAGGATCACTTCTTTCTCGTCGATGGCGGGAATGCGCTCGCGCACCTCGCGAAACATCTGCGCGTACTCTTCGGGCGTGGTGTAGCCCACGGTGTCGGGCATGTTGATGGTGGTGGCTCCGGCTTCGACTGCGATGCGCACCATCTCTACCAGGAAATTGCGGTCGGAGCGGGTCGCATCCTCGGGCGAAAACTCGACGTCGTCCGCAAGCGAGCGCGCCAGGCGCACCGACTCGCCGCACAGCTCCAGCGCCTCGGCGCGGCTCATCTTCAACTTGTACTCGAGGTGCAAGTCACTCGATGCCAGGAAGACGTGGATGCGCGCGCGATCGGCAAACTGCAGTGCGCGGGCCGCCATTTCGATGTCCTCTTTTTTTGCTCGCGCCAGCGACGCGATGCGCGGCTTGCGAATGGCCTGGGTAATGGTTGCAATGGCCGCAAAATCACCCTCCGAGGCCATGGCAAAGCCGGCTTCGATAATGTCCACGCCCAGATCTTCCAGGGCATGGGCCATGGTTAGCTTCTCCTGCGTGGTCATGGAGCAACCGGGCGATTGCTCGCCGTCGCGCAGAGTGGTGTCGAAAAAAGCCAGGTGATTCTGAATCATGGGTTTGCCTCGGCGGGGAAAGCGGCCCGTCCAGCTTTTCTATTGTCGCCTATGGATGCGATATAAGGCAAAGTTATAATTGTTTTGGATTGTATTAGAATTTCTTATAGGAGCGAGGGATCAGAGAACTAAAGATCAGAGATCGGTTTTTCGGTGCCGCAGCCACAGACGTTTATTAAGTCACCCTGAATCGACTTGCACAGGTCTGTTGCACCTTTGTCTTTTGCCTGATCTCTGACCCCTGATCTCTGCGCTCCGAAGGAGCGCCCATGGAACTCAGCCAACTCGAAACTTTTCTTGCCGTGGCCGAGGAGCGTAGTTTCTCCCGCGCTGCTGTGCGCCTGCACCGCACCCAGCCGGCCGTAAGCCAGGTGATTCGCAAGCTGGAGGCGGCAGTGGGTGAAACGCTCTTTGACCGCGCCGCACGGGACGGCTCGCTTACTGCTGCGGGAACGCTGTTGCGGGATTACGCCTTGCGGCTGCTGGCACTGCGCCGCGAGGCTTCGAGCGCGCTCGACGAGCTGAAGAGCCTGGAGCGCGGCCACCTGCAACTGGCGGCCAACGAGTACACCTGCATGTACCTGCTGCCGGCCATCGACGCCTTTCGCCGCGAGTATCCGCACATCGACGTGACGGTGCAGCGCATGCTGGCTTCGCGCATTCCCGAAGAGCTCAGCATGCGCAGCTTCGAGCTGGGCGTCATCTCCTTCAAGCCCGATTCCGCGCAGATTCGCACGATTGCTGTTTACAACGACAGCCTCGACTTCATCGTCAGCCCGAGCCATCCGCTGGCGCAGACTGAGCGCGTATCAATTCGCGATTTGGGTGAAGAAACCTTCATCGCGCACAATGTGGCTTCGCCGCTGCGCCGCAAGGTGATTGAGGCTTTCCAGCGCCATCGCACGCCGCTCAACATGAGCATCGAACTGCCGACGATTGAAGCGATTAAACGCTTTGTGGCCATGGGTAATGGCGTGGCGCTGGTGCCGCATCTCGCGGTGGCGCGCGAACTCGAAATGGGCGAGCTGGTGCGCATCCCGGTGGATGAGCTGGAGGTGCGCCGCGTGCTGCGCCTCGCCAGCCGACGCCAGGCCACGCTCTCTTACGCGGCCAAAGCGTTCCTGGGCACGCTCAAGGATTTGGCAGATAAGCAGGGACCGCCGTTTTTTTATCATGTGGAAAGGCAGGGACCAAGAGAACAAGGGAACAAGGGAACTAGAAAGCGCGCGGCCAGAGAGAAGGGATGAGATGGCAGGAATCAGGCATCAGTGATCGTCGGGATCGAGAGAGGTCGAGAGCCGCCGTTAACCTTATCGTTTTGGCCCCGGTTCCGGTTCTTCGGTCCCTTGGTCCCTTGGTCCCTTGGTCCGCGCTCCTCACTCCCCGTTGGCTACTCCCTATTTTCTGTCTACCCCGTCTAAGAACCAGAAGTTGCCGTTACGCTATGGAAATCGCCGGACGCGCCTCAACCCGCCCCGGCCATTTACAATTCTGGGAGCGGACCCTGACACATTCGGGGCACCGGACCAGTGCGTGGAATTTTGGGGCTCGTAGCTGCTACCCGCACTGGACAATACGTTGTGAAGTCGTGAGGATCAGGATCGAATGAAGAAGATCGCCTTTTTAGTCGCTTTGCTGGCCGCATGCGTTTCCATGGGCCGCGCCCAGGAAAGCCGCCAGGACATCAGCATAAGCGGGATTGCGTTGATTGAGCCGTTTATGGCTTCTTCCACCACCGTGGAAGTGAATTCCACCCCGGCTTATGGCGCGTTGATTAGCTACCGGTTTATGCTCACCCCGTCGAGCGCTCTCGAAGCCAACTACGGCATCACTTACCAGAACAGCATCGGGTACTACGTTAACCCCAACCACTATAAGATTTTGACGCGGACGCAGGAAATGTCGGGCGCGTTCGTGAAGTCCTTTGTCTTCAAGAACTGGAATCCGTTCGTGGAAGCCGGGCCGGCGGGGCTCATCTTCCTGCCCATCGTCAATTCGGGCACCACGACTCTTGACGCCAAACAGCAGACGGAAGTGGGCGCTGTCTTCGGCGCGGGTTTCGCCTACGAAATCAGCCCCAGCTTCGACATCCGGGCTGAATACCGCGGATATGTGACGAAGGTGCCCACCTTTGGCGATTCCCAGTTCACAACCAACCGCTGGTACGAGATTTCGGTTCCAGCGGTCGGCGTGGCGTACCACTTCTAAAGACAGGGAACGAGGGAACAAGGGAACAAGGGAACAAGAAGACCTGGGAACGAGGAATCTGAGAACGGTAAACGGGATCGACCTTGGCCGGTCCCGTTTTTCTGCGCTAATTTTCGGGAAAAATCTATTGCATCCGTGCGTTGGGTTTCAGGTGCTCCGCGCTTCGCGGTAGCGGCCCAGCTCCTTCACCATGCCGCAGTGGGCGTTGAGCGCTTCGAGGGCGCGCGATCCTTCGGCGCTTGAGCCAATTTTGCAGTCGACGTAGAAAATGTACTCCCATGGCTTTCCGAGTACGGGGCGCGACTCGATTTTGGTCAGGTTGGTGCCCACCGCGCTCAAGGCGCCGAGTGCGGCGACCAGCGACCCGGGTCGGTGTTCCAAAGTGAAAGCGATGCTCATCTTGTTGGCTTCGGAATTGGTCGATTTACGGTTGTGGGGGGCATCGCCGGCCCTCCGCACCAGGAAGAAGCGTGTGTAGTTCTCCGGGTCGTCTTCAATTTCGCGCTCCAGAATCTCTGCGCCATAGATGGCTGCCGCGGCCTCGCTGGCAATGGCCGCGACGTGCGGGTCGCCGAGTTCAGCCAATTGCTTTACGCTGCCCGCAGTGTCGTAAAAAGCGATGGCTTTCATCGCGGGGTGGTTCGAGAGAAATTGGCGGCACTGCGCGAGCGCGACGGGATGGGAATAAACGCGGTTGATCTCGGCGACGGTGACGCCGGGGAGAACGATGAGGTTGTGCCGAATACGCAGGAGCGTCTCCTCGACGACCTTCACGTCGTGCTTCAGCAGTAGGTCAAAATGTTCAAGGACTGATCCGGCGAGCGAGTTTTCAATGGGAATTGCGGCGGCATCGGCGGTGCCCGCGTCCAGCGCCGCAAACACTTCGGCGGAGAGCGCGCAGGGCACAATCTCCGCGCCGGGGACGAATTTCAGCGCCGCCTCGTGGCTGAACGCGCCCGGCTCTCCTTGAATGGCGATCTTCATGGTGTGGTTTCCCGATGCCAGCTTGTGTAATTCCCTTTCGCAACATACCACAGGGGCGGGCCGGCGGCATTTCCTGCGCCGTCCCTACGGGACTCCGGCGGATGAATGTGCATCGTTCCCCACACTAAAGTGCGGGGCTAACAAACGCTGCGCCTACGGCGCGAGAGCAACTGTGCCGCGGTCACGGACGCGGCGGCTACTGCGCTGCGGTCGCGGTCGCGGCGGCTACTGCTTCGAAGTCGCGTCGCTCTCAACCTGCTTCACGATGACCGGAATCAGATCGCGGTCCTTTGCCGAGACGCGCGCCGAGAGCTGAACCAGGTCCGTGTCCTTGCCGGTGACTATTGCCACGCCATTGATCGGGCTGGCATTTGGCAGGAGGCGCGAATCGGTTCCGAGGCCAGCCGTGTTCGCGGGAGTCTCAAACTCGACGATGTTCTTGCTGCGATCGGTCAGCTTGTCGGTTGGATAAGGGCCGGACGGAAAGTCGCCGGCCGGATCAAGACCCTCGGCAATCACCTTCTGCGCGAATGCTTTGTACGCAGGGAAGACGCGCGCAATGACCTTGGCCACCTGGAACCTTCCGGACGTGCCGCCGGAGGAGACGGAAATCTCGATGACCTGCCCCGTAAATCCTTTCCAGTTGACTGAGAGCAGAGTCTTCGAGTCGATTGCGTCGGGAGTCACGAACAAGTTGGCGCCGTCAGAGCCATAGATTGAAAAGCAGTGCCAGCCGCGCGGCGCAAGAACACCGGGGCCGTACTGCGCTTTGTACCAGGCGAGTCGTTGCGCGGCTGCGGGCGAAATCGCCACAGCGTTGCTTTTTCCGGTGGGCGCAGCTTGCGGCCCCGCCTGCCCGTCCGACGGGCAGCCCACGAAGGGAACATGGCTGACTGCGACTGAATTCGCGGGTTTCGTCTGCGCAAGGACGCCTGGCGCTCCGCAAAATGCGGACGAGAAGGCAAGACAGGCAAGCAAAAGGCGATGCTTTGTCATGCGCAGTATGATATCAACCGCGGGTGGTGGTTCAGATTGAAAGAACTTTCCCTCAGGGGCTGAAGCCCAGCTTAATTTCGCAGCGTTTGCGGCACGACTAAAGTCGTGCCCTTTCACGATGCCGTTTATGCAACCAGTTCTAGTTTGGCGAAGGCCGCTGAACATCGTCGACCACGAGAACTTCGACGGGGCCTCTGGTCGCTTCCAGCCGAAGCCCGAGTTGCTCGCGGATGGCGGTGAATAATGGCGGGCTCGACGCGTCGGAGGGCGCCGCCGGGACCTCGCCGCCGAATTGAGAAGCATCCTGCGCCCAGGTGAGATCGAAATCGAACCTGCCGGTGAGAGCTGTCTTGTCCACCACGGGCCGGTCGAGCACGGAGCGCTGCAGGAGAGAGGCAAAATCGCCCATGTTCACGTTGCGTGCCGGGAGCGTCATGTGATCCGGATACACCGTGCTGATCACGGCCGGGAGATCGTCGGGGGCTTCCGCACTCGGCTTCATTCTGGGTCCATCCTTGTCGACTTCGAGCTCGTAGATCGATAGCACTTTTTGTTGGCGATGGAAGGTGAGCTTGAAGCGGTCGGCCAGAAGGGTTCGCAACATTTGCATCTGTTCTTCGTGGGTAGGGCGCACTTCGCCCGGCGTGCGAGCGACAATGTCGAAGTGAACCGATTCAGCCCACGACGGGACACTCAGAATCATGTGGGGATTGAGTTCGTACGCGGCGGCAATCAGCAGCTCGACGGTGTAGTTCCTGGCGAGGAAAGTATCCGCGCCCTGCATGACGATGTAGCGGCCGCCCTTTGGACCAGGGTCGACGGGCTTGATGGTGGCCGCATCAAATACGTCGAATTTTGGGCGGGGCGCAGGCGCTTGCGGCGGAGTTGCAGCCGCCGAAATTGTAAGAGCCACTGCCAGAATTTGTGGGACCATGACCTTTTACCTCCCGGGGAGATTCGCGTATGGATATCTTCTCAAGAAAGCGCGGCATTCACCGCCGCAACCACAAATCCGCGGACACAAACACCAGAAACACCATCGCGATGACGCCGTTCATGGTGAAGAATGCGGCATTCAGGCGGCGCAGGTCGCGAGGCGAAATGATGGCGTGTTCATAAGCCAGCAGCAGGCCTACGGCGGCGATGCCGAGCCAGCCGGCAAGTCCGAAATGAAAGAGCCAGGCGAACCACGCGAGCGCCCAGAGCGCGGCCACGTGCATGGCGCGGGCAGCGCGGAACGCGGTGGCGATCCCCACGGCTTGCGGAAGGCTATGCAGCCCGGCGGCGCGATCGTGTTCGTAGTCCTGGCAAGCGTAGAGCACGTCAAAGCCGCCGGCCCAGAGCGTGACCGCGGCGGTTAACACCAGAATGCGCGGGTCGAGGCTGCCGCGCACGGCGATCCACGCCGCCGCCGGCGCCAGGCCCAGCGCCAGTCCCAGCCCGAGGTGCGACCAGCGCGTGAAACGCTTGAGGTAGCTGTAGCCGAGCAGAACCGCCAGCGCCAGCGGTGCAAGTTCCAGAGTGAGCCGGTTCAGCTGCGCCGCGGCCAGCAGAAATACGAGCACCGCGGCTGCGATAAAGCCCAGCACAAACTTTCGCGTGAGCAACCCTGCCGGAATCGCTCGATTGCTCGTGCGGGGATTGGTGGCGTCAAGGTCCGCGTCGGCCCAGCGATTGAAGGCCATGGCCGCAGACCGCGCCGCCACCATGGCCACCACGATCCATGCCACCGTGCGCCAACCAGGCAACCCGCCCGCGGCGAGCAGCATCGCCGTGAGCGCAAAGGGCAGCGCGAAGATCGAGTGTTCCCACTTGATCATTTCGAGCGTGGTGCGTATTTTGCTGAGGATGGCGGCCATGGGCGACATTCTCTACTGTAATCGAGCAAGTGAAGGCCCACTGCTTCGCACCGTGCGCCGCGCCCCATCCATTTCCGCGTCTTGTGCGAAAAACGGTGGGAATGTGGACCCTTTCGACGGGTTGGGACGATTCAGTCCCCTAACTGGGCCTCAATAATGCCACAAAAAGTAAGATAAATGATTCATTCTTAAGGAGAATGCTAACAATCACGCGCAAGTGATGTGTGTCACAGTAAGTGCCACTAAGTCGATGAAATGATAAGGCGAACGCTCCCGCAGAGGAGCTCGCCGATGAAATCCAATTTCTCCCACGAAAGGTCCCTTGTGCAGCTTGACCCCACTGCGTTTCTCGCCGACCCGGAATTGATCCGCGCGCTCAGTGAGCATGCGACGCCCATCGTCTGCGACACCGACCGCGTCCTCTTTCAGCAGGACGATCCGTCCGTGGGCCTCTATATCCTTCTCGAGGGTGAAGCAATGCTCAGCATGACCTCGATTCAGGGTCAGGCAATCCTCTCAGTCAAAGCGAGAGAAGGTTCTCTCCTCGGCCTCCCCGGCCTCGTCAGCAACCAGCCTTACTCGCTCACAGCGGTCGCGCACGCCGGGGCGCGGGTGAGCTTTCTCGGCCGCGCGGAATTCACCGCGCTGATGGAATCGAACCCGTCGCTGGCATTCAAGATCCTGCAGGTTCTTGCGGCCGAGGTGCGCTCGGCCCGCAGCGCGCTCTCTTAGAAAAAGTAGTGTGAGTGTGAGTGCGAGTGTGCATCGCCGCCTCACCCTTTGGCGTCGGCCCCTCCCCCTCACCTGCTAAACTCACTTTCGTTGTGATCCTTGCCTGCATTGCCATTGCGGTTGCCGCGTACCTTCTCGGGTCTATCCCCGTGGGATACCTGCTGGTGCGCATCTTCCGCCGTCAGGACATTCGCTCTGTAGGCAGCGGCAACATTGGCGCCACCAATGTGCTGCGTTTCGGCGGGGTGAGCCTGGGCATCATCACGTTTCTTCTCGATGTGCTGAAAGGTTGCGCCGCGGTCTGGCTGGGCGGAGCGCTCGGCGCGTGGCTCATGCCTGCCGTCCCAATGCGGGATGCGCAGGCGCTCGCAGCTCTATTTGCCGTGTTCGGGCACATGTTCACCTGCTGGCTGCATTTTCATGGCGGCAAAGGCGTGGCCACCGGCTTTGGTGTCTTTCTGGTCGCTTCACCCTGGGCCGCGCTGGCCGCCATTGGAGTGTTTGCCGTGACCTTCGCGCTCAGCCGCTACGTTTCGGTGGGCTCGATTGTCGCGTGCGTTGCTTTTATGATCTTTGCCTGGTACTTCCCGCCCGGCCCGAACCCACCTGTCTTCTACGCGGTCGAGTGCATTATCGCGTTGCTCATCATCGCCAAGCACCATACGAACATCCGGCGGCTGCTTAACGGAACGGAAGCCCGCCTGGGAGCGAAAACACCCGCATGAGCCGCATTGCCGTGCTCGGATCCGGCGCCTGGGGAACCGCCATCGCGCTCTCGCTCCACCGCCGCGGCGGTCACCAGGTTGCGCTTTGGGCGCACACTCCGGAGCTCGCGCAGCAAATCGCGGACGCCCGCGAAAACACGCAGTTCCTTCCCGGAGTTCCTCTCCCGGCGGACCTGACCGTCACCGGCGACTGGGACGCCGTCACTGCCGCCGACATTTTGGTTTCCGTCGTTCCTTCGGAGTTTCTCCGTCCCACGCTGCTCCGCATCCGCACGCATCTGCGCCCTGGCCAGTTTGTGGTGAGTGCCACCAAGGGCCTCGAGGACCGCACCTTCTGCCGCATGACAGAGGTCCTTTCCGCAACCCTCGAGCCGGCAGGTCTCTTACTCCCCATCGGCGCGCTTTCAGGGCCCAGCTTCGCGCTCGAAGTTGCACAGGGCCAGCCTACCGCTGTGACCGTGGCTTTCAGCGACCCGCAAATCGCGGCGCTCATTCAGCAGGAATTTTCTTCAGAGACCCTCCGCCTCTACACGTCTTCCGATGTGATTGGTGTCGAACTGGGCGGCGCGCTCAAGAATGTCATCGCCATCGCCGCCGGCGTCTCCGCGGGCATGGGACTGGGTCACAACTCCACGGCCGCGCTCATCACCCGCGGCATCGCGGAGATCACGCGCCTTGCCGTGGCCTGCGGTGCGCGCCGCGAAACCCTCGCCGGCCTCTCCGGCGTGGGCGACCTGGTGCTCACCTGCACCGGCAGCCTGAGCCGCAATCGCAGCGTGGGCCAGGCGCTCGGCCAGGGCCGTCAACTGCCAGAGATTCTGGATTCGCTCGGCGGCAAGGTGGCTGAAGGCGTGTTAACTTCGCGCGCTGCGCTCGGCCTCGCCCGCAAGCACGGCATCGAAATGCCCATCACGGAACAGATGGAGCTGATCCTGAACGAGGGCAAGGATCCGCGCGAAGCCATTCGGGACCTGATGATGCGGCCAGGGAAGAAAGAGCACTGACCTCGTCTGCATTTATGCCGTCTTGAGCTTTGCGAAGAGGCCGGTAATATCCATGTGATTCCAGCCTTCGTCGATCTTGCCGTCCTTGATGACGACGATCGTCGAACCATCCATGCTGACCTTCTTACCGCTGGGTGGAATGCCCAGGCCATCGCCGAGATGTGTCATGGTGGCCGTCCAGCGGATTGCAACTTTGTCGCCCTCTGCAACGATGTCGTCGACGGTGACGTGAAGGTCGGGGAACGCTCCGCAGAAACTGCGGTGAAAGGTCTTGAATCCTTCTGGACCGACGAGAACCGCATCGCCGCCGAGGCCATGGGCGCGGCAATCGGGCGTCAAAATGGCATCGATCGCCGATTCCTTGCGCTGGTTCCAGACCTCCTCGAACCAACGTCGCGCCAATTGCTTGTTCGCTTCTGACATCGCGCACCTCCGGGAGAGGAATCAGAATAGCATTGAAAGAATCGCCGTTCTTGAGAATTTCGCACGATTGTGTTTCCATGATTCCGAGTCACAGAAACGGGTTCGCGAGGTCAATATGAAGAGCATCGTCTGCCAAGTTACGCGTCGCCGGGCGCTCACCGGAGCCGCGGCCGGAATCGCATTTTCTGTTTTGAGATTTCCCGCACTCGGACAGCAACCCGGCCCCGCGCAGCAACCCACTATGGACCAGAAGCCCTCCACGGCTGCAAACGCTATGCGCACCTCGCTCCATCAGGAGATTGAACTCAATGCAGCCCCGAAGCGCATTTTCAATGTGCTGCTCGATTCCAAACAGTTCGCGGCCTTCACCGGAATGCCGGCGACTATCGACCCCGCTCCCGGGGGCGCATTCCACACATTCGGCGGATTGATCGAAGGCCGCAACGTTGAACTCATTCCTAGCCAGCGCATTGTGCAAGCCTGGCGGCCCACGCATTGGGATCCAGGCGTCTATTCCATGGTGCATTTTGAGTTGAAGGCCGCGAGCAGTGGAACCGCGCTGGTGCTGGACCACACTGGTTTTCCCGAAGGCGAATTCGACCACCTGGATTCCGGTTGGTACCTGCGCTATTGGGACCCGCTCAAGAAGTACCTGGCGACGCATGAATAGAAGCCGCTCACTTGGCTATCGCTTGCAGGTGCGCTTCGCCCGACTTCGGCGTCAGGTTCCATAGGAACGACATGAGCACGATGCCAACAAGCACCGCAATCAGAATCCCGTAAAGCGCCGCGTTCCAGCCGTAATGCTGCGCCAGCGCGCCAATGCCCTTCGATTCGGCTACGCGGCCGAGCGACCCGAGAATCGACAGCAGGCCGTTGGCCGTGCCGATGGCTTTCTTTGAGGTGACATCGAGGGCGCAGATGCCGAGCAGCATCTGCGCAGGATAGACGAAAAATCCGATCACGCCGAAGAGGGCGAGATCGAGCCACAGCTTGTTGTCGGGACTGTACAGAATGCCCACGAAGGCAAGAAATGCGGGAATCATGCACAGCACGCAGATCATGCCGCGGCGTCCGCCAATTTTATCGGAGAGCCATCCGGCGAGCACCGTGCTCGCCATCGCAGAAAATTCGAGCGTCGCCGTGCCGATGCCGCCCTGGCCGAGACTGGCATGCTTCACTTCTTTCAGGAATGTCGGCCCCCAGTCGAGCATGGCGTAGCGCGCGATGTAGACGAAGAAGTTGGCGCCGGCGATGAGCCATAGGTAGCGATTCTTGAGGATATAGTCGACGAGCAGCTCGCGCGTGCCCAGCTCTCTCTCATGCGCGCCGATGCTTTTTTTGCCGTCTGAATCATCGTGCAGATATTCTTCGATGGGCGGCAGGCCTTCCGATTGAGGCGTGTCGCGCAGGCGCAGCATGAGATAGATGGCGCAAATGGTCGCGAGAATGCCCGGCACATAAAACGCTGAGCGCCAGCCGAACCACTCGGCGGAATACGCGGCGATGACGCCGATCAAGCCGCCGCCTACATTTTGCGCCAGGTTCCAGACGCCGAAGATCGTGCCGCGCTCGCGGACGCTGTACCAGTGGCTGAGCGAGCGCCCGCACGGCGCCCATCCCATGCTTTGCGCCAGGCCGTTGAGGCCCCACAGCGCCAGGTGCGCCGGATAACTGTGAACGGCGGCGAAGGCAAAATTGCAAGCGGCCGTGGCGAGCAGGCCCAGCGACATGAAGTAGCGCGGGTTGCTGCGGTCGGAAAGCGAGCCCATCACGAACCGGCCCAGGCCGTAGACCCCAACCATCAAGGCCAGCATGTCGCCGATCTGGTCTTTGCTCAAAATCAGCGCCTGGCCCATCTCTTTGGAAACCACGGGCAGGTTGTTGCGGACCAGATAAAATGCGGCGTAACCGATGAAGCAAGATTCAAGTACTTGCCAGCGGAGCTTCGGGTAGATTTTCTGCGCCTGCGCGGCGGAAACCCGGGCAATGTGCGGAGCCGGGCGAAGAAAACGTGGAATCCAGGTCATTCATTTCCTCTGAAAGTGCGACAATTCAGCATGCGCTCTTAATATCGGCCAGCGACCGTGGTAGCGGGCGCATGCGCAATCGCTTCCAATCCCAACCGTTTGCGGCACTCCTCCAGAATGGCCGCGGTGCCGCGCGTGCCCACCCGGCTCACGCCGATTGCGCGCATGGCCAGCACCGTGTCGAGATCGTGCACTCCGCCCGCCGCCTTCACCTGCACTTGCGGCGGCGAATATCTGCGCATCAATTCCAGATCGGGAAGGGTGGCGCCGCTGGGCGCGTAACCCGTCGAGGTCTTCACCCAATCCGCGCCCACTTCCGCGCAAATTTCGCACAAGCGAATTTTGGCGGCGTCGTCGAGATAGGCATTCTCGAAGATCACTTTGATCTTCGCTCCGCCCGTATGCGTGGCATCGGCCAACGCATTCAGCTCGTCGCTCACGTATTGCCAGTCGCGGCTGCGCACTTTGCTGATGTTGACCACTGCGTCGAGCTCTTCGCCGCCGTCTTTGAGCGCCTGCGCAACTTCAGCCAGCTTGATGGCAGTCGTGTGATCGCCATGGGGAAAGCCGATGGTGCTGGTGGCGCGCACCGTAGAACCCTTCAGCAGCTCAGCGCCGCGCGCCAGGTAATACGGCACGATGCAGATGCTGGCCACGTTGTAGCGTAACGCGAGCTCGCATCCCTCCTCAAGCTCGCGATCGGTGAGCGACGGATTCAGCAGCGAGTGGTCGATCATTTTGGCGATGGAATCGTAGTCGAACAATTGGGTCACAGACTTGCTCCCTTGCGCAGTTGCGGCGATGCGCATTGATTTGCTGCAAAGAAGCACCATACGCGCCACGGCCGTGCAAAGCAAGAGACGAGCTTTCTGCGACGAGGCGTTCGTCGTCTGCTGTTGGCTATTGGCTATTGGCTGTTCTTCAACCTCCGGCAATCGCTCCCAGAATCAGCAGCGGTTCTCTTCCCGCGGCAACCGCCTCAGGCAGCTCCGCGTCAGGCGACGCGAGCGACCAGTCCTCTTCACAGGCAAAGAAGCGCAGAAAGGCGCGGCGCTGGCCAGTGTCATAATCTCGAATCGTTCCGCGCAGCATGGGATAGCGGGCTTCGAGAGCATCGAGCACCGCGCGCAACGTCACCGGCGCCGCCACATCCAGCAGCACGTCGCCTTCAACACGCGCCAGGTTGCGAAGATGATACGGCAGCGCGACACGCACTTGCGATGCACCCGCACCTTGGCTCAACGCAGGACCCTCCGGCAATCTTGCTCCCTTGCTCCCCGCCTTAGTTCATTGTCTGCACTTCCACGGACAGCACCGCGGGCAGATCGCGCACAATCGGCGTCCAGTTGTCGCCCGCGTCGGCCGAGGCGTACACCTGCCCGCCGGTGGTGCCAAAGTAGATTCCGCACTCGTCGAGCGTGTCCACGGCCATGGCGTCACGCAAGACGTTCACGTAGCAATCCTTTTCGGGCAGTCCCCGGGCGAGCGGCTCCCATTCATTTCCGCCCGTGCGGCTGCGGAAGACGCGCAGCTTGCCATCGATGGGAAAATGCTCGGAGTCACTCTTGATGGGCACTACGTAGAGCGTCTCCGGCTCGTGCGCGTGCACGTCGATGGCGAATCCAAAATCGGTGGGCAGATTGCCGCTGACCTCGCGCCAGTTATCGCCGGCGTCGTCGCTGCGCATGACGTCCCAGTGCTTCTGCATGAAGAGCACCTCGGGCCGCGCGCGATGCATGGCCACGTGGTGCACGCAGTGGCCGATCTCGGCATTGGGGTCGGGAATGTACGGCGAGCGCAGTCCCTTGTTGATGGGCTTCCACGTCGCGCCGCCGTCGTCGGTACGGAAGGCGCCTGCTGCCGAAATGGCGATATACATCCGTTTGGGATTGATCGCGTCAAGGAGGATGGTATGCAGTCCCAGGCCGCCCGCGCCCGGCGACCACTGCGGGCCGGTGCCGTGACCGCGCAAACCGGAGAGCTCCTGCCAGTTCTCGCCGCCATCAGTGGAGCGGAACAGCGCCGCATCTTCCACTCCTGCGTAGACCGTGTCGGGATCGGTGAGCGAGGGTTCAATATGCCACACGCGCTTGAACTCCCAGGGATGCTGTGTGCCGTCGTACCACTGATGTGTCGTCAGCGGATTGGCCGCGGTGTCGTATGCGAACTTATTGGGCAGCGCCGTGGGTGGACCGGGAGGCGGAATGGCTTCGTTCGGGAGTCCCGGTTGATGCCAGGTCTTGCCGCCGTCGTCGGAGCGCTGGATAAGCTGGCCGAACCACCCGCTGGTTTGCGACACGTAGATGCGGTTGGGATCGGCTTCGGAGCCTTTCAGGTGATAGATCTCCCAGCCCGCGAAGAATGGCCCGCTCACCTGCCAGTCTTTTCGTTTGCCGTCAGAGGTGAGAACGAACGCACCCTTATGCGTTCCTACCAGCACGCGCACACTGCTCATGGTGACCTCCTGTGTTTCTGCCTGACTGTTGCGGCGGAATGAGGCCCGGGGAATGCCGCTGTGAGATTTTTTCTGATTTGCCTTGCAAAATGCAAGTGGTTTTTCGGGCCCGCGGTTACCGCGTGGCCGCAATCGACAACAACCGTACTGGGCCCAGCAGCCCTGACGGCAGCAGGGGCGAATCGGCCTTGTAGGGCGTGAAGTCGGCGAAGGCATATTTCTTCAGAGCCCATGGCTGCTGGTCGCCGATCATGCGGTTTACCCAGAGGTTCGTCACCTGCACCACAATCTGATTGCTGCCCGGTAACAGCGCGTGGGTCACATCGATGCGGAACGGCGCTTTCCACACAATTCCCTGGTACTTGCCGTTCACCGCGATGTCGGCGATATTTTCGACGTCGCCCAGATCGAGGCACAGATGCGCTCCGGAAGAGAGCGCGCTGGCGGGAACTTCGATGGTCTTTGTGTAGGTGGCCGAGCCGGAGAAATACTTCACTCCCAGGTCCGCTGAGTCGCTCCATGAGATCAGCTGGTCGAATTGTGCGGTCTCGGGAGCGCCGCGGTTGGGCTCGAAGCTGACGGTCCAGTCTTTGTTGAGCGCTTCGTCCACTGCCGCTAATTCTGTTTCATTCTCTTTGGGCAAGGTTCGCACAGCTGTTTTGGCCGGCTCGCGAAAAACAACGAACGTGGTTCCGTAAGGTTCGAGATGCAGGGGGACGGTCGTACGGCCATCGGCGATGGAATACGAGGCAGGTTGTGTCGTGCCGCTCGCCGCATCCCACAGTTCCGGAGCTTTTCCGTCTACGCGGAAGATCGCATTCACGTTCTCCGCGCGGTCGTTGCGATTGTCGACGAAATAGACATCGCCGTCGGCGAGTTTGCGGTGCAGGAACATCAGGTTCGCGTCGGGTTCGGGCCTGGTGTATTCAAAATCGCGCGCCACGCCGAGTGCGGCTAGCACTTCGTTCGCGCTTGCGGCTGCGTACACTCTTCCCTTCCCGACGCGCACCATGCCGTGATTCGGTGCAGCCTTCTTTCCCCAAAGTTGGTCCGCGATGCGTTGAAACTCGGCTTCGTCGTCGGCGAGGCTGGGCGAATCCGTGGGCCGGTTGCCGACCACCACCGCGCCCTGCGCGACCAAATCTTTAAGGCGGCGCAGGACGGGCAGCGTCATGCGCTGGCTGCGGCCGCCGAGGTAAAGAATGCGATAGCTTGTTCCGCCCGGCGTCACGAGGCGCCCGTCTTTGAAGCTGAGCTCGTGCAGCACCACGTCGCTGTTTACAAAGTCGAAGGCGTAGCCGTCGGGCGCATCGGCGATCGCTTTCCAACCGAAGACCGCGGTCAGCGGGCCCTCCTCGCCGTAGAAGTAGGCGACATCGGCGGAGTAATGTCCTTGCTGCAGCAACCAGGAGCAGCGCGCCAGGTACGTGATCCACGGCTGCGCGTCCTGGGCCCAGGTGTCGTTGCGATTGAACCAGAGACCGTAGGGTCCGAGGGTGAGGCCTGGGGCCATGTCGGCCACGGGCTGGTGCGCGGACTCATGAATCTCGAAGCGATTGACGCCCAGCGCAAATTCGAGGTCGGCGACTTTTTTTAAATTGTTGGGCGAAAACGACCAAGCAGGACCGCGCGAGGTCATCGACTCCGCACCAACGATATTTTGGCCGTAGATGTGCGCCACCGAAGCCGCGCCGCGCAGGTCGGCGAGGTACGTGACATCCGGACCCGGCTGGCCGGCCCAGGTCCACATCGCGCCCATGGGGACGTCTGTCCGGCTGCGCATTTCCATGTCGTCGCCAAGCGAGGGGCGATGCATCTCGAGCGCCTCGCCGTAGTACTTCATGCCGTGAGTGTGCAGGTCTTCGGCGATTGCGCCGTAGTGATTTTCGGCGAGCAACTGGCCGATGGTGCGGCGGAAGTCCCACAGGAAGCGGTCGGTGTCCGCAGTGCTTTTGATGTAAATACCGGTGAGCGCCGGGAGCCACGGCCGCGGATCGTAGCCGCGCCGTTTCTGGAATTCTTCGAGGATGTGATCGGTCCAGTTCTGCGGTCCCACTTCGATGCTGTCGGTCAGCAGCCACGAGATACCATTCGCGCCCATCATTTCCGGGCCAACGGTATCGGCATACATTTTCAGATAGCCGTCGACATAATTCTTCACGTAATCGCGATTCAGCTTGTCGACTTCGAGGCCGGTCGCCTCGGCGGGGGCGGGGCCGTTTTCGTGGCCGGTGAGCGAAGAGCCAATGCGCAAGACCTGCCACAATCCTGGGGGCGGCGTCCAGTTGAGCGTGCCGTCGGGCTGCATCTTGCTGGTCAGGTCGATCACGTCCGACTGCGACACGATGAATTGCGGCGCGACTTTGGGATCCGTGATGGCATAGAAATCGCGTGCGTTGGCGTA
The DNA here is from genome assembly GCA_963699385.1 of uncultured Acidobacteriota bacterium. GTDB lineage: Bacteria > Acidobacteriota > Terriglobia > Terriglobales > Acidobacteriaceae > Telmatobacter. The sequence continues at coordinate 204,224 of CAVOTQ010000023.1, read as the reverse complement.
GCCCGCGCGTTTCTCGAATTCGTTCACACGCGCGCCGCTTGTGAGCGCCAGCTCGGTGATTTTGTGGTCGTGCTCGACCACGCCGGCGGGCTGCGCGGGAAAGACTAGCCGGAAGTAGCGCGCGGTGACGGCGTCGAATGAGGCTGTGCGCTGCACGATGCTGCTGAAAGGAATGTCGGTGATTCTGCGAAAATTCTTACCGTCGTCGCTGGCTTCAAGGTACGGCGGAATCGCAGGGCTCTCGTGATCGAAGACGCTGATGGCATCGTTGAGGCTGGCCAGCGTGACGGCTTGAATCATCTGCGAGTTTCCGTACACAGATCCGTAATCGAACAAGATCCACGATTCATGGCCCGGCGCACTGGCAGGCAGATCGAGCGCGACGGTGTTCACATCGCCGTCAGAGAGGGCGGCCGTGGTGATCATATCGGGCGTTCCGCTGCTGGCTGTCACGCGCGGGATGAGCACGGCTTGCGTATGGTCGCCGTCGGGGATCTTGTAAGCGATAACTGCAACGTCTGTGTAAAACTCCGGCGGCGTAGTTACCGTGCCATCGGGGGCGCGGCGGCCCGACACCTGAAAATTCTGGAAGGTGCCGTCCACCTGTGGCGGATGCGGGAGCTTGAAGGTGAACGCCTTGCCTCCGGGAAACGCGCGTGACCGACCAGACCATTTTTTTCATACCCTGGGATGCAGGTACCCACGGGCCGCCGGTCTCGCTCCATCCGGGCGAGCTTGCGATGGCCACTTCCATGTTCATGCTGCGCGCGGTGGTCACAGCGGTGTTGAATGCCTGCTTCCACTCCGGCGTCATATAAATGAGGCGGTGCGGAACCACCTGCGGCGTGTTGATGGCGCCTTCGAAGATGGTGACCCCGCCGACGCCGACGCGATGCATCCATTCGAGATCGAGCTTGATGCCTTCGGTGGAAATGTTGCCGTTCATCCAATGCCACCACACGCGCGGGCGGGCTTCGTTGGGCGGATCGAGGAATCCGCGCTGCAACGCGTCTGTCGGCGCAGCCGTGTCGGTTTGTGAAGCGGCCGGCGCCTGCGCCCGTGCAGAAAACCCGGCTGTGCACGCAAGGCAAAGAAGAGCGGCAAGAGAAGACCAATGAGATTTCATTGAAATCCATCCTGAAGTGAATGTTCAAGTGCGGGAATCGTGGAGCGCTCCTCACGGTTGCTTTGGAGGAGCCACGGTGGCGCGTGCCGAGCCGGTCGAGATGCCTCCGTCCACCAGCAGCGTCTGGCCGGTTACGTAGCGGCTGGATTCGGAGGCGAGAAACACCACGGCTCCATCGAGATCGTGCGGCTGGCCGGGGCGTTTTACGGGAATGCGGTCGGTGATGTAGTCAACCCACTCCTGGTTTTCGTAGAGAACCTTGTTCTGCTCGGTCTTGAACCATCCCGGCGCGAGGCAGTTCACCGTGACTCCAGATTTGCCCCATTCGTCGGCGAGGCTCATGGTCAACTGGCGCACGCCGCCGCGACTGGCGCCGTAGGGCGCGAGGCCCGCGTAGCCGAAGACGCTGGTTACCGAGCCGATGTTGACGATGCGGCCGTAACCGCGCGCGATCATTCCCGGCGCCACGGCCTGGGCGACAAAAAACGTGCCGCGCAGATTGGTCTCGAGGATTTGATTCCAGTTGTCCCATGTGACTTCGAGGGCAGGCTTGCGAATATTGCAGCCGGCGTTGTTGACGAGGATGTGAATCTGCCCGAAGGCCGCTTCGGCAGCGGCGGCCATGCGGCGGATGCTCTGCTCGTCGCGCACGTCGAGATCGAGTGCAAGGACTCGGCGGCCCAGCGCTTCGATCTCTGCGGCAAAATCGGCAAGAGTTTCGCGCTTGCGGCTGGTGACGACGAGATCGGCCCCGGCTTTCGCGAGGGCGCGCGCGAAGTACTGCCCCAGGCCGCGGCTGGTGCCGGTGACGATGGCTACCTGGCCGGACAGATCGAAGAGTTTGGCGTCGGACGGTTTGTCGGGGGTTGGGTTCACGGTGTCAGAATCACTTTCATCAGATTCGGTTCGCGCGCATGCAGGCGAGAAAACCACTGCGGACCTTCTTCGAGCGGTGCGACGGCAGTAATCAGCGGCGCGACCTGGATTTTGCCGCTTGCTATCAATTCGATGGCTTGCGGATATTCGCCGGCTGAAGCGCACGAACCCTGCAGTCGCAGTTGGCGGGTGACGACTTTTTGCAGCGGCAGCGTCACTTCGGGCTGAATGTTGCCGATCAGCGTGACCGTGCCACCTTTTCGTGTGCAGTCGATGGCGGCATTCACAGTTTCGTTGCGGCCCACGGCTTCATATGCGAGATCGACGCCGCGGCCCTCGGTGAGCATCAGTACGCCGTTCGCCAGCTCGCCGCCTGAACCATGCAGAATGGCATCGGCGCCCATCTGGGAGGCGAGATGCAACCGGGTTACGTCGATATCCGCGACAAATACGCGCGCGCATCCCAGGGCCCGCGCAGCCTGTAGTGTTAACAGGCCGATCATGCCCGCGCCGATGACCAGCGCCGTTTCGCCGCCCTTGACCTCGGAAACGCGCACCGCGTGCAGGGCAACGGAAGTGGCTTCGAGCATCGCCGCCTCAGCGAAGGAGAGATTGTCGGGCAAGTGGTACAGGATGCGGTGCGGGACTGCGACGTACTCGGCAAATGCGCCATGACGGCGGTAATCGCCGCAGGAGACGCCGATCACCTGGCGGTTGTCGCAGAGATTCACGTCGCCGTGCTGGCACCAGGCGCACGCGCCGCAGTAGACCGTCGAGTCAAAGGTTACGCGATCGCCTGCGGCGTAGCCTGTGACGCCCGCGCCCACTGCGGCTACGGTTCCGGCGGCTTCATGGCCCATCACGATGGGCGGAATGCGCCGGCCCGACGAGCCATCGTAGCCGTGCACGTCGCTGCCGCAGATGCCGCAGGCTTCGACGCGGATTAGCACGTCGCCGGGGCCTGGTTCGGGCGCGGGAAAATCCGCGATTTCGAGGTGGTTGTATTCGGAGAGAAGAAGGGATTTCATTTTCTGCTGACTCGATCGCGTTGGTGGCGTTTCATCTTGAGGTTCTCGCGCCGTCCCTACGGGACTCCGGACGCATTTGCGGGAATCGCTTTCCCCACGCTGAAGCGCGGGGCTAAAGACCGCTGCGCCTACAGCGCGGCATTGCGTCACACGTCGCAAAGATCTACGGCGGCGCGCAAACTGGTCAGCGGGTCGCGCACGGGAACAAATTCGTGCGCTACGTAGCCTTTGAAACCGGCGTCGGCAAGGGCCCGCATAACTCCGTCCCATTGTACTTCCTGCGTGTTGTCGAGTTCGTGACGGCCGGGTACGCCGCCGGTGTGGAAGTGACCGAGCCATTGCAGATTAGGGCGGATGGTCGCGATCAGATCGCCCTCCATGATTTGCATGTGGTAGATGTCGTAGAGCAATTTCACGTTGGGTGAGTTTACTTCCTGCATCACTCGCACGCCCCACGCGGTGTGGTCGCACATGTAGTCGGGATGGTTGACCTTGCTGTTGAGCAGCTCCATGCAGATGTTGACGCCGTTGTCTTCGGCGATTTTTTTCACGCGGTTCAGGCCGGCGATGGTGTTGCGCGCGCCTTCGTCGTCGCTCATGCCGCGGCGATTGCCGGAAAACGTGATGACGTTAGGGACGCCGGCTTTTACGGCGAGAGGAATGTTGGTGCGAAACGCGGCTTCGATGGCGTCGTGATGCTCGGGGCGGTTGAGCGCGTCGGGAATGGTGCCTCCACCGGCGTGGCCCATGGTGCAGATGAGGCCATAGCGGGGCGGTATCTCCCACTCGTCGACCTCTAAAAGGTCGATGCCCTTCATGCCGATTGCGGCGGCGAAGGCGCAGAGCTGATCGAGGGGAATGTCTTTGTAGCACCAGCGACAGGCCGACTGGTGAATGCGGTTCCTGCGCGTTGGTGCTGGGGTTTCGCTATGCGCCAGGGCAGTCAGTGAGGCTAGCGCAGTAGCGGCAAAGCCGGATTTCAGGGCATCGCGGCGGGTTAGCCTGGTGTGGCTCATGGTGGTTCTCCCGTTCTTTATGGATGTGGGTATTTTAGGGGAGTTGGCGGAGTTGTTGCGTTTGAATGCGCTGCTAATTTTGGTGGATTCCCACCCATTCGCAAGAAACGCGAATGGATGGGGCACGGAGACTGTGCGCGGCCGTATGCGCGAAAAGCAACCACACCTGTATGCAAAGAATGCGAAAGGATGGGGCGTGCTCGAACGCGGACGGGGACGTCCGCGTTACAGCCGGCCGGGAGGCCCGCGCTACATGTCTGGAGAGTGTTAGAAGGTGAAGGCGAGTCCGGCGCGGAAGCTGCGCTGGTCTTGCGCGAAGAAAAGCAACGAGCCGTCACTCAGAACGAATGGCTGATAGCCCTCGGCGAGGAGATTTCTCATATCGAGCAGCGCCTCCAGGCCTTCTGACCCATCGCGGGCGATTCGGATGGGCTGGCGGATATGCAGATTCAGGAAGGGCTCGGCCATGTCCTGCGCAAAGGGCGCGACAGCGGTCATGGCATCGTCGGGCTGCCAGGTGTAGCTGGCGCGCCACTGAGTCCCGGTGCCGTCCAGAGTGCCGGAGAGTGAAATCGCGAAGGTCTGCGCGCGTCGAGAGTGTGCGAAGGCGATCACATCCGTCAATGTCGAGGCTTGCGGCGCCGAGGCTTGCGGGAGTGCCGGCATCACGAGGGCTTTGCCACTGGTATAGCTGAAGAGAACGTGACTGCCACCGGGCAGCCTGCGCTCAAGACTGGCCCGCACGCCGGAGGTGGAATAATTCGAACCGGCAGCGCGCATCAGGTTGCTGGTCCGGTCAAATAGCACCGCGGCCGGGGCATCGCGCGAAGCAAAGTGGCCTTGTGCCTCGAGAACCGGATTGTCGATGTGGTCGGAGAAGAGGAGAACGGAGACGCCCGAAGCGTCAGTCTGCCGTTCCCAGCCGATCTCCTGATGAGACCCGTGCGCGATAGTCAGAGTTCCATTGCGCTCGGCCATTGCGGGCATCCACACTGCGGCTTCGCCCGTGCTGCCAGCCTGATCCGGCACCATGGTGGCCATGCGGTAGCGCACAGTCGAGTTGCCCGTGTGCCACCCAACCGTCGCGTAAGGCAGCATTGCCGTCGCTGTGCTCGGCGAGTCTCCCGCCAGCCGGCCTGCAACCGCGTCGGAACCCACCTCGGCATCGAGCGATTCGCCAAAGTGCATAATCTCGGAGCTGCGCAGCGAGGCCTCAGCGAGACCCGCATCTTGGGGACCCGCGTCTCCGCCGCTCACCACTTCCGGGGCGATCGACACGGCCGCCACGGACTGGACCGAGCCGGCAAATCCCAGATCCTGATGGAAGCCCAGCATCGATTCCATGCCGCCGTCGCTGTCAGGCGCAAAATCCACGCGGGCCAGCAACTCGCGGCTGCTCGACGGCGTGTCCTCGACGGCGGTCGAGAATCGCTCACCGTTTTCGCCGAAGGTGCCGGCCTGACCCGTCGCCATAATGCGGGCTTTCAACCTGGGCTTAGCTCCGGAGGCTTCTGAATCCACGATGAGCGGGCCGTCCTCAAGCCAGCGCAGCAAAGGCCGGTTGGCCGCGGAGCGCAGCGTCCAGGCCCAGTCGTCCTTTTGCGCGCTGCCGGAACGCGGCTGGGCCGGCAACCATTGAATTACTTCATAGAGAGTGTAAAGGGTGAGGTTGACGATGGTGCCGGTGTGGACCCTGACATTCTCGCGTTGCGAAGGCAGGAACGACGGTCCCATGGCCTTGAGAATGTAACGCCCGGGTGTCAGCGAGGAGATGAGAAAGCGGCCTTCACCGTTGGTGTAAGCGCTGGCGACGAGATTCAGGCCGGGACCCAGCAACTGGACTTCAGCGCCGATTTGCGGCACGCCCGAGGAATCGCGCACCAAACCCGACACGGAGGCTGTGGCCGCCTCACAGAGCGGAGCGGTACCCAATGCCATCAGCACGACGAAACCGGTGAAATAGGCGCTGCACTTCATCTGCAGATCAGTATCTCCGCCGCGTCTCTGGCGATCTACCTCGAAAGCGTGCCGCGCAGGCTCCCGAATTCTCGGGTCCGGTTGAGCCTTGCACAGGGTTGTTCCTATTCGACGATAAAAGGTGCCGATTGCGCAATCTCTTGTTTCGAAATTGCGTCATTTACTTTTACGGTCACCTTGTACCTGCCGGGGCTCAGACCGGCAATCGGCAGGGATTTCTCCACTGTCAACTGGTCGCTATGTGCCCCTAAATCCTTTGATTCCAATTGCTTCTCGAGAATGACCGTACCCGTAGAGTCGGTAATCTGGTAGGTAACCGTCGCCGAATTACTCTTGGTCGCATCGTCGATGCGAAGGTTATAGAACTGCAGCCAAAAGTTCAAGTTCTGGGTGCGCTTGATGCTGACGGGTGTGGTTGGGTTATCCGCCACCCGCGGCCTGACGTACATATTGCTGATGATGAAACTGCCGTTTCCAATCTGCTGGGAAGAAACGGTGTTCATGACGTCGGCCAGGATGAGAGATGAAGCGCCCAGATTTTCGTCCTGAAATTCCGGAACGTCGAGGCTGCGTCCGTAGATTCCGATGTGATCCGGATTGTTGACGTCCTTGATCGCGATATCCAAACGGTAGAGTCCCGGAGGCAACGGAAGCGCCTGCCAATAAAGCGACTTGCGGTCAAGCGACTTCTCCAGCAATTCGGCGGGCTCATTTACCTCCACCGTGGTCTCGAAGGTCTGCACCGTTTTGTGCATGATCGTGGTTACACGGCCCAGGATGTTGACCACGCCCTTGGAAACGCCGTCCTTGGTCACAAAGGTGATGTCGCGGTTGCGAATCTGCAGGGTAATGGGCACCAGATCCATGCTGTCGGTTACCTTCACATAGTCGGTGCGCACATCGAACGGAAACGGCGGACCCTCCATCAGCTTGTGCGAGGAGTTGAATGCATCCAAGTCGTTCTCAAGGTCCTTGAACTTGACAGGCGGAGGCGCAAACAGCTTGGCTGCCATCTCAATGCGATCGAATTCCTTGCCCTGGTTGGCGTCGCCCATGGGGCCGTTGCCCAACTGCTCAAGTCCGTTGCCCTTGAAGCGGTTGGTCTTGTCCTGGTTGTTCATCTGTTCCCATTGCGTAAGGCCGGCGCCGGGAACGTATTTCAGAGCATCCTTCTCGCTGCGGTCGATGGTGAAGTGGTAGTCGCCGCACTGGCAGGTATCCACGAACTCGATGTCGACGTTCTCGCCGATGCCCTCGAGATAACGGTAGTGCCACACTTCAAACGGGAAGGTGGACGTCTCGCCGCCACCCTCTTCCATGGGGCGCTCGTACATGCCGCCCGAGGGGTGGGAGTCAATGCTGTCGGCGGGGCCGAAAGCAATATAAATGTGGCCGCGGTCGGTCTTCCAGCCAGGCTTGCCGGCGGCAAAGTGGTCGTTCGCGTACTGGATGCGCCGGTAATGCTCATCGCGAAACTCGTTCTCGGGAGAATCGGGATTGGGGTTGCGGCGCTGCCAGAAGTTTTCAATGAAGGCCTCGCGCTCTTCATCGTTGCTCAGGCTCATGAAGGCCTTGCGCTCATCGTCGGTAATGATGTAGGGAACGTCCTGATCCAGCCAAATTTTGTAGGGCCCCTTCAACTCCTGCCGGAGGGCCTTCTGTGCCTTGTAGCGCGCCTTATCGTTGAGCTGGCGCCGCATGGGATCGGCTTCCTGGCCCTGACCAGAACCTTGACCCGAGCCCTGAGCCGAATCCTGGCCCTGGGCGGCGGCCGGCTGGGCCTGTTGCGTGGGAGCGGGGGTGGCGCTCTGTTGCCCTAGAAGGCCGACAGCGGGGATCGAAATGAGGCCGCAACTGAGAGCGGTGAACAGAAAACGGCGGCTTTTACACATCATTGCCTTGGATACTCCTGCAAGTCTCTATTTTACGGCTCCCGGAAGCGCCGGGCAAGGTTCCGTCGGCAGTTGATTCCGCTGGTTCGACGTACCAAGCCGGGTAAGGTCACTCCGGGGGCATGCGGGACACGGCAAAAGCGGCCCTGCTTTCCATATCGCGGCTAGCCCGCGAGCCTCGGTCCCGTCGAATAGAATGGCGCATCTCACTTGCCTGCCATATTTTGCAGTTCCAGCGTAATTTGCAGGCGCCGCAATGTGCGCTTGCTCGAAGATTCTGGCGCTGCGGCACGCGATGGCAACCCGGGGGGCAACCCGGGCATGACGCCGAGCGCGATTTCACGGAACCGTTCGCCTCGACCTCGCGTACACTGGATAGGGAGATTAACTCCCAGAAACGAATGGCCATGAAGAAAATTCTCCTCATTGCTCTAGCTGTGCTGATTGTCGCCGGGCTTGTAGCCTTCATGGTAATCAGGCAACAATCCGGATATACCAAAGTGTTTACGGCCGTTGTGGCGCGCCAGGATTTGACGCAAGTGGTCAGCGGCACCGGCCAGATTAAACCCAAGAATATTGTGAACGTGGGCGCAACATCGTTTGGCCGCATCACGCGCTTCTACGTGAAGGAAGGCGATCACGTAAAGAAGGGTCAGATTCTGGCGACCGTTGAAAGCGTGCAGCAGGAGTCGACGGTGAACGCGCAGCAAGCCACCATCTCCGCTGCCAAAACCGACATCTCCTCCTATGTTGCTGCGGAAAAGACCGCCCAGGCCAACGTGGAGCACGCGCAGGCCGATCTCGAGGAGAAAAAGCTGCAATGGGATCGCGCGCAATCGCTCTACAAGGCTGGCATCATGTCGCGGCAGGACTACGAAACTAACAAGGCCAATTACGATCTTGACGTGGCGGCCCTGGCCCAGGCTGTGGCGGGCCTCAACCAGGCCAAGGCGCAGACCGAGTCCGCCCGCGGCCATATGCAGACCGACGTGGCCAACCTCCGGGCCGATCAGGATCTACTGAGCAAGACGGTCGCCACCGCGCCCTTTGACGGCATCGTGACCAACGAGCCGGTGCGCGAGGGCGAGACGGTCGTCGAGGGCATTCAGAATAGCGAGGGCTCCACGCTGATGACACTCGCCGACATGAGTGTAGTCACCGCCGAGGTGAAGGTGGATGAGACCGACATCGTGAACGTGCTGCTGGCCAGACTGCCGACGTGACCGTGGACGCGCTGCCCAACAAAATCTTCAAAGGCCATGTGACCCTGGTGGGCGATCAGGCGCTGCTGCGCTCGACTGGCGTGGCCACTTCGCAGTCGACTTCCGGAACCGAAGAGGCCAAGGACTTCAAGGTGGTTGTCACGCTGGATGATCCCAACGACGAATTGCGGCCCGGGCTCTCCTGCACTGCCAAAATCACTACCGCGCATAAGACCGATGTGCTCAGCTTGCCGATCCAGGCATTGACCATGCACGATCCGACCACGGACAACGATAAATCGAGCGGCGGCGTTCACGCGGCTTCTGGTCCACCCTCGCCTGCGGCAAAGTTGAACCCCGTACAGGGCGTCTTTGTAGCCGAGAAAGACGACCACGGCAGGCTGCGCGCCAAGTTTGTTCCCGTCACCACAGGCATCACGGGCACCACCGATATCGAAGTGCTTTCAGGCCTCAACCCAGGCCAGGAGGTTGTTACCGGACCCTACAAAACGTTGCGGGACCTGAAGGGCGGCTCGCTGCTCAAGCGCGATACGGAAAAGCCGGTGGCGGTTACGTCTGACGGAAGCTGAGAAGAGCAGGGACAAAGGGACCGAGGGAACAAGGGAACAAGGGGAACTGGACTTGCTGTTTGCTGTTTGCTTCACATTGAACACTAATCACTCATTTCTGAGGGGACCATGGCACTGAACGGCATCGGCGTCGAAGAGTTACCCAAGGCCGCGGTTCTGGACGCGAACGACGTGATCGTGGTGGAGGATTTGTGGCGCACCTACGACATGGGGTCGGAGCAGCAGGTGCAGGCCCTGCGCGGCGTCTCGCTTACCATCCGCCACAACGAATACGTCGCCATCATGGGCCCGTCCGGCTCCGGCAAGTCCACGCTGATGAACCTGATCGGCTGCCTCGATACGCCGTCGAAAGGAAAATATTGGCTGAACGGCCAGCTCGTCAGCGATCTCGACGACGATCAGCTGGCGCGCATCCGCAATAAGGAAATCGGTTTCGTCTTCCAGACCTTCAACCTGCTGGCCCGCGCCTCCTCCCTGCACAACGTGGAATTGCCGCTCATCTATAACGGCACGCCGGCCACGGAGCGGCTCGAACGCGCCAAGCAGGCACTCACCGATGTCGGTCTGGAATCGCGCATGATGCACAAGCCCAACGAGCTCTCCGGCGGCCAGCGTCAGCGCGTGGCCATCGCGCGCGCCCTGGTCAACAGCCCGTCGATCATTCTTGCCGACGAACCGACGGGAAACCTCGACTCCAAAACCGGCCTCGAGATTATGGCGCTTCTCGATCAGCTACACGCCCGCGGCAATACGATTGTGCTGGTGACGCACGAGGCAGATATCGCGGAATTCGCTCACCGCGTGGTGCACATCCGCGACGGGCAGATCTTTTCCGACGAACCTTCCTCACGGCACCGCTGACTTTCGCAGCGGAAATTCTTTCGGTTTTGCGCGCGCGCTGAATCTTTTCTCATCGAGCCAACCGATTTTTTCCTCTTTTCATCCAACGTGGTTGACAGGGGCAAAAATTAGGGGCAAGATTTGCAAAGAACATGAGGGAATGGACGCAGACGGTCAGAATGACCGGTCAGCGCGATGCACTTCATTCTGGCCTTCCTGCTTTTCCCCGCTTTAAACCACCGGCGGATGCACGGCTTTTCCGCTGATGCTCTCTTGAATCTCCGGCGTCAGGCCGCGAGGCGGAGCCTTATTTACGCGCGCGTCACGGGATTTTGCGAAAGCCGGCATCGGTTATGGGGTCATTGGCCTGACGGTTGCACGCGTGGTCGGTTTGGGCCGATGTTGCGCCGGTTGATGCTTCGAGATACGGCCTCATCCAGGGTCCAGGCAGCAGGTCTGCCATCAATGTGGGCGGCGATGAGCGTTACGTACAGACGGAGGGACTCATGGTTGTCACATCTCAATGCCGCGGTCACCGGGTGATCGGGATTCTGGTTGGAGAGAACAACGTGCAGCGCTACTTTCCCAGGCACGTCACAGAAATTGAACTGCAACTCGATCATCTGCGCATCGAATGCGGGCTGGGACCGCACTTCTGGAACGGCGAACCGGAGATCTCCGATCCCCGGCTCGGCCTTTGGCTGGAGTCGAAGGATCGCAACGGCAACGGCTGCCGCGCTCCCATTCCTCTGGCCCTGATTCCTTCGGGCAGGAACTCGTTCATCGTCGGTCCCGCCCAACTAGAGAGCGCGCCGCAGGCAGCGCACTGAAAAAGGAGCGCTGATGAAAAGTGATTGGGCAGCCAACGAGCTTGAAGCTCGCGCCACCGAGGCCCTGAAGTCACTGCTGGAGCAGGTCTCCGCGGTCAAGCTCAAAGAGATGAAGCGCGAATCCGGAGCGCGCGGCCGCGCTGCAGAAATCTTGGCGCATATCGACATCTACGGCCACAGCCATACCCTGGCCTGCGAGGTGAATGCTGACGCGCGCCCCAGCAAGGTCCGCGCATCGATAAAAAAGCTGCAGGATTGTGCCGCGCATCTTGCCGGCGAGACCACGTTGGTTCTTATCGCGCCCTATCTTTCACCTGAGGCGCAGACGCTCTGCAAACAGAGCCACGCAGGGTTCCTCGACCTGGAGGGCAATGCCCGCCTGTCTGTGGGCGAGGTCTTCATCGGCAAGCGCTCGATGCGGGCGCGGGCCGCAGTGTGAGTGTGAGTGTGGGTGTGCCAAACCACTAATCGCTAACCACTCACACTCACACTGTCCCTTATATCTCTAAGATCACTGGCATGATCATCGGCCGGCGGCCCGTGGTCTTCTGGATCAGGCGCTTCAGGTCTACGCGCACGCGCTCGTTCACCATGCCGTAGTCGGACTTCTGTTCGGCGCTCAGTCCATCCAGCGTCTTCAGTACCGCTTCCCGCGCCTGGTCGGTAATGTCGGCGCCGCCGAAGCCGCGCATCACCACTTCGGGCTCGCGCTCCACCTTGCCGGTCCTCTTATTGATGGCCAGCACCGCCAGCACTACGCCGTCTTCCGACAGGATGCGCCGGTCGCGGATCACCAGATCTTCCACCACATCGATCGACGAGCCGGAGTCGATCAGAATGCGCCCCGCCGTCACCTTGTCCTTTTTGCGCGCGTCGTCCTTGTCGAGTTCGAGCACGTCGCCGTCCTCGATCACGATGGCGTGATCCACCGCGCCGGTCTCCATGGCCAACCTTGCATGCTGCCGGAGGAAACGATAGTCACCGTGAATCGGGATGAAGAACTTGGGCCGCACCAGGTTGATGAGCAGCCGCATCTCCTCCTGGCTGCCGTGGCCGGATACATGAATCAATCCGTGCTGGCCGTCGTCGTAAATCACGTTGGCCTCGCGGCGGCTCAGGTGATCGATGACGCGAAAAATTCCCTTCTCGTTGCCGGGAATGATGCGCGAGCTGAGCACCACCGTGTCGCCGGGCTCGATGTGCGCATGCTTGTGGTTGTCTACCGCGGCGCGGCTTAGCGCGCTCATCGGCTCGCCCTGTGTGCCGCTGATCAGAATCATCATTTGCTCGGGCGGAAAATCGCGAACCTGGCCGGGATTGATTACCAGGCCGGGCGGAATCTCGATGTAGCCGAGGTCCTGCGCGATCTCCGTACTGTCCACCATGGAGCGGCCCACCACAGCAACCTTGCGCCCGTGCTTGCGCGCCAGTTCCATGGCGATGCGGATGCGGTAGATCGATGACGAGAAGCAACTGAAGAAGAGCTTCTTCTTGGTTTGGGAAAAGATCTCGTCGAGGCGAGGAACTGACCGCGCGCTCGCTGGGCGTGTAGCCGGGTCTTTCGACATTTGTTGAGTCCTGCAGCAGCGCAAGTACACCGCGCTTGCCGTACTCGGCAAAGGTGTGCAGATCGAAAGCCTTGTCGTCGAGGGGCGAAAGATCGATCTTGAAGTCGCCGGTATGAATAATGACGCCTACCGGCGTCTCGATGGCCAGCGCCACGCAATCGACAAGCGAGTGCGTCACGCGAATGGGCTCGATGGTGAACGGCCCGACGGTGAACTTGACCTTGGGCTGGATTTCGATCAGTTCGATCTCATCCGTAAGCTGGTGCTCTTCCAGCTTGTCGTCAACGTAGGCCAGCGTGAACTCGGTGCCGTATACGGGAACCTTCAGCTCGTTGAGGATCCATGGCAGGCCGCCAATATGGTCTTCGTGGCCGTGCGTGAGCACAATGCCGCGGACGTGCTTCTTGTTCTCGATCAGGTAGGTGATGTCGGGAACAACAATGTCAACGCCCAGCAGCTCCGACTCAGGGAACATCAGGCCGCCGTCAATGACAATAATGTCGTCTTCCCAACGCACTGCCAGGCAGTTCATTCCGAACTCGCCAAGACCACCCAGGGGGATAATTTGCAGTTTTTTTGTTTGCATCGCTCAATCTCGATGCTATCACCGGCCGCTTCGTTGCTATGGGACGCGTTTCGCGCAGGGATTCGATGAATGCATGCGTTGCATTCGCTCTGACCTCAATCATGCTCCGGCGCCGCGTTGGTTAACGCTGCGGCCAACCTTCAGGAGGGGGAGTCTGCGGGCCGGAGCCAGGCCCGGGATTCTGCGGCCATTCGCCAGGTCCGGCTACGGGAGGACCGGATGCGGGAAACCCGGGCATAGCGGTCGCCGGTCTCCAGTCCAGCATGCGAGAGTATCCGTTGATCTTTGTCCAGTAATAGATCCAGAGAAAAAGGTGCGCCAAAGCCGCAGGCAATGCGATAGCCGCTACGCTGGGAAGCAATTTGGGGATCAGCGCCACCACACCGCAGACGGACATCGCCAGGCCAATCATCTTCCCCGGCTCGGGGTCCGGAGTCGGTATCCCCCGCAGCCGAAATTCGTTGCCGAGGGACTTAGCTATATTGAGCACCACGAAAAAGTTCCATACCTGCCCAACGACCGGCACGATCAGCAGCCAAACCATTCCGGGATCCATCGTCCTTGAGGTGGGCGAACACTTCCCCAGCGCTCGGCGAAGGGCGAGGATGTAAAGGATTTCGACAACGACGAGGGCTACGATCAGGACGATGAGGATCAGGAGTACGCCCAGAAGAGCGCTGGGCGAAAGTTGCGAGAGGGCGCCAGGTGTAGGCATTCGGACCTCCAGTCGTTTCGCGAACGTGGGGGAGTTTGAATGCTAGCACGGCCCTACCAGCCCGGCCAGTGGATAAATTCCGCGCCCGCGACCGTTGCAGCTAAATTGGTGTAAATTGGGATCGCAGTATTTTTCACGTCGCGAAGGAATTCCTATGATTGCCACCCGCCGCACATTTCTTAAGGCCTCCGCCGGCAGCGCGCTTGCCGCCGGGTTTCCCGCTATCGTTCCCAGCTCGGTGTTCGGCGCCGCGGCGCCTTCCAACCGCATCAACATTGGGGCGATTGGCGTGGGCCGCATCTCGCGCGGGCACGACATGCCGGGAGTGCTGCAATTCACCGGCGTCACCGGACGCGACAATCGCATTGTGGCGGTTTGCGATCTCAGTGAGGAGCGCGTCGAGCTCGGCAAGCAGTATGTGAATGATGCCTACACGAAAAAACTGGGCAAGCCCTACGCCGGCACAAGCGGCTACTCCGATTACCGCGAGCTACTCGCCAGCCAGGAGATCGACGCGGTCCTGATCTCGACGCCCGATCATCAGCACGCGCGGCTGGCCATTGCCGCTGTGGCCGCGGGCAAGGATGTCTATCTGCAGAAGCCGGCATCGCTGACCATCCGCGAAGGGCGCATGATGGCCGATCGCGTGAAAGCCAGCGACCGCATTCTCGAAGTCGGATCGCAGCAGCGCTCGTGGAAACAATTCGCGCGCGCCGTGGCGTTGGTGCGCAACGGACGCATCGGCACGGTGGAGCGCGTGGAAATCGGCCTTCCCGGCGATCCTTCGGGCGGGGATTCAAAATCCATGCCCGTGCCGAAGGGATTTAACTACGATGCATGGCTGGGCTCAACGCCCGAAGTGCCCTACACCGTGGATCGCGTCATGCCCGAGAAAGGTTTCGACCGTCCCGGATGGCTGCGCATGGAGCAATTCGGCGCGGGCATGATTACCGGCTGGGGCGCGCATCATGTGGATACCGCGCACTGGGGCATGGACACCGAGCTCACCGGTCCTGTCGAAATCTGGGGCCAGGCGCAATTCCCCACCGAGGGACTCTGGAACGTGCACGGTCCCTTCAAGACCTATGGCCGCTACGCCAACGGCGTGGTGATGACCATCTCGGGCGATTTTGAAAATGGGATTAAGTGGATCGGGGACAAAGGCTGGATTTTTGTGTGCAGGGACGGCATGACCACGCCGACGGCCATGCCAAATTCGACCGGCGCTCCCAGCATCCCGATCATTCCGCTGCGCGCCAGCGATCCGAAGATTCTCGATTCGGTGATCGGGCCGTCGGAGTGGCAGGTCTACACATCCGACGACCAGCATGGCAACTGGCTGGATTGCATCCGATCGAGAAAAGCGCCCGTGGCCACGGCCGAGATCGGACATCGCGCCTGTTCCACGTGTCTGCTGCACTGGATCGCCATGAAGACGCAGCATCGCGTCCACTGGGATCCAAAAACGGAAACCATGCAGGGCGACGACATTGCCGCCAGTCTGCTCGCCCGGCATCAGCGGCATCCGTACGAAATCGTCTGATGTTCCGCGAAATTTCGAGAGTTCTCACCAAGCAAAAAAGCCCGCTCAAATGAGCGGGCTTTCGCGTCAAATTCCTGGTAGCGCTACCGGGAATCGAACCCGGGTTTTAAGATTGAGAATCTCACGTCCTAACCCCTAGACGATAGCGCCACAGCTTGTGCGGGGAGGCCCGCGAATGCGGGTACCTTTACTACTTTAACAAAAACTGGCCCTGCGGCCAACGCCGTGCCTCGGCGACACTCGCGCCGTTGCGTTTCAAATTCCCAGCTTGCGCACTTCGTCGTTGTAGTACTTGCGGTACAGAATGTCCCACTCCTGCGAGCCTTCGAGTATGATCTTGCGCTGGTTCGCGATCTTCAGCCGCGCCGCCGTATCGATTCGCGCTTCTTCAGTGAGCAGAATTTCAAGCTCCTTGCGCGCCTCCTGCCGGATGGTGTTGCGATCATCCAGAAACCCGACCTGGTCGATCTCGGCCAGCGTGTCAGCCACGGTGTGGGCGAGCTTGTTCAGCTTGTCGCGGCTGATTCTCATAGCACCGCCTTGTACTTTTTGCTGAGCTCGTTCTTCACCTTTTTGAACATCTCGGCATATTGCGCGCCGCTCTTGCGCATCTCGTCTGAGTAGGCCTCGAGAATCACGCGTACTTCTTCGTTGATGCGGTCTTCGAGCGAAAGCTCGTCGAGCAGCGCCGCGTTGACGCGCTCTTCTGTCACCTTCAAATCGCTGGAGGTGATCAACTTGGCGTCAATCAGGTGCTTGACCGTGCGGCGGGCGAGATACCCAATGTAGTCACGAGAAAAAATCATGGGCTAAGGTTCAGGATAACGCATCGGGGCGGGGGATGTACACATGCGGCGGCACCGCGGGCCCGTTCGCCACTGGGCTCGGGGCTGGGCGGCGGCCGTCAGGCGCCTTTGCGCGGGACCACGTAGTACGGCTGGCTCGAAAGTGCCGCATTGAATCCCGGAACCAGCCACGCTGCGCCATCTTTGGAGCGCAGCTCAAAGCAATACTCGAGCGCATAGGGCGATTGCGTGTATTCGGCTGGAATTTCCGCGCTGAACATTGTCCCGTTGGCCTGCATTTCCTCCCGTTGCCACCGCTCCGCCTGATTCACGTGCCGGAAGTGCAGGTCAATCCGCGCCAGGATCGGCTCCAGCACCTGTTGCGGAATCGCAATCGCGAGCGCCAGCGGCGTTCCTGGCTCGAATGTCGCCGGCGGCGTGTGGGACGATTCAATTGTGGCAATCGTGGGGCGCGCCGGCCGTCCCGTCGCATCCCGGATCGCCCGTCGCGTATTCGGCGTGGCCTCGGGGGCTTCAGGTGAGGCGCTCACCTGCGATTCCAGCGCCGCAATGTCTTTGTCGATTGCGGCCAGCCGATCGCTCCAGTGCCCGCGCCGCATGGGCGTGCTGCCATACGTAATATCGTTGCGATACACGGTCCCCGCCCGCGCCGCCGCAACCCATGCCTCCCGCGCCGTCCGGTACTGGTCGAGCGCCCCCAGCCCAGCTTGCCGTTCCTGCGTTTGCTGAAACAGGGAGTACAAAACGCCGGCTCGCATCTTTGCCGCGAAGAATTGACCGAGTCCGACCTGGATCAGCACATCCGCTTCCACGCGCAGGAAGGTGGGCAAACGGTACGTTGCGATTCCCCGCCGCGCCACATCCAGCGCATCGCTCGCCGCTGCCGCCGAATCCTCAAGCCACTGCGCCACGTCGATCGGCGAATACCTGGGATTCGCGCTTCCGCCCAACAAATCTCCTCCGTACTCTTCGATCGTAGAAAAAGTCTGGGGATCAAGCGGACTCACGGTGCCGAAGCACTTCGGCTCCGGCGTGTCGCTGTAGGGCGAAGGCTCGCTGCCGATCACGATCGGCATGTTGGTGTTGATCTCCGGCCAAAATGAGTGATTCGATGCCGAGGGCAAATGCGCGGAGGTCACCAGCGGAAGCATCCGGCTGGCCTGGGCCACGGCCGTTTCCATCGGCTCCACGCCCGCGCCAAAGTCCACACGCATCCAGCGGCGCCACGCCTCGGGATCCGCGTCGGGATCGTAGAGCCGGCGGCCCCACACGCGGTAGTAAAGCTCGAACTTTTGCCAGTCGTACTTCGGATTCGAGCGTCGCATCGGCATACGCGCATCGGCCGCCCGGCTGCCCCGAGCCTTCTCTGCCCTTGAATGTCAACGGCTCCATCAAATCCAGGCCCGCCGCGCCGCAAAAATGCGCGGTTCGTCCGTATGCCGCGGCCATCTCCGGATCTGCGCTCAGCAGGTGCCGTTGCGTTCCTGGCCAGAGGCGGAAGAGCAGCTTGTAGCGGCTGCCGCTTTTGAGAAAATCCGCGTAGCCGTAGCGCGTAAATGAGCGCGCACCCGAGCTTAGGCTGAACGGTCCTTCGCCTGCGTGCCCGGGTTTGGGAATCTCCAGCGCGCGGATGTCGGCCTGCTGATAACCGAGGCTCTGATGCTCGGCCGAGTACTTCGCCCCCAGCTTTACCGGCATGCCCGTGGCCACGGCAATGTCGATCATTTTTTCGTCCACGCCCTTGGCGTGCATGTCGATTTCGATCGTCCTGCCGCAGCCCTTGACGGCCGCAAATAGCGTCTCCCAGAACTCGTAGCTGCCCTCGGGAATGCCGCTCTCGCCGTGCACGCGCAGTGTCAGTCCCTGGATCTCCGGGCACAGCTTCAGCAGCATCGCCAGCGCGTCGCGGCAATAGGCCGCATGCGTCTCCGGCGTCAATCCTTCGATGCGGTGGTACGCATTGGGGCTGTCGGTCCACTGGTAGGCGTGCGTCCAGATGCCGAGTTGAAAGTGCAAGCCGCGCGCCGCCGTTTGCGCGGCAATGAATTGGAGCGCCTGAAGGTTTTTTTCGCGCTCCGCGGCGCTCAACGGAAGCGGAGATGTCAGCACCTTGCCGTCCGGCGAGGCCAGTTGCAGGACGCGCACGTCGTAGCCCGGAACATTCATTAAATATGGATACGGAAAATGCAGATAATCGCTCGTCACGCCCTTGGGGAAGTCGTATTCCAGGCCCAACCCAAGGCAGAAGCGATTGAAGCGACTCGCAGTTAGCACGTTCAGGTAGGCCGGCCAGAAATCCTTGTCATAGAGCCATGACTTGTCTTCGAGCTCGCTACAAAAATAGCGCCCGACACATCGAAGTTCATTGGCAGGCTTCCCGAGCTCTGCCTGCACCGCTTGCAAAGCGGCCCTCGGATCGTCGCCGAATTGAACGCGCTCCGCGAGTTCGAGCAGTGCGTACACATAGCCGCGCACGTCGCTGCCGGAAGCGGTTACTCCCGCCGTATGAGTTTTTTTAACGCTACCCGGCAAAAGCGCAAAGCATTCCGGGCCTGTGGTTGAATCACCTGCATGCGGAGTATTCCTGGCCGTTAAGGCTGCGGCGTCGACGAATACGAAAAATGCGGCGGAGCGAAGTTGATCCCCTGGAATCTTTTCTCTCAACGAGACAAGGCGGCACAGCGCGCCCTTGGCAACAATCGCTGCGCGTAGTTGCTCTGCCGCCCATCGCACCGGTCCCGCACTGGCGATAGGATCGCGATCGTCGATCGAGATGAAGAAAGTGGGGACGGGCGCGGCTCCTACACCACGCGCCAGGCTCAGCGCCGACGCTGCACCCGCCACTTTCAGGAATTCTCTGCGCTTCATCAAAATCCCTTTGCGGATATCCTCAAACTACCTTCTCGAGAATTGCTGTCAAGACTTCTGGTTGGTCGATCATTACGTCATGACCGCAGGTCACGGTCTCCGTCTTCCAGGTGCCATCGGCGCGGCACCGCTCCAGAGCCCTGTCGAATGCAGCGTTCTGAAAGAGGGGCGCGCGAATGTAAACCTTCTTGGAGACGCTCTGATAAGCACCCGTAACCTTCAGCTCCTCGGTAAAGGTTCTGACGGGTTGGGGCGTCAACTTGCTGTCAACCCACGCCTGGTCCTTTTCGTTCACATGGAAATAGGCTGCAGGGTGAGGCTGAACCATCTTCACCGCTGGCGTTGCGACGTGAAGGGCATCATATAGAGATTGGCCATCGTCGGGCTGAAATGCATCCAGATAGACGATCGCCGAGATCCGGTCGCGGAGCTTCTCAGCTACACCGGTAATCACCATCCCGGCATACGAATGACCGACCAACACGATCCCATCGAGATCTTTCCATTTGATCTCACCCGCAACATCATTAATGTGGGTTGAAAGGTCGATGGCATCGGAGGCCAGATGCGAGCGCTCGCACAGGCCCGAGAGTGTTGGAGCCACCACATAGTGGCCCTTTTCGGTCAGGCGATCGGACACGCGCCGCCAACACCATCCGCCGTGCCAGGCTCCGTGGACCAAAACAAACGTCGCTTTCTTCAGTTCCGCGTGGGCAAACCTTGCGGGTGGAAGCGCAGCGCCAGCCACCAGCGCAGCCCCGATCGACATGACTCGCCGCCGTGAAACAGGCACAGAGTTCAACATTTCCTGACTCCTCTTTGTCGTGGAATTCTATTCCAACTTCAGCAGATCCCCTGCATTGCATCGGCAAATCCTTCTCCGAGTCCCCGGTTGCCTGCACCCCTGGACGCTGCGCCCCAGGTCCCTGCCTCTTTCAGCTCCGATGCGGACACACTTTCGTGTTGATGCACTCATCGGCAAGTCGCAGCCGCTCGACCGGCCGCCCGCCCACCAGGTGCTCCCGCACAATTTCCTCAGCGTCTTCCTGCTGCACGTGCCCGTACCAGACGGCGTCCGGGTACACGACCACCGTGGGCCCGTGTTCGCACTGGTCCAGGCAGCCTGACTTGTTGATGCGCACCTTCGCGCCCAGCCCGGCCTCGCGCGAGAGTTGCTGCAGGCGCGCGTGCAGCGCGCTCGTTCCGTCGCGGGTGCATGAGGGCCGCGGCGCATCGGCGGGTCGCGAGTTGTGGCAGACAAAGACGTGGCGTTCAAATGGGGGCAAGCGGAAGACCTCCTCAGTCCAATCAATTTGGTACTGCTTATTTCAGACTAACGTGAGTGCCCCACATCTCATCCGCCGCGGCGAATGAGATGTGGGAGAGCTCGAACCCCAACCCTCTCTATCCAACCCCGCACAAACCTGGGTGCCCCGGGTTCCAATTTTGGAACCCGGGTTAGCCTCTACGTCGCCCGGCACCCCAGCGGCTTTCCACAACCCGTATGCCCACCCCGGCCTCATCTGCGAGAATGGGTGCTGGACGATGAGCAGCGACAATCTACTTTCGCTTAAAGACGATATGGTGGCCTTCATCGAGGGTCATGGCATGCGCCGCCTGCCCGGCTATGTCACCGACGACATTCCTTCGGTGCTCTGGGAGGGCCATGGCAATATCGACGCGTGGAAAGACTTTGTGGAGATGGCCAAGCACGTGGGCTCTCCCTTTGTCACTTTCAGCGAGATGACGCTCGACCACGAGGAGCTGGATGCTCTGATCGAAGAAGCCGGCGAGATGAACTTCCCCGATGAAGAGGCCGCGGAGCTGGTCGAGGCCAAGTGGCTGCGCAAGTACGCGGGCAAGCTCGGCTACATCCAGCTCGGATTTATTTACCAGGGCATCGTCTTCATGCACGAAACCACCACCGAGTGGTACGAGCGCTACCAATCGCTGCTCGAAAACCTCGAGGCATTCCACGACATCGTGATTGACGACACGCACTCACACGACGACGAGGACGAGTAAAGGGCGTGGGCACGCCCGGCGCTGCAAATCAGACCCCTCCGGCACAACACATCTTGCCACAACCCAACTTGCCGCGCCAACGCTGGGTCGCCCCGCGTCAGCGCTGGGTTCTCGCCGAGCCGCACACTGAGGAATCCGCAGCCTTCGCACGCGAAGCCCGTCTGCCGCTGGTTCTCGCCGAGCTGCTCGTCGCTCGCGGCATTACACAGGCCGCCGAGGCCTTCGCATTCCTCAATCCCGAGCTCGCGCATCTTCATGATCCCTTCCTCATGCTCGGAATGGACCGCGCCGTCGAGCGCCTGGAGCGCGCTATCGCGGCGCGCGAGCCTATTCTTCTTTACGGCGACTACGACGTGGACGGCACCGTCGCCGTGGTCCTGCTGAAGACGGCTATCGAAATGCTCGGCGGTGAGGTCCGTTTTCATGTACCGCATCGCTTGCGTGAGGGCTACGGCATGCAGTCGAGCGTGCTCGAGGCTGCGCACGCAGACGGCGTTCGTGTGGTGGTCACCGTCGACACCGGCATGAGGGCCTTTGCAGAAGCCGAAACCGCACGGCGGCTGGGACTCGATTTGATTGTCACCGACCATCACCTGCCTGATGCGCACGATGCGCTGCCGGCTGCCCTCGCTATCCTCAACCCGAATCAATCGGGCTGCACGTACCCTGAAAAGTCGCTATGCGGCGCGGCCATCGCGCTCAAGCTTGCGCAGGCGCTGCTGGAGCGGCGCGAGCCGGCGCGAGCGCGTGAAAAAACTCTGCCCAGCTTTCTCAAGATGGCGGCAATCGCCACCATTGCCGACGCGGTTCCGCTCAGCGGCGAAAATCGCACCATCGCGGCTATTGGCCTGAGGGAGTTGCGTCGTCCCATGGGCGCCGGCCTGCGCGCGCTTTTTGCCGCGGCCGCGCTCGATCCCGCGGCGAAGCAACTCACGGGCTTCGACGTCGCCTTCCGCCTGGCGCCGCGCATCAACGCCGCTGGCCGCATGGACGTGGCCTCGGAGGTTGTCGAGCTGTTCTCGACTCGCGATGCACTGCGTGCGGCAGAGCTCGCCAACAAATTGGAAAAGTTAAATCGCGAGCGCCGCGACGTGGAAGGCGCCGCGCTCGTAACGATCGAAGCGCGCCTCGCGGCCGATTCAGAAATTTCCGCCGACCGCCTTCTAGTCATTGATGGCGACGGATGGCATCGCGGCGTCATCGGCATTCTCGCTTCGCGCGTCGTCGAGCGCACCGCCAAGCCGGCCATCGTCATCAGCATTGAAGACGGTGTAGCCCACGGCTCCGGCCGCTCTGTGGATGGATTTGCGCTGCTCGCCGCCATCGAATCCTGCGCCGATCTCTTCACCCGCTTCGGAGGCCACGCTTTCGCCGTGGGCTTCGCGCTGCCAGCGGAAAATCTGCCCGATCTCAAGCGCCGCCTGCGCATTTATGCCGAAGAGCACCTGGCTGCGCGCGAGCCGGAGCGCCTTCTGCGCATTCACGCCGAGTTGCCGCTCGACCGCATTACGCCAGTGCTCGCGGGGTGGCTCAAAAAACTCGAGCCGCTTGGCCACGGCAACCCGGAGCCGCTCTTCCTCGCACGCAACGCGCGCCTCGTTGCCGCGCCTCGCGTCATGAAGGCGCGTCATCTCGCGCTCGAGCTCGCGCAGGACTCGGCCGCGCCGCCGAACGGCGCTTCCAATTCGTTGCCCGCCGCGTTCCCCGCTGGTTCGCCGGGCAGCCCCGCGCCAATCAGCTCCATTCGCGCCGTGGGCTGGAACCTGGCCGAGCGCGCCATAGAGCTTCGCCTTGAGCTGGGTAGCCGCATCGATGTTGCGTATCGTATCCGCGAAAACGACCACCCGGACTTTGGCGGCCTCGAGATCGAAATCATGGGCATGCAGGCGGCAGAGCCAGCGCCCGCGTAGTACGTCACGGAGAACTCGCCCCGTCGCCCGTCATCGATTGTTTCCCGTGCCAAAAAAACGAAGGCCCTCCGCAGTGCGGAGAGCCTTGGTTACAGACGCAAACGCGCGCTTACCCGATCACTTCAATCCCCATCGATCGCGCCGTGCCTTTGATGCTCTTCACCGCCGCATCGATCGATGCCGCGTTCAAGTCCGGCATCTTCTGCGTGGCGATCTCGCGCACCTGCTTCTCGGTCACTTTGCCTTTCTTTTCCTTGTTGGGCGTGCCTGAACCCTTGTCGATGCCGGCCGCTTTTTTCAGCAGGATCGCCGCCGGAGGCGTTTTGGTGATAAAGCTGAAGGTGCGATCGGCATACACCGTGATGACGACCGGAATGATCAGCCCGGCCATTTCCTTGTTCTGCGTCTTGGCGTTGAACTGCTTGCAGAACTCCATGATGTTGACCTGCGCCTGGCCCAGTGCAGGACCTACCGGCGGCGCGGGCGTTGCTTTGCCGGCTTCAATTTGCAGCTTTACGTAGCCGGTAATTTTCTTGGTTGTTGCCATGTGTCGGTTCCTTCGGAACCAGCTCTTAGCTTCTAGCTTTTAGCTCTTAGCTGGTTGTTCTGATGCAAATTTTGGTGTCGAAACTTTCGCGTTGGCTCGCAACCGGCGGCAGCTAGAAAACCTCACCGGCTAGAAGCTGAAAGCTACTTGCGGAAAGCTTCGACTACTCAATCTTTTCTACCTTGCTGAACTCGAGTTCGACGGGTGTGGAGCGGCCGAAGATGGTCACCATGACTTTCATGGTTTCGCGATCTTCGTTGATCTCGTCCACCACGCCATTGAAGTTGGCGAACGGCCCATCGGTGATGCGCACCTGTTCGCTCTTCTCGAATTTGATCTTGAGCCGCGGCTTGTCCTTGGCGGTTTCGCTGCGGAAGAGGATCGAGCTTACTTCTTCTTCGCTCAGCGCCACGGGCTTGTCGCCGGTGCCCAAGAATCCCGTCACCTTGGGCGTGTCTTTGAGGACGTGCCACAGGTTGTTGTCGAGATCCATCTCAACCAGAACGTAGCCGGGTAGGAACACCCTCTCCACTGTGCGCTTTTTGCCGTTGATAATCTCGGTCACGGGCTCGGTGGGAATCATCACGCGGCCCACGCGGTCCCTCAATCCAAAGGCCTGGACGCGGCTCTCGATGGACTCGCGCACTTTGCGCTCAAAGCCTGAGTAGGCGTGAAGGATGTACCACTTGAAGAGCGGGTTGCGCACCGGCTCCGCTGCTGCGGCTTCGGGCGCGGTCTCAGCGACCTCGGGCTCCGATGCGGCGGCGGCGGCGCGAGACTTTGCTTTAGCGGTCTTGGGCCCGGCTGCGGCGGGCGGGGGTGCTGCTTCGGGGGTCTCGGGCTCCGCTGCTGCGGCCTCTGGTACTGCTGCAGCGACTTCGGGCTCGGCTGCCGCGGCCTGCGCCGCAGGCTCCTGGGTCTCGGCCGGCTCATTCACGGGTTGTTCCAACTCCGTTTTTTCCAACTCGTCTGACATTACCCTCTCGATTCCGGGATGCTCGTTCCTATTACTGCAATCCACCCAGCTGTTTCAGCAGCGCATGTACACCCTGCTTAAACAGGTAGTCGACCAGAAAGAAGTAAGCGCCGAACAGAAATACGGCCACGATCACTACGCCCGTGGTCGCCTTCACTTCCTTCCAGGAGGGCGAAACCACCTTGCGCATCTCCGCGCGCACGTCGCGCAGAAAGCCGGTAAATTCGTTCCACTTGTTCATTGCCCCGCCTCCAAAATCCGCAAGCGCGCCCGGCTCCTGACGCTTGGAGGAACGCTCTTCGCCTCGTTCGACTGCTGTTTTCGTGGCCATGCTGCTTCCTTCTCTAGAGATCAGGGGTCAGAGATCAGTTCTCTTCTCGCCGCTGCCGGGCGCTTCATGCCACTCCGGCCGCTTTTCTGATCTCTGTTCTCTGATCTCTCTTTCCAATCTGGCAGGGGCGGAGGGATTCGAACCCCCAAGTTCGGTTTTGGAGACCGACAGTTTAGCCGTTGAGCTTACGCCCCTGAATACAGAGATCAGTGGTCAGAGATCAGAGATCAGTTCTTTTCTCGCCGCCGCCGAACGCTTCATGCCAGCCCGGCCGCATATTCTGATCTCTGTTCTCTGATCCCTGCTCTCTGCCGTTTACTTCGCTTCCTTGTGCACCTGGTGCTTGCGGCAGCGATTACAGAACTTCTTCAGCTCAAGACGGCCGGTGACGGTCTTCTTGTTCTTCGTCGTTGAGTAATTGCGCTCCTTGCATTGCGTGCATTCCAGCGTGATGATTTCCCGCATTTCTTGCTCCCCTTCAGGTCGCAGTGGTCAGTGTTCAGTCTTTTTGTGCCTGCCTGAACTCTGTCGCCACTTTCCGGCCTTTACTGATCACTGACCACTGATCACTTGCTTCACTCTCACTTACTTAATGATCTCGCTAATCGCGCCCGCGCCCACGGTGCGTCCGCCTTCGCGAATTGCGAAGCGCAGACCCTTTTCCATGGCCACTGGTGTGATCAGTTCAATTGTCAACTCCACGTTGTCGCCCGGCATCACCATCTCGACGCCCGCCGGCAACTCCGCCACTCCCGTCACGTCCGTCGTGCGGAAGTAAAACTGCGGGCGGTAGCCCTTGAAGAACGGCGTGTGACGGCCGCCTTCTTCCTTGCTCAAAACGTACACCGTACCCTTGAACGTGGTGTGCGGCGTAATCGAACCGGGCTTGGCCAGCACCATGCCGCGCTCCACGTCTTCCTTCGCCGTGCCGCGCAGCAGAATACCTGCGTTGTCGCCGGCCATGCCTTCGTCGAGCTGCTTCTTGAACATCTCGACGCCGGTGCAGACCGTGGTGCGCGTCTCGCGGAAGCCTACAATCTCCACGTTCTCGCCCACCTTCACCTTGCCGCGCTCGATGCGGCCCGTGACTACCGTTCCACGGCCCGAGATCGAGAAAATATCTTCAATCGGCATCAGGAAGGGCAGATCCATGGCGCGATCCGGACGCGGCACATAACTGTCCACTGCCGCCATCAGCTCGTCGATCTGCTTCTCCCACTTAGGCTCGCCGTTCAAGGCGCCCAGGGCCGAACCGCGGATCACCGGCGCGTCTTCAGGGAACTGGTACTTGCCCAGCAGCTCGCGCACTTCGAGTTCCACCAGCTCGATCAGTTCCTCATCCTCAACCGCGTCGCACTTGTTCAGGAAAACCAGCACCGAGGGCACGCCTACCTGGCGAGCCAGGAGCACGTGCTCCTTGGTCTGCGGCATGGGGCCGTCTGTAGCGGCAACGACCAGAATCGCTCCGTCCATCTGCGCCGCGCCGGTGATCATGTTCTTGATATAGTCGGCGTGACCGGGGCAATCGACGTGCGCGTAGTGACGGTTCGCGGTCTCGTACTCGACGTGCGCCGTCGCGATCGTGATGCCGCGCTCCCGCTCTTCCGGTGCGTTGTCAATCGAGTCGAACGAGCGGAACTGATTCTTCGGGTTGTGCTTCTGCAAAACCTTCGTGATCGCCGCCGTCAGGGTCGTCTTGCCGTGATCGATGTGGCCAATCGTTCCCACGTTGACGTGCGGCTTGGTGCGATCAAATTTTTCCTTCGCCATAAAAGTCCTAAATCCCTTTCATCGCTGGTTAGAAACCAGCTTCTAGCTTCTAGCCGCTAGCTCCTAGCTTTCCCTGCCCTGGGGCGCCGGCGATCCGGCTCCAGCCCCACGAAACCAGTTCTTAGTTTTCAGTTGTCAGTTCTCAGTTTTCTTGCTCATCTCTACTTCGGCAGCTCAATCTGCCACCGTCCAAACTGATCACTGAATACTGACCACTTGATTCTCAGTAGTACGCGTACACCCTCAAGTACCTTTGCCGCAACTCCAGCGGCACCGCTTCTACCAGCCGCAGATAGCGCTCGCGGGTCAGACCCTGGTCGCTCACCGGCAGCGCCTGGTAAAGCGCAATGGCTTCCTTGCCCAGCAGTCCGCGGCTCAGAATGCTTTCGTAATCCCGGACGCGCAGCTTCGACTTCTTCACGCGATTCAGAAAAACCTCTACGTCGCGCGCATCGAATTGGGCATCGATCAGCGCGTGCAACTGCGCAAATCCCTGCTCATCCTGCACGGCGATGGCTGCCTGTTCGAACATCGTAAACACAGCTCCTAGCCTCTAGCTACTAGCTCTTAGCTCCATTTCGCCAGCGCCACTCTCGTTGGAGAATTCCGGCCTGGTTTGCCTATACGTCCGTTTCACCACTACCGCAGCCTGGAGCTAGCAGCTACTAGCTGTCTCTTGGAGCGGGAGACGGGGTTCGAACCCGCGACCAACAGCTTGGAAGGCTGTGACTCTACCACTGAGTTACTCCCGCCCAAATCAGTGATCAGTTGTCAGTGTTCAGTGATCAGTTTCATCCTGCCGGCGGAAGCCAAATCAGCTTCCCGACCGCTGCCGTTCTGACCACTGATCACTGACCACTGTTCACTGTACTTCTGGAGCTGATGACCAGGATTGAACTGGTGACCTCTCCCTTACCAAGGGAGTGCTCTACCAACTGAGCTACATCAGCTCGCTAACTGTTCTTCTCCCCCTGCCTGCGAATCTTCTCCGCCTGCCGGGCCAATACCGTACGCAAAGCCAGCCCGCCAATCACGATCAGCGGAACCAGCCTTAATTCCACTGGCCTTCCGTAAACGAGCACCGAGCCCTCGCCCATGGTCAGCCACGCTAACACGGCCAGAACGGCATACAGCGCCATGGCCACCCAAAACTTGCGGTCAAGATCCGCGCCGGAGCCGTCTGATTTCTCGTTCTCGACGCCGGTGCCCATTTCCGCTCTCAAACCCAGCTCCCAGCCAACAAAGCCAGTCACAACTGACAACTGTCGTGGTGCACAGGGGAGGATTCGAACCTCCGTAGCTCGCAAGGAGCGGCAGATTTACAGTCTGCTGCCATTAACCGCTCGGCCACCTGTGCCCATATCGTCCGAGCCACTTATTCCGCGTTCCCTCAAGCCCGCGCGACTCGTTCCCTTAATCCACTCACGTCGCCAGCCCCGCTAACGCCGTTTTTTCAGCCCCGCTTCCGCACACGCCGCAACGCCCGGAGGCTTCCGGACTCACGAGCCTGCGCCTGAAGTGGGGATCACCGCGGAGGACAGGCCCGGCGCTCATTTGAACCTGCGCCGGAAAACTTTCGCCGCTTCGGCTCCCTCGTTTCGGCTTCCTTTATGTGGAGCTGGCGAAGGGATTTGAACCCCCGACCCTCTGATTACAAATCAGATGCTCTACCAGCTGAGCTACGCCAGCTCTTTACCCACGGGAAGCAGTCCCGAGACACCGAAAAGTGCGCGGACACACTCCAACTTTCCGCGTACACGGCACAGAAATCAAGGTTAGCACAGTGCCGCAGCCGGAGCAAGAAAACAGGGGCCAAGGGACCGAGGGAACAAGGGAACAAGGACAGGTAGGGCCGGTCTCCCGACCGGCTGTAATGGGAGTTTCCTGGCTCCGACCCGCAGAATCCCCTTGCGCGAACCCCTGATCGGGGTAGATCATGGTGTGACTTTTCTGATCCCCCACATTCTTGTTGTATAGTTCCGGGAGACGTCCAATGCGCGAGCGGCTTTTGCCTGCATTTCTTCTCGCATGTTGCCCTTTGCTTTTCTCTCAACAAGCGCCTTCAGTTAACACCACGGCCTTACCCACTGCAGTCTCAGTGCAGGTTCCGGGCGGACCTGGCCCAGGATTTGCATTCACCAAGATCGACAGCGACCTTTTCGATGAGGCGAACGCAGTAGACGCGCTGTACGAGAAGAAGGGTCTGGTCATGCACGATCCTGACCTGCAGGCGTTTCTCGATTCGGTGGGCACACGCGTACTCGCAAACCGCCCCATCCCTGAAAACGTCACATTTCGTTTCCGGGCTTTACGCGATCCCATGGTGAACGCTTTCGCACTGCCGAACGGCAGCATTTATGTGACCACTGGCCTCTTGGCGCTTCTTGAAAACGAAGCACAACTTGCCGGCGTGCTGGGCCACGAAACCTCGCACGTCTTCGAGCGCCACACGTATCTGGAAAACCGCAGCGTCCGCAAGAAAGCGCTCACTATCAACATCCTGGAAATTGTTGCTTCGGCAGCGCCTGTGGGCAACAACTTGTCGGCGGGTGTCCAGCTTTTTGGCGCCTCAGTACAACTGGCGGCCATCATTGGCAGCGATGTTATCGTGGCCACCATATTCGGATACTCCCGTGAAATGGAGCACCAGGCCGACAGCGACGGCATTGCGGCGATGACCGCCGCGTCGTACGACCCGAATGCAATGGCGCGCTCTTTCGAGTTGCTCGACCATGACAGCAGTCTTGAATACGAGCCGATCCAGGGGTTTTACCACGATCATCCCAAGCTAAGCGATCGCCGCGAATTTGCCGCGCAGTTTGCCTCTGCGCACAAGACGGGCACATTTGTAACCGGCGATACGAAGACGTACCTTGACCATGTCTCGGCGGCCATCTGCTACGAAATCGGGGCTGACCTGAGCAGCCGCCGGGAGCGCACGGCTGTTGATCGGGCAACAAGGCTGTCTGCCACGTTCCCTGACAACCCGAAGTACAAGGTGCTGCTCGCCGACTCCTACCGCGCATTGGGCGCTAAGACCAAGGCTCCTACGGATGAAGAGCGTACCCGGCACGGGCAAGCCGAACACCGCAAGGAGTACTTTTCCATGACGCCGGAAGAGGAGCAGAAGAAGCTTCGCGAAAAACCTGAAGGGCAGGCCGCGCTTGGCGATAACGAGGCCCTGGCGGAGCAACTCTATAAGAGTGTTATCCAAAGCAATCCCACCTACGCTGCTGCCCATAGCGGACTTGGTTTTCTCTTCGAGCAAGAAGGCAAATACAAAGAGGCCGCAACGGAATACCAGACCTACCTGCAGATGGAATCGGGAACCAGTATGGATCACCTTCGCATCGAGCGCCGCCTTGCCGCGGTACAAAAGCTGGCGGGATCACCCATTCACACTCCATAGAGGGAGCGGGACGGTGATCGCGCCCACAAATCTTCACAACTCACAAAGACGAGGAAAATGCCATGCAACTGAAAGCTCGCATTCTTGCCGCCTTGATTTCCGCAGGATTCTTTGCATCCTGCGCGTCCGCAACCACGCCATCGTGGTCCTACGAGAATCGTAAGGTCACCTCGGGCGAGTTTCCCATCCGCACGGCCTGCATGATGCCCGTTGAGGGCAAACTCTCGAAGGTGACTATGAAAGGCGGCGAGGGCATGTCAAAGGAATCGGAAACCTGGACCGCTACTCTTGAAAGCATGGTAGAGGCACATTTGAAGACTGCCGGAGTGCAGATCTTCCAGGCCAACGATCCGTTGGCGAGCGGCGCCTCCGACGATGAAATCCAGCAGGTCATTCTGCAGTTGAATCAAAAATATGGCGAGATCACCAAGACGCTGAATAAGCGGCCGAAGGACATCGGTAAATCACGTTACACGATAGGTGACGACGCGGCATTGTTGCCATGCTCGGCTAAGGCGGATGTGCTCGTTTTTGTCGAGGGTGAGGGTCAAGTGACCTCGGGTGGAAAGAAAGCCATGGGAATGATCGTCACGACGCAAAGCAACACATCGTACGCCACTCTCGTCCTCACCATGGCCGACGCCAAAACCGGCGAGATCATCGCTTTTTCAAGAATGTCCAACGCAGAAAGCTTCGGCGAGAAGTTCGTCGACCAGACGGAGGGAGTCTATGGCAAGGCTTTGAACAAGCAATTGGAGAGATTGAGAATCGGCATGTATATCGATAAGAAAAAGCGCTAGAAGGCGCCACCAAATTAAATTCCGTACCGCCTGACAGAAAAAGGTCCATCCGCGCCGCGGATGGACCTTTTGGCGCTTTATGGCGTCTCGCGCAGCAGAGCGTCCCTTGCGCAAATCCGCGTTTAGGAAGATCATTCAATTAATTATCCAAAGCAGTTTTTCTCGCTCCGAACTTTCGGGGGCGGCCGTGTGTCGAAAGGGGAAAGAGATGAACAAGTTCTTCGCAATCCTTCTTTGCTTACTGTTTCCAATCAGCGCCATTGCAGGCGAAAACGGCTACAAGATCATCTACGACGGAGGGTCCCTTCCGAACGGTAAGGCCGGAACGGACATGAAGCTGTACATAGAAGGAACTAACGTCCGGATCGTGAAGGGTGGGACCGAAGTTGCGGTCATCCCTGCAGCATCCGTCACCGAAATCAGCTATGGACAGGATGTGCACCGGCGCGTAGGCGCAGCAATCGGCGTCGCCGTGATTTCGCTCGGTATCGGAGCGCTGCTGGCGCTGTCCAAATCGAAGAAGCACTTCGTGGGCCTCACCTGGGATAACGGCGGACAAAAAGGTGGAATCGCGTTTCAGGCTGATAAAAATGACTATCGCGGTCTGCTGGCAGGACTCGAAGGGATCACCGGCAAGAAGGCTGTCGATTCTGACACGATGAATGTGAAGAACTGACTCGGTCCCGGCCCGCCGTACTGTAGCTCAGTACCGTTCTTGGCCCTCGACGTTTGACCGCGAAAGGTCCATCCGCTCTGCGGGCGGACCTTTCTGTGTGTTGGGCAGTCTCTGCCGCTCAGATCACACCCGATCCCCGCGGCCAACTTGCTTGATCGTTCCCGCTATTCGCCCCGGCCGCGTTTGGCAGCCGAAGAAAATTGCACTTGCCGCAACAGGAATTTGGGTTGATGATTTGAATGCCTGAGAGTCGGCGCTCGATGAACTCCAATCGCCGTTTTCGCAAGGAGAACCTGCATGCGCAAGAGACTTCCAGCCCTGGCGTTGCTGGCGATTTCCTCGTTTATCTTCGCGCAACAGGAAATGGATAACGCTGCGGTCATCAAGCTGCTGAAGGCGGGGCTGTCGGACGATCTGATCGTTACTACCATCGAGGCGTCTCCCGGCAAGTACGACACCTCTGCGGATGCCCTGACGGCGCTCAGGAATGCGGGCGCTGACAGCAAAGTGATTTCGGCCGTGCTGATGAAGTCCGCACCTGGGCCGGCGCCCGCGCCCGCTGCTCCTATTTCATTGCCGGACGCTCCGTCGAAGGCTGGGGGGCCGGCCTGGAGTCTTCCGGACGGCGTGGCCGGGGTTGGCGTCTACTTCCAGGTCAGGGACGAAAGCTGGAAGGCGGTTCTGCCGGAGTCGGTAACGAGACGGGCGGGAGGCGTCGCGAAGTCGGTTGCGACGGAAGGGAAGATCAAGGGGGATGTGAATGCAATCGTTATGGGATCGTCGAGCACGCTCACGCTCACACTCCCGGCAAGTTTCATTCTCTATACGCCTGAAGGCGGCTCTGCCGGCGAGTATCTGCTGCTGCGCCTTCGTCACCACGAAAGAAACCGCGAGTTTCGATTAGAGAAAGGCGGTGAATTCCATCGTTCCAGTGGTGAGGCCAGAGACACAGTTGATTTCAGCTCGAAGCAACTTGGTCCGCGTGTTTTTGAGATCACCCTGGGGCGCGAATTGGGTGCGGGGGAGTATGGCTTTCTGACTCCGAATGACGCTCGCGATCTGGGAAGCGACGCCGGTTACGCCAAGATGTACACCTTCTCGGTCATGAAATAGCGGCTCCGGTCCGCTATGCTGGTTGGGGGTCCGAGACTCGCTGCGGGCCCGAGAATCGCCGCGAGCCGGAAGTTCCCGGCCGGAGCGCCCGTAAGAATGAGCCGACGCACGCGTAGAACGCTTTTGATTGTCGCCGCACTGCTGGTCCTGGTGGCATTGGCCGTTTTCTTGCGCTCCAAAGCTCCGCCCGAGGCTGCGCGCCTGCTGCCCGAGTCCGACGGCATCATTTACATCGATCTCAGGCCCATCCGCGCGGTGTTGCACAAAGAGCTCAAGCCGCCGCAGCACTCGGCCGAGTACCAGGAGTTCATTGACGCGATCGGCATCGACCCCGAGCGCGACCTGGACCAGGTGGCCATTGCATTGCACCGTATGCCCGACCCCAGCGGACCCAACGGGCCGGTTGCGTATTCGATGGTTCTGGTGGGCAAAATCACCGGCGAGCGCTTGAACGCGTGGCTCGACGCGCATGCCGCCTCGCGCGAAACCTACGACGGGCAAACCATCTACAGCGTTCCCTCCGAGGGCCGCACGGTTCGCGTGGCGCAGATCGGCTACGACACGGTCGCCGCCTCCAACTTCCCCACGCCGGAAAAAATCCACTCCATTCTCGATCGCCATCGCACCGCCGCCTGGCCGCTCTCCGGCTCGACGTTGCTGCAGAATCACTACCATGACGTGCCCTTGCTTTCGCTGGCCTGGGGCGTGGGCCAAATCGGCCTTCCTTTCAGCGAGAGTGGATCCATTCACGTCTTCGGCCTGGCGCTGCCCCTCGAACCCGATTCGACCATCATCGCCAGCCTGCGCTGGACAGGTTCTTTGCACTTGCGCGTCGAAGAAATTGCACCCTCTGAAGCGACAGCCACAAGCCAGGCTGCCGATTTGGCTACGCTGGTTACCCTGGCGCGCGGCTTAACGCCGGCCCTCGGTGCGAACACCGCCAACAACAGCCTTAAGGAACTGCTCGACACCGCGGCGGTCACGCAGCACGGCGAGCGCGTCGTGGTTACGGCCACGGTTCCGGGCAATTTTTTCCTCGGGCTGTAGTGGACGGCGAGTGAAGAGACGAAGAGAGTGAAGGAGTGAAGATGCGGCACGCTGCAGAATCGCTGACCGCGCCTGGCGCATCGAATCAAGGGTTGATGGATCCCCAAACCTCTGCGCGTACATTGCCGTCAATTCCTCTGAGAGGTTGCATGAAGATGTCGCACCAAGGATTGAAAATCTCTGCTTTTCATCAAATATTCATCTTAGCCGGCGCACTGCTCGCTTTTGGCGTCGCTGCCTTTGCGCAAGACGCGCAGCAACATCCTGTTCTCACTGGCCAGGCTGCGTTCACTGACGCATCCCATGAAGCGCCGGGCATTCGCCGTCATCTCACTGTCGCCGATCTGCCCGATCCCGCGCCGGACCAATCCGTCGATAACGGGCCCAACATCGTTCCCCGCCCCGCCAACGCCTGGCCCATCGCGCCCAAAGGCTTCAAGGTGGAGCTTTACACGACCGGTCTCGATAATCCGCGGCTGATTCGTTTTGCTCCGAACGGCGACCTCTTCCTCGCCGAGAGCGAATCCGGAAAAATCAAGGTATTCCGCGGCGTCGATGCCGGTGGTAAGCCGAAAGAAACCTCAGTGTTCGCCGAGGGCCTGCACCAGCCCTTTGGCATCGCGTTTTATCCCAACGGTGACCATCCGCAATGGGTCTACATCGGAGACACGGACGCCATCGTGCGCTTCCCGTATAAGAGTGGAGACCTGACGGCGAGCGGACCGATGGAACACATCGCCGACCTGCCCGGCGGAGGGCGTCTGCGCGGCGGCGGTCATTGGACGCGCGACCTCGTTTTCACCCAGGACGGCTCGAAACTTCTCGCCTCCGTCGGCTCGCATTCGAATGTAGACGACGCCGATACTCATCCTGAAGAATTTCATCGCGCCGACGTGCTCGAATTCACGCCCACGGGGAAATTTCTCGAGGTCTACGCCTCAGGTCTGCGCAACTGCGTGGGCGAGGCCATCAACCCCACGACCGGCGAACTGTGGTGCTCCACCAACGAGCGCGATGCGTTGGGCAACAACCTTGTGCCCGATTACGTTACGCACGTTCAGGAGGGCGGCTTTTACGGCTGGCCGTGGTGGTACATGGGGCAGCATCAGGACCCGCGGCATGAGGGCAAACATCCCGAGCTCAAGTCGAAGGTCATCACTCCCGATGTGCTCGTAAACCCGCACTTCGCTTCGCTGGAGATGACTTTCTATCCAACTACTGGGGAATTTTTCTGGAACCCCGCCTGCGCGTCGGTTCCCAAACCCGATCCTTGCCCGCCCGGCCCCGGCCAGCCACGCCTTCCCGCAGCAGTACCGCGGCGATGGCTTCGCCGCCGAGCACGGCTCGTGGAACCGCGCCCAGCGCACTGGCTACGAAGTCATCCGTCTGCCCATGCACAATGGCCACGCCACAGGCGAGTACGAAGACTTTCTTACTGGTTTTACAGTGGGCTCGGGCGACGGCGATGTCTGGGGCCGTCCGGTTGGTGTTGCTGTTGCTCCCGACGGCTCGCTTTACGTGTCGGATGACGGATCAAGAACGATCTGGCACGTGATGTACACGGGGAAGTAACCGCGCCGCAAACAGCATTGTCATCCTGAGCGAAGCGGGGCGCGCCGTTAAGGCGCGGCCCGCGAAGCCGACGGACCTGCGGTTGCTATGTTGCTATCTCCGCTGCTCTTTCAGTGCTTCACCCGCCCATGCATCCCCGCCTCAAAGCTGCGGCGGTCGAGTCGCGGCAGGGCCCGCGTCACTTTGTCCGGGACGAGCGTGTAGTGCCGCGCCGCAATCAGCGCCTCCGCCACGCACCATACGTCTTCTTCGGCGATCATCCAGTGGCAGTGGTCTAGACGCGCCAGGTTCACGGCCCGCGAGTAAGCGCGCAACGTGTATTCGCCGCGCAAATTGTAGTAGTTCGCAAAGTAGCTCAGCGCCAGTTCGCGCAGCGTGCGGTAAACCGGCGGGCGAAAGCGCAAACCGGCAAAGTTCGACTTGGCGATGCCGCCCCACAGCCCGCGTTCGCGGAAGAGAGCCACCACGTGATCGTCATCGTGCACCGACTCGAGGTCCATCAGCAGCGGCGGATGCCCGTTGACGCGCAAGGCCGCGGCCGCCACGAGCGCTCCCTCCAGGCAATGGCCTTTGCGCTCGCGCAGGACACGTTGGGGCGACCCGGCAGTGTCGGCATACTGGTACTCGATCGCGTCGATAAATTTTTGAATGCGCGCCGGCGTTTTGAGCGCGCGCAAGGTGCGCAGATCTGCTGCCGATAACCCTAAGCTGTCGTTCTTCCTCCCCATTTATCTCGTGCCCCCAACCCTTCGCATTCGCCCCGCAATCTTCTCGCGGAAAATTCGCGCAAGTTCCAGAAATGCATCTTATTGATCCGGCCCATAAATAGTGTCACAATTTCCCACCCTTTTCCGCAAAGGACGCGGAAATGGATGGGGCACGGACGCAGTATTTTGGGGGCCGGACTAGCGAAGTGCTCGCTCCCCGGGCCCTTGTCTTCCTGCTACTCTCATTTCGTGGGCTTTCACGATTTCCTCGGCAACGCGGCCACGGTTACGCACCTGCGCGAAAGCGTGCGCGCCGGGCGTTTTCCCCACTCCATGATCCTGGCCGGGCCCCGCGGCGCGGGCAAATACACGCTCGCCCTCATGCTGGCCCAGGCAGTCAACTGTCTCAGCCCTACCGAAACCGATGGTCTGCCTGACTTTTGCGGTGTATGCCGCAATTGCACGCGCATCGCCGCGGCCGCGAACCTTGACGCGCTTGTGGCCGAGGCCGTTGCGGCCCGCGAGGACATGCGCGACACCGACAAGCGCGAGACGCGCATCTTCGTGCAGACCCATCCCGACGTGCTCGTCGTTCCGCCCGACCCGCCGCAGCTGATGATCAAGCTCGGCCAGGTGCGCCAGGCCATTCACATGGCGTATTACCGGCAGCCGGCCGAGGCCAAGCGCGCGTTCACCATCTTCACTTCGTCGGCCTTCATGAAAGAGGCGGCCAACAGTCTGCTCAAGCTCCTTGAAGAGCCGCCGGAGCACACTACCCTCATCCTGCTCACGGAGAATCCTCAGGAACTGCTGCCCACCACCCGCTCGCGCGCCGTCATCCATCGCCTGGGCGCGTTGCCCGCGGCTGAACTCGAATCACTCCTCGCTGAGCGCCGCCCCGAGCTCAAGCCGCAGCAGAGAACGCTGGCCGCGCGTCTGGCCCAAGGCGCAGTGGGCCGCGCGCTCGCGCTCGATCTCGACGCGTACCTTGCCAGCCGCAAGGATGCGCTTGTCATTTTACGCACTGCGCTGCGGGAGCCTGATTACTCTGAGCTCTTCCACGCTACGGAATCGTACCGCGCGGGCGCAGATGGGCAGGAGAAGACCGTCAATCTGCTGCGCGCGCTGGGCAGCCTCGTCGAGGATCTGCTGCTCATCGTGGCGGGCACGCCGGCGCTCATCCGCAATCTCGATGTAGCCGCGGAGCTTACGCACCTGGCGGAAGGCCTGACTGTCGATTGGATCGATGGCGCCGCCCGCGCCCTGGTGCAGGTGGAGCAGGGCATGCGCCGCAACTTGCTGCGCTCGCTCTCGCTCGATGCCATGGCCGTCAGCCTTCTGGTAGTTTCGAAACAGCTGCTCACTCGCGAGCTAGCTGCCTTTCCCCCTTGACGCTGCAATCGATTGCCCGCAGAATAAAGGTGCAACCCCCTAACGGCTCCAGGCATCTTTTCAGGTAAGAGCACTCTCACGAAGAGAAGCATGGCGGTACGCGATTTCCGCCCACGCAGGATATTCGTCCGCTTCTCTCAGGTGGGCAAAAGAGGCTTCTGCGCAGCTGCGGTCCCCGAACTAGCGGCGCACGAAGGGGTGGTGCGCATGAGTTTTTCCGGCATGTCCTGGAGCGCACAGCGCCTGGCTTGGCCGTTTTAGCTTTTTTGCAGGGAGGGTCTTTCCCCATGAGTATCCACCCGGTTCTGCCGCCATCGCGAGGCTTTGAGCCCGGCCGCCTGCCCACCCGCACCCGGAAAAACTTCTCCTCGCCGCCTCCCTTTCGTTTTCCCGCGCACACGGGCGAGCTCGACGCGTCCAACCGCCACGCCGAGCTCTTCTATTTGCAGAAACAGATCCAGTCGCAGACGCCGATGGTGATCGTGCTCGAAGACGGCGAGCGCATCGACGGTTGCATCGACTGGTACGACCGCAACTCCATCAAGGTCCGCGGACGCTCGAAGACTCTTATCTACAAATCCGCCATCAAGTACATGTACAAGCTGGGCGACAACGGGTGATCAGTGCGAGTGTGAGTGTGAATGTGCCAGTGGATAGTTCACACTCACGCTGATCACTTGTTCCCTGCTTTTTGCAGTCTGTCTCGAATCGCAGCGCCAATTCCCTCAGGAGGCGGCAGCGGACAGAGGATTACGGTGCAACCTTTCTGATCGAGCGCCCGAAGTCCCGCGTAGAGTGTGCGTGCCATCTCTTCCGGCGCAGACCACCGACCCCAGGGAAAAATGCTGTCACCGCCGAGCCCGAATGAGGCATCGACCCCTGCAGGAAGCATGACTCCGACTGTTTCCTTAGACAAGCCCAAGGCCGCTTCCTCAAGGCACGTTCCTAACTCCTCCTCAGGAGCATCCACCAGAATCAGCCGCGCCCGCGGTGCGTAATGGCGTATGCCCACGCCGGGCGAAGGCAGCGCGGCGAAAGACGCATCAGGGGGCGTCTCGCGCAACGCTCCGGCATCTCGATATATTTCCACCGGCCCGGCCACTTCGCGAATCTGCTCTGCCGTCACCGCGCCCGGCCGGTAGATCACCATCGGCGTCGTCGAGGGATCGAGAACCGTGGACTCGACGCCCTGCTGCGTGGGCCCCGCATCAAGAATCGCGTCGATGCGCCCGTCGAGATCGTCCAGTACGTGCTGGGCTGTGGTAGGACTGATGTGGCCGAAGCGGTTGGCGCTGGGCGCAGCCACGGGAACCTGGGCGCGGCGGATCAATTCGAGCGCGACTGGATGCGCGGGCATGCGCACGCCCACCAGCGGCCGGCCCGCGGTGACGACATCGGGCACCGCGGGTGCGCGCGGCAGCAAAAGGGTGAGCGGCCCCGGCCAGAAATGCTCCATCAGCCGCCGCGCTGCTGCGGGCACCTCCTCGACCAGCCCTTCGAGCATGGCTTCTGAAGCGATGTGCACAATGATCGGGTCCCACGCCGGCCGCGACTTGGCGGCAAAGATGCGCTCGACGGCTGTGCGGTCGAGCGCGTTCGCTCCTAACCCGTAGACGGTCTCAGTCGGCAGCGCCACCAATCCTCCGGCGCGCAAGATTTGGGCGGCCCGGTCCAGCGACTCCTGTGCCGCAGGCGTCTCCAGTTGCTCCGCATCCACGATCAAGTGCAGGGTCTTCACTCTTTCATTGTCGCCGCTGCGCGCGGCTCCGCGCTATTGACCGGTATACTCGCAGTACCCCGTTTCCGGACCGCCTGATGCCCATTGAGACCGAGATCAAGTTTCGCGTAATCGACCTCGCCGCACTTGCCGAGAAGCTACAGGCGACGGGATTCCGCCTCGAAACTCCGCGCAGCTTCGAGAGCAACGTCCTCTATGACACGCCGGACCGGCAGATGCGCGCCCGCACCGAGATTCTCCGCATCCGCAGTTATGCGGGGCGATGGACGCTGACCCTCAAGCGCATGCCGCGCTGGGGCCCAGGCGAGGACCGGCATAAACACCGCGTTGAAACCGAGACCGGGATCGCCGACGGAGCCGCGCTGGCGGAGGTCTTTCTCTCGCTTGGGCTGGTCCCCGCCTTTCGCTACGAGAAATGGCGCACGGAGTGGAGTGACGGGGAGGGCCACTGCGTCGTCGACGAGACGCCCATCGGCGATTACGCGGAGCTGGAGGGCTCTTCCTCCTGGATCGACCGCACCGCTGGCCGGCTCGGCGTCGATCCTGCCGAGTATGTAACCCTCAGCTACGGGCGCCTCTTCGAAGCTTGGCGCGAGGAGCATTCGAGTTCCGCCAACGACCTCACCTTCGCCAACGTCCCCCGGGCGCCGTGGGTCCGCTAACTGCCCTTTTCACCCTTGCTTCCTTTTCTCTCACTTCCTGCTTTTCCCCATTCCGGGCAGGAATTTGCATGCGCGGTCAAACGCTTCCCCGGGGGCAGTAACCGGAGGATAAACTCCCGCCGGTGCTTGAGAGGATTCCAATGGAATATCATGATGTTTTAGGGTAATTTCAAAGACTATGCTCAATGTACGCAATGGTTCAGATGCCTCCGAAGGCCCGATCCTGACCGTAGCGATTCTCGACTCTGACGCGCAGCGCCGCAAGGCGGCGGCGGAGGCGCTCGCGGGAAATAAGAGCCTTCAGATCACTGAGATTCCCTCCTTCCCCGGCAAGGTGGAAGAGCTGGCGAAGTTGCTGCCCCAAACCTACAACGTAATTCTGTTGAATGTCGACTGCGACCGCACTCTGGCCCTCGAGTTGGCAGAAAATCTAATCGCTATTCCGCACTCCTACGTGATGGCCTACTCGTCCAAATCGGACACCAAGATGGCCGTCCACCTTATGCGCGCCGGGGCCCGCGAGTTTTTCACCACGCCAGTTGATCCCGCTGAGATTGCCGCCGCCATGGAGCGCGCGGCAGAGCATTATGCCGCGACTGCTCCAAAGTCCAAATCCGACAGCCGGCTGTTCGTCTTCCTGGGCACAAAGGGCGGCTGCGGCGTCACGACTCTGGCAGCCAACTTTGCCCTCGCGCTGGCCCAGGAATCTGAAGGCAACACCCTGCTGATCGACTTCGGCCTGCCGCTGGGCGACGCCGCCATCAACCTCGGCATCAAGACCGAATATTCGGTGACCAACGCGCTACAGCTTACCGACCGCCTCGACGGCAGGCTGCTGGCTACGCTCGTGGTCAAGCACAACACAGGATTATCGGTACTGGCATCTCCTTCGGAGTTCAGCGATAACAAGACGCCTCTCGATTCCATTGACAAGCTGGTCACGGTGGCACGCGAAGCCTACGACTTCGTGGTGGTCGACGTGGGCTCTCGCATCGACCTGCTCGACACCTCGCTCTTTGATAAGTCGGCCATCGTCTACCTGATCACGCAGGTGGGCATCTCAGAGATGCTGAACGCCAACCGCATGGTGTCGAAGTTTTTCTTCACGCGCGACGAGACCCTGCAGATCGTGCTCAACCGCTACAAGCCCAGCGACCTGCTGTTCGATGAGAAAAAGATTACCGAGGCGCTTACCCGAGCCGCGGAATGGAAGATCCCCGACGACTACGCCGCTGCCCGGCGCACCCGCGAGACCTCTTCGCCCATGGTGCTCGTCGACTCTGGCATCGCGCGCGCGATTCGCGAGATGGCGAAGAGCGCCGCGGGCTTGATCGGCGAAAGGAACGAAAAGCGCGGGTTCTTCAGCTTCCTGCGTTAGAGCAGGGAATAAGGGACCGAGGGAACAAGAAAGCAAGTCGGCAGGTCAGCGAGCCGGCGAGTCGGCAAGTCAGCGTCGAGCACAACACCGAGTTCTCATCCTGAGCGAAGTTTTGCGCATGCAATGCGCAAAACGCGGTCGAACGACCTGCGGTTGCTTTTCGGGTCCCGTTGCCGATTCATCACAGATGAGTGTGCCCTAGTCCTTCGCTCTTGGGGACCGGGGAACTGCAAGCGCTCGCGACGGTCCGCCGATCCGCTGACTCGCTTTCTTGTTCCCTTGTTCCCTGCTTTTACCCCGCCGCGCCGTGGCACTTCTTGTACTTCTTCCCGCTGCCGCAGGGGCAGGGATCGTTGCGGCCCACCTTTTCGCCGGTCCGCCGCTGCGTGGGCTGGCTTGCGTCGCCGCCGCCCTGGCGGCTGGCCGCGGCCAGCTCGCGCTGCTTCTTGCGGTGGAACTCCTTCTCCAGCTGATCGATGGTCGTCGAAGGCTGCCGCGTGGGAATCGCAATCTCGCGCGGCGCGCCATCGCCTGCATCGACAGGCTGCGCCGCGCTCGCCACCGGCGGAGCCTGCGGCACCGGCGCCGCGCGGCCGCGGACCGTCTGCTGTCCACGGGCTGCCCATCCGGCCCCAGAATCTGCATCCGGAACAGGAACCGGACCGTGTCCTCCTGGAACTTCAGCATCATCGCTTCGAACATGTCGAAGGACTCGCGCTTGTACTCCACCAGCGGATCCTGCTGCGCATAGCCGCGCAGACCGATGCCTTCCTTCAGGTGGTCCATCGCGAGCAGGTGGTCCTTCCACAGCCCGTCGATCACGCTCAGCATCACCATCCGCTCGTGGTAGCGCATGGTCGCCGCGCCCAGAATCTTCTCCTTCGCCTCGTAGCTCTGCTTTCAGCTTGTCAAAGATCGCCTCGCCCAGCTCGTGCCGGCTCAGCTCCTCGGATTGATGCCCGATCCTCGTCCAGGTTGAAGCCGAAATGATCGACGAGCTTCTCGCCCGAGCCCCTTGATGTCCCACTGATCGGGACGCGTTTCGCTCGTGCAGTACTCGTCCAGCAGCCTCGCTCAGAATTCCGCCGACATAATCCTCCAGAATCAGCTCGCGCTGGTCCACGCCCTTCCAGCAGCTGCCGGCGCAGGCCGTACACCGCCTCGCGCTGCTTGTTCATCACGTCGTCGTATTCCAGCAGGTGTTTGCGCGCTTCGAAGTTCTGCGCCTCCACTGCCTTCTGCGCGCCCTCGATGCGCTTCGAGATCATGCGCGACTCGATCGGCACGCCCTCTTCCATGCCCAGCCGCTCCAGCAGCGTGCTCACCCACTGCTTGGCGAAGATGCGCATCAGGTCGTCTTCGAGCGACAGATAGAAGCGCGACTCGCCGGGATCGCCCTGGCGGCCCGCGCGCCCGCGCAGCTGGTTGTCGATGCGCCGCGACTCGTGCCGTTCCGTGCCCAGAATGAACAGCCCGCCGGCCTCAATCACCTGCTTCGTGTTCCTGCTGCGCCGGCTGCCGCATGCGCCTGCATACGTCTCGGCCCACTCCGCCTCGGCGACTTCGAACTCCTGCCCCTGGTAGTAGAAGCGCAGGAATCCCGCCGGCGCCATGGGATTGATCGCGCCCTCGGCCACGCTGATCGCGCGCGCCTTGCCTCTTCTTCACCAGCTCCTGGCGCGCCATGAACTCCGGGTTGCCGCCCAGCAGAATATCGGTGCCGCGGCCGGCCATGTTGGTGGCAGATGGTCACCATCCCCAGCCGCCCCGCCTGCGCCACGATCTCCGCTTCGCGCTCGTGGAACTTCGCGTTCAGCACCACGTGCTTCACGCCCTTGCGCTGCAAAATCGCCGACAGCCGCTCCGATCTTCTCAATCGACGTCGTGCCCACCAGCACCGGCTGCTTCTTCTCGTGCAGCTCGCGCAATCTCGTCCGCCACCGCCTTGTACTTTTCCTTCTCGGTGCGGTACACCACGTCCGGATTTTCCAGCCGCAGCATCGGCTTGTTGGTCGGGAATCACCACAATCTCGAGCTTGTAGATCTTCTCGAACTCGGCCGCTTCGGTTTCCGCCGTGCCCGTCATGCCGCTCAGCTTCTTGTACAGGCGGAAGTAATTCTGGAACGTGATCGTGGCCAGCGTCTGGTCTTCCTTGCGGATGTTCACGCCTTCCTTGGCCTCGATCGACTGGTGCAGCCCATCGCTCCAGCGGCGTCCCGGCATCAGGCGGCCGGTGAAGGTGTCGACGATGATCACCTCGCCGTCCTTCACCACGTACTCCACATCGCGCTTGTAGAGCGCGTGCGCCTTGATCGCCGTCTCCACGTAGTGCTTCAGTTCCCAGTTCTCCGCGTCGGCAATGTTGCCGATGCCCAGCAGCTTCTCGATCGTCTCCCAGCCCTCGTCCGTCACGCCGATCGTCCGCTGCTTCTCGTCCACAATGTAGTCGCCGGTGAGATACTTCTCGCCCTCGCCCAGCTCGGATGCCCAGCTCCTGCTGGCGCTTGTGATCGTGCATTCGACCTCTTCGCCCAGTTCGAGTTGCGGGAATGATCTGCCGCACGCGCGCATACTTGTCCGTCGTCTGGTCCGTCGGGCCGCGAGATGATCAGCGGCGTCCGCGCCTCGTCGATCAGGATCGAGTCCACTTCGTCGACGATGGCGTAGTAGTGCCCGCGCTGCACGCAATCCTTGATCTCGAACTTCATGTTGTCGCGCAGGTAGTCGAAGCCGAACTCGTTGTTGGTTCCGTAGGTGATGTCGGCGCCATACGCGGCGCGCCGCTCGTCGTCGCTCAGGTCGTGCACGATCACGCCCACCGTCAGCCCCAGGAACTCGTAGATCTTGCCCATCCACTCCGCATCGCGCTTGGCCAGGTAGTCGTTCACCGTCACCACGTGCACGCCGTGGCCGGCCAGCGCGTTCAGATAGCAGGCCAGCGTCGCCACCAGCGTCTTGCCTTCGCCGGTCTTCATTTCGGCGATCTTGCCCTGGTGCAGCACCATGCCGCCGATCAACTGCACGTCGAAGTGGCGCATCTGCACCGCGCGCCAGCCCGCCTCGCGCACCACCGCAAAGGCCTCGGGCAGAATCTCGTCCAGCGCCTCCTTTTCGGCCTGCTTTATCTCGTCGGCGTCCTTGATGCCTTCGAGCTTGCG
Source organism: uncultured Acidobacteriota bacterium (assembly GCA_963699385.1). GTDB lineage: Bacteria > Acidobacteriota > Terriglobia > Terriglobales > Acidobacteriaceae > Telmatobacter. Next base: position 159,549 of record CAVOTQ010000023.1, on the reverse strand, counting down.
CCGCAATCCGCGCCCTGAACTCGGCCGTCTTGGCCCGCAGCTCTTCATCCGAGAGCTTCTTGATCTCCGGCTCCATCGCGCTGATGGCAATCACGACAGGCGTCAGCTGCTTGATCAGCCGCTCGTTGGCCGTGCCAAAAATTTTGGTAAGAATCTTATCGAAAAACACGGGATTCTCCGCTATTCAGTGTAATTGCGCTCATCGCGTTGGCTGGTGTGCGTGTTGAAGCCACAGGATGAACTTGCCGCGCGTGGTGAACACCCGGCGTTGTTGCGTGCCGGATGAAGATCGGGCGATCTACGCGAGCAAAGCGGGAGGTGGGCGCTGGAACAATGCGGATAGATTTGGCGCGGGAAGCGCGCGGCCCACGGCGTGAAGCGAGCGAACAGACTGCAAGCCGAGAGGCGACACCAAGCCGACAAACAATACCGGGAGCAAGTCCAGAGCCGTACCGAGGTAATTCGACGCGGCGGAAACATTCCGGTCGGTCGAATTCGATACAGCCGTATCCGTCAGAGGGCTTCCGGCAAGAAACTTGATGACGGGCGACGCATACGCCCGCGCATTTTCGATGCCAGCCTGGGCACGCGCCAAAGAGGACAGAGTGATGGCTGCGATTGCCACCAGGATCCACGCATCTTTGGAACGGTTCGCCAGCATCAACGAAGCCTCATCTTCCATTGTGCCATAGTGCGAGCCAATTTCGCTTGGCGCTTGCGGCTCGCCATCGAACGATCAGCCGCAAAACCATTGAAATCCTGGCCCGGCATTAGACCAACAAAACTAGAAACGCCCCCCAATCTTAGGGGGCGTTTTTAGTGTGATAGTGCTGCGGCCCAGTTCAGTTGCTGAACAACAGCACGCCCGCCGCTTTTTCTTCGCTCGCGTTCTCGTCCGCGCTCACCGGGCGATAGAAGAGCTGGTTCGCGTCGAGATACACCTCGAGGAATGCCGGCCGCTCCTGGATCTGCCCTGCGATCAGCGCCTCCGAAAGCGGATCCTCGACGTACCGCTGCAGTGCGCGGCGCAACGGGCGCGCCCCGTAACTGCGGTCGGTCAGCGTCTTTTCGAGAATCCACTTCTTGGCATCGTCGGTCACGGAAATCGTGATCGATTTCTGCGCCAGGTTGAGGTTCAAGTTCTGCACCAGCAGCTCGACAATCTGGATCAGGTCGGAGTCCGAGAGCGACTGGAAGAGAATGGTTTCGTCGAGGCGGTTGAGGAATTCAGGATTGAATGCCTTCTTCACCTCGGCCATTACATTCTTTTCGACCGCTTCGTTGATCTGCTCTTCACCATCGCCGTGGAAGCCAAGCGACTTCTTCTCTTTCACCAGGTACTTGGCGCCGATGTTCGAGGTCATGATGAGGATGGTGTTCTTGAAGTCCACCGTGTTGCCCAGGCCGTCGGTCAACTGCCCGTCTTCAAACACCTGCAACAGGATGTTGAACACATCCGGGTGCGCCTTCTCGATTTCGTCCAGCAGCACAACTGAATACGGCGAACGCTTCACGCGCTCGGTCAGTTGGCCGCCCTCCTCGTAGCCCACATATCCCGGAGGCGAGCCGATCAGCTTGCGAAACCGAATGCTTCTCCATGTACTCCGACATATCGAAGCGGATCAGCGCCTTGTCCGATCCGAACAGGAAGTTGGCAAGCGAGCGAGCCATTTCTGTCTTTCCCACACCAGTCGGTCCAAGAAAAAGGAAATGAACCGATGGGACGGTGCGGACTCTTCAAGCCCGCCCGCGACCTGCGAATGGCCCGCGCCAGCGCAGAGATCGCTTTGTCCTGCGAGATCATTCTCTTGTGTAACTCTTCCTCAACGCGCAGCAGCTTCTGCGTCTCTTCTTCCTTGATGCTGGTTACGGGCACGCCCGTCCAGCGGCTGACCACATCTTCGATATCCTCGCGGCCGACGATTCCTGCCGCCGAGTCGTCGAGGTGGTACTTGTCGCGCAGTGCGCGCAGATTCTCGCGCTCCTTGCGCTCCTCGTCGGAATAAAACCGCGCCTTCTCGAACTCGTGATTCGCAATTGCCGAATCCATGCGATGCACGATGAACTTGATGCGCTTCTGCACCTCGGTGATCTCTTCGGGCAGCGAAGTCTGGCGCAGCTTTACGCGCGCTCCGGCTTCGTCGATTAAATCGATGGCCTTGTCGGGCAGGAAGCGGTCGGGAATGTAACGACTCGAGTGCGATACGGCGAACTCGACCGCTGCATCCGTATAGCTCACGGCGTGGAACTTCTCATAGCGGTCCTTGATGCCCATGATGATCTTGATAGCATCAGCCTCATTCGGCGGCGGCACCTTCACTGCCTGGAAGCGCCTCTCCAGCGAGCGATCCTTCTCGATCGACTTGCGATACTCGGCGGGCGTGGTGGCGCCGATGCACTGGATCTCGCCGCGCGAGAGCGCCGGCTTCAGGATGTTCGCTGCATCGAGCGATCCTTCCGCCGATCCTGCGCCCACCAGCGTGTGCAGCTCGTCGATAAACACGATCGAGTTTTGATTCTCCATCAGCTCTTTCATGATGGTCTTGAGCCGCTCTTCGAACTGCCCGCGATATTTGGTTCCTGCAACGATCAGTGAAAGATCGAGCGCCAACACACGTTTGTCCGCCAGGAAGCTCGGCACTTCGCCGTCGGCAATGCGCTGCGCCAGGCCTTCAACGATGGCTGTCTTTCCCACTCCGGGTTCGCCGATCAAGACGGGATTATTCTTGGTGCGCCGGCACAGAATTTGAATAGCGCGCTCCAGTTCGCCTTCGCGTCCAACGAGCGGATCCAGCTGCCCATCCATTGCAGCTTGAGTAAGGTCGCGGCTGAATTCTGCCAGCAAACTCGACTCCCGCTGACGCTGCTGCGGGGGCGCCTTTTCTTGCGTCACCCGCGCCAGTTCATCGCGAATCTGCGCCAGCTTCAACCCGCGCTCCTGCAGAATTTCCGACGCAAAGCACTTCTCTTCCCGCAACAACCCCAACAAAAGATGTTCGGTTCCGATATGTTTGTGGCCCAGCCGTTCCGCTTCTTCCGCGGCGTAGGCCAGTACCCGTTTGCACTCGTTCGATAGCGGCAGGTCGACGCTGGTCGACACCTTCTCGCGGATTGTGGTGTGCGCTTCAATTTGCTTCCGGATCGACTCCACCGAGGCGTGCGAACGCAGGAAGCGGTTGGTTAACGCTTTGTCTTCGCGTAGCAACCCCAGCAGCAGGTGCTCGGTTTCGATATAAGGCGAGCCGAACTGGCTGGCCTCATACCGCGCGAAGAAGATCACGCGCCGTGCCTTCTCCGTATACCGTTCGAACATGATGTGCTCCCCCCCGTTATCGGGGCTTCATCCAGGCTGCCCGTCTCAGTAGCCGTCCGGCGATTCTCCCGGCCTCGGCCCTCAATCGCGCGCCCTTCCCGTTGCTTCGCCGCCGGAGGCCTCAAAAATGAGAACCCACGCTCCGAACAGCTCTTTTGGATGGTTCCGGGTCTGCTTATGTCCAGTTTCGACCCGTGCCGTCCACCGGCCTCGCCCGCCCGGCTGACTACCATCCCGACCTCTCGAGCCCACCTGGGGAAATCCTTCTTGGGCTGATACTTATAAGACTCACAAATAGCGGAAAATGATGCAATGCCGCTTGAGGGTTACAGGTTAGGTTCCCGGCGGCATGGCGTCTGTGAGCGCCGTCAGCCTTCCGTTCGCGAGGCGAAGAGTCCGCGTACAGCGTTCGGCCAGTTCCAAATTGTGCGTAACCAGAATGGATGTAAGCCCATGGCTCGCGTGCAGCCTTTCAATGAACTCAAAAACGCGGCCCGCCGTCGTGCCGTCCAAGTCGCCCGTGGGCTCGTCGGCGAGGAGCAGACGCGGGCCACACACCAGCGCCCGAGCCAGCGCCACGCGCTGCTGCTCGCCGCCCGATAGCTCACCCGGCCGATGCGTTCCTCGATCCTGCAAGTCCACCTCTCCCATCCAGTCAGATGCTATTTTCAAGGCTTCTGACTGGCGCATGCCCCGCGCCAAAAGCGGCATGGCCACGTTCTCCAACGCCGTAAACTCCGGCAGCAGATAATGGAACTGCCACACGTAGCCGATCTCGCGATTGCGAAAAGCTGCCGCCTCTCGCGGCGAGAGCGAGGCTACGTTGGTTGAGGCGCAGTATACCGTCCCCGCGGAAGGCGTATCAAGCGCGCCCAGAATGTGCAAAAGAGTGCTTTTTCCTGCACCCGACTGGCCTACGATCGCCACCATCTCGCCGGTTTTGACTTCGAGATCGAGGTTCTCAAAAAGGGTTAGTTCCCCGCGTGCGGTGCGATACGACTTGCGCAGTCCTTCAACTTTTATGAGCGGAATATCGCCGAGCGGAGCGTGCCCTTCGCCATGTGGATCTGGTTTTTCATGGTTTCCGGAAGCTCGCGACTCATCTTCCCGCGTGGCGCGGGATGCCTGGGCGGCTGCCGCTGGAAGGGAATGCATCATCCGGTTGATTCCATTTTACAGGACGCGCTCGACCCAGGTGCCCCGGGGACAACTCTTCGTCCGCGGGGCCGGGACGGCTGACTCGCTGACTTGCTAACTTGCCGACCCGCTGGTCCTCAGCCCCACTTCTTGCCGAGAGCTTCGAGATTTGCCTTGGCCAAATCCTCGGGCAGCATGCAAACCCTGAACTCCACTTCGGCGTTGAAGCTTAGGAAAAACGGCTCGGCGATTCGTGGCACGTCCGCGGCACTTGCTAGGTCGACGATCAGCACGCAGCCGCGATGGCCTTCGCGTTCGCCGAAGTACGCAGCCTCGGGTTTGATGTCGTCGAGAATTTTCTTGATAGTGGGACCCACAGTTCCATTGCGAACTGCGGTATTGAACGGCTCAAGGGGAAACTGAGCCAGCATCATCATGCGCATACTCGCTCCTCGGGCGCCTGGAGTTGCCTTGCGACAGGCGGCGCCAGTTTCGGACGCTACAGCACGCGAGAGAACGGTGTCAAAAGAATTTTCGGTGAGTCGCTTTGCTCGCGGAGCGTGGGTTGGCGCTTGTTATGATCAGATGTAGGCTTCTGCTCGGCGACTGGGTGTCGCTATTCAGGGTTCGCGCAGCCGCAAGAATTTTCTTCCGTTTCCATGACTCCTTCCTCCCAGGCCGCTCTGCCCGCCGATCTCGCCGCAAGCCAAGGCGAAGAATCCCCGCACGCGCACGGCCTTCATGCGCCTCAACCTGGGGCCACTGCAACTCTCATCCACGATCTTCGCGAGCTCTTCAAAGTTAAAGTCGTCGGCCTTGTGCTGGTCACTGGCTGGGGCGGCTTCTATCTGGGCTCCATGCAGTCAGGCATTTCCACCTTGCAGCGCGGCCTGCTCGACGTGCTGCTCGGCATCGGGCTGGTTTCTGCGGGCGCCGGCGCGCTGAACCAGTGCCTTGAACGCACTACCGACGCGCGCATGAAGCGCACCGCCAACCGGCCGCTGGCCTCGGGCCGTTTCCCGCTCGCCGTGGGCATCATCGCCGGCCTCGGCGCCGTCGCGCTCGGCGCGGTTTGGCTCATGCTGTATACCAATCCGCTCACCGTCGCGCTGGCGCTGCTCACCGCCTTCACCTACGTCGCCATCTACACGCCGCTCAAGCGCGCTACTTCGCTCGCCACATTTGTCGGCGCATTTCCCGGCGCCATGGGACCTTTGCTGGGCTGGACCGCGGCCCGCGGCCGCATTGAGTGGCCCGGCGTGGCTCTGTTTGCCATCCTCTTTGTCTGGCAGTTCCCCCACTTCATGTCGATTGCGTGGTTGTATCGCGACGAATACGCGCGCGCCGGCATCCGCATGTTGCCCGTCGTCCAGCCCGACGGATTTTCGACAGTGGTCGAAGCCGTCTTCTATGCGGTGCTGATGATTCCCGTCAGCCTCGCACCCTGGTGGCTGGGCATGACCGGTGCGATTTACGCGATTCCGGCAATCGCACTTGGACTCGTCTATCTCGGGTACACGCTCCGCTTCGCGCGCATTCTCCGCGCCAAAACTGAAGACGAAAGCCGCATGCTGGCCCGCGACCTGCTCAAGGTGAGCGTGCTTTACCTGCCGCTGCTTTTCACCACGCTGATGCTCTGCGCCAGAGCGAAATCGTAAGGCACGCTATGACCACCACTGTACCCACGTCTGCTCCCCGTTCTGGAACGGGCCCGGCCATCGCCGCCATTTTATGCATCAGCGCGGCGGCGACGATTTTTCTCTTCTGGCTTATTTACTTTCATCCCGGCTTTGGATGTGAGCGGAAAAGAGTTCAGCTTTCTGCCGGCACTGGACGCGATACTGAACGCCTGCGCTGCGGTTGCAATTTTGATGGGCTACCGCTTCATCCGCGCGCGCCGCATTGCGGCGCACCGCAGAGCAATGATCACTGCCTTCTCGTTTTCTACATTATTTCTGGTTTGCTACATCGGAAATTACGCGCTGCATGGCGAGAGCCATTACCCGGGGCACAGCATTTTGCGCACCATCTACCTGGCGATTCTTGCCAGCCACATTCTGCTCTCCATCGTGGCTCTGCCCCTGGTCCTGATCACTTTCTTCTTCTCTCTCAGCGGGCGCATTCCCATGCATCGCAAGGTGGCACGCTGGACATTCCCCATTTGGCTCTATGTGTCGGTCACCGGGGTCATCGTGTTTGCGATGTTTGCTGCCGCGAAAGGATAAGCGCGCATGACGGCACGTCCGCCAACTGCTTTAGAGAATCGCCAAACCCCACCCGATGACGGCACGCGTCAACTCCTCCAGTGGGGCGGCTCGATGGTTGCGACAGGTTTGCTGTGCGTGCTTTTACTCGTCACTTTGCTTGGCGGCTACTCGCGACTCGGCGCCAGCACCAACGCGGGCTGGTTCGCGCTCATTGTGGCGCTCATGTGCCTGCCCTTTGGCGGATTGCTGCTGCTGCTCGGGTTTGCCAAGTGGATGCGGAATCGCAGGGAGTGAGGCACCCCTGCGGGCATAAATCGCCCGGCGGGGAGCAAGGGAACAAGAATAACGCCAGCCCGCCTTCTCGTTCCCTTGTTCCCTCGTTGCCTGCTCTTATCCGCCGGAGTAGTCGTCCGAACCCGCAGTATCGTCCGCGGCCGCATCGTCGGCCGGTGCTTCGTCGGCGGGCGCTTCCTCGCTCGGCGTGTCCATCTCCTGGCCGACTGGGTCGCCGTACTGGCCCTCTTCTCCAGCGTCGGCGGCGTTCTCTCCCTCGCTTTGGGCCGCGTCGCCGTACACTTCGGCGCCTTGCGCATCTCCCGCAGCGGCGTAGCCTTCGGCGGTCGATGCATCCTGATCGGCGGTCTGCTGGTCAGAGTTGGCCCAGCTCTCGTCCTGCATCGCTGTCCAGGTCTCGTCGGTGTTGTCCGGGCCGCCTTCGCCGGCCACGGTCTGTGAGTCCTGATAAGCCTGTGTGGCATCGCTCGAAGCGGTCGAATAATCGCCCGCCGCTACGGCCTGACTCTCGGCCTGCTCGTCCTGTTGCTCCGTTGCCTGGTCAGACTGCAACTGTGAGTTATCGGTTGGATCGGCCGTGCCCGTCGTATCCGGATCCGCAGTTGGATCGGTCGCTTCCGAGGAGGACCATCCGCTATCGCCGCCGGGGTATCCGGATCCGCCCGGTCCTTCATCGGAGATGGAACTCCCGTCCGGCGAATATCCGCCGCCGAGCCCCGGTCCGTCATCCGGCGAGTACCCGCCTCCGAGGCCCGGACCATCCCCCGACGTGCCCGAAAATCCTTCGGGGGAATTCGGATCTGCGCCGCTTGGCTCCGCCACGCCGGTCGAGGATCCGCTCGGATCGGTTGGGTCGGTCGCTGTTCCGGTCGCGGTCGGGTCAGTCGGGGCAGTAGGGTCAGTCGGATCTGGCGCCGTTCCGGTCGCGCTTGGATCAGTCGGGTCCGTCGCCGTTCCCGTCCCGGTGGCATCCGGATCAACGACCACTTCTTCCACAACCACCACTTCTTCGACGGCTTCTGGCGCATCTGGCCCGCCGCTGCTCCCCAACGGATCGAGAATTACATCCACAATCTCTTCCGTCACCGACCCCGAATCTGAACTCGACGAGCCATCTCCTGTGCTTGCGCTCCCCGTGCTCGTCGCGACTGCCTCTTCGGGCACAATCACCACGACTTCTTCCACCTCGGGTCCCTGGCTGCTGCTATCGTCCGGCATAATGTGTCCTCTCTGTTTTGAATTCTCTCGCCCGTCTCAGTTTTTTCGAGTGATCTGAACTATTCGCAAATGAATATGGGACGCAATTCCCTGAAGAATGGTTTCTCTCAAACTGCGTTTCCCAAAATTCCCCCATCACTTTTTGCCGCCAGTGTGCGCAGACGACGCTGCGTGTTTTCCGGCGCCCGCCTTTGCCACAAAACCCTTGGCCGCTGCACCGCCGGCCATTGCATGCGACGCAACCGGCTTCTGCGCTCCGCTGCTCGCCGTCACCGTTGGCGCGACAGCCTTGGGCGCTACGCCCGCCGCGGCTGCCTGCGGCCCAACCGGCTTTGTCGCTACAGCGCCTGGCGTCGCCACCCCACCCGTAGCTGGTGCGGGCGTGGCCGATCCCGCCGACGCCCCCGCCGCAGGCGTCGCCGCCCTGGGCCGCAGAACAATCACGGTATGGCATTGCGGACAGCGCACATTCAACATCGTCTTGCCCCGCAAAATCGCTAATGGAACCCGCATCGCCGCATGGCACTTATTGCAGATCACGCGGATCGAGTCAGTGGGCGCCGCTGCAAGCGCAGGATTCGCCCCCGCGCCGGGTTGGCTCATCGCCAACGGCATCGCATTCGCAGTCAACCCCGCGGGATTCGGTGCGCCGCCAGTCGTTTGTGGCGCACCGAGAGGCGCACTCGCTCCCACCGGCGCTACCCCCGCGCTGGGAACCGTCGGCCGCGTCACGGCAGCCTTGACTGCCTTCACCGTGCCCACACCCAATCCCGGCATGGCTTGCGTCGGCACCGGCGCGAGCTTCTGGCGCACCGGTTGGATGCTCTGGCTCCAGCGCATCAGTTCGGTCTCGTGCGCCGCCTGCCCCAGCAGCCGCAGCCGCCGCGTGGTGTACATCGACGACGAAGTCGTCATCTCCGAAAACTTCGTCATCGAGTCGTCGCTGGCGGACTCCTGCTTGAGCCACTCCTCAATGTTCACCTGCTGCAGCAGCCGCGCCGAGCGAATCGACCACGCCAGCAGCACGCGCCGCACCAGAGCTTCGTCGCCCACGGCCATCAGCCCCGCGCGGTCGGCAGTAATATCCGACTGGCGCGACCACGCCATCAATGGCAGGTCGATTGCGCCCTGAATCAGCTTGGTGGGATTGATGGCATTGATCAAGCCATTGGAGAGCAGGCCGGTGTGCACACTGACATCGCCGGCGACAAAACGCAGCACCGTGTTCCAGAGCGCGTGACCGGCGCGGCAGTGGCCCATTTCGCGCGCCAGCACAAACAGCAGTTCATCTCCGGCAAAATTGATGAGATGCGATGTGCCGAGCACGATGAATGAGCTATTTTCCGTGCCGTAGGTGTAGGTGTTCCACATCTGATCGCCGGATATATAAACGTCCGGCATCTTCGGCAGGCCCAGAATGCGCGCGGCCAGTACGGCCAGGTTCCATACATCGACGAACTGCCGGGGCCCCAGCTTGATTGCATTGAAGGTCGATTCGATCCACGGCCGGCCCACTTTGTCTGACACGTTCCGCACCACTGTGTGCAGCGCCGTAATGCTCTGCAGCTTCGACATGGCCTGGCCGTCCTGCGCCCACAGGAACACGGCCTTGTCCATCTGGTACCCGGGCGCCAACGGCCGCAGCCACGCACACCCCGGGCACACAATCTCCGTGGCGCTCAGCCTTGCTCCGTTCCCGCCGCATACCTTGCACAACGGATGGCCGGTTCCCGGCGGCGCGCCCACAGTCACAGGCTGCGGCGTCATCTGCCCTTCGACGACGAGCCCGCTTCCGCACATAGTGCAGAATCGTGAACCAGGCACTCCCGGCCCGTGTCCCTGTGGACATACCAGCGGTCCAACCACCGTGCCGGCCATGGGCTCTCCTTTATTCCGTTCGTGCGTTCTTTCGTCGCGCGCCGCGCTTTCGGGAACCCGCGCGATCGCACGCTAGTTGGGCAACTTGCCGACTCGTCGACCATGCTGGCCGCGGGCTGCTTACGAATCCATCTGGAAATTCTGGGGCCTGTGGATCGCTTCGAAGGGGGAGCGAAGTGCGGCAATTATAGCCAACACACTTAACAGAAACAATCAAAACCAGCGACTCAAGTTGAAACTTTATTGAAAGCGCGCGGTTCCCAGCCCATCCACACGCTCCCTCGCTCGCCGCTACACTCGCTCACTTCTGCAGTCTTTCACTCACCTGGAAATACACGGCGCCCAACCCAGTCGTCCCCCGACTCTGAGTTGGGCGCACGGTTTACCCGAGTCTCCCAAAACCTGTCCCGGGCAACTTCTTTCGACTCTCTCCCGCCGCGCGGGGTTGCTTCGCGCTTATTCCGCCAGCTCCGCCAACCCCGCTCGTGTTGCTAACTCGCCAACTTGGCGACTCGCGGTCTACATGCCGCTGTCTGCGTTCTCCTCTGGATGCACCACGCGATAGCTCGCGCCTCCGTTCGACCACACCAGCAGCAGAATGTCTTTGTTCTGCGGCACCGCGTGAACCTGGCTCACGAAGTTATCGGCGTCTGCGACCGGATGACGATTGACTTCGAGAATCACGTCGCCTGCGGTTAGGCCCGCATCGTCGGCCGCGCTACCCGGCCGCACCTGCGCGATGGCCGCGCCGTGCACCTGCTCCGGCACATGCAGTTGCTGGCGCACGTCAGGCGACAGATCCGCTACCGTCAGTCCCAGCCGTCCGCGCTGCTCGCCGGCGCCGGCATTGCCGGCTTCCTCGGATGCCTCTTTATGGAACTCGCCCACGGTTACGTGAAGATTCTCGGGCTTGCCGTCGCGCAGAATTCCCAGGTCGATGGCCGATCCTGGCGCGGTTTCGCTCACCGCAACCTGCAGCTCGCGCCCGTCCAGGATTTTCTTCCCGTTCAATTCGCGCAGGACGTCGCCGTTCTTCAGTCCGGCGCGGCCCGCGGGCGAGTCAGGCGTCACCTGGCTCACGATTGCGCCGCCGGCGTCAGGCAAGTTGAAGAACTGCGCGTTGTCGGGTGTCACGTCGTTCATGCTGATTCCCAGGTAGCCGTGGTGCACCGTGCCAGTCCTGATGATCTGGTTCACTGAGGACTCCGCGATCTCCGAAGGAATCGCAAAGCCAGCGCCCGCAAACGAGCCGCTGTTCGAAATGATGAAGGTGTCAATGCCGATCAGTTCGCCATGCGCATCCACCAGCGGGCCGCCGGAGTTGCCGGGATTGATGGCGGCGTCAGTTTGAATGAAATCGCCCGGCTTGCGCGCATCGTCGGTGTACGGGTTGGGACGGTTGAGCGCGCTGATGATGCCCCGCGTCACCGAGAATTGGAAGTAGCCGAAGGGGCTGCCAAAGGCCAACACCGTCTGCCCGGGATGCAGTTTCGCCGAGTCGCCCCACGGGATGCTGGGCAGGTTCTTCGCATCGATTTTGATAACCGCCAGATCGTTGAGTTTGTCCTCGCCTACCAGCTTCGCGGTAAACACGCGCCGGTCGTTCAATGTGACCCGCATTTCGGTCGCGCCGTCTACCACGTGGTCGTTGGTCACGATGTAGCCATCCGGCGAAATGATTACGCCGCTGCCCACGCCATGCTCAATCTGGGGCTGCGGCTTCATTCCCTGCATGCCCTGGCCGCCCCCCGGTCCGCCTTGACCGAAGAAGAACTGCCGGAGTCCCGGCGGAAGGTCCTGCGGGTTGACGCCGCCGAAGTCCTGGCCACCTCCGCGGCCGTGCCCTTCGCCTTGCTCATCGTCTGAAACCCGCGAGGTCACCGAGACGTTGACCACGGCGGGCGTAACCCGGGCGGCTACGGCCTCGACCGCGTTGTCGAGCGCTACGAGCGAAGACACGCTCGAGTCGTCCAGCGGTCCCGCGGCGGCGGCTGCCATTGCCTTGTTGTGGTCGATAACAAACGCAAAGACAAACAGAAGCGTGGCCAGAATGCCTGCAGGCACCGCCAGTTTTTTCACTCTTACTACTAATGAATTAGTTGCCATGGGTACATTCATCTCCGTATTTGGTTGAAACTTCCTGGTTAGAGTTTGAAAACCAGCCAGCCGCTCTCGGGCAATGGAGCGGTGGGCTGGCCAGAGTCTTCTGCATGCGCGGGCTTCGTCCCGGGCGCTGGGCCGACGGGGTACACGGCAATAATCAGCCCCGTCACGGTGATCCGCGTAATTATCCGTCCGTTGGCTGGCCGTCCGTCGGCTGGATGTGCGGCCTCCGCAGATTGCGGCTGCGCACTTGCATCCGTATCGTAGTCGGAAATCATCCTGTGATGACAGTGCGAAGTTCGTACCTCTTCCCACGTGGTCAGCACAAAATACTGCGGTTCCCCGACGAAGGCCGAAATTGCGTTTTGCCCGGCAGTGCCCGCATCGGCATCCGGCATCTCTGCCCGTAAGAACACTTCATGAGGAGCGTTGGCATTTGTCGATGCGAGCTCACGCTGCGGTTTATCCGCCGGCTCAGTCGATGACGTTACGGCACGTCGCGATGCGGCCGGGGTCGATGCCGCGACGTCGTGCTCCGAAGGCAAAACCGCCTTCGTGTCTACCTTGCGGAAGCTGGAATCGGACCGCGCCAATCGAGTCTGCTGCGTCGCGGCATGCGCGGCGGGAACGAAAGCCACCATCTGCGGGCAGCGCGCCAATTCCACTGACGCAACCAGCAGGCTGCAGCCGGCCACGGCGACCAGGGCCCGCGCCGCCATGGGATGAAGCGCTTGTTTGCGGGCGAGAATGCTGTAGACGCGGCGCACCAGCTCGGGACGGCGCTCGAATGCGCCGAGCGAAAGCGCCTGGGCACGGCGGCGCTCCAATCGAAGCTCAAGCCGGCGCTCGGCCAGGCTGGTGAGGCATTCCGCATAGGCGCGCGGCGCTTGCGTGCGGCGCACCACGCCCTCGTCGCAAGCCATCTCGCGCTCGCGGCACAGGCGGCCTTCGATCCAGGCCAGCGCAGGATTCAGCGGGAATAGAACCAGGGCCAGCTTTTGGAAAAGATTGGTCCAGTCGTCGCGGCGGCGCAGGTGTTCGGCCTCGTGCAGAACCACTTGCTCGAGCTCGCCGGGCGTAAGGCGGGCGTAGAGCCATTCGGGAATCAGAATGCGCGGCGCCAGGAAGCCGATGACGCTGGGACGGTCGAGCTTGCGCGTGGTGCAAAGTTCGATAGGGCGGCTCGTTGGGGAGGCAGCAGTAAGAAGCGCATGCATATTCGCATCTACATCTACGGGCGAGGCCGAACTCCACAACCGGCGCAAGCGAAGTGAGTGGACGGCGAGGCTGGCTGCACGCACGAGCGATGTGACCAGCCACAGCCCAGCAATGACGAAGGCCCAGCGGTCGTCGAGTCGCAACCACAGCGCGGGAGTTGCTGCGCCCGGCAGAGCGTTCGTTGCAAGTGCGCCTGCTGCGCTACGCGCCAGCCAAGGCAGAAACCCAAGACCCACAACCACCGCGAAGGCCGCGGCCCAGATGATGAAGCGCTGCGCGGCGCCCACGTGAATTTTGATGCGCGGCGTCAGGCCAAGGCAAACCCAGAGAACCAGTGCGATTGACGCGCCCTGCCACAGGGCCGCGACGGCTACGGGCGCAGCGGTCTCGGCAAAGGCAACCAGCCATCCGCCTGCGCTTTCGAGCGCCGCATGCATCCCACCGGTCATAAGGGTCCAGAACATTTATTCCCCGTTCCCCTTTTCGACGCTCGCATCGGGACTCGCGTTGCGAATGGCATCCTTCAGGCGCTCTAACTCTTCGGCGCCGATCTCTTCATCGCCTAAAAGTGATAACACCAGTTGCTCACGCGAGTTGCCAAAGAACCGGCCGAGCACGTTGCGCACCTCTGTGCGGCCGGCCTCGTCCTCGGCAACGCTGGGCCGGTATACGAACGCACGGCCCTCCTGGCGGTGCTCGACATAGCCCTTCTGTTCGAGGATCCGGATGGTGGTAAGTACCGAGTTATACGCCAGGGGTTCGCTCTCGGGCAGTGCAGCCACCAGGTCTGTCACCGCCGACTCGCCCCTCCTCCAAAGGATCTTCATCAGCCTGAGCTCGGCTTCGGTGAGCGTGTTGGATTTTCTTGGCGGCATCGCTAACCTATTGATTCCGTTAATTACTTCGTGAATCCATTGGTTCTTACGTTGCTATAGACGAACAACTAAAGGATTAGTTTCTAATTTTCCGGATATTTTTTCGACTGTCAAGCCGCAGCGCCTGGAAGGAGGCGTTCCCTCGGCGCACCCTGTGCTACGATCCGTGAAAGCGTTCACGAACTCGATTCTTCGCGCTGAATGGCAGCCGGATAAATGTCTTCCGGCGCGCCTTACGGCGGACGCCTTTCCCAGAACGGCAGCCCGGGCCGCACTTGAGGTTCCGGGCTCACAAGGGGTGGGTATGGACAACCAGTTACGGCCTTTGAATCTCGGCGAAATTCTTGACCGCACGGCGCAGCTTTACCGGCATAACTTCTGGCTGTTTGTGGGCACGGCAGCGTTGCCCTTACTGATTGTTTTCGCTCTTGCCATTCCCGCCGGAGCCATCTTCCTCATTCCCGGGATTGCGAGCGGCAGGGCTGGTGGGCCGTCGCCGGCGGTAATCGGGATCATCATCCTTATCGTGATCGTCGCCCTGCCTGTTTACCTTGCCGTGTACGTGTATTCCTACGCAGGCATCACGCAGGCAACGGTGAGCGTGCATCTGGGCGAGAAGCCTACGATCCGCGCCACGCTCAAGAGCGTGCACACTCGCTTCTGGACCTATTTGTGGTACCTGCTGCTACAGGGAATTCTGGCCATCTTCGTCCCCATGGTCATTGCCATGTCTATCATCGTGCCACTCATCTTTCTCATGTCCCGCGGCGATGCCGACCTTGGCTCGCGTTTTGCTCTGGGCTTCCTGATGGTTCTGGTGGGAGTTGTGGCGTTTTGCGTGATCGTCTGGCTGACATTAAGCTTGGCGCTGGGCATGCCGGCGTGCGTCGTGGAGAAAAAAACTGCCTGGGAGTCGATCGTCCGCTCGTGGCATCTGAGCAAGGGAACGCGCGGCCGCATCTTTGTCACGAATCTGCTGGTTGCTGCGCTGGCTTTTGCGATCGGAATGGCTTTGGCCATCCCTCTGCTGATCCTTGTTGCCGTGCTCCCCGCGATGGGAATCACCATTGCGAATTCATCGACGACATTGGTGGTGACCGAGATCGTGAGAGTGGGTCTGGATTTCATTTCCAAGGTGCTGCTGGCGCCAATCTACATGATCGCTGCCGTCCTGTTCTATTACGATCAGCGCATCCGCAAGGAAGGTTTCGACATTGAGTGGATGATGCAGCGGGCGGGGCTCACGCCTCCGCAACCCCAGGCCGCGCCTGCCGGAATCCTGGGACTTGCACAGCCGGCTTCCGCGGCGGCGCCCGGCGCGAGCACAGATGAATTTCCGCCGGTCAGGCCGCCTGATAGCTTGGAAGGACGATGAATTCGATGCGGTCGGGGTCACGCGGAGGTAACGGCGGAATGGCGAGGAAGCTGGCCCCTGTTGTATTGCTTTCGCTTGGTGCAGCGTTGCTCGGGCCGGTGGCCTCCGTGCAGCATGCGCGCGCCCAGCAACTCCCTTCCAATGCCGGCTGGCGTGACGTGACTCTTGCCGAATACCGCCAGCACCTGGATGCGTTGGATGGCGTGGTTGCCGATTGCCAGGCGCAGCTCAAGCTCAATAAGCCGGCGCCCGCCAATAACAATGCGTGCGACTCCGATCGTGTGGGGCCCGACGACCGTGTGCAGTGGCCGGGCGGGGCAGGATCACAATCGCGCGAGGTCCGCTACGACTGGCTGCGAACTGCACTGAACCGCGCGGGAAACAGAGACGGCGCCGGGAAGCCCGTTGTCGTGGGTGCGCCTTCGAGCGCTAAAAGCAAGCCTCAGAATGCGAGCGATTTGCTCAACGACGCGCGCCAGCGCCTCCAGATGGATGAACGGGAGGCGGAAAACTCGCTGGCGGCCAATCCCGCCGATCCCAATTCCGCTTATATTGCCGAACGAAAGTCGCTCGACGCGATTCTGGCTCAGCGGGATTACCAGGGTGTGACCAAGGTTTCGATCAGGGACCGTGTCCTTGAATGGCTGGGAAACGCCTTCGACAGAATCCTGACGAGCCTGGCGGGATTGGGGGCGCGCGCGCCGTGGGCTGCGCGATTGCTTGAGGGCTTGCTGCTGGGCGGAATCGGCATCGCGCTGATCTGGTTTTTCATCCGCATCGAGCGCAGCGCGCGGGTGCGCCTCGTTCCTGACGTCGAGCCCGCGTCGGGATCGCCTTCAGTACGCGAATGGCAGTTGTGGGTAAAGGATGCGCAGGCCGCGGCGTCAAACGGTTTGTGGCGCGAGGCCATACATTCTGTCTATTGGGCGTCGATTGCGCGCCTGGAGTCGGGCCGCTCGTGGCCGGCCGATCGCGCGCGTACACCGCGGGAATATCTCGGGCTGCTACGCGGCAATGACCCGCGCAAACCCACGTTGACAGCGCTCACGCGCAGTTTTGAGCGCACATGGTATGGCGGGCGCGATGCCGCGGCCGGTGACTTCAACGCCGCAATAGCGTTGGCCGCGGAGCTGGGAGTCGATGCGAAATGAAGCTATTCGCCTCACTCGACGCCAGGGATCGCAAGCTGCTCATCGGCTGCATTTCCGCAGTTGTCGTACTCGCAGTGGTCACAGCCTTTTTTGCGCGCAGCGAAGATAGCGACAACAACCCAGTGCCCAGCACCTATGGAACGGGCAAGCACGGAGCGCGCGCCGCTTACGAAATGCTCAAGGCCAACGGCTACGACGTCGAACGGTGGGAGCAGCCTCTGAGCGACCTTCCGGAGCGTACCGACGAGCAGACAGTAGTGATCTTCGCCGAGCCCGATCCTTCCTCACCCGAAGATTTCAACGCCGTGAAGGACATCGTTGCGCGAGGCGGGCGCGTGCTCGTGACCGGATGGTTGGGAGGGATTATGGCTCCCGGCGGAAACACCCTGCCTCCGCAGCAACTTGCGACAGCCTGCAAGCTTACGCCGCAGGGACTCGACCCGTTGGCCGGATCGGGCGAAGTGTGGATGGTTCCCGAGGCCGCATGGGGATCGAACCAGCCGCTCGATCGCGTCGAGTACAACTGTGCTGGATCGCCGGCCGTGGTCGAGTATGCGAGCGGCAAAGGCGAAGTCATCTGGTGGGCCAGCTCCACGCCGCTTGAGAATGGGTCCATTCAGCGCGGCGAAAACCTGAATCTGTTTTTGAATTCCCTGGGCCCGTCCCAGAACCATCATTTTTATTGGGACGAATCGTTGCACGGCGCAGTCTACTCTGACTGGTTCTATGCCAGCGGCGCGGCGCTGAATCTGCTCAAGGCGGGCCTGTTCGGAATTGTATTGCTGGCGATCTTCAGCTTCAGTCGGCGTCGCGGGCCGGTGCGCGACCTTCCGGCGCCGGTGCGCGCCACGCCTGTCGAATTTCTTGAGGCGCTGGGTTCGCTCTACGCTGAAGCGGGCGCTTCGGCAACCTCAGTGGACCTTGCCTACGAGCGATTCCGACGGCGCATGGGCGACTTGTGCGGACTGAAAGGGGCAAAGATGCGCGCTGAAGAACTAAGCTTTGCTCTGCGCCGCCGTTTTCCGCAGGCTCCCGAAACGCTCGAGAAGGATTTGGCGGAATGCGAGGAAGCGATCGGGAACGATGCGTTGGAGCCCAAGAAAGCGCTGGCGCTGGTGCAGACTCTCAGCCGCCACGGCGAAATACTGGATCGCGCCGCAAGAGCGAGAACTTACGATTGAAAATGAGTTCTGAATCAGAAACAGAAAGAACCGCAGGACGAGAAGCAAGGAGATCGGAATGAGCGAAGAGAATCCGTTGCAGCAGGACGCGCAGGCGCCGAGCACAACCCTCAAGGCGACGCAGGAGTTGCTGACTCGCGCCCGCGCGGAGCTCGGGCGCGTAATAGCAGGCCAAAACGAGGTGATCGGCGAAGTGCTTGTGGCCGTGCTCACGCAAGGACATGCACTGCTGGAAGGCGTGCCGGGGATTGCGAAAACCTTGATCGTGAAGTCAGTGGGCCGATTGCTTGGACTCAACTTCCAGCGCGTGCAGGGTACGCCCGACCTGATGCCTGCCGACATTCTGGGCACCACCATCTTTAAACCTGGCACCGACGCGTTCACCTTTCACGCCGGCCCGGTCTTTACTGACCTTTTGCTAGTCGACGAAATCAATCGCATGCCGCCGCGCACCCAAGCGGCGCTGCTCGAGTGCATGGAAGAGCGCCAGGTGACCAGCGACGGCGTCGCGCGGCAACTGCCCCAGTGGTTCACGGTCTTCGCCACCCAAAACCCCATCGATTTTGAGGGCACGTATCCGCTTCCCGAAGCGCAACTCGACCGTTTTCTGCTCAAGATCAAAGTGCGCTACCCCGCCGCGGACGAAGAACGGCAAATGCTCGAGCGGCATCACGGCAGCAGCGTAAATCTACTGGACGACGCGAAGATTCAGCCGCTCGCTGCCGCGCTTCTCGAGGCCGCGCGCAATGAGATTCGCGCCATCCGCGTAGAGGCGGACTTGTACGGCTACATTCTCGATCTGGTGCGCCGCACGCGCGAGTGGCCCATGCTGGCTCTGGGCGCAAGCCCGCGCGCGGCCATTTGCCTGTTGCGCGTGGCGCAGGCCTTCGCGGCCTTTGAAGATCGCGACTACGTGATTCCCGACGACGTAAAACGCGCCGTGTTGCCCGTGCTGCGCCATCGCATCCTGCTCAAGCCGGAGGCCGAGCTCGAAGGCTTCGATGCCGATCGGGTGCTGAACGATGTGGTTGCGGCGGTTGCGGTGCCGCGGGCTTCGGCAGCCTAAATGGTCTCGGCTTCGCTCCATCCCGAAACAGTGCGCGCGGCTTGCAAGCCGCGCGGCCGCTTTGCGTTCGGCCTCACGCCGCGCACCATCTGGCTGCTGGTCGCGGGCCTGGCGCTGGCGTTGCCGGGATTTTTCTCCGCGCGTCTCGGCTACGGCATGCCGGTGTGGGATGCGCTGGTGCTTCTCGCCGTGCTTTTGGATTTCCTGCGGCTGCCTTCTTCGCAATCCATCACCGTGGAGCGCTCGTGGAGCAACGCGCCCTCTCTCTCGAGCGCGACCGAAATCGAAATTGCGGTGGAGCAGAACGGTGGAACGATTTTGGAATGCCGCATCGTCGACGACCTTCCCGACGCGCTGGTGGGCGTGCCGCGAACGCGGAGTCTGCGAGCCTGGCCGCGCGTGCGAGCCGCTCTGCGCTACAAAATCGATCCGCGCGATCGCGGCGATGTCACCACGGGATCGGTATATCTGCGCTATCGATCTTTGCTCGGCCTCATCGACAAATGGGCCATGGCGCCGCTCCAGCAGACCGTGCGCGTTTATCCCGCGCTTCGACAGGGTGAAGATCAGGAGATTTTTCTCGCGCGCGGCCGTCAAATCGATCTCGAACTGCGCCGGGCGCGCGAACGCGGACTGGGCCGTGACTTCGAGAGCCTCCGCGAGTATCTCGAAGGCGACGACCTCCGCGACATTTGTTGGACGGCCACGGCACGGCGTGGGCAATTGATCACGCGACGCTACCAGACCGAGCGCAGCCAGGCGGTGTGGATTGTTCTCGACGCGGGACGGCTGCTGCAGGGCCGCATTTTGCGCGACACGGACGACGAGGAGCGGCGCGGCTACTCGAAATTGGACTATGCGTGCTCCACCGCGGTCGCTCTGGCGCAACTCGCGCTTTACTCCGGCGATCGCGTCGGTCTGCTCGTCTACGGTCAGCATGTGCAGCAGCGCGTGCTGCCCGGCCGAGGCCCCGCACACTTGCGCCTGATTGTCGAAGCGCTGGCCCAGGCGCGCGCCGAAACCAGCGAAGCCGACCATCTGCGCGCCACGGCCACGTTGAACCGCTGGCAACCGCGGCGGGCGCTGATCCTGTGGATCACCGACCTGGCGGAAACCGCCATGCGTCCGGAAGTGATTGACGGCGCCATGCAACTGTTGCGGCGCCACGTGCTGTTGTTTGTGGCCATGGCGCAGCCTGACGTGGAAGCGATTGCCAAAGGCCGGCCGAAAAATGTTGAGCAGATGTTCCGCGCTGCTGCGGCACAGGAACTGGTGATGCGCCGCGAGCTGCTGCTGGCGCGGCTGCGCGATCAGGGCGCCTTGACCCTCGATCTCGATCCCGATCAACTCACATCGGCGGTGCTCAACCAATATCTAAAGGTGAAAGAGCGGGCGATGGTGTAACGCCAACTTGCTATACCGTCTCTGCTGTTCGCAAATTGGAGACTCTGTCATCCTGAGCGAAGTTTGCCACGCCTTTGCTGCAAACGCAGTCGAAGGATCTGCGGTTGCTTTTCCTCTGCCAGATCCACGAACTACCCGCGATGTCGACTGAAACTTGAAGTTTACTCAGGCTTGCCATTCGGAAGCGTGTGCCGGCTCTTGTGGCGGAAAGCGTTTCTGAAAAGTCGAAAATCGACGTATCCGATAACAGCCCCGAACAGTGCGCCGATAAGAGTCGTCATCAAATCGCGTCCCATAGCGGCCTTTACGACCACAACAATCATCACCGCGAAAAGGAAGAACCAAAACGCACCAAAGACGACAAGTCCCGCCCTCTGGACAGGGGTCGCTTTCGGATCGCCCTTCCAGAGAAATTCATCCACACTCCGGCCCGAACGAAGCGTATCCGGCCACACTGTCGCCCGTTGTCTCTCTGCCAGTTCTTCACGCAGCCGATCAATTTCGGAATCCTGCGTCATGACATTCACTCCTCTTTTGGGCCCTTACGAGCCACAATTCCTGGATCGCCTACTTTCTCGGCGTCGCCGCCGCCACCGGCCGGAACAGCCATATCAGCAATAATGTAAATAGCGTCCCGCCGACTGTGAACTTGAGCCAGCGCGGCGCAGCGGAGGGCGAGAAAAAGCCTTCCAGCGTGCCGGCGATGATGAGTAGCGGGATGATCCCGGCGACCATGTGCGTAGCTTCAGCGCCCGCCAAGGCGATGGAATCGCGCCAGCGATAGAGGCCGGGAAAAACCACGCCGCGCCCCAGACGCAGGCCCGCTGCCCCGGCAAGAATGATGGAGGGCAGCTCCAGCGAGCCGTGCGGAGCCACAAAGCTCCACAGGCTTAGCGCCAGGCCGTGCTGCTGACAGGCCACGCCGACCACGCCGAGCAGCATGCCATTGTTGAACATCGACCAGATAGCGCCCAGAGCGAAGACTATGCCACCAGCGAAAGCGAAAAAGCAAACGGAAAGGTTGTTTGTCATGATGGCACTGCTGGCTGCCGGCTCGACACCCACAATCGACTCAGTCCACATTTTGTGATGCTCGATGGTGTCCACCATTTGCGGGCCCAGCATGTGGCGCATGAACTGCGGACGCGCCAGCGTGAGCACCGAGCCCAGCGCGCCACCGGCCACCATGATCACAAGCGACAGGATTACGTAGCGGAACTGGCGCTGCACCAGGGCGGGATAGCCGTCGCGCAGAAAATCGAAGATTCTACGGAAGCCTTTGCGCCGGCTCGAATAGATGATATTGTGGGCGCGAGCTAATAATTGGTTGAGGAGTTCGGCGTAAGCGCGCGCGGTGGGATCCTGGCGCAGGGTCGAAAGGTCGCTGGCCGCCTGGCGATAAAGTAGCGCGGTTTCGCGCAGTTCCGCCCGCGAAAGCCTGCGCACGCCGCCTTGAGCAGCCTGGTTCAGGAGCCAGCTGAGACGGTCCCAGTAGGGGCGACGCTTTTGCAGCCACTGATTGGAGAGAATGATGGCCATGGAGCCGATTGGAGACCAGCTTAACATTGAAACCCCGGAGCTTGTGTCGATCGAGTTGCCGCTGGCCGGCATCGGCAGCCGCTTCATCGCCATCCTGGTCGACTCGCTCATCCTGGGCGCGGCGGTCATTGTTCTCATCTTTCTCGCTGCCTTCATCCTCCCGGCTCTCAACCTTTTGGGACCGAAGTCGGCAAGTTGGGGCATCGGTATTTTTTTCCTCATTATTTTTCTACTGTTCTGGGGCTACTTCGCACTTTCTGAGGCTTTCGGCAACGGACGCACGCTGGGCAAGCGCGTAGCAAAGATTCGCGTGATCCACCAGTCAGGCCGCGGCGTCAATTTTGCTGAAGCGCTGGCGCGCAACCTGGTGCGGGTCATCGACTATTTGCCAGGCTTTTATGGTGTGGGTATTGCGGCCATGTTTATGAGCCGGCAATCCCAGCGGCTCGGCGACATGGTGGCGGGAACACTGGTGGTGCGCGAACGGGAGGTGGAAGCGCCCATGTGGGGCGAAAGCACCTCGCGCACCTTGACGGCTGCGGCGCTCGCCCCCAATTCGCCCATCCCTCCGCCCCATCTGCGCGTGACGCTGCCCGCACCTGCTCTGGCCAAGCTCACCCCTGCCGACCTGGAGGTGCTGGAAGGGTTCTTTTCGCGGCGGTTCGACATGGACCTGACGACGCGCGGCGCGCTGGCGGGGCGCATTGCTTCGGCCCTGTGCGCGAAGTCCGGGCTCACCATCCCGCCCGAGATCAGCGTAGAAACCTTCCTTGAAGCTGTCGCCCACCAGTTCCGCGAATTGGGGCGCATGGGCTGAAAACTCGGTGCGAAGATCGACTCTGCAAAGAAACACCGACGAATGTCATCGCCGTCTCCTGCCCTTCGCAAGTCCTCACCTAACGGTCCTCTCACGCGTCTGACATATAATTGCCACGACCTCCGGGGGAATCTTTCGATGCGCTGCTATCGTTTCTTGATGCTCATGCTCGTGCTGGGTTCGGGCCTTTGCGCGGCGGGCCAATCGGCTTCGCCGGTTTTGCAGGCCATGCAGACCGAGCTCGACCGCTCGATGCAAAAACTGAAAACGCAGCCGGTCCCGCCCTACTTCCTGAGCTACGAGATTGTCGACGAGCACTCCTACGCCGTCAGTGGCGCCTTTGGAAAACTCATGCGCAGCGGCGAAAACCGTCACCGCCAGCTCGACATCGAAATGCGCGTGGGCGATTACGCCATGGACAACACGCACGAAATTCGCGGCGGCATGCCCACGGGCTCGATTGCCGGTTACTCCTCTACTACGGTGCCCATCGACAACGACCCGGACGCAATTCGCGCGGTGCTTTGGTACCACACCGACGAGCGCTACAAGCGCGCCGTCGAGCAGTTGACGCGCGTCAAGACCAACTCCCAGGTCGAAGTGGCGCCTGAAGACAAGTCCGACGACTTTTCGCACGAGCAGCCGCAGCAGTTCAGCGAGTCGCAGCGGGATGTCAAGGTCGACCTCAAAGCCTGGGAAGACAAGATTCGCAAGTACACCGCGCCCTTCGCCAAATACTCAAATATCTACGCTGCCCAGGCAATATTCCAAGCGGGCTCTGAGACGCGCTGGTTCGTGAATTCTGACGGCTCGCGCATTCAAACATCGCAGCCCACGTGGCGGCTGTTCCTCATCGCCTACACCAAAGCCGACGATGGCATGGAGCTGCCACGCTACGAATCCTGGCTGGGATTCAGCGAGAAAGATCTTCCCGATGACGCGGCCGTGCTCAAAGCTGTCGACAAAATGATTCGCGACCTTGAAGCGTTGCGCGTGGCTCCGGTGGCCGATCCCTACACCGGCCCGGCCATACTCTCCGGTCGCGCCAGCGGCGTTTTCTTCCATGAGATTTTCGGCCATCGTGTCGAGGGCCACAGGCAGAAGCTGGCCAACGAGGCGCAGACCTTCAAAAAGATGATCGGCCAGGAAGTGCTGCCCAAAGATTTTTCCGTCTACTTCGATCCCACGGTCGAGCGCATGGCGGGAACGGCGTTGGCGGGCTACTACCTCTACGACAACCAGGGCGTGAAGGCGCGCCGAGTGGACGTGGTGGACGACGGTGTGTTGAAGACATTTCTCATGGCGCGCACGCCTATCGAAGGGATTCCGCAATCGAATGGCCACGGACGCGCGCAGGCAGGCTTCGCGCCAGTGGCGCGTCAATCGAACCTGATCGTGCAGGTTGCGCAATCGTCGGTCAAGCCTGATTTGAAGAAGTTGCTGATCGAGGAAGTCAAGAAGCAGGGATTGCCCTACGGCCTTTACTTCGCCGACATCTCCGGTGGATTCACCTTCACAGGGCGGACCGTACCCAACGCGTTCAATGTGATGCCGCTTGTGGTGTATCGCATCTATCCCGACGGGCGCGAGGAGTTAGTGCGCGGCGTGGACCTGATCGGCACACCGCTGACTACGTTCAGCAAAATCGAGGCTGCCGACAATCATGTGGAGGTCTTCAACGGCATCTGTGGAGCGGAATCGGGTGGCGTGCCGGTCTCCGCGGTTTCGCCAGCCATACTCATCTCGCAGATCGAAGTGCAGAAAAAACAGAAATCGCAGGAACGGCCGCCCATTTTGCCCGCGCCGCTTGCGGAGAAGTGAGGCCCGCGATGCTGAAAAAAATGCGAATTGCCGTTGCATCCCTGCTGCTGGGCGCTCTCGCCTGCGCCTTCCCTGCGCGGGCGCAGGACGACGTTGTGATGAAGGCGATGCGCGACGAACTCGATCGCTCCATGAAGCAGTTGCAGCTTGAGAATCTAGAGAAGCCCTACTTCATCGCCTATCGCGTAGTGGATTCGGAAAGCACCGGCGTTTCGGCCAGCTTCGGCGCGCTCGACTCCAGCAATCAGGGACGCGGGCGGCGCATCACCGTGGAAGTCCGCGTAGGTAGCTATCAGCTCGACAACACAAACTTCTTTTCCTTCAATCTCAATATGTCGAGCATGGTGCAGGCCTTCAACGGCACCGCGGAGCTGCCGCTCGACGACGATTACAACGAGCTGAGGCGGCAGATCTGGCTGGTCACCGACGCCACGTACAAGAAGGCCGTCGAGGATCTCTCGAAAAAACGCGCGGCTCTCGAAAACAAGGTCGACACCGACAGAATTCCCGACTTCACCAAAGAGACTCCCACGCAAACAGCCATTACGGCTGCGCCCATCCATGTGGATCGCGCGCAGTGGGAGACTGAGGCGCGCAGTCTTTCCGCGCTGTTCCGTTCCATGCCGGACATCTACACCTCGGGCGTAAGTTTTTCCGCGGTAAATTCCAATGTGCGCTACGTGAACAGCGAAGGCACATGGTACACGCGCGAGGAACCACGCGTGACCTTCACCGCCCACGCCAATACGCAGGCTGCGGACGGCGCTCCGCTTGAGGATTCAACGTCTCTTTACGCGCAATCGCTCGATGGGCTGCCTGACAGCGACACGCTGGCAACGCGGGTGCGCGCGCTCGGGCAGCGCCTCCAGGATCTGCGGGCTTCGGCAGAGATTCAAAGCTACAACGGCCCGGTTCTGGCAGAAGGCGAGGCCGCGGCGCAGCTCTTCCGGATCATTTTCCTGCCTAATTTGCTGGGCGTGCGCCAGCCTATGATGGACGCCGCACTGGGCATGCGCAACAACCAGGCGGAGAATGCCTTCCTGGATAAAATTGGCGGGCGCGTGCTGCCGGATTTCCTCAGCGTCACCGACAATCCCACGCTCGCTGAGCTGAATGGCAAGCCGCTGGCCGGAACCTGCAAGGTGGATGAGGACGGCGTGCCCACGCGCGAAACCCTTCTCGTCGACAAAGGCATCTTGAAGACGCTGCTCACCACGCGCGACCCGGTGCGCGGCATCGAGCACTCGAGCGGAAGCCGTCACGACGGCCAGGCCGCGCCCTCGAACGTGATTGTGACCGCGGACAACGGGCTGAGCCAGGACGATCTTCGCGCCAAGTTTCTCGCCATGCTGAAGCAGGAGAACAAGGAATACGGCATCGTGCTGCGCCGCATGAGAACCTCCGGGCAGCCGGCGATGGCGTTCAAGATGTATCAGGACGGGCACGAGGAGTTGATTCACGGCGTGCAGCTCTCGGGCCTGAATGCGGCCGCATTCAAAGACATCGTAGCCGCCTCGAAGGAACAGAGCATGCAGACAGTGGAATTCCGTCCTGAGGCACTGAGCATCCTGACGGCCGGGCTCGGCGATGAAGGTTTCGCGCCGGTCACGTTGGCCGTGCCCTCACTGCTCTTCGACGACGTAACGGTGCGCAAGCAGCGCGGAGAAACCTCCAAGCCGCCGATCGTCCCGTCGCCGTTAGCCGGAGGCAATTAACCGCGCTGGCCCCGTCCGCAATGCGCAGCCGTGTATTAAGATTCTTCCAGTACACGCGCGGCGTTGCGCGACAATTTTTCGAGGGACAACCGGACTTCGACCGGTTTGGGACAGGAGAGCAAGAACATGGCCAAGAGCGTTAATAAAGTTTTTCTTCTGGGAAATGTGGGCAAGGATCCTGAGATCCGCACCACAGGCGGAGGCACCATGGTGGCAAGTTTCGGTCTCGCCACCAGCTTCAACCAGAAGGACCCGCAGGGCAACTGGCAGGACCGCACCGAGTGGCACAACATCGTGGCCTACGGCAAGCTGGCAGAGATTATTCGCGATTACGTGAAGAAGGGTTCGAAGCTTTTCGTCGAGGGCAGGATCCAAACGCGCAACTGGGAAGACAAGGTACATGCGGGGGTCAAGCACTACATGACTGAGATCATCGTCAGCGAACTGTCGCTGCTTTCGGGCCGCGAGGATGGCGGCGGCTCGAGCCGTTCTTCGAATGCGCCCTCCAACATGGACCAGCGCCAGCCCGCTGCGACCGATGAATACTCGCAGGCGGCCGAGATCTCCGACGACGACATCCCGTTCTAGAAGCAGGGAACAAGGGACCGAGGGACCGAGGGAGCTAAAGCTCCGCGGAAATAATCGGCTTTTTGCGTCGCCAACCAGCACGAGAATGGGTGCCCCACCCTCGCGACGTTCTTGGTTTTGTCGCCAGGGTGGGACAGCACGAACTCCACTCGAATTTCTGTCCGAATTCCCGCCACGGAGAACACTTATGAAGAGAATCTTTGTCGTTGCTCTTCTTGCCTCATGCCTAGCCCTGCCGGCGCAGGAGATGCGCCGCGAAGTCACTCACGCCACGGGAAATCCCGCGGTTGACTCGAAACCCAACAGTCCCGATGTGCCCGATGTCTTTGCCGTGAGCGGGCATCTGCAGCGCATCGTCGTGCTGCGCTTCAAGTTCGGCGCGGATCTGCTGGCCGGCCTCGAGAAAATGATCGCGCAGGAGAAAATCAAGAACGCCGTGATTCTTTCCGGATTCGGCTCGGTGCGCGGCTACCAGATTCACCAGGTCTCGAACCGCGACATGCCGTCGAAAAACATGTTCATCAAGAATTCCACCGCGCCCGCCGACATCATTGGCATGAGCGGCATGGTTATGAACGGCCGCGTGCATCCGCACATTGTGCTCGCCAACGCCGATAAGTCCTTTGGCGGCCATCTTGAGCCGGAGACAACTGTCTTCACATTCGCCGTCGTGACCCTGGGCGTGCTCGACGACTCCATTGACATGAGCCGCTTCGACGACTCCAGCTATCGCTAGACCGCATTTCTGACAGACGTCTCGACGGCAGGTATGACGGCCCATTATCAACCGCTTACTTATCCTGCGGTGGTCTGGAGAGGCTGCGGAAAAAGCTGTCTTCGCGAGAGGAAAATCGCGCAGGGGCTAAAGCCCACATCAATTTTGAAGCACTTGCGGCACGACTAAAGTCGTGCCCTGACACTTCGTGCCTTTCTCGAACAATTCTTCCGCAAACTGTGGAGGCCGGCGCTACATATTCTCGCCGCGTGCGAGAAATGCGGGGTTAGCTCTTTTCCGGCGCAGCCTCTTTTTCGGCGTTGCCGAGCGGATCATTCTCCCGGTCCGTCACATCCGCCAGCGCCGCCAACTTCTCCGCCAACTCGTCCGTCCAGCAACCCTCCGGCGCGCGCCAGCTCCAATTGCCTTGCGCAACCGCGGGCGTGTTCATGCGCGCCTCGGAGCCCAATTCCAGCAGGTCCTGTGCGGGAGCAATGGCGACCTCCGCCACGCTGCCCTGCACCGCGCGAATCAACGGCCACGCGGGACGGTTGTTCACTGGCCCAACCAGCGCTTCCACGGCCGCGTGTTCTTTTTCATTAACCGTGTTCCACCAGCCTTGCGTGGTGTCGTTATCGTGCGTGCCCGTGTAGGCCACGGTCGCAGGCACAAACTGCTGTGGCAGGTGCATGTGCGCGCCCTTATCGCTGAATCCAAACTGCAGCACTTTCATCCCCGGCATATCCAGCTCCAGACGCAGCGCCTCCACTTCCGGTGTAATCATGCCCAGGTCTTCGGCAACCAGGGGCAGCGGTCCCAGTGCCGCTTCAAGTGCGCGGAATAGCTCGAGCCCCGGCGCCTTGATCCACTCGCCATTCACCGCGGTCTCTTCTTCGGCAGGGATGGCCCAGTACGCCTCGAAGCCGCGGAAGTGGTCGAGGCGCACGATATCGTAAATTTCGACGGCGCGGCGGATGCGCTCGATCCACCACTTGAACCCACCCTGCTTCAGCACGTCCCAGCGATAAAGCGGGTTGCCCCAGCGCTGGCCTGTGGCCGAGAAGTAATCAGGCGGCACGCCGGCGACGTGAATCGGTTTCAAATTCTCGTCGAGTTCGAAAATCTCCGGGTGCACCCAAACATCCGCCGAATCCATGTTGACGAAGATCGCCACGTCGCCCAGAATGCGTATTGCACTGCGTGCAGCAGCCTCTTGGAGAAGATTCCACTGGCTGCGAGAACGCAAACTGCAGCACCTTTTCGATCGTGCGCTCGCGCCCGTGTTCGGCGGCGGCCGCGGCAAGCGCCTGCGGGTCGCGGCGTCGCAGCGGCTCGGGCCACTCGGTCCACGCGCCGGTATTGAAGGCGCGGCGCAGCACGGCGTAGAGCGCGTAATCGTCGAGCCACGCGGCCTGGTCGCGGCAAAACTCTTCAAAATCCGCCCACTGGTCGGCCATATGCGGGCTCGTCCAGCGCGCGATCGAGAAAATTTCCCGCCGCCTCATGGAGCAGCGGAAATTTCCGCGCTTCGACTTCCGTCAAAATTCACGGCGCCCGCGCCCCGGTCAAGCCGGCGATGCGGTCGGCCGCCGATCCAGCCCCAGTCGCGAAGCACCTCCAGGCTGATCAGCGCGGGATTGCCGGCAAACGCCGAAGAGCCCGCATAGGGCGAGTTGCCATATCCCGTGGGGCAAAGCGGCAGAACCTGCCAGATGTGCTGCCTGGCGCGGGCCAGAAATGCCACAAACTCGTGCGCTGCCGGACCCAGGTCGCCGATGCCTCCATGAGAAGGCAGCGAACTGATGTGCAGCAGGACTCCCGATGAACGCTGAAATTCCATAACGTCATTATTACGGATGAATGCGGAGCCGCTCCGAATGCGGGCCGATCTGAGACACTGGAAACCGCGCCCCCGCGCATTTTGCTGATCGACTTTTCCGTTGAGGGAGATTTCCGTTGAATATCCACCGTCGTTGCTCCAGCCGTTGCCTTCTTGCTTTGGTTTCGTTTCTGGCAGTTCTTCGCCCGCGTTGCCCGCGGCGGCCGCTTCAGTTCCGCAACCCGTCACGCTCGCCGGCGGCTGGCGATTGCAGGATGTGGCCAAAGTCCCGCAAGCGGGCGCGGACGTCGCAAGCGCGGCATTCGACGACCATAGCTGGTACGCAGCCACGGTTCCGGGCACGGTGCTCACTTCGCTGGTCAATGACCATGTTTATCCCGAGCCGCTGTATGGCGAGAACGAGCGCCCGGAGATCATTCCCGAAAGCCTGGTGCATACGTCGTACTGGTACCGGACCGTGATCCGCGTGCCGCAGGCCTACAGCAACCATCATGTCTGGCTCAACTTCGAAGGCATCAACTACTCGGCCGACGTTTGGGTGAACGGCGTGAAAGTGGGCACCACCCGCGGCGCGTTCATTCGCGGCATCTTCGACATCACCGCGCAGGTCAAGCCGGGCCAGCGGGCCGTGGTCGCCGTGCTGGTGGCGCCGCAGCCGCATCCCGGCGTCCCGCACGAGCACACATTGCGCAACGGCGTCGGCAAGAACGGCGGCCTCACCGCCATCGACGGGCCCACGTTCCTCTCCACCATCGGCTGGGACTGGCTCAATGCAGTGCGCGATCGCGACACCGGCATCTGGCAGAAGGTATTTCTCTCTGCAACCGGGCCGGTGCTGCTCAAGGACCCGCTGGTTACCACCGATTTGCCGCTGCCGCGCACTGACTCCTCCGACGTTGCCGTGCAGGCGACCGTGGAGAACGTGAGCGATCAGCCGGTAGACGGGCACTGCTCGAGGGAACCATCGAGAACATCGTCTTCGAGCGCCAGGTAGAGCTTGCCCCGCACAGCACGCAGCAAATCACATTCGATTCCAAAACTACGCCCGCCCTGCACATTGATCATCCGCGCCTCTGGTGGCCCAACGGCTACGGCGCGCAGAAGATGTACCAGTTGCATCTTGCGTTCACGATTCGTCAATCCGTCAGCGACGCCGCAGGACGTGGATTTCGGTGTCCGCAAGATCACCTATTCGGTGCCGGGAACCGACACGCTGACCATTTCCGTCAACGGTGTGCCGATCTTCATCCGCGGCGGCGATTGGGGCCTCGACGAAGCCATGAAGCGCATTCCGCGCGAGCGGCTCGACGCCCAGATTCACATGCATCAACTGGCGCATCTCAACATGATCCGCAACTGGGTGGGCCAGAGCACCGGCGAGGACTTCTACGAGTTGTGCGACAAGTACGGCATCCTGGTATGGGATGAATTCTTCCAGCCCAATCCGGCAGATGGACCCGATCCCACCGATCTCGAAACTTACGTTGCGAATGTGCGCGACAAGGTGCTGCGCTTCCGCAACCATCCATCCATCGCGTTGTGGTGCGCGCGCAATGAGGGATATCCACCGCCGGAAATCGACGCGGCCCTGCGCAAGGTGCTCGCCGAATTGGAGCCTACTCGCCGCTATCAGCCCAGTTCCACCGACGGCGCCGGCGTGCGGTCGCATGGGCCGTATTACTGGCGCGCTCCGCGCGAGTATTACACCGTCACCGACGACTACTTCAAAACCGAAACGGGCAGCATGAGCGTGCCCACGCTCGAATCCATTCATGGCATGATGCCGAAAAAAGACTGGGAGACGATCAACGACGACTGGGCCGCGCACGATTTTGCCAAGGGCGCACAACGCGGCGATCTTTATCCGGCCATCCTCGCCGGGCGTTATGGGAAGATTGCCAACCTTGCCGACTTCGTGCGCAAGGCGCAACTGGCCAACTACGAGGCTTTCCGCGCCATGTATGAGGGGCGCAATGCGCAGCTGTTCCATCCCACCACGGCGGTCATCACGTGGATGAGCGACCCTGCGCAGCCCAGCTTTGTATGGCAGCTTTATCACTACGATCTTGAACCCAACGCTTCCCTGTTCGCTGTTATGCACGCGTCGGAGATGGTGCACATCCAGCTCAACGAGGCCAACGGGCAGGTACAGGTGATCAACAACCAGCAGGCGCCGGTCACTGGTGCCGTGGCGCGCGTTGACGTCTACAATCTCGATGGGTCGCTCGTCTACGAGCACGAGACCAAGCTGACAGCCGCGCCCGATGCGGCAACGAATATAGGATCTGTCGATTTTCCCGCCCATACTTCGGCGGTGCATTTTCTGAAGCTCGCCTTGCACAACGCCGCCGGAGAACTTCTTTCGAGCAACTTCTATTGGCTCGGGCTGCCTGACCATCCCGGTGACCTGACAGCGCTCAACAACCTGCCCATGGTGACGCTGACGGCAACGGCGGCGGAACTCGATGGAAAAATTGCAGGCCAGCGGCTGCTCGCGATCACGCTGCACAATCCCACGCAGAGCATCGCCCTGATGGCGCACGTACAACTGCGCCGCAAATCCGGCGAGCGCGTCTTGCCCGTCTTCTACACCGACAATTACGTCACGCTGCTGCCCGATGAAACCAGGACTATCGGCATCGAGGCCGCGCAAAGCGATTTCAAGGGTGACGATCCACTCATCGTCCTTGACGGCTGGAACGTGACGATCGCGCCGGCGACCTTCGGGCTCATGACGGTCGCGCCTAATCTCGAGGCGCAACCTGACCATTCGCCCACAACTGGGTTGCCCTTCGCCACCGAGGGCCTGCGCTAGGCTCGAACCGCTGAGCTCCGCACTTGGCCTCCGCCAGCCCCGCTGAATTCTAATTCCCTCAGCCGAGTCTCCTGTAGAATCGAACCAATTTGGACCACCCCCGTCCAATTAATCGAGCCCCAGGCGCATGACCAGCCCCTCCGCCGCAGAACATTTGAACGAACCCCCAGGGGCGCCCCGCGCCGGCCGCAGGACGCCTCCGCCCTGGCTCTTCCTGCTGCTTTACATGCCTCTGGGAATGCTTACTGGCGCAATCACCGGCGCGCTGCTTTCGTTTCTGCTGCGCCGCGAAGGCCACGCCATGTACGGCATCGCCAACGAGCTGGCGTTACTCGGCATTCCACCGATTCTCTATTTTCTTTGGAGCCCTCTCGCGGATTTCTGGATCAGCCGGAAAAAATGGTACCTGCTCGCCGCATGCCTCGCGTCGACAGCAACAGCAGCGGCGTTCCTTCTCCCCGATCTTTCGAGCCCCCTGGCGGTCGTGCTGCTTTTTGCCGCAACGTGCGCCATCCAATTGAACTCGGCCTGCGTCGGTGGCATGGCTGCCGCCCTGGTTCCTGAAGAACAAAAGTCGCGCGTCTCGAGCATGATGCAAGTTGGAAACCTGGGTGGAGGCGCACTGGGCAGCTGGGGTTTGCTGCTGCTTGCCGGGCATTGGACTCATGCGATGCTTGGCCTGGCGGGCGCGGCGGCGGTTTTCCTTCCCGCACTGGCTGTGCTTGCCGTGGATGCGCCGTCTCCTCAGCGGGCCAACGGCCAAGCAGGACCAGCCGCGCAAGTCGCGGGAATGTGGAGCGAGTTCAAAACCACGTTCCTGCGCTGGAGCGCGCTGCCATCGCTCTTGCTGCTCATGTCGCCGTTGTGCAGCGGCGGCGCGATCGGCCTGCTGCCCGGCCTCGCCACCGACTATCGCGTGTCGGGCACTGAGGTGGCCTGGTTGAACGGGATGGCAGGAGCACTGCTCACCGCCGCCGGCGCGCTACTTCTCGCCCTCGTTCCCAAACGCGCCGATCCGCGGCTCACTTATGTCTTTTTTGGCCTGGTGAATGCGTGTTCGATGGGCGTCCTGTGCCTGGGGCCGACCAACCGCACTACCTATTTGGCCGGAACAGTCCTCTACCTGGTTTCGGTAGGCGCGGGTTATGCGAATTTCACCGCTGTCGTGCTGCAAGTCATCGGCAAAGCGGGAGCCAGCGCATGCTGCCGCTACTCGATTGCCGTGGGCCTGGGCAACGCGCCTATTGCGTATATGGCCGCGGTCGACGGCCTGGGCGCAAAGTGGTGGGGGACCCGCGGCCTGCCAGGAATCGACATGACGGTTAGCGCGCTGTTTGCCGCGTTGTACCTGGTGGGCTACTGGATCTGGATCAAGCCAGGTTGGGCACAGCATATCGCCACCATTCCGGAGCCCGAACTCGCTCCCTCTGCCGACTGATGTATCCGGCCCCCATCTTGCTCGCCACGCACAAACCACAAGGGCGCAAATTATTTGCCGGGAATTGACGGAATCGTAAACCAGTTTATGATATAAACCTTACTTATGAATGACCTCGCATGGGATGACAGCACACGTCTGACGTATCTCACCCGGTACTACTACGAATTGCAAGGCATTCGCACGGCTCCGGCGTGGCTCTCCATCCTCGCGATCCAGATTGACACGATGATGCCCCCTTCGTGCAACCACGGGCACCTTGCCCTTTTGATTGACACAATAGTACTTCTGACAATTGTCCTTATGGGCTTGTTTTCCTGGTTGGCCGGACGCTACTATCGCCATCAATTCGGCTGGCTGCAGCCGACTTGGATCATCTTCCCGAAAAGCCGCCTCTATTGGAGTCTGTTGCTCGGCTCTGTCATCTTTGCTTTCTATCGCATCATCTTCACTAGCTCCCGCGGGGACCTACCTTACATTTTTACGCTGGTGTGGATCAGCCCGTTTTTCAACAAAGAAAATCCTCCAATTCGGCGAATGTATTACGCGCTGGCCGGCGCGGTGGTGGTCTCGACCGCGTTGTGTATCCAGCTTGCACATTGGGGCAACAGAATCATCATCGCGATCCAGT
This sequence comes from uncultured Acidobacteriota bacterium, assembly GCA_963699385.1. Taxonomy (GTDB): domain Bacteria; phylum Acidobacteriota; class Terriglobia; order Terriglobales; family Acidobacteriaceae; genus Telmatobacter. Next base: position 125,210 of record CAVOTQ010000023.1, on the reverse strand, counting down.
GCGTCGTCCTGCTCGCTTTGGGCCTGGCCGACCACCTGCTGCTCATGAGCCTGCGCGCTCCCGTCCGCGAGGAGGCCGATGCCTGAGAATCAGCTCGGTTTCCCTGAGGTTAATCGCGTCATTCACGAGCCGGCGCGACTGGCAATTCTTACCGTGCTCTCAGCCTGCTCGAATGCGGACTTCACATTTCTGCGCACCGCGACCGGACTCAGCAAAGGCAACCTTTCTGTGCAGCTAACGCGTCTAGACGAGGCAGGCCTGATTGCGATCGAAAGAACTCTGTTTCGAAAAACGACTCGAACTACGGCGAAGTTGACCAAGAATGGACGCAATCAACTGAACGAATATTGGCAGACCATGAGGACGATACAGGAACAGGGCGTCGTGCAACGTCGATAGACAGGCTATGACGCCGCCCTCCGCTGTTTTCCATGCAAAAAGCCCGCAACCGGATAGCTGCGGGCTTTCTTGTTTGGCTTCGATGAGGCCGCGCCTAAGTCCCCGGCGTCTGTTGAGGCTTGGCGTTAAAGCGGATCATGTTGTGCTTTTTGTAGTCGTCCCACACTCCGCTCATGAACACGCTGAAGGCCTCGTTGCGCTTCTGATCGAGAATCTGATCACGCGTCTGGTCGAAGTTCTTGGCGACCTCGTCGCCGGTCGGCTCCTGCCTGTCGTCAATCTTCACCACCACGCCGGTGCGGCCTGCGTTGATGGGACCGCTGATAGCGCCAGCCGTCATTTCGAAGAGCTGCGGAGCCACCTGGCCCACCTCGCCAAAGTCAGGCACTTGTCCACTTTCGCCCACCAGGTCGCTGGTCTTCAGGGTCGCGCCAACGGCCTTGGCAGCTTTGCCAAGATCGTTCATCGCCTTGGCCTTGTTGGCAAGTTCGGTGGTCTTCTGGCTGAGTAACGCGGGCAACTGCTCGTCGCGATAGTCGTCCAGCACGTGGGTCTTCCAATCGGCAAAGGACGGGGCATGGGCCGGCTCTTCGCCCGTCACCTGGAAGATGGCGAAGCCCTCGCCCGTCGACACGGATTGCGGTGGATCGCCCTGCTTGGCGGCAAAGGCCTTGGCCAAGAGTTGTGAGCTATCGGGCAACCCAGGAATGACGCCGTCGCGTCCGACCGGCTGTGAATTAACCAGCTCCAGATGATGCGCTGCCGCGGTCTTCTCCAGGCCGTCCTTGGTCGCCTCCGCGGTCAACTGTTCCGCATAACGCGACTCCGCCTGCCCCGCGGCATCGCGAGTGAGCGCCGCCACGATGTTTGCCTGCACTTCGGTCAGCGGCTGCGTGTGTGCGCTTTGGCGCTCTTCAACCTGAATAATGTGGTAGCCGAAGCTGCTCTTCACAATGTCGATTTCGCCGATCTTCTGCGTAAAGATGGCCTTGTCGAATTCCGGCACCATCTTGCCGCGCTGCGCAAAACCCAGTTCGCCGCCCTGGTCTTTGCTGCCCGGGTCGTCAGAGTATTTCTTCGCCAGTTCGGTCCAGCTTCCGCCAGCCTGCAGTTGCTTCAGAACGCTCTCCGCCTTGGCCTTGGCCGCGGCATCGGTCTTGGCGTCGGCGTCTGCCGGCACGCTGATCAGAATGTGCCGCGACTTGGCCTGCTCAGGCACCTGGTAATCGCTCAGGTGGTCGTTGTAATACTGCTGAATCTGCTGTTGTGAAGGCTGCGGAACGCCTCCCGGAACTTGCTCCTGCGTGAACGCGAAGTAGGTAACCTTGCGCTCCTCGGGCACCGCCTGCGCGTACTGCGCGGCATTCTTCTTGAAGAACGCTTCCAGATCTGGGTCCGAGGGATTAATCGTTTTGCGCAGGTCGTCGGCTGAAATCACCGCGTAGTCGAACTTGATCTTGACGTTTTCTTTTTGGTAGAGCGCGCGGACCTCCTGGTCGCTCACCGTCACACCCGCTGTAATCAGGGCCTGGAGGCGGCGGACCGTGATTTCGTCCTTGATCTGATCCTCAAACTCGTCGACCGATATGTGCAGCCGATCGTCGACCAGCTGCTTGTAGGCTTCATCGCCGATGTATTTGCCATCGGGAAAGATTACCTGGCCGGTGGGGCCGGTGCGGAGGAATTGGCGCACATCGTCGTTTGTGGCGTAGACGCCGAGCTTGTGCGCTTCCTGCAAAAGCACCTTCTGCTGTACCAGTTCCTGGCCCACCTGCTGCTCGATGTACTGCACAATCATGGGATTGTTGGCGTATTGCGGGCCGCGCTGACGGATCTCGTTCTCCGCAACCTGTTGCACGCGCGTCTGGCTAATGGTGTCGCCGGACGACAGAATTTTGCTGTACCAGTGGGGATACACCACCGCAAAGGTATCGGGCGCGGCAGAGCCGGCCCCGGTAAGTCCGGGGATCAGGTAAACCACCATGGCTACCGATGCGGAGCCAATCACGACCACGAACAGGGCCTTGGTAATGCGATTGTCTGATTGCAGGAAACGAATCATGGGTGGATCTGGACCTTCAACTCTCTACGCGCACTCACGCTCACAGGTCGGGTGGCAGCGGCAAATCTACTGCATTCCGACGGCATCGCGATGCGCAATTCTTACTGCTTGCGACACTGCCATTATAGACGACGGCCATTAGAGATTCGCGCCGACCTAGCGCTCGAGGGCGCTAAAACAAATCGGGCACCCGCCCAGACGGATGCCCGATGACTTGTTCCCTCGTTCTCTATCTTTTGTTACCGCCAGTAGTACGCTCCGCCGACGATGTAATACGGCCGATAATAGGGCGCCGGATACCCGTAGTACGCCGGGCCGTACCGATACCCGTAATAGGGTGATCCGTAGGGGGCGCGGCGGTAAAGTGCCGGGCCGCCGGGATACAAGCCCTGTGCCAGCCTTGCCGCTTCCTGCGGGCTCACTGGGTCCACCGTGATCGGCGCGGCCAGGTGGAAGGTAACTAGCGCTTCGGCAGGAATCCAGGCCCGGTATCCAGGCTCAGCTGCTCCAAGCGCCGTGCCGCCAGCCACGCCAGCGCCAGCGCCGATGGCGCAGCCTGCGCCGCGGCCCACCGCGCAGCCGATGATGGTACCGATCACGCCGCCAGTCAACGCGCTGCCCACTGTCTGGCCGGCTTTATTTGGTGCCTTCACCTTGAACTGATCGCTCTGCAGCGGATAGTTGCGGCCGCCCAGATCGAGCGAAGTGAGCGTGAGCGCCAGCATGGAACTGCCTCCCATGCTGCCTGAGCCCACGTTTTTGTGTTCTGCAACCACGCCGTGCACCATGGCTCCGCGCGGAATCGCAAGCACGCCGCCCGCGGTCACGTCCTGAATCACCATGAACTCGACCGGCTGGCCGTCCTTGGCCCTCTTGCTATCCACCGGCTCGCTGGTGCGCAGTTGCAACAGCGTTCCCGCCGGCAGAGTCACAGGCCCCGTGGCGGGCGCGTAGCGCGGCGCCTGCGGAGATTGCGAGTATTGCGGCGGATACTGCGGGTACGGCGGATTCTGGTACTGGGGCCGCTGCGGTGGAGGTGGTGGATAGGCTCCCTGCGGCTGCTGCTGCGAATAAGGCGGTTGCGCCGGTGCCTGGCTCTCGTTCGGATTCGGGTTGGCACCCTGGCCCGGAGCAGGTCCCGGAGGCGGTAAGCCCGCCATTTGGTGTTGCGCCTGCGACTGATCGGGGTCCGGCATCTCCTGAGGGTCAGGAGCCGGCTGCGAGGTCTGGGCATCGGCGGCCGGATTGCCCACCTTCAGGTTGTTGTTCACCTTGGTTACGCCATCCACGTGGGCGGCGATCGATTCGGCCAACTGCTTCGATGCCTCAGTCGATACCGTTCCCGAGAGCGTAACCTCGCCCTGGATCGTGGCCGCCGTGATCAGGTCGTTTTTGAGAGCCGCTGACGCGTCCAGCGCGTGCACCACATCCATCTCAATCTGTCCATCGGCGCGCGGTCCCTGTGGCGTCGCCGGCTGAGCTGCCGGCTGACCTTGTGGTTGTCCCGCCGGGGCCGCGCTATCTTGCGCCAGTGCGATCACGGCACACAGCACGGCGACGGCGGCGAACGCCACGAGCGGTCGAATCATTTTCTTCAGCAAGCTGCGATTCATTTTTGATATCTCCTCTATCGTTGCGGTCGATCTCAACCCGGAAAGCTCAACCCGGAAAGTCCGGCGGGGAAAACGACGTTCGAAGCCCTTTTTAGCGGCTCAATCCGTTAGACGGACCCGGCCCTGAGCCTGTTACCCGGTAGAACCCGGTTTTGGAGGAAAAGTTGTCTACCCCAGCGCCGCCGCAATCGCCGCATTCAAAGCATTCAAGCCTGCGGTCACGTCGGCTCCCAGATGAACCCTGAGGGCACGGCGTCCGCGCGCCTCCAGCACCGACAGATCTCCCGCTGCCTGGGCGTCGATTACCACCCCAAAACTGTAGCGCTGGCCAGGAATTTCCGCGTCTTCGGCGTGCTTTGCGGTGATCTGCAAAAAGACGCCAGTGTTGGGGCCGCCTTTGTAATCCTGCCCGGTCGAGTGCAGAAAACGCGGTCCGAAACCAAGACAGGTGGCCACGCGTTTTTTGTCTCGTACACCGTGCCGAAAGACCTGGATCGCCGCCTCGTGCTCGGGGAACATGGGCAGAAAGGCCAGCGCCGCAAAGTAATCGCCCGGGCGCAGCTCGTCCAGATGCGCGCGCAAAAAGCCGACCAATGAGTCCGTGGGCGCCGCGGACCGCAACTTGGCCGCATAGGCCTCCGTTGCGTAAAGTTCAATTCCGGCCTCCGACAGCACCGGCTGGCGCTCCGGAAGCTTGCCCGTCTTTTCATACTCGTCGGTCAGGGCGCGCGTCTCAATCTTCGCGGCCTCCACGTCGGGCTGATTAAAGGGATTGATGCCAATCACGGAGCCGGCAACCGCGGTGGCCATCTCCCACGTAAAGAATTGGCCGAAGATTTCGTACAGGTCCTCGATTTCGAAGGTCACCACCGGATGGCCGGCAGCCTCCAAAGCCTCAACCTTGGCGTCAAGATCCGCTTGCGCGGTTGCGTCCGCGGCACTCTTCAGGCGTACGTAGGCGAAGACGCGGTCGTTGCCATAGACCTCGGGCGGACCAATGGCTTCGCGATCCACTGGCGTAATGCCCTTGCCCTGCTTGCCCGTGGACTCGGCGATCAGTTGCTCGAGCCACGCTCCCAGATCGTAGATTTCGGGTGAAGTGAAGAAGGTAAGCTTGTCGCGCCCGGCATTGGCCGCCGATCCCAGCAGCAAGCCAAGCTGCACTCCGGGATTGTTCTGGATTGGCTCTTTTGCGCTGGCTACGCCTTTGGCGGCCTCGTCGAGCAGTTTGCCCACCTTAAGGCCGGCCACGGTGGCTGCAACCACGCCGAAGTTCGAGAGCGCCGAGTAGCGTCCGCCGATCTGCGGGTCGCCATAAAAGATGTAACGGAAGCCGTCGCTCTTCGCCACCTGCTCCATCTTCGAACCGGGATCGGTAATAGCCACAAAATGGCTGCCCACATTCTCGGTCCCTACGACCCGGCGCACCTGCTCGTAGAAAAACTGCTTCAGAATATTGGGTTCGAGCGTGGTCCCCGATTTACTCGCCACGATCACCAGCGCCTTGCCCAGGTCTACCTGCTGCGCACGCAGCCAAGACCTCCGCTGGGTCCGTGGAGTCGACAATCTGCAAGGCTGGAAAACCCTCCTGCGGGCCGAATGTCTTGGCCAGAACCTCAGGGCAGAGGCTGGAGCCGCCCATGCCCAGCAGCAGAGCCGTTTCGAAGCCCGCGCTGCGCACGTCGCCGCCGAGTTCGGCCATGGACGAGAGGTCTTTCTGCTGGCGCTCGACAATATCGATCCAGCCCATCCACTTCTCCTCGCCATCGTTGTTCCATAGCGACGGGTCCTTTTTCCAGAAACGCTCGATCTTGTGGTTGGCTTGCCAGTCGGCGCTGGCCGCACCCACGGCTCCGCGCAGGTCAGTTGGAATTGCAAGTCGAAAGTTCATATCACTATTGATTCTGCATCAAGGGGCGGGTTGCAAGGCAAAGATTGTGCAAAAGTTTGTGGGTAACGGAAGTAAGGACCGCACGGGACCAAACTGAATGAGGCAGAGGCGGGCCAGTCGCGTATACTTGATTGTGGAGTATACTGTGGAATGGAGTCCACATATGGAAACCGTGCAAATCGTCCTCGATAAATCACTCTTGAAAGCGGCCGACCGGGCCGCACGGCTGACCCGGCAGAATCGCTCATCGCTGGTCCGCAACGCGCTTCGCGAGCATTTGCGAAGGTTGGAAGTTGCTACGCTGGAAGCGCAGGAGGCCGAGGCATACAGAAAACAGCCTCAATCGCTCGAAGACATTCGTTTGTGGGAGCGGGAGGCAGCATGGCCAGCGGAATAGTCCGGGGCGACATACGGCTTTATCAGTTTGCTGCGCCAGACAAGAGGCGGCCTGTTCTCATACTCACGCGCAACAGCTCGATTCTCCATCTCGCAAGTGTGACCGTGGCGCCCGTAACTTCAACGATCCGCGGAGTCGAGTCAGAGGTCGTCCTCAATGAGGACGACGGCATGAAAAGTCCGTGCGCCGTGAATCTCCATAATTTGATTTCAATTCCACAGGCGGCGTTAAGCAAACGTGTCGCACAACTGAATTCTTCGCGGATGAGCGAGGTCTGCTCCGCGCTGCGTTTTTCGCTGGGGTGCGATTTCAGCTAAATGCCCTGTCAACTCGCCAACGTGCGCGCAGCGCATGGCAACTTGCTGGCCCGCTACTTCGGCCAATTCGGCGCAATCCGAATCAAATCCAGATTCTCGTCCGGCCCGCCGGCAACTTCGAGCATAAACTCCGGCGATGCCGCGGGCACCGCAACAATTCCTCCCGCCGGCAAGTCGACGGGTTCAAACCCTGCGCCCGCAAGGCGGCCCGATCCCGCCGCGGCAAACAGGTAGGCCAGGCCGGGCTTCTCGTCGCCACGCAGTCTCGCACTCGTAGGGCTGCCCTCCACTGGAATCCGCTCCACGCGGAAGTACTCGGCATCGATCAGCACGGTGCGATCTGCCAGCTTCCGCGGCGCGATCTTCCCGGCACGCGTGGTGAGCTTCGTTGCTTCGAGGGATTTTTGGATGTGCAGCTCGCGCCCGCGGCCGTAATCGAACATGCGGTACGTGATGTCGCTGTTCTGCTGCGTCTCCAGCAGAATCGAGCCCGGCCAGATGGCGTGGATCGTCCCCGCATCCACAAAGATCACGTCGCCAGTCGCCACAGGCACCGCGTTCAGGCTCGTTTCCAGCGTACCCTCGTGAATCTCTTTCTCGATCTGGGCAAGCGTGGTGCCTGGCTTCACGCCTACGGCCACCTCTGCGCCTGGCTCCGCCGCCAGCACGTACCAGCACTCCGTTTTGCCGCGCGGCTGGCCGTACTTCTGCGCCAGTTTGTCGTCGGGATGCACCTGCACGCTCAGCTTTTCTCGCGCGAAAATGGTCTTGATCAGCAGCGGCGAATCCGGCGACTGCGCATGGGCGCCCAGAAGCGCCACGTGTTGTTCTTCGAAGAGCGCGGCCAGCCGCTTGCCGGCGTGGGGCCCGGTGGCAACCAGGCAATCGTCGCCCGACAGCCACACCTCGCCGATGGGTTCGTCCTCAGCGACGCGATCGTACCAAGGACGCAAATCGCGAAACCCCCACACCCGCGCCGTGAATCGAGGCTCCACGCGAAATGGCTCCAGCTCTGCCACAGAATTACCTCTCAGGTTGGTCTTCCCGCTCTTGCCTTCCTCAATCTAGCAGACGAACGAATCTGAAAATGCTCCGGCTCCGAATCTTCCCGTGCTAATCTCTTCCTGTCATGCGACGTCATCTCTGTTTCCTCCTTGTGGCGATCTCGATCTGCGTGGCCGTGCGCCCCGCCGCCGCGCAGAAGTTTCTTCCAAAGACCATCAAGTTTCAGGGCGACCCGGAATATAGTGACGCGGAGTTGCTCGCCGCAGCCGGCCTCAAGAAGGGCGTTGTCCTTGGCTACACCGAAATGCAGGACTACTGCAAGCGGCTTCTGGCCACCGGAGCCTTTTCAACGGTAGCCTTCAAGTTCGATGGGCAGGACCTGATTTTTTTGCTCACGCCTTCCGCCGATCTCTTTCCGGTGCGCCTGGAAAATCTTCCACTCACGCCCGGCAACGAACTCGACGCGAAACTGCATGACCAAGTCCCGCTCTACCACGGCCAGGTTCCTGCCGAGGGCGGGCTAACGGACGATGTGGCCGCCGCTCTCGAGAAAATGCTCACCGCTGAAGGCTTGCAGGCCACGGTCGCGGCCACCACCGCCGCCGATCCATTCACGCGCAAGATTGTTGCGGTCAGCTATTCGATCACCACGCCGCCGGTCCTCGTGAGCGTGGCGCATCTCGATGGCGTATCCGACGCTTTCGCGACAAGGCTTCGGTCCGTCCTCAATGAAGCGTCCAAAAACCCGTTCAGCACCATGGACTCCGCGGACAACCTCGAGCGCGCCGTCGAGCAGTTTTACAGCGATCAGGGCTACGTCGCGGCCAAGGTCCAAGTCGCGCGTTCCGGCGATCCTACTACCGCGCCGGAAGCCATTACGGTGCCCTTTGCCGTTCAGGTCGAGGAGGGCCGGGTTTACACGGTCACCTCCATCCAACTGCCGCCCGGCGCGCCGGTCACGCAGGCCGAGATTGATAAGACCCTCGCCCCCATGTCCGGCGGCCCACCACTCGGCGTGAGGGTGCGCACCATCTGGACGTTGATGGCATCGCGGTATCACGCCAAAGGCTATCTCGATTGCAAGATCACGCCCCACGCCCACATTAACGACGCCGACGCCACGGTCGCCTACACGGTCGACGTCGATCCCGGGGCGGTCTATCATCTGGCCTTCGTCAAATTCGACAATGTCAGCGACGAATTACGCTCGCACCTTATTCATTACTGGGAAATGATGCCTGGCGATCCTTTCGACGAAAGCTATGTGGCGAACTTCATCATCAAGGTGCAGCAACAGGACCCGGCTATCCGGCAGTCCCTCGTCGGCGTCAAGACCAAATTCGATGTCACGGCCAATCCCGACACGCATGACGTCAACGTCGTGATTCGGCTGGAAAGATAAATTTCTTCCTGGCATTGCCGGGGGCTCTCTCATCGGCCGACAGGACGGTATTTACTCTGGCCGCGCCGTCGACGGTTTGCTAATCTTGGCGCAGCATGATCAAACAAGCTGCACGAATTGCCGCGCTACTTCTTCTCTGCGCTCTTTCCTCGCCTGCGCAAAAAAAGGCTACGCCCGCGCAAAGAAAGGCCCCCAGCGCCCTGCGATCCGCTTCCAGGGCGCGCCGCAATACACGCAAGAGGAGTTGCTCGCGGCTGCCGGCATCAATCCGAGCGTGCGCCTCAGCGCCAGCCAGGTCAAGGCTCACGCCAAACTGCTGAACGATACAGGCCTTTTCGCGGTGGTCAAGTTCAGCAGTGATAGCAAAGGGCTGCTCTTTTCGTTAACACTCAACACCCAACTCTTCCCCATGCACCTCGACAACCTGCCGCTTCAGCCCGGCAAAGAACTCGACGCCAAAATTCACGCGCGCTTCCCTCTTTATCACGGTCTCTTGCCCGCAAATGGCTCCATGGACGACGGCATCAGCCAAATGTTCTCAGAAATGCTCGCAGCACAGGGCATCAAGGCAACGGTAAAAGCCGCTCTCACCAGCGGCCTGGGCCTGCAAAAAATCACGGCCATCGACTTTACCATCACCTCGCCAGCGGTGCGCATCGGCCCCATCCAGCTTTCCGGCGTTTCGCCTGTCATGCAGGCAAGGGTCAACACGCTGGTCGCCGGCCAGACCGGAAACGCATTCGATACGGAGAACACCGCCATCGGTCTCAAGCACGCATTTGAAGATCTTTACGAGGACCAGGGCTACGCGGCCGTCGAAGTTGTTGTAACCCAAATTGACCCTCCCATCGTCTCGGGGCAATCTTCCGATTTGGCCGTCGCGATCCCTTTCGCGGTCGCCATCACAGAAGGCGGAGTTTACAAGCTTGGCTCCATCACCTACCCAGCCGACGCACTCGTACCCCGCTCTGACGTTGAAAAGGTTTTGTCTAAATACCAGGCCGGCTCCGGGAGGCCGCTCGACCTGTTTCTCCTCGCCGTTCGCGACGCCTATCATGCCCACGGCTATCTCGAGTGCTCCGTCGTCTCGCACGCCGCATTCAATGAGACCACGCATATTGTGAATTACAGTCTCGAAATCGGGCCGGGCCCGATCTATCAGATGGGTACAGTTCATTTCGATGACGCTCCCGATGCCATGACCGCAAGACTCACGCGGCTCTGGAAAATGGCGCCCGGCCAGCCTTTCGACGAAAGCTACGTATCAACCTTTGCGGCGCGCGCACAAAAGCAGGACAAGACCCTCGCAAAATGGATGCAAACCGTCATCACCAGCTTCGACATAAAGCCGGACGCCGCGACGCACCAGGCCAACTGCGTCTTCCATTTCGCGAAGGCCGCGCCAAGCCCGCACTAGAAGCCGCATCCATTTCCTTCAGCCAACAAAAGAGGCGATGCAGGAAGCATCGCCCTTTCACAAAATGAGGCCGCAGGAAAGATCGCCGCTTGCTCCGCGAAGGTCGCACGCACGCTTTCCGGTAGTGGGTTGCGGTCAGCGGATCTGGCTGGAACCGTGCTCAGCTGCCTGTTGAAGCGCATCGTTTGCCTGATTGAGATATCTCCCTGCCATATTGATATCGCTGCCGAACTGGGCATCGTTGGCGTGGGATTTCTGGGCCGCGGTCGCATCATTCCATGCCTGGATGATGGCGCGCTGCGCCGCTTGCAGATTCGGATATTGTGAGCTCACAGTGACCCTGGGCGGAGCCGACGCGCTCGCCATAGTCTGTCCAACCAGCATGCCTCCCGCAAAGATTACCGAGGCGGCAATGGAGCCCAACACGATTTTGCTTCTTGTCATGGGAAAACCTCCTGGGGCCACGATAACAAGGAGAGACGAAGGTCTGGCAAGGGAAAAATGCGCGAGCAGCGGCGGTTTTGAGCGTCTGGACCGAAGGGCTCCGCACACTTTGACGCGGGCGAGCCGTCAACGAATCGGGCCTCATCGAAATCTGGAGTTTCCGTGTAGTCGAATGTTTTCTTTTTCAGCGTGACTCCACTTCCGCGAGCTGCGTCACATTTGTACTGTCGCGAGGAAGTGTGCGAACGACGATCCATGCCATCAGCGCCATCGCCGGGATAGACAAAATGCTGCCTTCGGGACCGGTTGCGCCGCCGCTCAACCACCCTGGTCCTGCCGGTGTGCTTATCAACCACTGACCGCTTGCAGCGAGCCCGCTGTTCGAGCAGCCAAAGACGAACGATTGCGTCCAGTTCCACGCGGCATGGGCGCCGAACGCCCACCACAGCGAACCGGTGCGCCACACCGACAAACAATAGACCAGTCCGACGCTCACCACTTGAAGGACGCCGATCACGGTCTCCCCATGGTTCCCTAAGTGGGCGAGGCCGAACCAGACCGCCATCCCGATCGCCGCGCGGATCGGGCCCCTGACGCGTGCGAGCCGAAAAAAAGGATAACCGCGGAACAGGAGTTCCTCGACGAAGGCGCTGGGCAGAAACATGGCTGCCCAGATCAGACCTGAGTCGATGAGCGACCACGATCCGCGCCCGGACGAGTCGATCGTGATCGCGTGGGTGAGAGCCAGAATGCCGACCAGTCCCGCCATCAGGAGCCCGCCCCAGAACGCACCCTGCGCGAATAGCGCAACGCCCCTGCGGCCGCGCAGCCCGTAGTCGAGCCAGGTGCGCCCCTCGATCTTGCCCATCACCGCTGTTGCCACCAGCAAACCGCAGCTCTCCGCGAGAACCAGCGCCGTGCGTACGCCAGGCTTGAGCGCGGTGCGCATGGCGCTCAAGTCTTCGGGTGTGAAATGTGCGAACCCGTACGCGATCCCGAAAAAGACAACTGTGCACGCTGCGGCAATGGCTACGAACAGCAAGATCGCCCATCCGGAACGCAGTCCATCGGGACCGATCCATACAGTCGAGCGACGCTGCGATACCGGAAGATTCACGTTTCCCGTACCCCACTGTGCCGCCTATCGCGGCGAATTATTCCCACTCGATGGTGCCGGGAGGCTTTGACGTTACGTCGTACACCACGCGGTTGATGCCGCGCACCTCGTTCACAATGCGGTTGGACATGCGTTTTAGCAGCTCGTACGGCAGCGGCGTCCAGTCCGCCGTCATGCCGTCTTCGGAGTGCACAGCGCGGATGGCCGCGGTGAATGCATAGGTACGCTGGTCACCCATCACGCCCACGCTCATCACGGGCAACAGCACCGCAAAGCTCTGCCAGATCTTGTTGTAAAGCCCGGCGGCTTTGATTTCGGCGACCACAATTTCGTCGGCATCCTGCAGCAGCGCAACGCGCTCCGGCGTCACCTCGCCAAGGATGCGCACGGCGAGGCCGGGCCCGGGAAACGGCTGCCGATTCAGAATCTCCTCCGGCATGCCCATGTCGCGTCCGATGCGGCGGACCTCATCCTTGAACAGATCCCGCAGCGGTTCAATTAATTTCAATTTCATGCGCTCCGGCAGTCCGCCCACGTTGTGGTGGCTTTTGATGGTCTGGCTCGGGCCCTTCACGCTCGAAGATTCGATCACGTCTGGGTAGAGCGTCCCTTGCACCAACCACTCCACACCGCCGGTCTCCTGCGCAATGCGCTGCGCTTCGTCCTCAAACACAGCAATGAATTCGGCGCCGATGCGCTTTCTTTTGATCTCCGGCTCCGTCACTCCCGCCAGTTGCGTCAGGAAGCGCGCGCTGGCATTCACCGCGACAATATTCAGCCCCAGTTTGTCGCGCAGATTATTCTGCACGCTTTGGAATTCGTTCTTGCGCAGCACGCCGTTGTTCACAAAGATGCAGGTCAACTGGCTGCCGATGGCCTTGTGCACCAGCATCGCAGCCACTGAAGAATCCACGCCGCCTGAAAGCCCGCAAATCACGTGGCCGGTGCCCACCTTGGCGCGAATCGCAGCCACCGTCGTCTCGATAAAGTGTGCCGGTGTCCAGTCGCCGCGCGCTCCGCAGATGCGCAGAAAATTCGCGATCAGTTGCGGGCCCAGCGGCGTGTGGTGCACCTCGGGATGGAATTGCACCGCCCAAATGCGGCGCTCTTCGTTGGCAATTCCGGCCAGCGCATTCTCGGTGACGGCCACGCGGCGAAAGCCCGGCGGCAACTGCTCGGCTTCGTCGCCATGGCTCATCCACACTTGGATCGACGGCGGCAGCCCGGCAAATAACTGCAATTCAGCGTCTTCAATCTGCACTTCGGCATGACCGTATTCACGCTTGGGAGCCGAGCGCACCTTGCCGCCCATGTGATGCACGATGAAGTGCAGCCCATAGCACACGCCCAGCGTCGGAATGCCCATCGCCAGCACGCGCGGGTCGGCATCCGGCGCATCGATGTCGTACACCGACGAAGGGCCGCCCGAAAGAATCAATCCGATGGGTTTGTAGGCTTCGATTTCCCTGAGCGGCGCCGTACACGGCAGCACCACGGAAAAAACATTTTGCTCGCGGATGCGGCGCGCGATCAGCTGCGTGTACTGCGATCCGAAATCGAGGATAACGACGGTTTGGGTGTCCACGCTCCAGTGTGGCAGGGGGCGGGGAGCAGTGTAAAGAACCAGAGGGACGAGTTATCAACAGCGACCTACGGTAGCTTCGCCGCCTCGGCTTCCGGGTTCCAATGGTCTTTCCCCGCAAGAAACACGCGCGGCTTGTAACGTGCCGCCTCACGCGCTGTTAGCTGATGAGACCACGCGACGCGCGACGCAGCATTCGCGCCGGGCCCCTTCGACTCGAACTCGGCGTAGTACGCTTGCGGTGTCTCGTTCGTTCTTCCCCATGCGCTCCAACCCGGCGGGATAACATCGGCGGGCAGCTCCGTATGGATATACACCACGCGCGAAAATGGCCGCCACGGCCGTCCCAGGCCGACGGTGTCGCGCGGCGCGCCCGCTGGGATGCCGCTGGTGACCTTGCTGTCGATGATTACGTAGCCGGTCGCCTGCTCGGGAGACGTACGCGATTGCGCCGTCAAAAAGCCGGGCCCATTCGCGTGTAGTTCTGTGCGATCGAAGACCGCCGCGGCGTTGCCGAAAATGAAGTCCACCCCACCCTCAATGTAGGAGTCGACATAATACTGGCGTCCGTAATCGGCAAAGAGAGTGTCCTGGTGGCCTAGAAATCGGCAGTTCTTGAAAACCGAACGGTCTGCGCGCACCGCCGCGGCCACGGCCTGACCGGTATTGCCGGCGGTGTTTTCAAAGGTCAGGTTATCGGCTTCGAATCCGTCGCCGTTGATCTCCACGGTCTCCGTGAAAAATGTCCCGCCAGCCTGTTTCGCGTTCAGGCTGTTGGTAATCACTACATCGGCGGGTGACTTTCCCATGCCCACCAGGGTGATATTGGAGTGGTTCTGCGTTACGATTACCCGCTCGTGGTAAACGCCCGGTGCGATCTCGATATACACGCGGCCGGGCTTGCCATCCGCGCCCTTGCCGGCAAACGGGTGGTGGTCCATCGCCATCTGGATGGTAGGAAACTCTGTCGTCCCCTCGACCCCGGTCTTCACATCGGGCGAAACCCGTACGTGCACATCCTGCGCGTGGCCAGCGGCACGCGCCTGCAGAAAGCAACATGCTGCCAAAACCGTGGCGGCCATCGGCAATCGACTTCTCATGCTCCTATTTTCTCCTTTTCGAAGAATAGACTTTAAGCCTGTGCTAGCCTGATCAGCATCGCACCACGGGTTGGGTTTTGGCCCTCAAATTACCCCGGTCGGATTTCGCTCCAGCAAGCACCCGGTTCACGCTGTACTCCAGAGGTAAATGATGCGCTCTCTTCGTACTGCCCCCGTGCTCCTGATTCTTGCCGCCTCCACCGCGCTCGCGCAAACGTCCGCTGCTCCCGCCGCCCCGCAACCGCCGATCTCACAGGACGTTACCGCAAAACCCACTCCGCCTCCCGTGACCAAAAGCTTCGATGTCTCCGCGATGGATACCAGCGTCGATCCCTGCGTGGACTTCTACCAATACTCCTGCGGCAACTGGATGAAGAACAATCCGATTCCCGCTGACCAGGCACGCTGGTCGCGTTCCTTCTCCCAGGTCTTGTTGCGCAATCAGTACCTGCTCTGGAAGGAACTCGAATCGGCGGCCAACGCCCCCAAGACCCCGCTCGAAAAGCAGTACGGCGACTTCTACGCCTCCTGCATGGATACGGCCACGATCGAAAAGCTCGGACTTGAGCCCATCCAGGGATCGTGGCTGCAGATCGCCGCACTAAAGAGCGTCCAGGGAATTCCCGCTCTCCTCAGTTGGCTCGAAAAACGCGGCGTCTCCGATGGCTTTTTCGAATTCGGCGTCTCCCAGGACCAGAAAGACTCATCAAAGCAGATCGCCGAGGCGGACCAAGGCGGGATTTCCCTGCCCGACCGCGACTATTACCTCGCCGATTCGCCGCACTTTGCCGAGATTCGCGCCGCCTATGTGGAGCACGTGAAGAGGATGTTCACTTTCGCCGGCGACTCGCCCGAGCAGGCTGCCCGGGAGGCCGCGAGGGTGATGGAACTTGAGACCGCGATGGCCAAAGCCTCTATGGCTCGCGTGGACCGCCGGATTCCCGAAAAGGTGTATCACATTTACACCGTGGAAGACTTCCAGAAGATGACGCCGGAGTTCAATTGGAAGATTTACTTCAGCACCGTGGGCATCGGACCTTTCGAAACCCTCAATTTGGTCGCGCCCGATTTCTTCAAAGGGCTCAACGCGCTCCTCGTCGGCGAACCACTCGATGCCTGGAAGAGTTATCTGCGCTGGCAAGTGCTGCACAGCCAGGCCTCGAGCCTTCCGAGCGCCTTCTTCAACGAAGATTTCCGGTTCTTTGCGCAGACCCTGGGCGGGCAAAAGGTGCCGCAGCCGCGCTGGAGGCAGTGCACCCGCGCCACTGACGCGGCGCTGGGCGAGGCCGTCGGCCAGGACTGGGTCAAAGAGAACTTTCCGCCCGCAGCCAAAGCCAGCATGGACAAACTGGTGGCCGCTCTCGAAAAAGCGCTGGCTGACGACATGCGCGAATTGCCCTGGATGAGCGAAGAGACCAAAAAGGCCGCCGCGGAAAAACTTGCGATGATCCGCAACAAGATCGGCTATCCGGAAAAGTGGCGCGACTACTCGAGCATGAAGGTCGACCGCGCAACGTTTGTAACTAACGAAGGGCAGGCGGTCCTGTACGCGCGCAATTACAACTTTGCCAAGCTGGGCAAGCCCGTGGACGAAAGAGAGTGGCACATGACGCCACCCACGGTCAACGCGTATTACAGCACCGCATTCAACGACATCAATTTCCCGGCGGGCATCCTGCAGCCGCCGTTCTTCGACTTCACCATCGATCCCGCGGTGAATTTCGGCGGCATTGGCGTGGTGATTGGGCACGAGATGACGCATGGCTTTGACGACCAGGGCTCGCAGTTCGACGGCAAGGGCAACTTGCGCGAGTGGTGGACTCCCGCCGATCGTAAGGCATTTACCGAGCGCACCGATTGCGAGGCAAACGAGTACAGCGGCTTCGAGGCTGCGCCGGCGCACGGCGATACGCCCGCCGCGTACGTCAACGGCCGTCTCACCCTGGGCGAGAATACGGCCGACAACGGCGGTTTGCGCATCGCCTGGCAGGCGCTGCTCGGTGCCCTGGCCGACGAACACAAAAGCATCGACGATAAGATTGATGGATTCACCGAAGCGCAGCGCTATTTTATCGGCTTCGCTCAGGTGTGGTGCGAGAATCGTTCGGAAGCCATCGCCCGGCAGTTTGTGCTCATTGATCCGCACTCGCCGGGCCGCTGGCGCGTCAACGGCGCCGTCGAGAACTTCGACGCCTTCGGAAAGGCCTTCGGCTGCACGAAAGGCCAGCCCATGTACCCTCAAAACTCCTGCCGCGTCTGGTAGCGCTGCGGCAGAATTCGCACCACGAGTCTCCCGATTTGTGTAGCGCCGGTCTCCGGACCGGCTGTCGTGCGGGTCTCCGGACCCGCGCGTCGCACCCGATCAAAATTTCCCGAAGACCATCGCTGCCCATTGCCACCCTTGGAACGTCTATACTGCGATTACATCCAGAGAGTGGGTTTGCCGGGTAACGAAGCAGGCCGGGGGGCCAAGGTCAGGGCGGCGAAGTGTTGGAAATCGAGGCTTTTGACCAGCCCCAGAGGTAAACTAGGCACAACCTGCCCTCGCCTTTTACAATTCATCAGGGATTCCATCCCAACCCAGCTCTGCTCGGGAACGACCAAACTTGGCGGCGCACGCCTAACCAGGATGAAGGAATAGCATGAGGTTTACGAAATTCGGCAAGGCGCTTTCGATGGGCGTCCTCTCTGCGGGCATCATCTTTGGCGTAACGTCTTGCGTTGAGAGTTATACGGTTGGCTTCTTGTATATAACGGGAACCGTCACCGCCTCCTCCGGGAACAGCGGCATCATCTCCGGCTATCGGATCGACCACAACGTCGGTACGCTGGCCCCTATTGACGGACTGCCAGTCTCTTCGGGAGGCGCCAATCCGGTTCGCGCCGTCCTCACTCTTGGTAGCCGCTTCCTTTATGTCCTCAATCGTGGGGTGAACAATGCGGGCAACGGTAATTGCTATGGCGTAGGCAGCGCCGAGTGCCAGAACGCCAACATCACCGAGTATGCCGTGGGCGGAAACGGCATCCTGACGCCTCAGGAGACCTTCTTTACGCAGGGCCAGAACCCGTTCCGGCTCATCGTAGACACCTCGGGCAGCTATTTGTTGGTCCTGGACCACGACGCGCCAGACAATGCCAACCCGTCGGCCAACGATAACTGCGCACGCGCACTGGGAGGAGGGGTCACTACCTGTGGTGACATTACGGTCTTCCAGATCAACTCGACCACGGGCCGCTTGTCATTGGTTGTCAATGCCCAGGTAACTGCAAGCAACGGGTCCGCGCTGACCTACTTCCCGGTTCCGGCCAACCCTGTCGATTTCGTACTCAACGGCGGATTCCTGCTCACCCTTACTGGGGCGCCGACGCCCACCTCTTACCCGTATACCGGCGGCACGTCGGTGTGGCCGTACTCCTATTCCTCCAGCAGCGGCCAGCTGACGCTGAGCCAGAATAGTGTGCAACCTCTGGGCATCCATCAGGGCAACGCCATTGTGAATGCCAGTCGGCGTGATTTACGTGCTCGACAACGAGCCCATCACCATTACCTGTACCACCGGGACGTGTCCATTTCCCGCAGGCACCTACCCCGGACAGATTCTGCCCTGGACTGTGGCCACCGGCGGCGCATTGCAGGCCGAACCCAGTGGCGTTTTCCCCGATACGGGTACACTGGCCAATCCCATTCAGCTCCTGGTCGAGTCGAAGAGCAAGTGGTTGTACGTGGCCAACCAGGGCAACAACACCACCGGCAACAACCCGGAGAGCGGCATCGCCGGATACGAAATCTTCACCGCGCCTTCGTATGAGTTGCAGTTCATTGCCGAACAGCCTTTCGGCTCGGGCTCGGGTCCGCAGTGCATCGTCGAGGATCCCTCGGATCAGTACGTCTACACTGCCAACCAATATGACTCGACTGTCACGGGACGCACACTCGATCCCGATACCGGCGACCTGAATCCTATGCGCTCAACGGAGACCTGGGCCCTCCAGGGTCAGCCGACATGGTGCCTGGTGGATGGGCGTACCGGATAAAACCACGCGGCGTCCGCCGGTCGAATTGCGACAGGCTGGCCAGCGCCTCTTGGGGGGCTCCGGATGCTTCGGAGTCTCAAGAGAACATAGTCCGAATCCCGGCACTGCCGTTCGTTGCGCGCGCCGGGATTTGATTAGCAAACCAGATTTTTCTCGGGGCCCATGGGTGGCCCTGCTGACGAAAGATGCGCATGAAGTTTTCCAGATCGAGCCAGCTCCTGCTGGTTGCCGCGGCCAGCCTCGTGGCGGCTTCGCTCATTACTGCCTGCGAGACACTCACCGTGGATTTCGTCTTCGTGGCCAGTAACAAGAGCCGCGGGCGCGAACAACTACGGGGAGATTGATGTCTTCGAAATCAACTCCGAGTCCGGCCGCATGCGCCAGATTCCCACTTCGCCGTTTCCTTCTGAAGGCCGCAACCCAGTCGCCGAGGCCGTCTCCGCCGATTACCAGAATCTGTTCGTGGTCAATCAGGACGACAACACCATTGTCCAGTTCATCATCGGCAACGATGGCAAGCTCTATCCGTATAACACGGTCAATACTCCTGGAATCTATCCGCTGGCCATCGCCGCCAACAAATCCAATGTTTTCGTGGTAGATACCTACCAGCCGCTTCCGCTTTGCTCCACAGCGGATCCCTGCTCTGGTTCCATCGCCGTGTACCCGCTGACCGCCGCAACCAGCAGCACGCCGATCGGGCTCGGCACGCCGGCCACCAACCCGGCAGTGAGCGCGCAATTCTGGCCGCTGACGCTGACCGGTGCCAATGCTTCGCACGTGATCGTGCCCACGGCGGTGAATGTGCTTGCCTCCGGCGCCTATGTGTATGTCGCTGCGTACGACTCTTCGGTGACGCCTTCCGCGGGTTATGTTTTCGGCTTCTCTGTCGGGTCGGGAGGCGTGTTGACGGCCGTACCCGGCTCGCCCTTTGCGGCCGGCGATCAGCCTTCCGCCGCCGCCAGCGATGCAAAAAGCACGTACGTGTACGTCACGGACGCAGTGCGCGGCGATGTGCTCGGATACACCGTCGGTTCGACCGGGGCGCTCACCGCGTTGAGCGGCAGCCCCTATCCTGCCGGGAACGATCCCACCGGCGTAGTTGTCGATCCCACGTATGCCTATGCCTACGTCTCCAACTCGACCGACGCCACCGTGACCGCATATTCGATGTCGAGCGGCGTGCTCACGCGCATCAACAACTATGCCACCGGCTTGCAGCCCGTCGCCATCGGCATCGATCCCTCGACGAACCACTTTCTCTTCACTGTGAATTTTCTGGACAACACGGTTTCAGATTTTGAGTTGAGCACGACGGCGGGAACCCTGCTCGACGCCCAGTTCTCCCCGTTTACGACAAACGCCCAGCCCGTGGCTGCGGCGGCCATTCCTCACAATGGCACGGGAGGCGGCATCGCGTCGCAGTGAGACCACGTAATCGTCCGGCTCGTGCATTGCAGCCGGTTCTGGCAATACCCCGTACGCGGCTTTTACAATAAACACGGGGCAACGTAAACGAGATTTTTTGAGGGCTTTTGAAGTCAAGGGCCCATGACGAAGGAAGCGCATGAAGTTCAGTAAATTGAGCCAGCTTGCTCTGGTCTCTGCGATTGGCCTCATTGTGGCCACACTCCTGACGGCCTGCCAGCTTGTCACCATCGACTTTGTTTACGTGGCCGCCTCGGCGGGCGCCTCTGCCGGCAGCGCGGGCCAGATCTATGGTTACGCGACGGATGCGCAGTCCGGCGCCATCCGCTCGGCTGTCACTCCCATCTCTTCGGGCGGTACCAACCCGGTGGCCATGGCCATGACTTCGGACTACTTGAATGTTTATGTCGCCAACCAGGGCAATAACACCGTAGTGCACTTCACCGTCGCTGACAGCGGCGTTCTTACGCAGTCCGACTCGATTACCCTGCCCAATACCCCGGTGTACATGGCGGTGAACTCCGCCAATACCTACCTCTACGTGATTTCGTACCTGCCCTCCAGCACCACTAATACCGCGACGCTGACGGAATATGCTCTCAGCAGCGGCAAAATCGGCTCGGCGACTGCAACAGAAACGCTGAACCTCAGTGCCGTCTCCTCTGCGTTCGCCACCGACACCATCGTTCCCACCGGCGTCACCGTCCTGGCCAACAACAATGCGGTGTATTTGACGGCGTACGACAAGTCGGCTTACAACCCGGGCGGGACCACATCCAGCAACGCCAACCCCGGCTGGGTTTTCGGCTACGCGGTTGGCTCCAGCGGCGCCCTCACCGCGATCTCCGGCAGCCCCTACCAGGCTGGCGTCAAGCCCTCCGCACTGGCTACGGAGCCCACCAGCCGCTTTATTTTCGTCACCGACTACGCTTCCAACCAGCTCATCGGCTACACGGTGCTGTCCACGAACGTGCTCAGCTTCATGATCAACGGTCCATTCAGGACCGGCAACGAGCCCACCGCCATCACCATCGATCCGCGTGGCATTTATATGTACGTGACCAACTCGCTGGATAACACGCTGTCGTCTTATTCCATTTCCCTGCCCACTGGCACTCCTTCCACCATCGTGGGTTCAGGCTCCACGGCTGGGAACACCACTGATACCGATCCAGTGTCAGTAGCCGTCGAGCCCTCGCTGGGCCGCTACGTCTACACCGCCAACCGACTGGGCGACTCGATCTCCGGCTTCAAGCTCAACCCCGAAACCGGCGCTTTGACCAGCAACCTGGCCACGCCTTACCCCACCGGCGCGCTTCCCATGGCGGTCATCGCAGTTCCCCATGGCAACCATGCCACGCAGTCGATTACTCCGTAAAGGCCGCGATTCGCGGATCGTAGTTGTGGAAGTGTAAAGAGTGAAGAAGTGAAAAGCCCAGCCAGTATGGTTGGGCTTTTTGCTGAGCAAGGTTTTTCGAACCGGAATTCTCGGCGTTCAAGTTCACGTCTCGCAATCCATGAACCGCGGTCCTATTCACTCGTTCACCGTTTTCACTCCTTCACCCATTTCACTCATTTCACTCATTTCACTCCTTCACTTCGTTCACTCGCCCACACTCACACTCGTTCACCCTCCACGAGCCACGGGCTCCTTCACCACGTTCGTCGCGTGCATCCACTCGCGCAATTTGCGCTGCGCGGGCTTCTCAATGAAGTACAGCGCCACTAGAGAAAGCGCGATGAGCAGCACGTAACTGAGCCATGGGTCGAAGCGGCTCAGCCCCAGCGTCTCCAGCAGATGTGAGTCGTGAATCAGGTTCCACAGGGTGAAGTGCAGCAGATAAAGACAGTAGCTGGCTTCGCCGACAAACACCAGCGGCCGCACCCCCAGCACAGCGGCAAGCGGATTCTCTCCTGCCAGTCCCAGAACAATGAAGGCAAACAGCGGCATCAGGAGGCCGTCGTGGATGATGGCATAGGGAACCAGAGCTCCCAGGCTCAAGATCCCGTAGATTCCCCCAAAGCCGATCAGGCCGAGCCACAAGCGGACGCGGCTCGCGCGCGGAATCATCGCGTCGAGGTTGGCCAGCATCACGCCAAAAACAAAACTGAAAATGTGCGCATACGGCGTGTATTTCAACGCCCACAGCCACGGCCCGTAACTCCAGCGGTTGGGATGAGCGATACGGTCGGGGTTGAAGGCCATGTACAGTGCGCCGGGCGTCAGCCCGAGCACCCACACCCACGCCATTTTGACGAGGTAAGAACTTATGCGCGCGGGCTTTTTCCAGCGTGCCAGCCAGGGAAAGATCACGTAGTAGAAGGCTTCGGCCGACATGGTCCATGCCGGCGTGTTCAGGAACGTGGCCACCGCCGGAATCCACCCCTGCAGCAGCAGCGGCGTCAACACCACGCCTGTCCAGAACATGGCGTGCGTGTGCGTCAAGTACTCCGAGCGCCAGGTTCCTACGCTCAGCAACAAACTTAAAATGTAAATGGGATAGATCCGGGTAAAACGCGCCTCCCAGAAGCGCTTGCGATCCAGTTCCCCGTCGCGCGCCCGCGCGTTGTAGTTGTAGCCAAGCACAAATCCTGAGAGCAAGATGAAATAACTCACGGAGATGAAGCCCGCGTTGACGATCGGCGCAAAAAGAACGGGAACGTGAATCGTCCGCGCAGTAAAGGGCGCGGGGAAGTAGAAGTTGAAATTAAACCACTGGGGATTGGAGAAGTGGAAGAGGACGATGTTGATGGCCGCAAAGCAGCGCAAGCCTGTTAGAGCTTTCAGCGGCGCTGGCTTGCGAGTCTCCACGAACAGTTAGACGCTCCGAAAGCAGGGGACAAGGGACCGAGGGAACAAGGGAACAGAAAACCAGTGCACAGGGTCTGCGGAACGAGTGTTATGAGTCTTAAGCTGGCGTTACGGCATGCTGGAAGCTGGGTTTGCGTCTTCTCGGTCTCTTGGTCCCTGTTTCTACGCCGTCACCAGGGAACCGACCTTTTCGCCCAACACCACGCGCCGCATGTTGCCCGGACGGTTCATGTTGAAGATGATCATAGGCAGGTTGTTGTCTTTGCAAAGACTAACCGCAGTCAGGTCCATCACCTTCAGGCCCTGTTTCAAAATGTCCATGTAGGTGATCTCGTCGTACTTCACGGCGTCTTTGACCAGCACCGGATCGGCGTTGTAAACGCCCTCCACTTTGGTGCCCTTCAGCAGCACATCCGCCTTGATCTCCATGGCGCGCAGGCTGGCCGCCGTGTCGGTAGAGAAGAACGGATTTCCGATGCCTGCCGCAAAGATCACCACGCGGCCTTTTTCCAGATGCCGCACCGCTCTTCGCCGGATGTACGGCTCGGCAATCTGATTCATGAACACCGCACTCATCACCCGGCATTGCACCTCGCGTTGTTCCAGAGCATCCTGCAGGGCAATTGCGTTGATCACCGTGGAGAGCATGCCCATGTTGTCGGCGCTCACGCGGTCCATCTCCTTGGCCTGCTCTTCTACGCCGCGGAAGAAGTTGCCACCGCCCACGACCAGGCCGATTTCTACACCCAGCTCATGAATCTCCGCGAGCTCGCCGGTGATTTCGGATACTTTTTCGGCATCCAGGCCGAAGCCCCGCTCTCCCGCAAGAGCCTCACCCGATAGCTTCAATACGATGCGTTTGTACATGCCGTTTCGAGTATCGCATACGCGCCGCAGGTCCCGTCTTGCACGCGCTGTTTTCCGATCGCTGCGCTCGATCGGGATTTTCCCAATTCCGGGTTCCCCCCTCGCCGGTTTCAAATCAGGAACCTGCTGCCGTTTTTCTCTCTCTGTCCGTATCCCCACCGGGCAATGCTTCCTAGACTTAGCTCGATGCGGGCGGTCCTCGCTCGCCGTCGCTCGACAGGATTTTATGGTCGTCAAAACGCATTGCAAAGGCCGCGAGTTGACCGGCGTCGAGGTGGGCGCGGGAAATGTGCGCCGCTATTTTCCTCGGGGCGGCAACGTCATCGAACTGCACCTGGACCACCTGCTTATTCAGCTTGGCCTCAAACCGGATTTCTGGCAGGGCCAAACGCAGATTTGCGATCCCCGTCTGCGCGCGTGGCTGGAGTCGAAGAACTTTCACGGGCGGCCGGGCGACGCGCCCATTCCACTGGCGCTGATTCCATCTGGCAAAAACTGTTTCCGTCTGCAACCCGTCGGCGCGCACGCGCGGCTCAGGATCAAACCCACCCTCAATCCCATCAACCCTGCCTAACGGAGAGATTGATGAACAGTGTGAGTGTGAGTGTAGTGTCAATGTCAGTGTGGGTCGTGGGCGATCGGCGCACACTCACACTCACACTTTTCACTGCCCTCGTCTTGTTACACTCTGATTGGAATGAATCTCGCCCAGCTTGAACTTGAAATTGTGCGGCAGTTTGCCGCGGGAGCTGCTGCCAGCAGCGACCCGGCGGCAATGAAGGCGTTTCTCGAGCTACGTGCGTGTCTCGAACGCGGCGAAGTGCGCTCCGCAGAGCCCGATGCCTCAGCGCTGACCGGATGGCGCGTCAACGCCTGGGTTAAACAGGGCATCCTGCTCGGCTTCCGCCTCGGCGCCCTGGAAAACTCTACTTCCGGCTCTTTTTCGTTTGTCGACAAGCATACTTTTCCCGCGCGGCTTTTCTCCGCGGCTGACGGTGTGCGCGTGGTGCCGGGTGGCTCTTCCGTGCGCGCCGGCGCTTACGTGGCGCGCGGCGTCGTCTGCATGCCGCCGATGTACATCAACACCGGCGCCTATATTGACGAAGGCACCATGGTCGATTCGCACGCCTTAGTCGGCTCCTGCGCCCAGATCGGCAAGCGCGTGCATTTGAGTGCCGCGGCGCAAATCGGGGGCGTGCTGGAGCCGGTCAACGCCAGCCCCGTCATCATCGAAGACGACGTGCTGGTGGGCGGCAACTGCGGCGTCTACGAGGGAACTCTCGTGCGCAAAGGCGCGGTGCTCGCGGCCGGCACCATCCTCACGCGCGGAACGCCGCTGTACGATCTCGTCAAAGGCGACGTGCTGCGCGCCGGCCCCGAAACCCCGCTCATCGTTCCCGAAAATGCGGTTGTCGTTCCCGGCGCCCGTGCCATCGGCAAAGGCAACGGGCGGGAATGGGGTTTAAGCCTCTACGCCCCCGCCATCGTCAAGTACCGCGACGACAAGACCGATCTCAGCACCACTCTTGAAGAACTGTTGCGGTGATGCTGGTCTGCTGACTCGCTTTTCTCCTTCGCTCCCTGGCTCACTTGCTCCATCTCTGGCCCTTCTAACCTTGCCAGTTCCGGTAATTTCGCTGCCCCGCGGTGCTATCCTTCTCCTGCGACAAAAGCATAGAAATGAAACTCTCCCTCCGCATTGTTCTTTCGCTACCTCTGCTTGTTCTGCCGTGCGCCGTAGCGCACAGCCAATTCGCGAAGCTCGTCGATCCATTTCTCGGCGCATCGGGCGGCGGCAACGTCTTTCCCGGCCCTGTCGTTCCCTTCGGCGAGATCAAGCCCGGCCCGGATATGGCAGCGCCGGCGGGCCATGATCCCAACGCCGGCTGGAATGCCACTGACAATATTCGCGGCTTCAGCCAGACCCACGTCAGCGGCACCGGCGGCGGCGCAAAATACGGAAACATTCTCGTCACGCCCACTACCGGCGCGCTCGCGCCGCTCGATTCCACATCGCCTCGCGCCGGCGAAAGCGCTTCCGCCGGCTTCTACTCGGTCACGCTCGCCCGTTACAACATCGGCGTCGAAATCACGGCCGCGCGCCGCAGCGCCATTTACCGCTTTCACTATCCCAAAGGCGTACCTGCCAATCTTCTCTTCGACGTAAGCCACATCCTTGTCTCCGGCGCGAAGCAGAACGAAGACCAACGGCTCACTGACTGCGCGGTCCGGATTCTTTCGCCCACTGAAATCGCTGGATCGACTAGCGTCACCAATGGATGGAACAAGCAGCCCACTTCCTACACCGTCTATTTCTCCGCGCGCTTGAGCGCGCCGGCAGCATCCTGGGGCACATGGCTCAACGACGAGGTCACTCCAGAGAGCAAAAGCGCGCATGCTGAATCGGGCTCCGGCTCCGGCGCATGGCTCACCTTCGCCGACATCGGCAATCATCCGGTGCTCATGAAGATTGGCATTTCGTTCGTCAGCGTCGCTCAGGCCAAGCAGAATCTCGCCGCCGAAATTCCCGGCTTCGACTTCGACGCCATTCACGCCTCCGCCCTCGCCCAATGGGACAAGGCGCTCAGCACTGTTGAGCTGAAGGGCGAAACGCCGGAGCAGGCGCAGATCTTCTCGACCGCCCTTTACCACACCATGCTCATGCCCACGGATCGCACCGGCGACAATCCGCTCTGGAAATCGAGCGAGCCGTATTACGACGACTACTACGCCATCTGGGATATCTTCCGCACCTCAAGCCCCCTGCTGCTGCTTATAGCTCCGGAGCGCGAGAGCCAAATCGTGCGTGCCCTTGTCGATCTCTACCGGCACGAGGGCTGGCTGCCCGATGCGCGCAGCGGCAATTACAACGGCCGCACCCAAGGCGGCAGCAACGCCGAATTCGTTCTCTCAGACGCTTTTGTCAAAGGCATGAAAGGCGTCGATTGGAAGACCGCACTCGCCGCGGAGATGCACGATGCCGAGATTTCGCCCGCCGATCACTTCAAGGAGGGCCGCGGCGGCCTCGACGACTGGCACCATCTCGGCTACGTGTCGATCGAAGGCTCTGACCGTCCCGCGTCAGCCGACATGGAGTACGCTGCGGACGATTTCGAAATCGCCCTGCTCGCCAAAGGTCTCGGCGAGACCGCGGATTACGAAAAATACCTGCGACGTTCGGCTAATTGGAAGAAGCTTTGGGATCCAGATTTCAGCGAAGGCGGCTTCACGGGGTTCATTCGCCCGCGCCATCGCGATGGAACCTGGCTCACGCCGTTTACGGCCGTAATGAGCTGCAGTTGGAACGGAGACACGTTTTACGAGGGCAACTCCTGGACCTATTCCACTTTCGTTCCGCAGGACATCGCGGCAATGATCGAGAAATCCGGCGGGGCTGAGAACTTCGTGCGCCGCCTCGACGCGTTTTTCGACGTCCCTGGCCGCTACGATGTGGGCAACGAGCCGGGATTCCTCGCACCTTACCTCTACATCTGGGCCGGCCGTCCCGACAAAACCGACGCCCGCGTCCGCCAGATCATCGCGGCCAGCTATCACTCCGGTCCCGATGGCCTGCCCGGCAACGACGACTCGGGCGCAATGTCCTCCTGGTACGCTTTCGGGCAGATGGGCATTTTCCCCAATGCCGGCCAGGATGTTTACCTCATCGGCAGCCCTGCGTATCCTCAAACCACGCTGCATCTGGCCGGCGGCAAGGACTTCCTGATCGAAGCCAGAAATCTTTCCGCCGAGAACATGTACGTGACCTCGGCGACGCTGAACGGCCGAGTTCTCGACCGGGCCTGGCTTCGTCACCGCGAGATCGCCGCCGGCGGCCGGCTTGTGCTTACCATGGCCAATGCGCCCAGCCGCTGGGCCCAGCACAATCCGCCGCCTTCTACACCGGCCCCATAATGATCCCGTGAATAAGGTCAACGAAGAGCCCTATTAAGACGTCTAAAGGGTTGGACGTGTAGTTTTTCAGAAATCACATGAAAACCAAATCAACTCTTTGCGTTGCTCTCTCACTCGCCGCGGTTTCTCTGCTCGCGTTTTTCGCAGTGCGCGGCTCCGGCGCGACACAGCAGCCATCCCCTTCCTCCTCAACCCAGCAGCCGATCACCAACATCAAGGTGCAGGCGCGCGAGGTCCTGCTCCCCGTGGTAGTCGAAGATAAGCACGGTGCACTGGTAACTAACTTAACGGCCAAAGACTTCACTCTCACCGAAGACGGCCGGCCGCAGGTGATCAAGAGCTTTACCTCTCAGAGCAACCTCCCCTTCCGCCTGGGCCTGCTAGTCGACACCAGCCGCAGCGTCAGCTCGGCCCTAGACTCGGAACGCAAGGCCGCCGGTAAGTTCATCGACCTCATGCTCCCCGCCGACGCGAAAGCTGGCGTCCAGGGCGACGAAGCCTTCCTCATTCACTTTGACCGCGAAGTCGAGCTGCTCGAAGACTTCACCAACTCGCGCGACAAGCTGCACCACGAGCTCGATGGCATGGGGCCAACTTCGCAGGAGCGCAACAATTCTGGCCCTGAAACCAGTGGCGGCGACAACAACGGAAATGGCGGCTATGGGAACCACGGCGGCCTGCACGGCGGCGGTGGCACCCAGCTTTATGATGCCATTTACCTCGCCTCCGACGAACTCATGAAGCCCAAGTCGGGGCGCAAGGCGCTCATTGTCTTCTCTGACGGCGGAGACCGCGGCAGCAAGGAGACGCTCAATGACGCCATCGATGCCGCAGACCGCGCCAATTTGCAGGTCTTCACCATTTACTTCAAAGGCGAGGAAGACCGAGGCAACAGCGGCTACCCCGGAAACGGCGGCCACCATGGAGGCATGGGAGGCGGAGGCTATCCAGGTGGTGGCGGAGGCTACCCCGGTGGCGGGGGTGGACACCGCGGCGGCAATCCTCGAAGCGAAGCCGGAGTCGACGGCAAGAAGATCATGGAGCAGATCGCCTCACGCACCGGCGGCCAGTTCTTCGAAGCCAAAAAGAAGGACAGCCTCGACGAGATTTACAACCAGATCGCTGCATCCCTGCGCCAGCAATATCTGCTCACCTATACGCCCGACAAAGTGGACACCGACGGCGGGTTCCACAAAATCGTTCTCACTACCAGCAAGAGCGACCTCAACGTGATCACGCGCGAAGGCTACTACGCCCCCACACCGGATAAATAAAAGCAGGGATCATCGACGACTGGCGGCAACGCAAGAAGGCCCACGGTTTCTCGTGGGCCTTTTCGGTTCTGTCGTTCTCTAACGAGCCTCTTTTGGTGCGTCTTCTTAACGATGAGGCTTTCCATGCTGCGGAGTACTTGCTGGCCCCTGGCCTTCGACTGCCATCCCCGGCTGCCCGTGCTGTTGCCCGCCTCCCGAATGCTCCGGAGCGTTGCTCGTATTTGAGTGCGAGGCATTGTAGGTCTTGGACTCGGGAGCGTTGCTCGTATTCGAGTGCGAAGCGTTGTAGGTCTTGGATTCCGGTGCGTTACCCGTATTCGAATGCGAGCTGTTGTAGGTCTTCGGTGCATTGCCTGTGTTCGACTTTGAAGCGTTGTAGTTGATCGAAGGGTGCTGATTCGTGCTTCCGTTCTCGCCGTGGGGCGCCGTGGTATTCCCCGAATTCGACTTCGATGAGTTGTAGTTGACTGCCCGGTGCTCATTGCCGCCTGTATTGCCGCCCGCCGGCCGTGCCATGGCCACATTCTGCGGATGTCCACCGTTGTGGCTGGCGTAGTTGTTCGTGTTGCTCCTGGCAGCGGTCTCATGCTGCGTCTGCATCGCGGATGGCGCTACGTGCTGCTCGTGCGAGTAGGCGTTCTCCTGTGCGGTCGGCGGATGATTGACGCCGCCGGGGCCGCCGCTGTAGGCCGCGTGGTTATTGTCCACGACGGTGTTGTTGCGCACGACGGTGTTGTCCACATAGGTGTTGTGGATGACAGTTGTATTCACGCGCACCACCGCCGTGTTATACGCAAACGTGTTGCCGCGCCACGCACCGCCTACAAAGCCGATGCCCATGTACCCGAATCCATAATTCACGCCACCGTAGTAGCCCACGTGCGGTCCCCAATAGCCGGGATGCCACACATACACGTTCGCTCCCCAGCCCCAATAGCCGGGCGTCCAAAGGAAACCTACTTGCGGCGCGGCCACCCAGGTGCCAGGCACCCAGAAATAGCCGTCAGGACCGTAATCCCAGTAACCCGGCGTCCACATCAAGCCAGCTTCAGGGCATGGCGGTTGATCGGCCAATACCAGGACCGGCAGCGGGGGCGGGGCAAAATTCACGCTGATGAAAACTCCCGCAAATAAAGACGCGGGGATCACACAAAGAAATAGCGCCAGCAACATTGCGCGCGTGAATTTCACGCGCATCGCCTGGAAAATTCGCATGGAAAAACCTCCTGTTTTCTGCTTTCTGTTTCTGCTTTTCTCGCCAGCAGAGTCTACCGTGCGCCGGCGCGACCAGTCCATGCCAAATTGGAACCCCTCCTGGGCGAGGAAGTTGCCCGGTAGGGGTGCGTTTTCGACAATTCGCATTGAATCGAATGGATTTACTGGTTGACTCGCATCACTTTCTTCATTTTCTTATTCCCTAATCAATACCTGTAACTAAGCCCCATCCCCACCACATGCCGCGCCTGCAAATTCACCGGTGTGGTCACGACCGGAGGCCCAAACGCGGGGTTCACTGGATTGAAGTAGGGGTTTGCGACATAGATTGACCCGATGTTCCCCGCCACCTGCCCCACGCCGATATCGAACGAGAAGTGCGGCTTGTCCCTCTGCGTCACGCGAATGGCGTAGTCCAGCGTCGTGGGTATGTGCGCGCTCATCAGCGGGTACGACGCAGGATTGCAGGCGAGTAAAGCTTCGCACTGATAGAGCGCAGCGTTCAACAGGGTGTTCAGATTCACCGAAGTCCTGGGCTCCTGCGTGAATCCCGCCGAGGGTACCGCTACGATCCCATGGCCGATGGGTAGCGGAATGCCGAGACCGCCGAACAATCGTCCGCCGAAGCGAGTGCTCTTGCCACCGAGGCCGAAGATTGTGGCATTGGTGGCCTTCCATCCGAGGTTGAGCAGGAACGGCACTGGAGGTTTCGCCCAGGTCTTTGTGAGGGCAACGTACGCGTCGCCGTTGGTGTACGACTTGTCGGTTCCCGTCAGCGTCTTGTTGGCGGCTCCCGAAACAAAGTGGTCGTTAGTGCGGATCACGCCGCCGATCGCGATACCTGGCATCCACGCGCCGAATTGCCCGTCTTTGAAAGCCACGACCTTGCCGTGGAAGACGTTCATGCCGGAGTAGTTCCAGAGGTTGCTGAGACCGAGTGGTGTGGCCGTGGTGGTGGGCTGGTCTCCAAACTGATGCTGACTGCGGGTGTAGCCAGCCTCTGCTCGACCGGCAAAGCTCTCGGTGATGCTGAAGGTTTCAACATTGCCAATGACCGCTGAAGCGTCGATGTAATGAAAGCCGATAGCCGGGTGGGAAAAGGTTTGACCCTTGTCTGCATAGACCACATAAGCAGTCGGCGTCAGAAATCCGCCCGTCTGGCCCTCCAGCGTCAGGTTTTGGGCTACGAGCCGGCTGGCCGGCAAAGCGCCCAGCAATAGGACGCAAAGAACAGACTTGAGCGAGACGGTCAAACGCATGTTTCACTCCAACAGGACACACAGGCCTCCGTGGGCCCGAATCCCGAAAAATTTTGGGGAATTCTCCCTCTTCTAACACATATCGGACAAACTTGTCAGTAATGCAGCGGCTTCCGGTCCAGACAATCTCTTGCCCCGGTCGCGAAGCCTCGCAGCCCGGCATTCTCGCAAACCGGTAGTCCCCGGCGCCTAAGTCCCTGGTGTTATTCTCTGCCCATGCCGCGCGGTGTTTTCATAACGCTCGAAGGCCTCGATGGGTCGGGCAAAACCACTCAGATCAAGCGCTTGGAGAAATGGCTCAAGGGCCGTGGCCAGGAACCCGTGCTGCTGCGCCAACCCGGCGGCACCGCAACCGGCGACCGCATCCGCGAGATCCTGCTCACCTCGCGCTCCGTGGGCATCGCGCCTATGGCGGAAATGGCCCTGATGTTTGCCGACCGCGCGCAGGCCATCGCGGAGGTCATTCAACCGGCTCTCGACGCGGGCCGCATCGTGGTCTGCGACCGCTTTACCGATTCCACTGAGGCCTACCAGGGCGGCGGCCGCGAGCTCGGCTCGCAGGTCGTTCTCGACATGCATCGGCTTATCTGCGGCGGACTTCAGCCCGACCTCACGCTGCTGCTTCTGCCCGGTTTTGCAGCATCCCTCAACCGCGCGCGCCGCCGCAACGATCGCGTCGAGGCCGAAACCGGCTCCAGCGAAAACCGATTCGAGTCTGAGAAGGACGCCTTCTTCCGCCGCGTCTGGGAAAAGTACCGCGAAATCGCCGCGCGCGAGCCCGAGCGCGTCGTCCTCATTGAAGGCGACCTCTCGATCGACGAGGTCCACGAACAGATCCTCGAAGCGGTCTCGGAGCACATCGCCATGCGCGTACAAAAAGTCTAAAATCCCCAGGAAAGTTCTGGCCGCGCCGGTTTACAATCCTTCAATTCTCCGGATTGTGCTCAATCCGGCGCTGTGAAATGTCTTTGTGGGGGATTTATGACACGCTCCGCCATCGCCCTATTTGTCGCCGCTCTGTTGCTGGCCGCGTCGCCTTCGCGCAGCCAACTTTCCGCGTCCAAAATCGAAAGCCAGATCGAGAAACTGCGTTCACTGCCTGACGACAAGCGCCCGGCGGCCACCATCCAGCTTGCCCAGGCTGTTCAGGCACTCCCAGCGGGAATACCCAAGGTGCGTTTGGCCGATGAGCTCGCGAACATGGTCACGGAAGGCGATCAGGGCGCCGATGCACGGCAGACTGTCGCCGACACTCTGGCCAAGTCGCTTGCCGAGACGCCCGTTCCAAGTAAAGGCGATCAGCCTTCCATGCCCTATATGGAATTGGCGCAGTTGGTCCGTTACGAGCATGTCAACGTCACGCTCAACGACCCCCTCTTTGCGAAGGCCGGCGAAATCCTGGCCGCCAACGATGCCGAAATTGAAAAGGCCGACTTCACGCTTAAGGACCTGCACAACAAGCCGTGGACTCTTTCCGCACTGCGCGGCAAGATTGTCATGGTCAATTTCTGGGCCACCTGGTGCCCGCCCTGCCGCGCGGAGATGCCAAATCTCGACGTCATCTACACGCACTTCGCGTCGCAAGGCCTCGTGATTCTATCCATCACCGATGAGAATCCATTTAAGGTAGGCCAGTTCCTCGCTCCAACGAACTATCACCCGCCAGTTCTCTTCGATCCCGACGGCGCCGTGCACAAGCTCTTCCACATCACGGGCATTCCCCACACGTACGTTTTCAATCGCGAGGGCAAACTGGTTGGCGTTGGCATCGACCAGTGCACGCAGCGGCAGTTCTTCGACATGCTCGGAGCGGCGGGACTCCAGCCCCAGTAAAACTGCGCCCACCACAAACGACGCGTACCTATCATCTGCTTCCTTCTGGCGAAGCGTGGGATCGCATGATCGCCGCGGTGTCTTGTGGGGTTTCGGCCCCACGAATGACTGATCCCCGACTTCCGAAAAACAGAATCCGTTGCGTTGGGAGAGCCGTGCAACCGGAGAGGTGCGCTGTTTTTTCACCAAATGTGAGCAGTTTTGTACAGAATGGATGGCGCAAAGGTGGGATAGTTCGAACACTCACTCGAATGCCTGGTGAGAAGATTTCGCTGTTCTTTCCCGCTTCTCGCGCCATGCGCTTTCCAATTCTCCCGGATTTGGGCCCACTCTTCGTAGCGAGGTTGAGTTAGAGAATGCAGACTCTAGGAATAAGCTCCGACGCAAAGGGGCGCCAATGGGGTGTCATCCTCGCAGGAGGAGACGGCAAGCGACTGCTCCCACTGACGCGCGCGCTCACCGGGGATGACCGGCCCAAACAGTTTTGCGCGATTGTGGGAGAGGAAACACTTCTCGAGCAAACGCGCCGCAGAGTGCAAAGAACCATCGACCCCGAGCGAACTCTTCTGGTGATGACCGAAGTCCACGAAGAGTTCTATCAGGATCAGGTTGCGGGAGTGCCAGCACCATGCCTGCTGATTCAGCCGCGGAACCGGGGCACTGCTGCTGCCATTCTGTATAGCCTGATGCGCATCAGCACATTCGACTCGGCTGGGCGGGTAGCCTTCTTCCCGTCAGACCATCATTTCCTGGACGACGAAGCCTTCGCGAACCAAATCCAGTTGGCGTTCGCGCTCACTGAGTCCAATCCCGAGACGGTCATTCTATTGGGAATTGAGCCGGAAGCGCCGGAAACTTCTTACGGATGGATTCAGCCTGGGAGTCGCTTCGACAACCCCTTCACCGACTCCACCTCGCATGTGGAACGCTTCTGGGAGAAGCCTTCAGGGGCCCTGGCAAACGACTTAATGTGCAGTGGCTGCCTTTGGAACAGCTTTGTCATGGTGGGTCGAGTGGGCAGCTTCCTTAAGCTGATCGGTCGCACCCAACCCGAGCTCTTCGAAGCCTTCAAGGCGATCGGCGGTTCTTTCTCGACACCGGCCGAACGGCAAGCCTTATCAAGCCTGTACGCCGGTATACCTACTTCCGGATTTTCGGACGATGTACTTTCCGCCTGTGCGGATGGCGTGGCTGTTTTGCGCTGCTCCGGCCTCGGATGGAGCGACCTGGGAGAACCTGTACGGGTTCTCTCTGTTCTCAAGCGAAAGTTGCCCCGATCCGAAAATGAATTCAAGCCATCGTGAGGAGGGTCGATGGCGAGCAGCGCATCAGCCATTTAGAAGGCGCACAACTTTCAGGCCCTGGCTCTACTGGGCCGCTCTGCGGTTGCGAAAGGAAATGAATGAGGGATTTCTCACTGATTCAAGGCTCGGCAACAAGGAGATTTCAGATCGGGCGGAGCGAAAGAGACTCACTAAAGAATGGCGCCCGAAATGTGATGCGTGGCAGTCTCACGGAATTCCCTTCGCGGTTCGCATCCAACAACGGGTCAACGGGGGAAGTATGGGCGGAGGAGGGATGGCCAGCCACGCGCTTGCTTTATCGAAAGGGGGAATTCTGCAGAGGGATGCCGGACGACGCGTTGTTCGACCTGGTTTCGATTTCGGAGCGCTTTTTCTGTCCGGGAACAGTGCTCATATTAGAAGAAGGCCAGGATCCGGCCAGCGTTTTGTTGTTGCTTGAGGGGAGGGCAAAAATTTCTCTCAACTCCATCGACGGGCGGCGCCTGATTATTGGATTTGCCTCGCCGGGCGAAATCCTTGGGCTCACCTCCGTGGTTTCAGGTCTTCCCTACGAAATCACTGCAGAAGCGCAATTCCCGTGCATGATTTCTTCTCTCCCGCGAAAGAGCTTTCTCGATTTTCTGTTGCGCTCTGCAGTGGCATGCCAGAATGTGACGCGCCAGTTGAGCCTCGATTACAAGCGTACTTTAGGGCAATTGCGAACGCTCGGGCTCACGTCGTCCGCGCCTGCGAAACTCGCCAAGTTATTGCTGGACTGGTGCGCGGAAAGTTCGCAGACATTGCGGGGCATACAAATTCAGTGCTCGTTCACACATGGAGAGATTGGGGAGATTATCGGCACATCCCGCGAAACCATTTCGCGCTGCATGAACGACTTCAAGCGCCGGGGACTTGTGGCGCAGCGCGGAACGGCCATGCTGATTCCGGATTGCACCGCGCTGGCTGTCTATGCAGGCATAAGCTTTACACCGGGTCCGCGCGAGCCGGCTGCTTGAACAGCGATTAGTGAGAGTGCTAGCGAGAGCGCGAGGGTGAGCGCGAGATAGCTGCGCCTCGTGGAGCATTCTTGTTGCGCAATGCCTGCGGCTGGGGCACAATACAACAATCCTCAGAAAGCGGATTCCTGATGCGCAACTTCTCGTTCAGGCTGCAGGGGTTCTTTTTTGCCATCCTCGCTACGCTCTGCTTTATCTCGGCCGCCGGTCGGGCGCAGGCTCCGTCCACCACGGGTTCCGCCCGCTCGCAGCAGGACCAGGCCGCCGACGATGCTCTGCTGAACAAGGCCAGGACCCTGTATTACTCGACGGTGAAAGCGGGCCTGACCGGTTTCGATTGCACGGTCCATCCGAATTGGCTTGCCACGATCGCGAAAGCGAGTCCGGGCACCACTGTCAGCACCGATGACCCGCGGCTGTTGCTGTTGAACCGCGTTGCCATCGTGCTCCATGCAAACCTCAAGGACGGCTCCGCCACACTGGACTGGACTCCGCCGTCCGACGCTCTCACCCCAGATCAGACCACCCTGCTCAACCAGATGCATTCCGCAAGCCAGCAATCGCTGGCGGGCTTTATTCAGTTCTGGACGCCGTTCGTGGATGGCTCCGTGATCCCAGACAACTCGAGTGGATTGGCGGTGACGCATACAGCCTCTGGAATCACATTCCATGGCGAGGGTGGCGGCAACTCGGTGACCGAGGTCTTCTCCAATGATCTTCTGCTGCAACACTACGACGTGGTATCAGGCGGCATATCGATCAAGTTCGATCCGTCGTACAAGGCCACACCACAGGGGCTACTGGTGGAGCATTTCGCGGCCAACATTCAGAGCACCGGCGATCCATCAGCTCCAGTGCAGCAGATGAATGTGGCCGTGCTATACCAGACCATCGACGGGTTTCCCATTCCCTCGCAGATTGACATGGAAGTGGTCGGCACCGGCGAACTCAACGTGGCGCTCAGTCAATGCACGGTGCAGCGGTAGACGCCGTCGCACCAGACGGGCGGCGCAGCGGAATCTGAGATGCGATGCGGGACGATGGCCGCCTTCAGCTTGCAGCAGAGACACGTCGCAAGATGGGGCAACGAGCTCCAGGGTCCGCGAGAAAGCTGTCGCGAGTTCGCGCTCTGCGGCGCCAATAAAAAAGCTCCCGTTCGCCGGGAGCTTCTTGCCTCACTCAATTTCTATCATTGGCCGGGGAGCGTTGCCGGGTGCCAGGTTTGAGGCCTGTTCGTAGGTCATGCGCAGGTACTTGTACGGATTCACGGGTACATTGTGCAACGCGCACCTCGTAATGCAGGTGGGGGCCGGTAGCGCGGCCCGACTGGCCTACATAGCCGATCACCTGGCCGCGCGTTACATGCTGCCCGGGAATGACCGCAATCGCGGAAAGATGCCCGTACAGCGTCAGGACGTCGTGGCCGTGATTCAGTACCACCGCGCGTCCGTATCCCGCGCCCATCTCGGCACCGGTCACGTCGCCATCTGCCGCCGCGCGGACCGGCGTTCCATAGGGCGCATCGATGTCCACGCCGGAGTGGAACGCGCCTTCGCCGTTGATCGGATCCTCACGCTCGCCGAAGCTCGACGCCACGCGGCCTTCCACCGGCCACAACGATGGCGCATCGGCCAACTCCGTCCAGTCGCCGGTAAAGTTCGAGGTCAGTCCGCTCTCCAGGGCGCGCGAAATCTGCCCGGAAAGAGCCTCGCTGCGCAGCGTGTAAAATGCGCCGATGGAGTTGGCGACCTGCTGCTGGCTCATGTCGTCAGACTGCGACATGCTGGCCGGTGCCGGTGCCGACGCGTTGGCTGTGGCCGGAGCCGCAGGCTTAGCGGCATCAACCTGGTTCTCGAGCCGATTCTGGCGCAAACCGTAGAGCGCCGTTACCTCGTTGGCTAGAGCGCCCAGTGACGCGACCTGTATGCTGCGATTGTGCGCGATCTCTTCCATGCGCTGGTAATTCTGGCGCAGAGTTTCGCGTTCCGCGCGAACCTGGTTGTAACTCTCGGTTTTGAGCAGCATGCGGGTGTAGGACCCGGCCAGGCCCACAATCGTGAAGGCGCCGATGATCGCTGCCACCAGGAATCCGTAGGCATACTTCAGCGGAAGCGGAATCTTCCGTAGCTGGCCGTCCTCATCCCTGGCGACAAAAACTATGTAGTAGCGCTTACGTAACATTGTGCCTGCGATCCCCGGCGACCCTCGGGCCGCAACGCAATTCCAACACGGGGGAAGAGTATCGCGTACGGGCATTAACGCCCATACCGAAGCCGTACAGCCCCACAGGGCAATTGCATGAACGTTTGATTAAGGTTAGCAGACGCGTTCACGCAGGGTCAATCGAAAGCATCGGCACTCCATGCCTTAAGTACCAAGCTGGAATCAGCCCTCGCCAGCTGTCCGCACGTTGAGTAACTCCTTTCGCATCAGCGAAACACACCATTGATGACGGCTTCTCGAGAAGCGAGACCCATTCCGCCCAACGGACCATCCGGAGCTCCAATACCCTATCCTGAATGGACATGCAATCCGGTCGCAATCAATGCTCATGCGGGCAAGCTGGGCGAGTTGGCCCTCTTGAAGCAGATTCGCGGACGGGCAGCGCAACTCGCCAACGGCGGGCTGCGTCTCGGCATCGGCGACGACTGCGCGCTGCTTCGAGTCGGCGCCGGCGAGGAGCTTGCCGTGACAACCGATCTTTCCATCTCCGGCCGCCACTTTCGGCTGGATTGGCAAACTCCGGAGTCCATAGGGCATCGCACCCTGGCACGCGGCTTGAGCGATCTGGCCGCCATGGGGGCGCGGCCCGTCGCAGCATTCCTGTCGCTCGGTGTTCCCAAAGAACTGGTCCAAAACGCAAAAGGGCGTGGCGCCGGCCGAAGAACTGGCCCGGCGAAATGCGCAAGAAGCTGGCTCGACGGGTTTTTCGATGGATTTTTCGCGCTGGCCACGCCTTGCAAACGCCCCTGGCAGGAGGCGACCTGGCGGAATCGCCGATAGCTGTCGCCGACATCGTTCTCGTTGGCGCAGTGCGGCGCGGCAAAGCACTGCTCCGCTCAGGCGCCCGGCCCGGCGACCTGCTTTACGTGACCGGGACATTGGGAGGCGCCGCTGCTGGCCTTGCCCGGCTCGCGGAATTAGCAGCGAACGCGCCGGCGGCGCGGCCTGGGCCCAAAAAGCACTCCGGGAGAATTGCCCCGCTGCGCATTCCCGCCGATCTGCAATCACTGCTCGCGCCGCATCTCTACCCGCAGCCGCGCATCGCGCAGGGATTGGGGCTGGCGCATCGCGGCCTTGCGAGCGCGGCTATCGACTTGAGCGATGGGCTCTCGACGGATCTTGCCCATTTGTGCGAGGAGTCGGGTGTCGCCGCCGAAGTCGACGCGGCTGCGCTTCCTATTCATTCGGGCGCGACTCGCCGGCAGGCCCTGCACGGTGGCGAGGATTACGAGTTGTTGTTCACTGCTTCACCGGCTGCGCGCGTGCCGCGCCGCATCGCCGGCGTTCCCGTTACGCACATCGGCCGCATCCTGCGCCCGCGCAAAGACAGGCCGGCGGTAGCGCTCGTTACTGCGAACGGCACGCGATCCCTCATGCACCGAGGGTGGGAGCATTTCTCCTGAATCTGACTGCGTAGATAATTCTGCGAAAGAGCCGGAGGTCAGGCTCCATCTTCGAAGACTCTGGGAACATCGACGCCGAGCGCGGTGGCGAGGTCGTGCTGATGCTCCTGCTCCTGTGCGACGATCTTCCGGAGTTGCTCGGCGAGCGCGTAGTGGCCAATGGCCTCGGCCTGCTTGATGCGCTGACGGTAATTCTTGATGGTCACGGTTTCGTTGTCGAGGTCAAAGCGGATCATTTCTTCTGCTTTATCTGAGAGCCTCACGGGCTTGGGCACGGCCGTTGGCTTGCCACCCAAATAGTCGATCTGGTCCGCGATGATCATGGCATGCTGCAGTTCTTCTGAGGCGTGCAGTTTCAATTCAGCTGCAATCTTCATCCACTCGGCCCCAGTGAGTGTGTTGCTGTAAATCGTGTAGGCGATGATGGCTTGATACTCCCGAGCCAAATCCTGGTTGAGGGCATTGATAAGCTCATTGATCTGGCTCTTTTTTGACTTCCCATGTAGATCCGGGGTTGCGCTGGTTTGCTTTGCTTTGGCCATGATTTTCTCTCTTTCTTGTCAACTTGCGGTGGGGACAGATTTAAGGGAGAGCTGACAACGATTCGGATGCAAAATCTACCCTGCTGGTTGCGCAAGCGCACTAATAAAGCTAACACCTGAGCAACGCCGCCAAAGCCTGCGACCTCGCCGACTCGGTCCGCGAGAGAGCTTTATTCTCCGTTGCGCTGCGCCCGCGCTTCCTTGACCATGATCAGGAAGCGACGCGCGAGCTCACGGATGCGATCTGCGTGGCGGTGCTGCAATGCCTCGTTCGGCAAAAGCTCGCTGCCCACGCCAATGGCGCGTGCCCCGGCAAGAATGTAGTCGAACGCCGTGAGCTGATTCACGCCGCCGGTCACGATCAAGGGAACCTGCGGCAGAGGCACTTCGAGCGCGCGGATATAGCTGGGGCCGCCCGCCGTGGCCGCCGGGAAGATTTTCACAAAGTCCGCGCCTGCATGCCATGCGGCAATCACCTCTGACGGCGTCAGCGCTCCCGGAAAAACGCATACGTCGGCCTTCCTGGCGCAGGCCACGACGCCAAGCACCAGTCCCGGGCTGGTGATAAAACGGGCTCCGGCATCTATGCACCGCTGCGCTTCCAATTCATTCAGCACAGTTCCAGCACCGATGATCAAATCGGGAAAACGCGTGGCCAGCTCCTCGATCACTTTCGCGGCTTTGGGCACGGTGAGTGGCACTTCGAGCACCGGAATTCCCGCCGCGTGTAAAGTCTCCGCGGCAAATCGCGCGTGGTC
The DNA here is from genome assembly GCA_963699385.1 of uncultured Acidobacteriota bacterium. Taxonomy (GTDB): domain Bacteria; phylum Acidobacteriota; class Terriglobia; order Terriglobales; family Acidobacteriaceae; genus Telmatobacter. Next base: position 84,604 of record CAVOTQ010000023.1, on the reverse strand, counting down.
CGGATTCCTGACGCGCGCACACGGGACGATACCGATATCGTGGATATGCGTGCTGACTTCCTTGCTATGCATCAACCCTCCGTGCAAGAGCCACTGCCCATCGTGCATCGAAAGAGCGGTCTTCGTCAAAAAACAGTGGTAAGTAGTCGATGGTTAGTGGCTAGTAGTTAGTGGAAATGCCCTACCGAGTTGATAGCCGGGATCAGCGGCGGCACGCGGCGTGAATGATTGCCTCCGCCACCTGCTCCGGCGTAAACGCATCCACTGCGATGGAAACATGCGCCGTTCGGTAAAGCGGCAAACGCCGCTGGTAGCGGCTGGCCAGGTTCGCCTGGTCGGCCAGAATGGGCCGCAAATGCTCGGTGCCGCGGCAACGCTCGAGCGTCGTAGCCAGCTCTACCTCAAGGTGAACCAGCAATGTTTCCGGCGCGTTGCGAGTAGCGAGTCCGCGTGGCGGCATCTTCAATCGCTCCGCCGCCCAGCGCCAACACCAGCGCTTCTTCGCCGGCCAGACGCGCAATGGTGGCGCGCTCCCGCTCGCGGAACGCGGCCTCACCTTCGCGCGCGAAGATTTCCGGAATGGTTGCAGCCGGCCTCGGCCGCGATCACGTCGTCTGCATCCACGAACTTCCAGCCCAGTTGCCGCGCCACGAGCGGCCCCACGGTGCTTTTGCCGGAGCCCATAAAACCGGTGAGCACAATGCGGCGCGGCGCGGTGCCCGGGTCCGCGTTGAGATGCTTCGTTCTGTGCAGATTGCCGGCATTGGTTTCAGTATAGGAGAGCAGTTCACGTTCATAGTTCGCAGCCTTCAGACCCCGATTCGGAGGGACGGGGTGGTTGAGAGCTCGGCCGGCCCTACGGGACGGCGGCATTTTATGCACCGGCTTTCCCAGGGTTTCGCTGCGCTCCACCCTGGGCTATTTTCGATCGGCCAAACGGGGCCACTCTGTTCCTGTTATCTGTTCGCCGTTCTGCCTTCGATCTCTGTTCCCTTGTTCCCTGCTTTCCTGTTCTATCCCAGCACCATCACCACGGCCCCGGCGGTGATCAGTACGCCGCCCACGATCGCCGCGGCATTGAGTTTTTCGCCCAGCAGCAGCCACGCAAAGATCATCACGAGGGGAACGCTGAGCTTGTCGAGCGGCGCGACGCGCGAGGCCGGCCCCAACTGCAGGGCGCGGAAGTAGCAGAGCCACGACAGGCCCGTGGCAATTCCCGAGAGCGCGAGAAAGAGCAGGGTGCGGCGGTCGAGCGAACGCATCTCGCCGTGCTTGCCCAGCGCGAGCGCGATGCCCCAGGCAAAGACGACCACCACGGTGGTGCGCAGCGCCGTGGCCAGGTTTGAGTCAACGTGCGCCACGCCCACCTTGGCCAAAAGCGCTGTGGCGGCGGCAAATAGGCGGAAAGCAATGCCCAGACAATCCAACTCCCGGTCCAGCTCGTGGTCCAGATCATGGCAATCAGCATACGCGTCCGCTCTCGACTCCGGAGCAAATTCCGCCTCACAATAAGAACCCTCTTCCAGTTCAAAATTCCCGTGCTATGATCCCTCATTCCCCAGAGCCGAGGAGGTCTCTATGAAAAATTCCCTCACTCCCACGGGGACCAGCGACGCGGTTCTGCGCCTGGCCCGATGGGTTTTTCCGGCGCTTCTCGCAGGCGGAATAGCGATAGGCTGCGGGCCACAAACGGCACCAGGGACACAACCGACACCAGGACCACAAGTGGGTCCAGGGCAACAACCAACACCAGGGCCACAAGCGGTCCAGGACAGCCAGGACCACAAGCGCCACCATGGCCACAACAGACACCAGGGCCACAAACGGCTCCGGCTTCGCAAGGCGGCGTGGTCGGCCAATGGCGCGCGGTGCTTTCGGGCACTATCGTGACCATTTCGATTGATGCGAGCGGACAATATATACAACTGATGGTGCCACAGAATGGAGGCATGAAGTTTGCGCAAGGCGGCCCCTACCAGCTCGTCGCGCCGAATATCATCGCCTTTACAGTCACAGACTGGTCGCCGAAGACGAAGATGGGTTTTGTGCCATGCGGTGATCCGAACAATCCAGTTTGCAATCAACCGCAGCAGCAGCCCATACCACAGCCGCCCAATTCCAGCTATGCCTATCGCTTTAACGGGCCGAACACTATGATCCTGAGCAACCCGAACACTCGGGAGGTCCTCACGTTTACGCGCGTGGCGCAATAACGCTGCGCTGGGCGCCCGATCCTGACTTTGCGAGGGCTGGGATCCGACGGCAGTTCTCGGACCGTGCGAGATAGAATGGCGTCATGCGCGGAATCGTATGTTTGCTGTTTGCCACGCTGGCAGCTGTGGCAATGCCCGGCCTGAGCGGCTGCGGCTATCACACGCTGGGCGCGGCCTCGCAACTGCCTCCCGGCGTGAAGACGCTTGCGGTGCCGGTGTTCTCCACGCGCACCGATTCCAACGGGACTGAGACGGCATTGACAGAGGCAGTGGTTCGCGAATTCATCACGCGCACGCGCTTCCGTGTCACCACAAATTCGGGCTCCGATGCCGACGCGGTGCTGCACGGTACTATCCTCAAACAAAACGTTACGCCACTCACGTACAATGCGGCCACGCAGCAGTCGTCGAGCTTCGTTATTACCATCGTGGCTTCCGTTACGCTCACCGCGCATGACGGTCGCGTGCTCTACGAGAACAAAAATTACGTTTACCGCGAACAATACCAGTCCTCCACGGACCTGCCTACATTCATCCAGGAAGATCCTGCGGCCATTCAGCGCCTTTCGCGCGAATTTGCACGGCAGCTGGTGGCCGATATCCTCGAAGGTCTGTGAAGTCTCCAAGGGCTCTGAAATCCCGTTGCATCCCGTGCAAATTTGCCCAATTTTGCATTGACACTCACGGCGCTGCTCTTCTATCGTTCCCGCTGGTGGTCTGACCACACAATTGGAGATGAATGATGAAGATGCGCTGCGGTTCGCGGGAAGCTTTCCTTGCCGTTTTTTTGCTTGGGTTCTCGGCAGGAACCGCTGCTCCTGCCCAGGACAACATGCGTGGCGCGCCATACAACGGCTACACTGGCCAATCCTTTGACACCACACATTCCGCCTACGACTACCTGGTCGACAGCAGCCTGCGGCAGGACGATCCCGCGCAGAAAAAGTTCAAGACGCTGCAGGCAGCTTACGCGGCCGCGCCCGCCGGCACTGCCTGACCACCCTACCGTTATTGGCATCAAACCCGACGTTTATTTTCTTCGCGGCGGCGATACCGAAGCCAGCATGACAATCACCAAAAGCTACATCACCTTCCTCGGTCTCACTGACGACCGGCGCAAGGTGGTGCTCGCCGACAATCGCGGCAACAAGGAAGGCGCGTCGAACAACGGCTACATTCTGATGGTGAATGCGACCGGGTTCTCGCATGATCAACCTGACCCTCGTGAATTACTGCAACCTCGATTACGAGTATCCCGGCGATCCCTCGAAAAATCTGAAGGCGCGCTCTCAGGTGATCACGCAGGCCGTGGCTCTGGATGCTCAGGGCGACAAGCATGTGTACTCGCACGTGGCGCTGTTGGGCCGGCTCGATACCACCTTCATCCGCACCACGCGGTCTTACTTCACGCACGTCTACATTGAGGGGACGGATGATTTTATTGGAGGCGGGCAGGTGGGCGTGTGGGAAGACTCCGAAGTTTATTTTCCCACCGGCAACGGCGTCATGTCGTCTTCGGGCATTGCCTTCATTAACACCGTCTTCAAGGCCGCACATGGGCTCGAGTTTTACAAGGGATTTCGCAATCCGGTGGCACTCATCCACTGCACCATGCCGGTGAATACACCGCGGTCGCCGGTGGCGTGGATGGTTTGGAAGGCGGCGGTGCGGCAGAACGTTTACGCGCTGACGTATCAAACCAAAGATGCCAGCGGAAAACCTGCAGTGATTTACGACAGCATTCTGGGCCCGCACGCATTTACGCTTTCGCGCGAGATCACTGCGGAACAGGCGCGGGCATTCAATCCGTGGAACATGCTGCGTGCGACTCCCGACGGTAAAGTCGTCGACGAATGGGATCCGGCGCGTGTGCGCGAAAAATATGCGAGCGAGGGCAGCGACATCTTCCGCATGGCGCTCGCAGCCGCGGTACCCGGCGTTGCAGTGCGGTCTGCCGGCGCGGTGGCCGATCCCTTTGCCAACACTGAGCCACCGGGCAACGCGTCGATCCGCACCGGAGGGCCGGGAGTCACGGTGACGGCGACGGTTCAGCCGCAGCGCGCGGGTGACACCGTGATTCATTGGTCGACTGATGCAAAACTCGTCACCCTCAGCGCCGAGAACGGAAAGTCCATCACTGTCACGGGGCGCAACGCAACCAATCGCGGCGAGTACGTGAGCGTCCGCGCTACGGCAGCCGACGGCTTCTACGTCACTTCGCACATTTACGTTGAGCCCATGTACATCGATCCGCCGACATTCGCGCGCCAGCCGGCGATTGGCGTTCCGGCAGATGGAAAAATCGCAGTGACCTACGCTTTGAATCTGGGCGGCCGTGAAGACCAGTCGGATATTGCCTGGTTTGTTTGCGACGATGCCGGGTGCGCGACGCGGCGCGAGGTCGCCGTGAGTCGCGGCAATGTGCCACTGCGGCAACTCACCTTGCTACCGGGATTCGCTGACAAGTTTGTCGAAGCCGCTGTCAGGCCCAAACACAACATCAGCGATCCGGGACCGGAAACTGTCGCGATTTCTGCGAAGCCAGTTCACGCCGTAGAGATCAGGTCACGCGACATTGATCCCAACTTCCGCAATTTTGTGGAGACGCCGGAGACAGACTACCTGAGCGGCATGTGGACTGTGCTGGGTACGTGGACCTCCTCCGTCGGCGACAACCTGGTGAACGGCTACGGACTGCGCATTGCCTCGATCGGTTCGCAGCTCTTGTATCAGGACGACGATGCCGACGGGTAACATGCGGGTGAAAATCGTGATGACGCCGGAAAAGACCGCGGGGCAGGGATTCGGCATTGCAGGCTCGCCGGACGACAATGCCGGTCCGCGCAACCAGAAGGCAGACATTTTTATCAAGTACGATCCACGCACACGAACCGGTTACTCGCTGCGCTTCTGGCGAACCATCCAGGCTGCGGACAAGTGCATGTTTCAGCTCTATCAAATTGTCGACGGCATCGGCCATCCGGTGAGCGACCAGCAGCAGCTGACGGGAGTGTTCAAGCCGAATGCGACGATCGTTCTTTCGGTCGAAGGCAACATCTTTTCCGCGATCGGATCGAATACCACGGACGCGGAAAAGCTTTCGTTGAAGGCGACCATCACGCCTAACAACTACGGCGGAGCGGGTGTGGCGTGGACGGGGTCGGTTCCGTTCGGCAACAGCGTGGTGGTTAGCCAGTTTGAGATTTCGTATCCACCCGCGGCGAAGCGATAACAAGGCGAAGGGTGGGACAATTCTTGTTCCCGGTCTTGATTCCGGCCCTGTTTTCCGCGCTGGTGTGTTCGCTCACCGGGCGGTATTCTGGAGCCGCATGATATCGATGCTCATGCAACACACGGTCGGGAGCTCACTCCTGTGAGCGGGGCGCGCTGGGGCGCGGGATTTGCCGCGGCCGCACGCTTCGTTGCGGAGATCGAGGCCGCGCGAACAGGCACGGGGAAGTTGCGGTCCGGTTATGTGCTCGCCGGCGACGAGATATTCCTTCTCGACCGCTGCCGCGCTGCCGTGCTGAAGGCCTTCGTTCCCGCCGATCTCCGGGATTTTTGCCTTTCGGAATTCGATCTCGCCTCAACTTCGATCTTTGAGATACTTGATCGCGCGCAAACCCCGTCGCTGATGGCGCCGTTCCAGGTGATTTTTGTGCGCAACGTGCGCCAGCTTTACACGCGCGGCGCCAAGAAGGAAGAATTTGCCGCGCTGGATCGCTACTTCCATTCGCCGAATCCGCAGGCGCTGCTGCTGTTCGTCGCGGATTTCTTGCGCATCCCCTCCGATGCGCGCCGCATGGAACTCGACGACAAGAATCGCTATGAGCGGCTGACTGAAACTCTGGGCGAACACTGCGGCATGGTGGAACTGGCGCGCGCGAACGAGGAAGATGCCATGCGCTGGGCGGTTGCGACGGCGCACGAAGCAGGTACGCGGCTGGAGCCTGATGCGGCGCGTGAACTGGCAGACGCGCTGGGCGCGGACATGATGCTGGTTTCGTCGGAACTCGAAAAGCTTTTGCTCTACACGTCGGGGCGAGGCAAAATTACGCTGGGCGACGTGGAGACGATGGTGCTGAGCGCCAAGCAGCGCACACTCTACGAACTGACTGACGCGATCAGCGCCCGCGATCGCGTGCGCGCTCTGGCTCTGCTACAGGGATTGCTGAATAGCTCCGATGCCGGTGAGGATTCTGCGATCGGCCATCTTTACATGCTGGCCAAAACCTTCCGGCAGATGCTGGTGATCCTGGAAAAGAACGTGCGCGATTCACGCGCTATCTGGCAGGCGCTGTGGCAGGGATTTCGCATGCCACCGTTTGCCGCCGACGACCTGATCCGCCAGGCGCGGCGCTACAAGAGTCGACGCGAACTCACGCGGGCGCTGCGCCTCGTAGCCCGCGCCGATCTGGAACTGCGCTCCTCGCCGCCTGACAAGCGGCTGGTGCTGGAGCGGCTGGTCTACGAACTGGCTTCGGAGCCCAAGGCCGCGGCGCCTGTGTGGGTTTCGGCGCAGTTGTCGTTCGAATTAAGCTGACATCGGTTCCGGGATAAGCGCGCAGCGATTTTTACTTTCCCCGATCTTTTCTTATCCCGGCTTGTGTTCGATCAACCAGACGCCTAATCGCGCGTCGTCGTTCTCAATGTGATGCAACAGCCAATCGCGAAGAAAGTTCAATGCGTGCTGGTTCACTGTGGCACCGTTCTGGCTGTGGCGAGTGGCGAACGCCTGCACCTTCTCCATGAGCCTCTGGTGGTTCGCAGCATGTAGCGCAAGGCCCGGATACTTTGCTCGCGCATCATCGCTTCTTCGTCCGCGAAGTGCCTGGCCGTGGCAGCCGACAGCTTCTTCAGGAGTACGCCCATCTCCGCAGGCTCCGCGAATCGCGCCATCGCCGATTCGAGTCCCCGCACCGCCTCGAACAGCTCTTTGTGATCGTCGTCGATCGCGTCCACGCCGACGGCATATTTGCCAGACCAATTCAACTCGGCCATTCAGTTGCTCCTCTTGAGGACGGCCCCCTCATCTGTTCATGGAATTGATAGCCTGAGCGCGCTCGCTCTCGCTGCACGGTCCGTTCAGCCAAAGACCGTATGCCCGATCTTCGCTCTTCGGATGCGCGATGTTCGACTCCCACAAGAGCCCTGTCGGGATTCCCGGATCTTGTTTGTGATTCGACATGTCCATTTCGCGCTCTCTCCTTTTGGCTTTCGCCGATGGAATAAATGACCGCGATAAGAAATCATTCTGATAGAAGGAGAAGTTGACATTTCGTCGGCCGATGAATCGAGGCGGCTGGGTTCACGCGGCGTGGCGGGTGAGAAATGGGCTGTATTGCTTGTCCTCACGCTGGATATGCTTGGTGAGCCAGTCGCTCAAGAACTGCAGCAATTCAATGTTCACGGTGCCATCGCCGTGCTTGTTACGCGCCATGAAATCCTTCACCTGTCGAGTGAGGTCGACGTGATGCGCACGATGCGCCACGAAGCTCGGATACTTTGCCGTCTCCAACATGCGCTTCTTCGAAGGCGAAATGCTCGAGCGTGTACTTCACAAGCTTGTCGAGCAGCGGCCCGACCGCGTTTTTCGCCTCGCCATTCATCATGGCAGTGTGAAGCTCGTTAACCATTGCGAATAGACCGGCGTGCTGTTGATCGATGGTCTTCACGCCCACCGAATAGCTATCGTTCCAGGTCATAAAGGACATTGAGATCCTCCTGCCGGCGGATACCGGCAAGAGAGTTATCGGAAGGAATTCGGCAAACTTGAGGAGCGTTGGCCGCGCATCAGTTCACGCCGTGTTCGTTTAGCCACGGTGCATATTTCTGGTCCATGGTTTCGATGTGATGCAGGAATCCGTGGTGCAAACCGCAGAGCAGGGGACGCAGTTGCACTCCTTCTCCGTATTGCAGACGATGCGCAGCCTGCAGAATGTCGGCCAGCATGCGATGGTGCTCGGCGCGATGCTCCTCAAGGCCTTGAAAGCCGGTCTGCGCCATGAGTTGCTCCTCGCTCCAAAAGTGCATGCGGGTGAACTCGATGAACTCGTCCAGCAGCTCGCTGATCCTCTCGCGCCCGGCTCCGCGCACCAGCGCCAGGCGCAGTGCGTTGATAGCGTCCATCAGGATTCCGTGCTGGTCGTCCATGGCGCGCACACCCACGTTGCAGGCATGGTTCCAGGTAAGAAGAGTCACATGAGCCTCCACAAATGACTGAAGAGTCTATCGGACAGACCTGGTAAATCGATTATGGGTAAACCGCGCCCGCCCGTGACTAAGGTTTGCCTGAAGCAGCAGGCACGGCATGACGCACAATGGAATGAGATGGCATTGATCACTCCCTTCAACGTTGCTGCCGCGCTGCTCACGCTGATTCCGTATTTGGCCGTGGCGTTCTTTCCGGATTTCGCGGCCGTGCGAGTTCGCGCATTGCCTGTTTGGATGCGGCTTGCTTGCCCAGCGGCGCTGTCGATTCCGTATCTGTTGGTGGCCTGTGGGGCGGGCATGTTTCGCTGGGGTTGGTTCGCGCTGTATGCGCTAGTGCCCGTCGCGATCGCCGTGCTTGCTTGGCCAGGCGGCACGCGTGGATGCGGCTGAGCGCGGAAACTGGCGCGATTTTCTGGTGCTGGTTGTGCTGGGTCTGGCCGTCGATCTGCGCTGGTTTGAGGGAGCGTGGCCGGCGCACCTGGCGGTGTTCAACAAAATCCTGCTGCTCGATGCGGGCATCTATGGCTTTGTGCTTATCCGGCAACTCGGCGGCACCGGCTTCAACCTGCGGCTGCGCTTGAAGGATCTGGGAATCGGGTTGCGCGAGGCGGCGTTCTATACGCCGATTGCGCTGGCGCTGGGTCTGAGCCTGGGGTTTCTGCATTTGCACGGCAGTTGGCCGGGATTCGCGCGCATTGCCGGCGCGTGGGTGTTCACGTTTTTCTTCATTGCGGTACCGGAAGAGCTGTTTTTTCGCGGCTGGGTGCAGAATCTGCTGGAGAAACGTCTGGGCCGGTACGGAGCTCTGTTCGTAACGGCGTGTCTGTTCGGATTGGCGCATTTCAACAAGCGGGCCGCGCACTTCAATTGGCAATACGTGTTGATGGCCGCGCTGGCCGGAATCTTTTATGGCCGCGCGTGGCGGGCGGAGCGGCGCGTGGGCGCGTCGGCGATTACGCATGCAACGGTGGACGCGATCTGGTCGCTATGGCTGCGTTAGGCGATACGCGCGATGCACGTGCTGGTGCGGGTCGTACCTCAGATAGCCGAGGCCGACGCGCATGTTGTGGTCTACCGGCCCGGGAATCGTGATGGCCACGGTGATGCCCAAAATGGCGTGGGCGATCATGAGGGGATAGATGTTGCGATAGCGCAAAAAGAGCAGGCATGCTGCGAAGCCCCAGATGAAAGTGATCGGCATCAGCACTGGATTGGGCAGGTGCGCCGTGGAGAAGAGCGCCGCGGCCGCGAGCGCCGCGAGCGTGGGCTTCGGAATCAAGCGTAGAAAGCGCAACAGAAAGACGCCTTGCAACAGAAACTGCTGCACGCCGCTCCAGACGGCATAGGCGCAATATGTGACAAAAAAGGCCAGCGCGCCATCGGGCACGTGGAGCGTGTGCATTCTGGCGGCAAGCCCGATGGCGGCTGCAGCCAGCACCAGCGCGGCCGGAGCGATCCACAGCGAGCGCAACAAGTTGGCCGCACGAAAACCCATGGCTCGCCAGCTGTTGAACGATCTCCACACGATGAGCGCCAAACTAAGCGCGGCAACCAGCCACAGCACGCGTTGCAGCGGCCGCGGCGTCCATTCGACGATCATGATGAGACCGTAGGCGATGGCGATCTCGAGTGCGTCGCGGCGCTTGCTGCGCAGGCAGACAGGCTGGGCAACATGCTGGTGTGTCACGTGTGACGACGCTGCCGGCGGTTCCATGACCCCGATGCTAGCGGAGGGGGCAGGCGACAGGGAATATAGGGGGGCGGGGGGAGGGGGGGTAACCAGAAAATACACGACATTTTGAGCCGGAAAACCCCTGGATTGCAACGAGAACGGTGCAATTCGGCGTCTCGGTTTGAACGGTGTTCAGGGTGATTTATGGGCTTATAGGGCTGAAAATAAACCGCTTGGATCACAAATGCCGTATACCCTACCGGGGTATGGGTGGGTCGTTTTTTCTTTTCTTTATTTAATTTCTGCGCCGGCTCCGATTCGTATGGGACACGATTCAGGCCGGGACGGAGTTGGAGTGCGGTCAGCATGGATTGATTGTGCGCCGGGAGGATGTAATAATCTGCAATTCGCGGGGGGTATTTTCGGCGTTATGCGCCATTCGCCGGGTTTGGGGCGCGGTGTTCTGTCGCCCGCTGAAGCGGGCTATGGGCGATCGAGCATTTGCTAACCCCAGTCTTGCGACTGGGGCTACCATCTGACGCCCGCTGAAGCGGGCTGCGTTGCGGGCTTTGACCTCATGGATTCGTCATCGCCCTTCGATCCGTGCGGGTCTCCCACCCCAGGAAACAAAGATCATTTCATGGGGGCCCCGGTCGGAGAGGCTTTGGAGAAAGGCGCCTTGGCGAGGGAAAAATCGCGCAGGGGCTAAAGCCCGACACTTATTTTGCATAGCTTGCGGCGCGAGTGAACTCGCGCCCTGATACAGAACGCGTTGCCTTGCGAGTTTTTCCGCAGCCTCCGGAGACCGGCGGTACATGTTCTTGGGTCGCGAGAGAAATGCGGCCTGCGTTTTGTTTTCTTTTGTTCTCTACTGGCTATTCCAGAATCAGGGCTGGATCGGGCTCGTGACCGCGGGTCGTGAGGGTGATGGCGGCGGTTAGAATCAGCGCTCCGCCGAGCCACGCGTAGGGGCCGAGGCGTTCGCCCAGTAGTTCCACGCCCAGCACCGAACCGAGCACCGGCTCGATGTTCAGAAAAACTCCGGCGCGCGAGGCCGGTACTTGATGGATGCCCCAGTTCCACAAGAGCGTAGTCGTGGCCGTGCAGAACACTCCGCTGATGGCCAAGGCAATCCACGCTGTCGGGCTGATGTGGGCGAATGGCATGGGCTCGATCTTCTCGTGACTGAGCGGCGCGAGCAGCCACGATACCAGGTTGCAAATCAACAGCATCAACGTGCCCGAATAGATGGTGTACGCGGTGACCACTGGAGCGCTGTGCGTCTGGAGCAATTTCTTGCAGAGCAGAATCCAGATTAGGGCGACCATTAGCGAGGCAATCACCAGCAGATCGCCGGTGAGCGTGGGCGTTTCGCGTCCCGTGGTCGCGCGGTCGCCACCCAGAACCACCATGGCGGCGCCGGCCGTGGATGCGCAGAGGGCTATCCAGCCGATCCAGTCGAGCCGCTCGCCGGCAAAAAGCACGGCGGCCACAGCCAGCAGCACCGGCATGGCTCCCACCATGAGCGAGGCGTGGCTGACCGTGGTCAATGCCAGGCCGTTAAATTGCAGGAGAAACTGAACGGGAATGCCGAAGAACGCTGCCAGCAGCATGATCCTGGTTTCGCCGGCGGTGAGGCGCGCGCGGCGGCGCAGCATGACGGGCGCCATGCCCAGGCAGGCAAACAGAAAACGATAGAGCACCATGTGCTCGACGTTCATTTCGTTCAGCGCGAGCCGTCCCCAGTAGAACCCGGTGCCCCACAGGGCTCCGGCGAGGGCGCATGCGCCGTAACCAAGAAATCTGAAGTGCCGGCTTGTCGGGATTTGCTGTGCCATTTCTTTTTCTACTGTCGCATACGCGGGGTGGTGGAATGAGGGGCGCACCTTGGCCATGGTTCAGTTTGAACAAGAACGACCCTCAGGGGCTGAAGCCCCCGGTTCATTGATTGGCATTTACGGCTGAACAGGCTGCTGAAAAAGTCCGAAAGTCGGGCGGAGATCGCGAAGTGCATCCCGCAGGGGCTAAAGCCCACATCAATTTTGCAGCATTTGCGGCACGACTAAAGTCGTGCCCTGACACTTCTTGCTGTCCTTAAAGAGTTTATCGGCAAGCTGTGAAGTCGTGCCCTTTCAAAGCAACCTCGACCTGAATCTTTTCGTTCGTGTGGATTTGCGTCGCCCCTACGGGGCTGACGGTTCTTGGGAGCATGCTTCCCCACGCTGAAGCGCGGGGCTAACAAACCTTGCGCCTCCGGCGCGCTCGACATCATCTCGTCACGCTAAGAACGCGGGGCCAACATTCATTGCGTTTCCGGGCGCGCTCGACATCATCTCGTCACGCTAAGAGCGCGGGGCCAACATTCATTGCGTTTCCGGGCGCGCTCGACATCATCTCGTCACGCTAAGAACGCGGGGCCAACATTCATTGCGTTTCCGGGCGCGCTCGACATCATCTCGTCACGCTAAGAGCGCGGGGCCAACATTCATTGCGGTTCCGGGCGCGCTCGACATCATCTCGTCACGCTAAGAGCGCGGGGCCAACATTCATTGCGTTTCCGGCGCGCTCGACATTATCTCGTCACGCTAAAAGCGCGGGGCCAACAAACCTTGCGCCGCCGGCGGGGCGCGAATCGGTTCTCGCTCGGCAGCAGAATACGTTTAGTTGATCGACTGCGATCGGAGCGGCACTTTCAGCGTTGAGGCTGAATCGGCGAGAATACTCTTCGATGGCGAAACGGCGAGGAATGGGGCAGGCGGGTGCGGCGCGGGGAATGGCAATGGCTTTGGCCGTGGCGGCGGCGCTGGGTCTGGTAACTGCGGTGGCGGCGGCGCAGCGCGGCGGCGATCCCACCTTTCCCGCGACGCCGACGGTGAAAGCGCGATTGCTCTCGAATCATTTTCCCGAGCAGCCTTCGCTTGCGCCCGTTGCGAGCATTCCAGTGGTTCCGCTTGGTTTCACTGCGCCGAGCAGCAATTATCTCGGTGCGCGCAACACCTTCGTGTCTCTCGATTTCCTGGATGAAGACCGGATCCTGTTCACATTTCGTGTGCCTGGGCTCATCCACCGCGATCTGAAGACCGGCGAAGAGAGCAGCGAGCGGGAGATCCGCGCTGTGGTGCTGAAGCTGCCGCAGGGCACCGTCGAGTCTGAAGGGTTATGGACGGTGCACGACCGCGTGCGCTATCTGTGGCCGCTCAAAGACGGGCATTTTCTGCTGCGCGATCGCAACAATCTGCTACAGGGTGACGCCACACTTACGTTGAAACCGTTCCTCGACTTTCCCGGTTCCCTGCTCTGGGTGGAATTAGATCCGACGCAGCAGTTTCTGGTTACGGATTCGCGGGAGCCTCTCGCTGCGGCCGCGAAACCCAAGGCCCGCGACGCGGACGGGGCTCTGTCCACAGGGTCAATATCGGGCCAGCTTTCGGGCCCAGTGCCGAATCCGGTTTCGAGCCCGACGACAGCGCAGGCCACAGTCACCACCGACCAGGACGATGCGGCGGCCGAGGACGGACGGCCGGAGTTGGTGGTGCGCATTCTGCGGCGCGAGACCGGCGAAGTGATGCTGGTGAGCCGCGTCCGCAGCGCCGTGCATCTGCCTATCAATAACGTTGGGTATCTCGAGAACCTGCGCAGCCGAGGCATGGGATGGATGCTGAACTTGAGCTACTTTACCGGCGGCACCAAGATGCTGGGCAGCGTGGAAACGGCCTGCGACCCGGACGACGAGTTTCTTTCCGAGGACGAGATTTTGATTACCGGGTGCAGCTCGGATGGGGCGAGCAAGCTGGTGGCCATGACGACGGAGGGCAAAACTCTGTGGATTACGCAGGCGCCAGAGACCGAGATGTGGCCGCATCTGACCGTGGCGCCCAATGGCTCGCGCGTGGCCTGGACCACTCTCGACGCGAGCCACGCGGTAAGCACGTTTGCGCCCATGGACAGCGAAGACGTGAAGGAGCAGTCGGTTACGATCTTCGATGCAGCCACCGGCGATATTGCGCTGGTCTCGCCGCTCAGTCCTATACTCGATGCCGGAGGCAATGTTGCCATTTCTCCATCGGGCAGGCGCGTGGCGTTGCTTAACGCCGGCGACCTTGAGATTTTCGATTTGCCCCCAGCGCCGGCGGTGCCGGGGAGACAGTGATCAGTGGTCAGTGGTCAGTGGCCGGTGGCCGGTGGCCGGCGAACGATGAGCAGGGTACAACTAAGGGCCTAAAGTTAATCACTAAAGTCTAAAAACTGATCGCGAACCGCTGATCACCAGCCAGTGTTTTTATGTACACTGAGCGACGGGGGTTATTTCTTGGCCACGGCTGTTGCCCACTATGCGGCTGCAGCGGTCACGGATCGTGGCCGCAAGCGCCCTTCCAATGAGGATGCATTCGGCTTTTCCGTCGAGCACGGCGTTTATGTGGTGTGCGACGGAATGGGTGGCGCGGCTGCGGGCGAAATTGCCAGCTCCCTGGCCGTGGACGAAATGATGCGGCTGCTCACCGGCCGCGACGGATCCCACACTCTGCTGGACGATGCCGAAGCGGCGGTCGCAAGCGCCAATGCGGCAATCTTTATGCGCTCGGAAACGAGCCAAAACTTGAACGGCATGGGCACCACGCTGGTGACGCTGCTGGTGGAGGGCCAGAGCGGCTGGATGCTCAACGTGGGCGATAGCCGCGGTTACCGCATGCGCAACTCCCACCTGGAGCAGATCACTATTGATCACTCGCTGGTGGAGGAGCAGGTGCGCATGGGGCGTATGGATCCGGTGGAAGCGCTTCGTTCGCCATTCAAGAACGTGATCACGCGCGCCCTGGGCACGCAAAGCCTGGTAACTCCCGACGTTTTTGAGCTCGAAAACGAGCCCGGCGATCTCTTTCTGCTCTGTTGCGATGGCCTCACGCGGGAGCTCCCCGACCCGAGTATCGAATGGATCCTGAATCTCGACCTTCCTCTGCAGGAACTCTGCACGCGCCTGGTGGGAGCAGCCAACGATGCCGGCGGGCACGACAATATCACTTGTTTGTTGGTGCGGGCGGAAGCGTAAAATCGCGTGCCTTCCCGGATCTCAAAAGCGAGACGAGGGGCACAGCCAACTTCCCTCGGGGGCTAAAGCCCACGTTAATTTTGCGGCACTTGCGGCACGACTAAAGTCGTGCCCTGACACTTCTTGCTGTCCATGAAGAGTTTTTCAGCAAGCTGTGAAGTTGTGCCCTGACACTTCTTGCGACCCCCGAAGAGTTTTTGCGCAGCCTCTCCAGAACGGCGCCGCTCGTGTGCGCGGTTTGCGGACAAGTTATCAGGACTCGGCGCTACTCACCCGCGACTTCGTGACGATTCTGCGCAACCTGGCGTGGGCGCGCCATCATGAGCACGAGCGGAATGCAACCCAGCGCGAGATAGCCGAGCAGGCGGAAGTTGTCTGCGTAGGCCAGAACCGCGGCTTGCTGCTGCAGGCTGTTGTACACCGCGCCCAGCGCCTCGCGATGGGCGAGAACCGCATCGGCGCCTCCGGCCTGGAACCGGGCTGTTAGCCCCTGAATGGCGTTTAGGAGAACCGGGCTGTCGGCGGTGAGGTGGGCTCCCATGTAGCTTTGGTGGATTTGCGCGCCGCGCACCTGGTTGGCGGTGAGGGCGGCGATGCCGATGCTGCCGCCGATGTTGCGCACGAGGTTGTAGATGCCGGCGGCGTTGCCCATCTCCTGCTTGCGCAGGCGGCCCATGGCGAGCGTGGTGAGCGGTACAAAAACAAATCCGCCGCCAAAGCCGTTGAAAAAATTCGGCCACGCCACCGCGCCCATCGAGATGCCGAGGTTGATGCGGCTCAACATGAACGTGGAGATAGCCGAAGATGACCAGCCCCGAAGCCAGCAGAGCGCGG
Organism: uncultured Acidobacteriota bacterium; assembly: GCA_963699385.1. Lineage (GTDB taxonomy): Bacteria > Acidobacteriota > Terriglobia > Terriglobales > Acidobacteriaceae > Telmatobacter. Next base: position 68,625 of record CAVOTQ010000023.1, on the reverse strand, counting down.
CTGTCGATGCGGTTCATGAGCATTCCCACGACTACCATCGCCGCCATGGCGCCCAGCCCGCGCGGGCTCACGGCCAGGCCGCTTTCCATGGCCGAGTAACCCAGCACGGTTTGCAGAAACAGCGGCAGAAATGCCGTGACGCCGTAGAGCAGGACGCCGAAGAGCCCGGTGATGAGGGTTCCGATGCGGAAGTTGCGATTGAGGAGAGCGCGCAACTGCACAATGGGATCGCGGCATAGCAGCTCGCGGGCGACGAAAGCAACGAACGCGGCCACGGAAAGCGCGGCTACCCAGCAGATCCAGGTGGCCTCAAACCAATCGGCCTCCTGGCCTTTGTCGAGCACCAGTTGCAACGAGCCCAGCCAGACGGCCATCAGCGCCGAAGCCGATTCCGTCGATGGCCGCGCGGATCGCGTGGCGCAGGTACGGCGGGTCTTCAATGAACAGGTTGGCCATGAAGAGCGCCAGCAGGCCGACGGGAAGATTGATGTAGAAGATCCAGCGCCAGGAATAGCTGTCGGTAATCCATCCGCCGAGCGTGGGACCGATGACCGGCGCGACGACGATGCCGACTCCGTACACGGCCATGGCCTTGCCGTGTTGCTCCGGGGGAAAGCTTTCGAGCAGAATGGATTGCGCCAGCGGCTGCATGCCGCCGCCGCCCGCGCCCTGCAAAATCCGCGCCACGATGAGCATGGGCATGTTGAGCGCCATGCCGCAGAGCATGGACGCGCCGGTGAAGGCGAGGATTGAAAGCATCAGCAGGCGCTTGCGGCCGATGCGGCGCGCGATCCAGCTCGAAGCGGGCAGCATGATGGCGTTCGAGACGAGGTAGCTGGTGAGGACCCATGTGGATTCGTCGGTGGACGCGGAGAGGCTGCCGGCGATATGCGGCAGGGCGACGTTGGCGATGGAAGAGTCGAGCACCACCATGAAGGTGGCCAGCATTACGGAGAGCGCGACCATCCAGGGGTTCACCGTGGGGCGCCAGTCGAGACTCCGAAGGCTCGCGGGACTCACGGGTCGCGGGGCGCCGAGGCTTTGCGCTGGATTGATGGCTGTGCTCATTCGCCAGTTTACTTGAATGGGTGTGATTATCGTTTGCGGAGGCGGTTTTGCAAATGGAATTGCGGGGACGGTTTGACGGGAAAAGCTGGCGCTGCAGGCGATGTGCGTGTTTTCGAGCGGATTTCGAAGATCTAAATTGACACTTGTTATGGGAAAAGGTATTCTCCTCGAAGTTAGCGTTAACTTTTTATTTGTGCAAGGTAAATCAGGCATGGCACATTCCGCCCCGGTCGGACTTCCACCCGCTTCTCGGCTCGCACCCGTCGATCCGGCAGCGATTCCGCAACGCAAGCTCTCTACAGGCGCCTCGATGCCGGCAATCGGACTGGGCACGTTCGGCTCGGACCACGTTTCGGCGAGCGAGATTGCCGAGGCTGTGCGCGGCGCGGCGAAGGTGGGCTACCGGCATTTCGATTGTGCTTCGGTGTACGGCAACGAGGCTGAAATCGGCGGTGCGTTGGAGGGAATTCTGCGGGGCGGAATCAAGCGCGAGGAGCTCTGGATCACTTCGAAGCTGTGGAATGACAAGCACGGCGAAGACGATGTGATTGCCCATGCCGCAAATCGCTGGCCGACCTTCGGCTGGAATATCTCGATCTCTACCTGGTGCATTGGCCTTTTCCCAACTTCCATCAGCCGGGATGCGACGTAAGCTCGCGTTCGCCCGACGCCAAGGCCTACATCCACGAGAACTACATGAAGACGTGGCGCAAGATGGAAGGGCTGGTGGACATGGGGCTGGTGCGGCACATTGGCACGTCGAACATGACTGTGCCGAAGTTGAAACTGCTTTTGCGCGACGCGCGCATCAAGCCGGCGGTGAATGAGATGGAGCTGCATCCTCATTTTCAGCAGCCGGAATTATTCAAGTTTGTCGTGGAAAACGGCATCGAGCCCGTCGGCTATTGTCCCATCGGCTCGCCAGGCCGACCGGAGCGCGACCGCACCCCCGAAGACACTGCGCCCACCGATGACCCGGTGATTCTGGAGATTGCGCGACGCCATGGAACTCATCCCGCGGCGGTCTGCATTCAATGGGCGGTGCAGCGTGGGCAAACGCCGATTCCCTTCTCTGTGAATCACTATCGCGAAAATCTCGCAGCCGCGGCAAGCAGCGATGCACTGACCGAGGAAGAGATGCGCGCGATTGCTGCGATCGACCGCAACTGCCGCTTGATCAAAGGCCAGGTTTTCCTGTGGAAGGACGGTCAGACCTGGGAGGATCTGTGGGACGTGGGCGGGGAGATTACGGCGCCGTGAGAAACAGCTTCTAGCTCTTAGCTTTTAGCTGTGAGCTTTGATTGTTCGCTGCAAGCTTTCCGCTGTGATTGGAGCAGCGATGGCCAGCGGTCGCACAATCGTGCTAGAAGCTAAGAGCTAACAGCTGAGAGCCCGCATATAACGCTGGAGAACGAAATGTCAGAAAAAACAATGACCGCCGCGTTTCTTCCCGGCAACTCCACTGTGGAGATGCGGACGGTGCCGGTGCCACAGCCGGGACATGGGGAAGTTCTTTTGCGGGTGAAGGCGTCGACCATTTGCGGGTCCGATATTCGCTGCATCTATCACGAGCATCTTGGCAAGGGCCCCGAGGGCTACCAGGGCGTGATCGCCGGGCACGAACCTTGCGGGCAGATTGTGACTGTGGGCGAAGGCTGCCGCCGCTTCAAGGCGGGCGATCGCGTGATTGTCTACCACATCTCCGGATGCGGCGTGTGCAACGATTGCAGGCGCGGCTACATGATCTCGCTGCACCAGCGAAAAATATCGCCGCGCCTACGGCTGGCAACGCGACGGCGGCATGGCAGAGTACATGATCGCCGAGGAGAAGGATTTGATTGCGCTGCCCGATGAGCTTTCTTATTCCGATGGCGCGCAGGTGGCTTGCGGATTCGGCACGGTGTACGAGGGATTGGAGAAGATCGGCATCAACGGCAATCATGCGGTGCTGATTACGGGCCTGGGACCGGTGGGCCTGGCTACGGGAGCGTTGTGCCGCAAGCTCGGAGCGCAAAAAGATCATTGGCATTGACGTGGTGCCGGAGCGGATGAAGATCGCGAAAGATCTCGGACTGTGCGATGAGGTTCTGAAGTCGGGCCCGGACAACGTGGCCGAGGTGAAGCGGCTGACCGGCGGGCATGGGTGTGGAGCGCGCCGTGGATTGCTCGGCAAACGATGCGGCTCGCGCTACGGCGATTCGCGCTACGCGCAAGTGGGGCAAGATTGTTTTTCTGGGCGAAGGCGGGCGGGTCGAATTCAATCCCTCGCCCGACATGATTCACGACCAGAAGACACTGTTCGGCTCGTGGGTGACGTCGACGTGGCTGATGGAAGAACTGGTGGAGCGGCTGGTACGCTGGAACCTGCATCCAGCCGACATCATTACGCACCGGTTTCCGCTGGAGCGCGCTGGCGATGCTTATGCATTGATGGCTTCAGGCAAATGCGGCAAAGTGGCCGTGTGCGCGGATGAAGAATTGAAATAGTTTTGGAGTTTTGTCACGGTTCGGAAAAAACTTTCCCTCAGGGGCTGAAGCCCGAAGATTTTCTCGACTGGCGGTGGCACGGCTGAAGCCGTGCCCTTTCAAGGCATTGAATTATTCAAGAGCCTTCTGGGAAGTGAGGACACCATGGCCGATGCGCCGAGATTGACGAGACCCGATTGGGAACGCGAACTGCACACACTTCTGCCGCTCTACGGACACCGCAACTGGATCGTGGTTGCGGATTCCGCGTACCCGGCGCAATCGAAACCGGGCATTGAGACCATCGTCTCCGGCGCCGGGCAGATTGAAGTGGCGCGGAAGGTGCTCGACGCCGTCAATGCCAGTCGGCACGTTCGCGCCAACGTCTATATTGACAAAGAACTCGAGTTCGTCGCTGAGGCCGATGCGCCGGGCGTTATGCGCTATCGCGATCAGCTCGACACGCTTCTTGAGGGCGCCAACAAAGTTCCCATGCTTCATGAGCAGATCATCGCCAAACTCGACCAGGTTTCGCAGGTCTTCCGCGTGCTCATCATCAAGACGGAGCTGACCATTCCTTACACTACGGTCTTCTTCGAGCTCGGCTGCGCCTACTGGCCAGTCGACGCTGAGCTATACATGCGCAAGGCCATGGCGGCGGCGGGCGCAAAGTAGAACTTGCGCGAGGATTGGCGGCATGCTCGCCGCCGATAACGCGGTGCGGGTCAGGAGACCCGCACGACAGCCGGCCGGGAGGCCGGCGCTACGTTACGGCCGATTCTTCGCAGCAGGGCGCTTGCGCGAACTCCTCTGGGCATTCGCTACTCCGAGGTACGCTGGACCTCGTTGCTCCGCGACGGGCGGCGCCGATTTGGCCCGGGCGATGGCGAGTTCGGCAACTTGATCGACAATCCACGCGAAATTCGCCTCGCCGACGGAATGGACATCGGCGTCCGGCACGGGATTCATGAAGTCGATGGCGTAGGGGATTCCGTCCTTCACAGCAAACTCGACGCGTGTTGAGGTCGTAGCCGAGCGCGCGGCAGAGCTTGATGGCATCTTCTTCCATCTTTCTGTAGAGCAAGCGGGCGTGCAGAGTTCGGGGCCGGGGTTCATTGAGATAGCGCTCCGCGTGCGGCCGGCGCGGATCGTAGGCCATGATGCGGACTTTTTTCTGCCCGACCACGAAGCAGCGGAAATATTCTGTGAATTCGATTGCCTTCTGAAACACCATGCAGAGGTCACGCGACTGGTCGAAGGCACGGAAGAACTCATCGCGACCGCGCACCTCGTGCACGTCGCGCCAGCCCTTGCCGTCGACGGGCTTGAGGAAGCCGTGCTCGCCGATGGCGGCAAACACAGCGTTCCAGTCGAGGGGGAACTCAAGGTTGCGCATCGACTTTTCTGAGGTGCCGTTGGGCAGTTCCTTGTGCGGCAGGAGCACGGTGGGCGGCACGGCTACGCCCAGGCTGCGAGCAAGCGCGTAGTTGAAGAACTTGTCGTCGGCCGATGCCCAAAAGGGATTGTTGATGACGACTGTGCCGTTGAGGGCCGCATGTTTGAGGAATGCGCGATAAAACGGGACGTCGTGGGAGATGCGATCGAGGATGACTGCGTAGTGCGGAGCCTGATTGAGCGCGACGGCGCCGGTGAGGACGAATTCAGCTTCGATGCCGGCCGGATTGCGCGCGTTGATTTGCTCGACGAGCGCGCTCGGAAAACTGTTCTCCACGCCGAACAGGATACCGATCTTTCTCATGGCGATAGTGTACGACGGAATGGCTAGTGTGAGTGCGAGTGTGAGTGTGAGTGTGAAGTGTGAGAGACAGCATCCGCCACACTCACACTCGTCTCTTACGGCGTTTTGGAGAGCACCACGTCGAGATCGGTGTCGAAGGAGAGTTTGGAGATGACATCGTCGAGATGCGCCTGGGCAGCGTCGCGCTGCTTTTCGAGATCGGTCTGCTCTTTGCGCGCGGCTTCGATCGAGTCTTCGGCCTGGTTCAGTTCATCCACGAAGCGCTTGGCTGTAATGTTGTCTTTCAACGCTTTCAGGTTTTCGCGATAGCGGTTTTCGTCGTCGGCCAGCGTCTTCTGGTTGTTGGCGTTCTCGTCGATCCTGCGATTCACATCAACCAACGCCGTCTCGGCATCGATGGCCGGTTTCAGAGCCTGCTCCAGCGCCGGCGTGTACTGGCTCACCGTGATCAGCTCGCTTACGTTGTCTTGTTGCGTTCCGATTTGCGCCTTTTCTGTGAGGTCGGCGCGCTCCTTCACATGCAAATCGACGGTCTTGTGCGGCTCAACGGCCATGCGGAAGCGATAGGCCGAGGCTGTGGTCTCGGTGGGCTTGTCCATGTTGGCCGTCTTGTCAGGATCGGTTGGGTTTTCGTTGGGAATGAGTTCTGCGCGCGGCTGACGCGTATGCTCCACGAGCACGGCCCGGGTTTCATCGGCGGCGTTGGTCACGGTGTAGGTGGTGTCGGTCACGGAGCTCGTCGTCTCAACCATCACGCCCTCGTGCATGGTGACGTGATGCAAAGTGCGCGTCTGCGAAAAGTCGCCGCGACGCACCTTGACCGCCTGATCGACGGCGTAGGAGAGCAGGCGTTTTTCTCCGGGGTGGATGGGATCGAGCAGACCCTCGCCGGCAAACTCGCCGCTCTCAAAAATGGAAAAGCTGCCGGAATCGAGCGTGAGCTTGGAGGTGTTTTCGAGCCAGATGGCGCGCAAAGGGGTGGGATGACTGTCGGACCATACTGTTATATGCGTTGCGGGCAGCTCCTGCTGCATAATGGGCACCATGGCCGACTCGTTCTTGTGAATCGTGATCGGCTGGGTGAGCGCGTATTGAAAGAAGTCGTCGAAGGCGTTGGTGGAGACGTCGCCTTCGTTCATTGCATCCGAGGCGCGGTAGACGCCGCCGCCGTAGCCTGCGCCGGAGCCCGATCCGACTCCGCCGCTGGAGCCTGCGCCGGAGCCCGATCCGACTCCGCCGCTGGAGCCGTCCATGCTGAAGTTTGCGCCGTTGGCCATTCTGCCGCCCATAGCGCCAGAGCTGATGCCTCCGCCGTGAAATTGGCCATTCGAATCCATGGCGATGCCTGGCGCGGCCGCGGTGACCGTAACGGATTGTGATGCGCTGGGCATAGATTTGAGTCTGGCCGCCATTTCGATCCTGTCGAACTCCGCCGCATCATGTGTGACGGGCGCATTCTGCGCTACCGTCGCAATCGGAATCATCGGCCGCTGCGTGTAGAGCGGCTGCGAGAGCGGTTGGATAAAGCTTTGTGGCGCGCCGGCGACGAGCGATAACTGCACATTGTTCCAGTCGACGCCGACGGTGTTATCGACCACGGCCCATCCCTGCAGAGTGGCGTTGCCATTGGGATCGCGCGGGAAGACGATGCGGTAGGTGGACTTCCAAACCGGCACTTCGCTGATGTAGCTGACCTGAAGCTGGCGCTCGCCCTGGCCGCGGTCTTCGAGCGTGAGATGCCGCAACTGCTGGTCCTGCGCGGACCCGATGATTTCAAGATACGAGGCGAACTGCTTTTGCAGGGCGGGATCGACCATGCGCACGGAGACGGCGTCGGTGAGCTCGGCGGTGCGCAATGCGCCTGTATCGGTTTCGACTATCAGGAAGTAGTGGTCTTCTGAAGTGGCGCCGTTCTTGTCGGTCTCCTTGCGAAATTCGACGTTAACGAGACGGCCCGCGAGCGGAGCACCTGCGCCTGTGACCTCGACGCGCTGGCCGCGGAGGGCCTGGTATATGGATAACGTGGCGGGGTAATCCTTGAGGCCGAGCGCGAGCGTCGTCAACTGCTGCGCGATGGGCATGGTGGAGTTATAGCCGACCGCGCCGATCATGCCGCCCTTGCTGTCGAGCGCGGTGAGCGATTGGAGGACGTCGTTCAACTGCGCGGAGGTGAAGTCGACCGTCACGCGCTGGTTGCCGTTAACCTCGCCGGCGTGCTCGAAGTAGCCTACGCCGTTTTTGTAGAGGACCACTTTGCGGACGGGCAGGTCGATAGAGTCGCGGACGGAGGACGGTGCGGTGGGAGCGGCCGAGGACGGCGCTTTGGGGGCTGGAGCTTTGGGGGTTTGGGCGGGTAAAGCAAGCGGAAGAACCAAGACCAGAAAAGCAAGAAAGAAACGGCGCATAACTCCTCCTGAAGGGGGCGTTGACGGCAGCCCTCGACTGTTGAACGGGAGTGCCTGCGATTCTTGCACGAAGAATCCTCGGCTTGGGTGGTTGCAGGCGCTGTTCTCTTTGACCGGGCGAAACGCGAAAAGGTTCCCGGCGAATTTTACATTTCCTCGGAAAATTCGGCGTGGTCCTTGCGCCGTCCCTACGGGACTCCGGAGTGGAATTGTGAGAATCGCTTTCCCCACGCTAAAGCGCGGGGCTAACAAACTCTGCGCCTACGGCGCGGCACCCAGGATCATGGTGGGTTTTGAGAGGTGGGTTGGGTTTGTGTTTTCCCACATCTCAGAATCGAGATGTGGGGCACCCGGCGATGTGCGGGTCAGGAGACCCGCACGACAGCCGGTCTGGAGAACGGCGCTACATTCCGACCGCGCGGTCTGAGAACTGTCTGTCAGGCGGTCAGTTCGGCGATGCGGCGCAGTTGCGCGAGATGATTCAGGTCGTGGCCGGCCATGGTTTCGATTACGGTTCTGAAAGGTCATTGTGCCGCGCTCGGGATGAGTCATGGTTTTGCCGGCGGCGGAGGGCAACGCGGATTGAATCAGCCGCAGGTTCCAGTTGCGCAGGGCGCTGAAGGCTTCAAGCGCCAGGGCAGCCGGAATGCCGGGATATTGCCAGGCTGTTACGAAACGGGCGATTGAGGTAGACGAGAAGCGGTGTTCGGGTTGGCCGGACATCGCTTTTTGTTTTGGAGGAGGTTGTTTTCCGAGCAAGATCAGATTGGTTAAGTGGCGCGGTCGTGGATGGGGGTATTCAGCAAGCCAGCGCCGCGGCCAGCTTGTGACCTCCGAGGACATTGATCATGCGTTTCAGGTTGTAGGCCATAGTTGCCAGGCCGATCTCGGTTTGTGCTCCTCCAAGTCCGCGCAGCAGGAATCGCGGGTTTCCGAAGATGCGATATTTGAGGGTTGCGAAGGGGTGTTCTACGATGCATCGCCGTAGCCGCATGGCCTCAGGCGTGGCTCGTTGTTGCATGCGCGTGAGCGCTCCTTCATGCATGTGGCGGGTAATCCAGCGACGCGATGCGGTAGTGCAATCGGTCCTGATCGCACAGGCTTGGCATGTTTCGGCTTCGGCGGCATACATTATGCAGCGGTCCCTGCGCGACAGTTGTATGCGTACCAGCGTCTCGCCATTGGGACAGCGGAAGGTGTCCGTTTTCTCGTCGTATTGGAACCGGCTGCGGTCGAACAGTGTGCCGTCGCCCTTGTTGTTGACGGAACGGTTGGCTGGCACGTGCGGCACGATGCCCTGTTGCTCGCATTGTTCGGCCTGCTCGCCGTTGGAATAACCGGCATCGGCAACCACGTGGAGAGAGTCCGGTACGCCCACCGCCTGCTTCGCCGCTTGGGCCATGGGCAGCAGGCTACGGTTGTCGGTTGCCTCCGTGGTCACCTGCTGGGCCACGATCAGCGCATGTTCGGCATCTACAGCGGTCTGCACGTTATATGCAGGAGTAAGTGCATGGGCATGGCCAACGCGCATCAAGTGCGCCTCCGGCTCCGGATGCCTGTTCAGCTTCTCCAGTGCCGTCGCCACGGCATCTGGATCGATGACCATTTCATCCCCTTCATCGGCTTGCTCAAGCTGCTCCAGATAACGCTTCACCGCCTCGCGCTCGTGCACACTGCGAGCGCTGCTGGCGGCCTGGAACTTGGAACCATCGATGGCTATCCACTCACCCCGTACCAGGCCCACCGAGCGCGCAAAGCCAACCAGCGCGGCCCCCGCCTTGGTGACCGCTTCACGGTGCATGCGCCGGAATTCGGCGATGCTCTTGTAATCGGGAGCCAGACGGCCCAGCAACCACATCACTTCCACGTTGCGCCTGCACTCGGCCTCCAAACGCCGTGAGGAGCGGATCTGCTGCAGGTAGCCGTAGAGATAAAGCTTCAAAAGATCGCGCGGATCGTAACCAGGCCGTCCCGTTTCCGCCGGCTCGGAACGCTCGAACCCGAGTTCGCTCATCTCCAGCCGCGCAACGAAAGCGTCGATCACCCGACAGACGTGATCGCCCGGGACAAGATCGTCCAGCACCACAGGAAACAATGTGCCTTGGGTTCGTCCCTCACCTTGAATGAAGCCCATGGAAAATGCCCTCGCTCACCACGAGGGCATTTTCCCATGATTTCAACGGTTCATTCAGGCTTTCGTAACAACCTGATTGCGCGGCCCATTTGTCCTGATCGAAGGGCTGAATGGTCGGGTTATCTTCAGCGAGCGTCTGGCGCAGGCGGAAGGCGAAGACGATTTCGCAATCGGCGAGATGGCTGACGATTTCGGCCGCGCTCCATTTGCCGAGAACCGGCGGCACGCTCGACTCGCTCGGCGCCAATTACCTCAAGATATGTCGGCGATGGCTTTCGGGGTTGAGGGCAGGATGGTTTCGGGCGGCTGGCCGCCGAGAAACTTGTCGTATGGGTTGAGCTGGCTCATGGTGATGCCTCGGGTGTTAGTGGTCAGTGATCAGTGGTCAGTGGTCGGTGGTTCGTGTGAAAGGGAGCTGTCAGCGATTGGCGCGGGTCGGGAGACCCGCGCTACAGCCGGCCGGGAGGCCGGCGCTACACCTCCTGGCCCCTGCTTAAAGAATATCCTGCAGCATGCGCTGCCATGTGGGCCAGTCGTGCGAGTTCGGCGCATCCCATACGTGGAACTGGTGCGGAATTCCTTTCTCGCTCAGGATGCGATCGAGTTGCTGGTTCTGCGCGAGGCATTGGTCGTCCCAACCGGTTGCCAGCACGTACGAATTCGCGCGCATGCGATCGAGATACCACGGATCTTCGAGCCGGGGCAGGTAGTGCGTGGGCAGATGGAAGTAGCAATCCTCGTCGTAGTAGCCGTCGAGAAAGCCGGTGAGATCGAAGGCGCCGGACATGGAGAAAAATCCGCTGAAGAGGTCAGGATGGCGCATGGCGATGTTCACCGCGTGGTAGCCGCCGAAGCTGCAGCCGAGCGCGAGCAGGCGCGGGTCGGGATTTTTCTGGCGGATGAACGGCACCACTTCATGGAGAAGGTAGGCCTCGTACTGCATGTGGCGGGCGATGCGGCGGCGGGGAGCGATGCGGCGGTTGTACCAGCTCTCGCGGTCGACGGAATCGACGCAAAAGAGCTGCAACTGGCCGGCGTGATGCTGCCGGCGAGAGCGGCGACCATGCCGCGATCTTCAAACTCGAAAAAGCGGCCGCCGGAGGTGGGGAAAACCAGGACAGGCATGCCGGCGTGGCCAAAGACGAGCAGTTCCATGGAGCGGCCGAGGTGGCGGATTGACCTTCGTGATATTCGCGGTTCATGGGAGCGCGCCAATCCCATGCTAACCCAGCTACAAACCGCAGCATTTGCCTCGAAGGCCCGGTTTCGGCGATACTTAGGTGTTGTGATGTGTGCGGCCGGGCGCATCTGTCCGGCCCTTGTTGTGCCGGGGACCTGCCGCCGTTCGCCTAGCGGACTCGCCGGTGGGGAGGATCCGGCGGGGAATTCCCCCGAAAACGCACGAAAAGCTTTTGAAACTGGAAAGGAAATGTATCCATCGTGGTTATGATTCGTTTGGCGCGTGTCGGCGCCCCCAAGCAGCCCTATTACCGCATCGTCGTGATCGAGAAGGACCGCGCGCGCAACGGCCGTTCGATTGAAGTGGTCGGCACCTACAATCCCCGCACCAGCCCGGCCACGGTCAACCTGAAGCACGACCGGATCGCCTACTGGCGCAGCGTGGGCGCCACGCTCTCGCCCATCATGCAAAAGCTGGTCACGAAGAACCCAGCAGTTCCGGACGTGCCCGCAGCGGTGGTCTCAGACCCGACGCCGGCGCCGGCAGTTTCTGAAGCGGCCACAGCCTGAGTCTCCAGCCTTGTGCCGCATGCCCGCAGGCCTGAAGGGCTCGGGCGGCGCGCAAGTTCTTGCTTCAAGAGGGTATGCGTGTTATTCTTCGCGCACAGTTTCAGAGTGCCAATTTACGAACGTAGATGGTCAGGGGCAAGATCATGACCCAAGCTGAAATAGTGCAAGTCGACGAATTGGTTCGCGAAATCGCGCGGGCCCTGGTGGATGAACCGCAGGCCGTTGAAGTCGAGTCGGTGAACCGCGAAGAGAACACGGTGCTCCGGCTCCGCGTGGCGGCGCAGGACGTGGGCAAGGTCATCGGCAAGCAGGGACGTACCGCGCGCTCGGTGCGGACGATTCTGGGCGCAGTCAGCATGAAGCTGCACCACCGCTACACGCTCGACATCCTGGAAGAGGACGACGAGATCTAGCGTGGCAGGCGCTCGCTCCTCCGAGGGTTGAGTCTTTCGCAGCATCGCCCCGTTCTGGGGGCGGAGGTCGCCGTGCCAGCAGCGCCGGAAAACTGGGTTTGGCTGGCGCGGATTCGTCGCCCGCAGGGCCGCAAAGGCGAGGTCCTCGCCGAGATTCTCACTGATTTCCCTGAAAAGTTTGCTGAACGGCGGCGGGTGTGGCTGCTCCCTGCTGCGAGTGTGAGTGCGAGTGTGCGTGCCCCGGCCGGGGCCGCGACCGCCGCTCCGCACGAAGTTGAGCTGGCCAACCACTGGCTGCACAAGGGCGGCATCGTGCTGCACTTCGCGGGCGTGGACTCGATTTCAGCGGCAGAAGAGCTGAAGGGAATGGTTGTGGCCGTTCCGCAAACCGATCGCGCGCAACTCGCTGGGGACGAAATCTACATCGGCGACCTGGTCGGATGCGTGCTGGTGGACGTGGCCGGCGCGGAAGCGGTACCTGTGGGCGAGATTGAGAATGTGGACCGCTCGGGCGGGGCCGCACCGCTGCTGGTGGTGCGCGGAGCGCGCGGCGAGGTGCTGATTCCGTTTGCGAAAAGCTACCTGCGCAAAATCGACCTTGAAGGCAAGCGCGTGGAGATGGCGCTGCCGGAGGGGTTGGTTGATTTGAACGCGGCGGGCGCGTGACGGCGCATGATGTTCATGCGCCAGCGGTGAATTTGCGGTGCCAGGCAGGTGGGTGCGTGCGGCCGTGGTTCCCAGGTCTCAAAAGCGAGACCTGGGGCACCCCTGTCGTGGCAAGTTTGCTCTCTCAGGACCCAGTGCACCCGGATTTATGTGGACCCAGATCGAAGGCGTCAGATACCGGCGTCCGTGATTCTCGGATCTCAAGAGCGAGATCCGGGGCACCCCATTTCGTGGTGAGTCTGCCTCGTAAAGAACTGGGCCGCTCGCCGCAACTATCAGGACCCGAAAAGCAGGGCAAGTTTCTCGAGAGAGCGGCGCCAGAGCGCATCGTGCCAGGCGTATTCGTCCGCGGAGGCGAGTGCGGTGTGGCGCAGCTCGACGATACTGCTACCGAAGTTGCCTCTGAGGCGGAAGTCGACAACGCTATCGGCGCTGGAGGCGTTTGAGGTCTTGCGCCAGAACAAACGAATTTTGCGAAGATGGCAAAAGTGAAAAGACCCCTTGATGGTGAGGGCGGAGCGGTGGCCAGAGTAATGGGCGGAGTAGTGGTCAAGGCGGTAGCCATTGTCCTCCGATGAGGCGAGAGTGAACGAACCGGGTCCAGCGCCCGGAATCGAAATCCACGCTTCAAGAAACTCCGGCTCGGTGAGCGCGCGGGAGATACGGCGCGCGTCGGCATTCACATTGACGGCTTTGAAAATGGCGGAGCGAGATTGCAGAACTGGAGCCGGGGACGGGGCTGGTTGCGGCTGCGCCGGTCGCGAGGAATACGTCGGCATCTCGATCATGGGGAAAGGCCTCCGGAAAATGATGATGCACGCAGCTGTCCAATCGGTGTGCCGTGGGCGGAAGTGTGACAGATACGCGAGTTAGAGGGACGAGCCGCCGCTGGGGCGGGAGCAGCAACACCTATGTTGAGAATCACTCGAAAGACCGGCCTGATGAGTTCTTCTCGAATTCGAAAACCGCGGATAATTTCTCCAATTCTCTGGATTGAGGGACCGAACGCAGGAATCTGTGATGGACCGCTGCGATGCGGATGTGAGCGACAATTTGTAACAGAAAAAAGTCTGAGCCGACTGCGCGCATGCTTCAAAAATCGGGATTCTTACGCGCGATGGAGCTGCTGGTTCAGAGACGCGCGATAGCTGCGGCCCAATGCGACTTTTTGGCCGCTATCCATAATCACGACGGAGTCGCCATTGGTCTCCCGGCGCACTTCCTTCACATACTTCAGGTTCACAATGAACGAGCGATGCACGCGCAGGAATCCCCGCGGATCGAGCCGCTCCTCAAGGTGAGCCATGGTTTCGCGCAGAAGGTGGGTTTCAGTTGCGGTTGAAAGCCGCACATAATTGCCCTCAGCGCCGATCCAGCGAATGTCCGAGACGGGCAGAAACAAAATGCGGCCGCGCGACTTGAAGACGATGCGGTTGGTGTAAAAGTTGACGCCCTTGCTGTTCCCGTTCGCGGCGCCTGGCGCCTGCGGCTTCGCCTGGAACTGCTCGCGAACCCGCTCGAGGGCGGTGCGCAGTCTCTCGAGCGTGAAGGGCTTCAATAAATAGTCGACGGCATTGACTTCAAACGCGCGCAGGGCATATTGGTCGTATGCCGTGGTGAAAATGATGCGCGGAAGAGAAACATCCGCATGGTCGACCAGCGCATCGACTACATCGAATCCGTCCATGCCCGGCATGCGAATGTCGAGGAACAGCAACTCCGGGTTTGTGGCTTTCACAAGTTCGATGGTCTCAAGGGCTGTTGCCGACTCGCCGACGATCTCAATGTCGCGGTCGTCGCGAAGCAATTGGCGCAACTTCTGCCTCGCCAGGACTTCATCGTCTGCTACCACTGCATGAATCATCAGGCACCGTACCTTGTGAGGCTTTCGGCAGGGATTGCCGAGAATTGCAAGGGAAACGAGATGGAAACCTGAACTCGATTTAAATCCAGCTCGCGAATGGTGAACGCGCCGTCATCACCGTAGTGCAAACGCAGGCGAGCTATCACATTGGTCAGGCCCACGCCGTTTCCGCTCGCGCCCGATCCATTCGCTTTTTTATTCACGCCGGGTCTCAAGCCAACGCCATTGTTCGTAATGAGGGCTTTTAACTGTTGCCCATTCCTGCGAATGTCGATGTAAAGTTGTCCGCCGCGGTCAAGTTTCGATAGACCGTGGGCATAAGCGTTCTCGACGATCGGCTGCAGGATCATGGCCGGCACCAGTGCATCGTGAAGTTCGGGGTCGACTGAAACCATGCGCGTGACGCGTCCCGCGTATCTTTGGTCCTGCATGGCAAGATAAGTCTCGGTAAATTCGATCTCGTCGTGCAGCGAAATGAGCTGGACGTGACCCCTTTCAAGAGTCATACGCAGCAGGCTGCTCAAATGTTCCAGCATGGCGTCGGCGGCATCCACGTCGCTACGCATCAAGCTGGAGATGCTATTCATGGTGTTGAAAAGAAAGTGAGGGTTCAGCTGCATGCGTAATGCGGCCATTTTTGCGTTCGACAGCTGCACTTCAAGTTGCGCTGCGGCGGTCTCCTTCTCCCGGAACTGCTGGTAATACCCGATGCCGCGGAAGAAGAAGAAGGCGCACCAGAAAATGGCCAGGCTTTCCGTCATGTCGCCCCGGTAATTGATTTGAACGCGATGCCAATAACTCGCATTGGGATGATTCATGGGGTAATGGGGGACGAGGGCGACCCAAACGATGGTTTCGATGAAGTAGGTTGCCAGACTGACGGGAAGAACGATCACAAACATCTGTGCAATGCTGGCGCTTTGAATGAACCGCCGGAAAAGACGCCAAAGAACCCAGCCGATGACACCCCACAGGAAATATTGCAAGCCCCATGATCCAAATACGATCCCGGGGCTGATTTGGTAGCCGTCCATGCCCAGGTGCCCCCACTCCTGCAGGGCGAAGAGCAGTCCCACCATCGTGGAAGCAGTGATGAAAAATGCGGGGTGCATCAGAATCGTCCGCTTGGTCGATTCGGGCGCACCCGCGCGTGATACGGATTCAGGGTTTGGATTTCTCTGGTCGTACACGAGACTCCGTTCTGGAACTCACGGCATCACTTTTGGCGATGCCGTCAAATTGAGGTCACCGGCAAAAACATGCCGGAAGGTTTAGTTTGAATCCGCGCTGCCGGCGCTTCACCGCTGGGCAACTGTCCCATCGATTCCCGCGTCGACAGGAAGCAACATCGCCGTGTGCCCGCCGTTTTCCGGAGTCGCTAACGCGTAGGCCGGGAAGCCAGTTTCATTCTCTGCCTGTTTGTAAATGAATTCAAGAACGGCATGGTGGCGCTGATGCCATTCCGCGGCTTGGGCGTCGATCATTGCTGTGCGGTCAGCGCCCAGTTCGGCGGTCAGCCGCTCGAGGTCGTGATTCAGGCGTTTTTGCGCCTCGTCTCCGCCTTCGAGCACGGCAACACGGAATTGGAAGTACGCCGAGGATGCATCGCGCGGTGCGTCCTTGCCGTCGCGCGCGAGCACGCCGAGAAGCATTGACGAAGTCCACGAGCCGGCATTGGCTGCCGTGTTGAGAAAAGCCGAAGCCTCGCCGGGATGGCCGGCAAGCTCCGGATTCTGCTCGAGCAACAGGCCGAGCTGATACATCGCCGGAACGTAGCCGGCCTGGGCGGATTCCCGCAGCAGGGTTGCGGCCGTGCCCAGGTTGTGCTCGTGATTGGCTTCCGCAAAATTGAGCGATCCCACGACGTACTGCGCCTGAGGATTGTGCAGTTCCGCGCCCTTCAGATACCAACGCTCGGCCTCGACATCATTCTGTACGACGCCGATTCCGAAGTGGTAGATGTCTCCCAGAAAGCAAGCGGCGAGCCCGCTGCCTTTTTGAGCGGCTTCGTGAAAAAGCGCGAAGGCTGCTTGCTGATTCTTCTCAACGCCGTCTCCAAAAAGATAGGCAATGCCAACATTCACCTTGGCGGTGACCAATCCACCGGCGGCGGCGAGCTGATACCAGTGAAAAGCGCGCACTGGATCTTTAGGAACCCCGATGCCTGCCTCATAGAGATAGCCGGTCTGAAGCTGCGCCCGGGGATCGCCGGCTCCAGCCGCCTTCTCGTACCAGAAGGCCGCGCGCTTCGAATCCTGCTGAACGCCGTGCCCGGCAAGGTAGTTGGCGGCGAGCTGGATTTGCTCCTGAATTGTGCGCGGCTCAAATCCTGCCGGCGTTGCGGGCACGTCGGGATCTTTAACGGGGTTGGCGAGCACGCTCGACGCCGGAAGCAGAAGGAACGAGAACGCTGCGAGTGAGAGGACAGTGTGCCTGCGGGGATTGCTGCGGATCAGCTTCATGATTTTTCTCCAATTCGGTTGTGGGTTCAAGGGGAATTGCACGCATTTGCGAACTGCCCAAGGGATACGGTGAAGACGGCAAAAGGTTCCAAATGTTATTCAGATTGAGTGGTTTAGCGGCGCGTTTCGACCTGCGGCGACGTCCACACAAACCACCTCAGATGCTGTTGGTCACAGCGAGCATGCGATTGGTCACAATCTGAATAAACTCGCGCGAGAGCGGTGATACGGTTCATAGCAACCTCCATTGGGGATCGATTCGATCGCCTCATATCGAGAGTCTGGGGCAGGCTTGCATATCTGTCCAATAGATTGATGTGATATATTGCATCTGTATTGGAGATTTATATATGGAAGTGAGACAGCTACAGATTTTTCGCACGCTCTCTGAAGAGTTGAGCTTCACGCGCACCGCGGAAAAAGTGCACACTGTGCAGTCCAATGTGACCGCGCAGATCAAGGCGCTTGAAGAGGAGCTGGGCACTCCGCTATTTGACCGCCTCGGCCGTCGCGTGACCCTCACGGATGCGGGCCGCAACTTTCTGCCCTTCGCATCGCAGGCTCTGGCGGCGATGGAACACGGTCAACGCGCTTTAAAAAACGGCGCCGAGCCCAGCGGGCCGCTGCGCATCGGCTCTCCGGAGAGCGTGCTGAGCTATCGCCTGCCCGAAGTGTTGCACGCGTTCCGGCGCCACTTTCCGCACGTCGAGCTCATCTTCAGCCCCTACTACACTTCGACGACGCTTGCGCCCGGGCTCGAAGCCGGCAAGCTCGACATGGCAATTTACATGACGGACTCGAAGTTTTCAGCCAACATCAAATCCATTCGCCTGCGCACGGAGAAGGTTTTCCTGCTGGCGGAGCCCAGCCATCCGCTTGCCTCCAAGGCCGCTGTGAAACCCTCCGATTTGGCGGGACAGAATTTGCTGCTTACGGAAACAGGATGCAGTTACCGGGAAAAACTTGACCGCACTCTCGCCATGGCCAACATTCGTCCCGCCAACGTGACGGAGTTTTACAGCGTCGAGGCAATCAGGCAATGCGTCTCTCTGGGCATGGGACTGGGGCTGTTGCCGGGCATCGTGGTTGAGCGCGATCTGCACCAGCATCGTCTCAAAGCACTGAACTGGGCCGGTCCATCGCTCGACATCGCGACCCACATTCTCTGGCACAAAGACAAATGGATTTCTCCGGCCATGGCGGCCTTCATGAAGATGGTCAAAGACAAACTGCAGGAAGCCGAACCGCGCGGAACGCGGAGAGCGGCGGCGCGGGCAAAGTAAGAAAAGTCGCGGCTATTTCAAGTCCAGCGGCTTCCACGCTCCGTTGTCTTTGATGGCTAGTTGGATGGGGCGCGGCGGGCCTTTCGGCGGAACGGTGACTTCGATCCAGAGTTCCTGGCCGGGCTTGAGCGGCAACGGGCTTTGCGCCGTGTCGGAGATGAAGAAATCGGAGGAGGATGCGAGCTGCATTTGATTGCAGGGCGAGCCGGCAGTGCCTACCACTTCTTCTCCGGCGCTGGAGTCTTCCGTGCCCTCATTTCGGACTGCGACGAGCGTGTTGTTCACGACCTTGAGATTGGCGCGGAATTCGACCGCATTCGGGCGCAAAACATAGGGCCCGGGTTTGACGGCGCCGTTGAAGTCGCGCGGGAAGGTCGCGTTCCTGGCCGAGGGCAGCGTGCTTTGGCAGCCGTCAACGTCGAGTTGGAGCCAGAGGTAGCGTCCGCGCATGACCAACTCGGGATCGATGGCGGTGGCGCGGGTCCAGACGCGCGGGCAGGTCCAGCGCTGGTACCAATACTTGGCCGCGATGGTGGAGACGATCGCCAACTGGAAAATGAGCAGCACGAGCGAGGCGGCAGAGAGGGTGAGGCGGCCGATTTTCATTGAGCGCCTCCCTTCCCTGCCTCTGCGGTCACAAGTAGCGGGGCGGAAGCCATGCGCGTCAGAATGCGGCGTCGCATCTTTTCGAGCGCCCATCCGCCGGCAAGGAAGAGAACACCGAGGCCGATGAGTCCGAGGGCACGCTCGTGGTCGTTATAAATGTCGCTGAAGTAGAACCATCCAACGGCGCCCGCGAAACTCAGGATTCCCAGGTTGACCACTGCGCGCGAGATCAGACGCACGCCCCACCAGCAGAGAAAGACGGCGAAGGCCGCAACCGATGCGTGGGCGAGCAAGTTGGGACGAGTACCCGACATGACGAAGTTGTCGCCAACCACCGAGCGCACAGTTTCGTGCCACGTGGAGTAGCACCACGGCAGCGCAATCACGAATGCGATGGCGGTGGTGATGGGTACCAGGCCCTTGTGGCCGTGGAATGCGGCGATTAGGAGGGGCACGGCGGCGATGGCGATCCAGGCCCAGACGCGCGTGCCGAACGGAATGAACGACTGCTCGGAGTTCCACGAGACCCAACTGCTCAGCATGAAGACAATGCCGGTGACGGCGGCGATGGCGCTGACGGCGAAGAGAATTCCCTGCACCACTCTGCGCCGCGAGCCGGCGAAAAACGTGAGATAGAGGATGGCCCATAGAAAACAGATGCGGCCCATGTAGACGTCATCGCCGATGTGGCCCTGCATGCGGAAGGCGAGTTCGGAAAAGATCCAGGCGGGCAGCAGAAGGAGCGCGAGGATTTGCTGCGCCTGGTCGCGCAAGAGCGCCCAACCGGCGAAGGCGGCCACGGCCCAGAGCAGCACTGCGGCAGGCCAGTGCTCCTGAATGTTGAAGATCTGGCCGACGAGCGCGATGGCCGCGCCGGTGGAGATGGTTCCCACGGCGTGGAGCGCGGTGGAGAAAGCTTCGAAGCTCGACCGCGCGAGGCCGCCGGCGATATGGAAGACGGCCACCATGGCGATGACGAGGAGGTAGCGCTCGCCGGGGCCGAGCTGGTCCCAATGCGCGGAGACAAAGAGCACCACGCCGCAGGCGAGAAGAATTGCGCCGAGAATGAGCCCGGTGACGACCAGCCACTTGAGGCCGGCGGGACTCGTGGAGGTCGCGACGGCAGGTTGCGCAGTGCCCTGCACGGCGTTTTGCGATTCCAGCGCGCGAATGCGGGCGGCTGTGTCCGCGTCGAGGACGCCGGCCGATTGCCAGCGATTTAGCAGCGATTCGATGTCGTTCATGACGGTTGCGCACCATGATAGGTCCGAGGGAGCGAGAGAGCAAGGGAGCGGGGAGAAAGCGGTCGGTAATTCACTGCCAATTAACGGACGGCGAGATTGGCGCTGGCGTTTTCGAGGCTGGCAGCGATATGGTGATGAAGAAATTGATGCGACGGCTTGCTCTGGCGCGCATCTCTATTTCATAAGCAATCGTCTGAAAGGCTAAGGTCATTTCATGTCCAAATCCAAAGCATATTCCGCAGCCAGCGCCACATCGCCGCTTGCTTCCTCCACGATCGCGCGGCGCGATCCTACTGCAGACGACGTCGCGATCGAGATTCTTTTCTGCGGGGTTTGCCACTCCGACCTTCACC
Source organism: uncultured Acidobacteriota bacterium (assembly GCA_963699385.1). Lineage (GTDB taxonomy): Bacteria > Acidobacteriota > Terriglobia > Terriglobales > Acidobacteriaceae > Telmatobacter. The sequence goes on along the minus strand of CAVOTQ010000023.1, from coordinate 48,153 downwards.
AGGTGCGCGACGAGTGGAAGGACGTGATGCCGACCGTCTACCCGTGCGTTCCCGGACATGAGATTGTGGGCCGCGTAACCAAAGTGGGCCCAGCGGTGACGAAGTTCAAAGTAGGCGACCTGGCCGCGGTGGGTTGCATGGTCGACTCCGACGGCACCTGCCCGGAGTGCAAGGCGGGCCTGGAGCAGTACTGCCCGCACTTCACGCTTACTTACAATTTTCCTGACAAGCATCTGGGCGGCGTGACCTACGGTGGCTACTCCGACAGCATCGTGGTCAAAGAGCATTTCGTGTTGCGGGTTCCTGCGAACCTGGACTTGGCGGGCGCTGCGCCGTTGCTGTGCGCGGGTATCACTACTTACTCGCCGCTGCGCCACTGGGGCGTCACCAAAGGCAAGAAGGTGGGCGTGGTGGGGCTGGGAGGATTGGGCCACATGGGCGTGAAGTTTGCGCACGCTCTGGGCGCACACACGGTGGTCTTCACTACGTCGCCCGGCAAGAAAGAAGACGCGCTGCGCCTGGGCGCCGATGAAGTTGTGCTCTCAAAGGACGCCAACGAGATGGCGAAGCACGCCGGCAGCTTTGACTTCATTCTGGATGCCGTGGCTGCACAGCACGACATCAACGCCTACATCAACATGCTGGGCCGCGACGGCGATCTCACGATGGTGGGCGCGCCAGACAAGCCGCTGCCCGTCAGCGTCTTCGGTCTCATCTTCAAGCGGCGCAGTTTCTCCGGGTCGGCCATTGGCGGCATTGCGGAAACTCAGGAGATGCTGGACTTCTGCTCTGAGCACAATATTGTTGCCGACGTCGAGGTGATCCCGATCCAGAAGATCAACGAAGCCTACGATCGGCTGGTGAAGTCGGACGTGAAGTATCGCTTCTCGATCGACATGGCGTCGCTGAAATCGGAATAACGACGGAACGGAGCGGATCGGGTCGCTGGGTGCGTGGTTTTGTGGTTGTGGCGGGCAGGCGCGGGTCGGGGGACCCGCGCTACAGCCGGTCGGGAGACCGGCGCTACAAAAGGTGCGAGGCCGTCGGTAGCGGGAGCTTCAATAGCACACAAGGGAGATGCTTCATGGAAATTAAACGGGCCGGTACGCAGCCTTCGGGCAAGGGGCCGGGGGATTGGTTTACGGGCACGGTGCGCATCGATCCGCTGTTGGCAGCGCCGGAGCCGGCGCGGGTGCAGGGAGCAAGCGTGACCTTCGAGCCGGGCGCGCGGACGGCGTGGCATACGCATCCGCTAGGGCAGACGCTGATTGTAACTTCAGGCGCCGGCCGAGCGCAGCGCTGGGGAGGGGTGGTGGAGGAGATCCGGCCGGGCGATGTGGTGTGGTTCGCGCCGCAAGAAAAACATTGGCACGGCGCCGCGCCTTCGACGGCCATGACGCACATCGCCATTCAGGAAAAACTCGACGGCAAGGCGGTCGACTGGATGGAGCACGTGAGCGACGAACAGTACGGGACCTGATCGACGACGGGGCTTGATCAACGACGGCGCCTGATCGGCGCAGGCAAGGTTAGAATACCCGTACGGCAATTCGCGCCCCTCTCCGGTTTTTGACGGATTCCGATTGGCGCAACACCTCGCGGCTGAAGCAGCGCCGCTGATGCAAGACACAACCCCCAAAAAGGAGGACGGATATGAGTGACACTTCCATCGCGACCATGGAGAAACATTCGATAGCGTGGTCGAAGACTCTGAGCATTTTGATCATTTTGGCGGGAATTCTGGCCATCGCGGTGCCCCCGGCAGGGGGAATCGCGGCAACAATTCTGATCGGCTGGCTGCTGGTGTTCGCCGGTGCGGCGCACTTTGCGTTCGGCTGGTATACCCGCAAAATGGGCGGATTGGTGTGGGGAATTCTTCTGGGGATTGCCTATCTGTTCGCGGGGATCTACATGCTGCTTCACCCCGTGGCGGGATTGGCCGTGCTTACGCTTGCGCTCGGAGCATATCTCTTTGCGGAAGCGATTCTGGAGTTTGCGCTGGCGTGGAAGTTGCGGCCAATCGGAGGATCGGGGTGGCTGTTTTTCGACGGCGTCGTCACCCTGGTTTTTTCCATTATTATCTGGACGACCTGGCCGTCGAATAGCGCGTGGATCATCGGCACATTGGTCGGAGTCAGCATGATCTTCAGCGGTGTGTCGCGCCTCGGAGTGCTTTCGGCAGCGCGGCGCGCTCACCCACTGTTGGCCTGAAAGTAGCGGCGCGGGCAGGCGCATCATGAGGCGCGGGCGCAGAAGACAGAGATCGCCGGCGCCAAGGGTGTTTTGTGCTCTGAGGCCCCAAAATCCTCGAGGAAAGTAAACGTGGCCACATTGATCCCGCTTGGAGACGCGTCGCGACAGCAGCGCCGTTTTGCTGTCGTGACACTGCTGATCATCCTGACGAACGTGTATGTGTTTCTGCAGGAGTTGGTCAAGGGCGACGCGTTTGTTGCGCGCTGGGCGCTGATTCCGGCAAACATCGAGCACGGACGTAGCCTGGTCACGCTCGTTACCGGCACGTTTTTACACGCGGGATGGCTGCACATCGCAGGCAACATGGTGTTCCTGTGGGCGTTCGGGCCAAGGATTGAAGATGCTATGGGGCAATTGCGCTACCTGATCTTCTACCTGACGGGCGGCGTGGTGGCGATGCTGGCGCAGGTGGTGGGAAGTCCCAGCTCGACGATTCCCTGCCTGGGTGCGAGCGGGGCCATTGCGGCGGTGATGGGCGCGTTTATCGTGTTGTTCCCGCGCGACCGCATCCGCTCGTTCGTTTGGATTTTTATTTTTATTCGCGTCACCTACATTCCCGCGGTGTGGCTGATTGGCGTGTGGTTCCTGATTCAACTGTGGAACGCAGGCGCGGTGGCAGGAGTGCAAACGGGCGGCGTGGCGTATCTCGCTCACGTGGGAGGATTTTTGTTTGGAGTGGTGACGGCGCGGCTATGGAGGCGGAAAGCAGCTTACAGCTATTAGCTGCCGATTATCTGTCTCGGCGTGGGTCTCGATGGCAGGTTGTCCCGTCAAACAATCGTGAAAGGCAGGTAATCTGTTCGCATGCCGCAGTTAAACCTCGAAGAGCGCGTTCAGAAACAGTTAGCAAGTTCCATCAGGCTGCGCCACTTCTCCATGGCGCTTTCGGCAGTAGTGCCGATTTTCATCATCGCTCTTGCGCTCGCCGATGATGACTCGAAGCCGTATGTATTGATTTTCATGCTGCTGGTAATCTTTGCCGGCGGCATCCCCGCGCTGATCTCGCTCAAGCGAAGAAAGTCAGTGGTGATTTGGGTACGTCGCTTCCATCGTGGGGAACAATCGCGCATGGAGCAGCAGTTTCTTGAAGGCGCTGTAAATCCCTGGGGAAAATTGGTTACCCTGGCTGACTCCAACATTCATTCTGCCTCAGGTTCTCGCGCCGTTATTTGGCTGATGGTCGTCCTGGTGGGTGCTGAAGGTTTGGCTGCGGCGATGGGACTTATTAATCCGATGATTTTTTATACGGGTCTTGGCTTCGGAGGTTTTTTCGTATGGATCTGGGTTCGCCAGGGCAAGGTTGGATTGAAGGTCTCCGACTGGACGAAGAAGCTGGAGGTCGTGAAAAAATCCCGCTCTATTGCTGCGGCGGGATTAAGCGGCGTGGTGTTGAACTGCCCGGTGGATTCCGACCTTTGGCGCGAGGTGATCGTGAGCCTTGCTCCGGTGGTGGACGCGGCGGTGATCTCGGTGCCTGAGAACACGCCGCATGTGGAGTGGGAGTTAGCGACCTTGAGGGCCGCTCTCGGCGATGGCAAAATCATCGTGCTTACCGACGCCGGCACTGCACCGGCTGTTGACACGGGGATGCTACCGATCATCCAGGTGCCCAAACCGGTCGGGTGGTGGCACGACTATCGCGTGTCTTATTTCGGCCCGGCTTGGGTGGGCGCGATGACGACCGTGCTCAGGGCAATCGAGAATGATCGTCCGGGGGCGACGCCTCAGTAGTGTGAACAGACCCGGGAGAATTGGATAGACCCAGTCCTCGTTTGCTGCCCTTTCCCCGCTGCGTCGTCACGGGCCTGCGTTTCCTGGGGGGCGATGCGGCCTCTATCATCAGTAGGTATGCGTTTCGATATCGTAACCATCTTTCCCGGATTCTTTGAAAGCGTGTTTGCGCAGGGGATCGTGCGCCGGGCACAGACTTCAGGTCTGGTCGAGATTCGGCTGCACGATCTGCGCGATTTTGCGCACGACCGGCATCGCACGGTGGACGACCGTCCGTTTGGCGGCGGCGAGGGGATGGTGCTGAAGCCGGAGCCGCTGGCGGAGGCGCTGGAGGCACTAGGAGTTCGGCCGCGAGCGGAGCGGGAAGGCAGCAAGTCAGCGATCCAGCAAGTCAGCGGAGGAACAAATGCAGGTCCTTCGACTTCGTCCGCTGCGGCGGACTGCGCTCAGGATGACAGTTTCGTTAATGGAACGCGGGTGATTCTGCTGTCGGCGCAGGGGCGCGTCTTTACGCAGGCCGTGGCGCGGGAGCTGGCTGGACTGGAGCGCGTGGTGCTGATTTGCGGGCGGTATGAGGGCGTGGACGAGCGCATCAACGAACTCTATTGCGACATGGAGCTGTCGATTGGGGATTATGTGCTGAGCGGAGGCGAGCCGGCGGCGGCGGTGGTGGTAGATGCGACCATGCGGCTGATTCCGGGCGTGCTGGGCAACGAGGCTTCAGGTGAGTTTGAAAGCTTTGGCGCGGCGGACGCGGAGATCGATGTGGACGTGGAGGGGGTTCCGCGGTCGCAGCACGGAGCGGGAGGGTTGCTGGACTATCCGCATTACACGCGGCCGGCGGAGTTTGGCGGACTGGAGACTCCGCAGGTGCTGATGAACGGGGATCATGCCCAGATCCGGCGCTGGCGGCGCGAGCAGCAATTGAAGAAGACGCTCGAAAATCGACCCGACCTGCTGGAGGGTGCAGCGTTGAGCGCAGAAGATAGGCGAATGCTGGAAGGGCTGCGGAAAGAACAGAGATTCCTGCGGGGCTGAAACTCTGTTTTGCGGCCTCTTGGGCACGAGTAAACTCGCGAGCTGGTACAAGCCCAACTGATCAGACTGCTGACAAAGCATGAAACCATCCCGCAGCGGCTAAAGCCGTTCTGAGGTTGCTGGATTTATGACACGGATAAATCCGTGCCCTTTCAAAGCTGCGGGTTTTCATCAACCTCGTTGATGCGGCCAGTTTCAGGGAGAGAAAAACGGTCGTATGGCGAAATCGATTGCAGGACCGAACGGAAAGGCCATGCTCAGGAATTCCAGACGGGGTGTATTATGATTCCGCCTTCAAATTTTGTAAGTCCAGAAAGGCGGCAACCGTGATTCGCAGGAATGGCTTCTTCGCATGTTTTTTACTTGGCGCGGCGGTGGCCGCCGCAGGGCAAACCCGCGACCAGAACTGGGATAAGTGCAAGGCCGACGATCCCGATACCAGCATTGCCGGCTGCACGGCGCTCATCCAGGCGGGCCAGGAAACGCCGGCCGATCTGGCCAGCGCCTATTTCGATCGGGGCATTGCCTACCGTGACAAGAAGAACTACGACCTTGCTTTGCAGGATCTGGATGAGGCCCTCAAGCTTAAGCCGGACTTTGCCGGCGCGCTGAACACGCGGGGCAATGTCTATTCCGACAAAGGCGAGGTCGACCGCGCCATGGCCGACTATAACGACGCGATCACGCTCGATCCGAACTACGCGCTGGCCTACTACAACCGCGGAAACGCCTGGGGCGACAAGAAAGACTGGGACAAAGCCATCGCCGATTACGACGTGTACGTGCAGAAGGCGCCGACCGATCCCGATGGCTTTAACAACCGCGGCCACGCGTACATGATGCAGGACGACTACGACCGCGCCCTGGCGGATTACCAGGCGGCGCTCAAGCTCAATCCCAATCACGCACTGGCGACTTACAACATGGGCGTGACGTACAGCGACAAGAAGGAATACTCGCAGGCGGTGACGTGGTTCACGCGCTACATTGCGCTCGCAGCCGAACGATCCGGATGGTTATGAAAGCCGCGGCAACGCCTATCCGGCACCAGAGCCAGTTCGATGAAGCGATTGCCGATTACAACCATGCCTTGCAAGTGAAGCCGGATTATTCGCTCGCCTATTACTATCTCGGCCTGACCGCACGATCTTGAGGGCCAGTACGATGCCGCGATCGCCAACGATGAACAAATATGTCGAGATGGAGCCGAAAGATGCGGACGGATTCGCGGATGCGCGGCCTGGAGTACTTTGAAAAGGCCAATACCCGCAGGCCATCGCAGACTTCAACAAGGCACTGGAGCTGCAGCCGAACCGCGCGTATGCCTTCGCTGGAGCGGGGATGCGCGCGATTATCTGGCAGGGCAGACCAGCCAGGCAGCGGCGGACTTTGAGCTCGCCATCGGCGTCGATCCCTCGTCGACTACGGCGATTTACGCGGCATTGTGGCTGCACATGATCAAGGCGCGGCTGAAAAAGGACGACATCGAGGAACTTAAAGAGGTGGCGCAGAAGGCGAACCTCGTCGAACTGGCCCGGACCGGTGCTGAAGTTCTACCTGGGGCAGATGACAGACGACGAGCTGATGGCGGCGGCCGTCGATCCCGATCCGGCAAACCCACGTGGGCCGAGTCTGCGAAGTGAATTTCTATAGCGGCGAAGATGCGCTGGAGCATCAAAAGCGCGCCACGGCGCTGGCGAGCTTTCGCGCCGTGCACGACAGCTGCATCAAGGACTACGTCGAGTACGGAGCGGCGCTGGCCGAGCTGAAACACATGACGGCGAGCGCCCGTAAAGGCGACGGCTGGACCTGCGAAGGCGGCGACCGGACCTGCGAAGTGGGCGTAGCAAACCGTAGATGCCGGTGGAGACGGCGCGGACAAGAAACAAAACAACGCGAGAAGAAATGGGATGGCGGCGCGGCTTGCATTGCCCCGGGGATGGGGATGCCGCGCACTCAATGAGCACAGCACCCCTGGTTCCGGGGAAGGAAGCGGGTTAGCGAGAGACGTTGACGGTGAGGTTGAGATCGACGGCCATTGGTTGGTTGTCGATGGTGCCGGGACGGAAGTGGAACTGGCTGACGGTCTCGATGACACGTGCGTCAATGAACGGGCTGAACGACTTGACGACCTGGATGTTCTCGGGCTCGCCCTTCTCGTTGACGGTGAGGGAAAGCTGGACCTGGGCGCCGGGGGGATGAGGTCGAACGAGAAGCCGGTGGGAAGCGAAATTACGGGCGAGCCGAGAAGAACGGGGGCGATGATGCCGGTGCTGATGCGCACCGGGGTTGGGGCAGTAGCGTCGTCCACGGGCGTGCTGGCTTTTGCCACTGCGGGTAGGAACAGTGAGGGGAGCAGAAGACTGGCTGCTAGTACACGGCGCATATGAAACCTCCATGGCGACGATAGTCACCGTCATCATTTTTATCCACTAAATATACGATTGTCAATACAAAACATAAACTCATTGATTTATAATGTTTTAGTTCTTGACTCATGCCGATTTTCTGAGAGATTGTGAATTTCCTGAGAATTTGCACGCACAAAATGGACGCGTCGGCGGGGCTGCCGCCGAGCGGGGAAAATGTGCGGAAGTGGGGTGCAATGGGGCCGCGTGAGGGTGCAAAAATATTTGAAGGGTTGAACCGGAGCGGGTTGCGCGGCGTCGACACTGGCCTACAGCGATGGCGGCAACGTAGTAATTTTCGCCGCGGATGGGCGCGCCGGCGAGGCGGCGGAGCATGGCGAGTTGGCCGACGTGGGTGAGAGCGTCGGCGATGGGGCCCTGGAAAAGGCGATCAAGAGGCGCATTGAGGGGCGCATTGACTCGGGCTCATCGGAAGCCAGGTATTGATCGAAGGCGCCGAGCGCGGCGAAAAATCGTCTGCTGCTCTTCGGCCCATGCGAGGGGCTTGGAATTGTGCCAGGCGGGAGTTCCCTTCACCATGGAGAGCGACCAGTCGAGCAGATCGCCCATGTGGGCGACGATCTGAATGGGGCGGCGGCCGGCGCCGTCAAAGTGGGCGAAGGACTCAGGGGCGTTTTCAAGAGCGCGCGCAGTGCGGTAAGCGAGAGTGGCCAGAGTGTGACGGAACAGGTCGCGCTTTTCGTCCATTTGGGAAATATAGCGCAGGTGGATGCGCATGGGGATGAAGATTGCGGTCCCACCCTTTCCTCCCAGCCACCCGCGAATGGAGACCTGTTCGCGGGGGCTCCGGTCGCGCGGAAAGGATGGGGCAACCAGCGTGGGCCTTGGAGCCCCGCAGGAAGGGCTCGGGATTGAGGGCAGGGGCATTATGCTCAATCGGGAATCTTTGATAAACTGAATATTCTGCGTTTCTTCGCAGGAATTGAACAAGACAAGTCCATCGCAGGAAGAACCCATGTCCATCCATCCCGTAATGCAGCGCCTGGCTGACAAGCTGAAGCGCACCGATTTGCCGGCGTTTGTGCCCGGCGACCAGATTCGCGTGCAAGTAAAGATCAAGGAAGGCGATAAAGAGAGATTGCAGGCCTATGAGGGCCTGGTGATCGCCGTCAACAAAGGCCCCCAGGGCACGTTTACCGTGCGCAAGATGAGCTTTGGGCAGGGAGTGGAACGCATCTTCCCCTTCAACTCCAGGGTCGTCGACAAGGTGGAGCTGGTGCGCAGCTACAAAGTGCGGCGCGCCAAGCTGTTCTACCTGCGCGGATTGCGCGGCAAGGCCGCCCGCCTGAAGGAAGTGGATCGCGTGACCGGAAAAGTCCGGGCGTAGATCAGCTGTCAGTGATCAGTTGACCGTGATCAGTGACCTGAAGAGATCGTTGAGCGAATGACAACAACCCCGGCTTCGGCCGGGGTTGTTGCTTATTGAGATAACCGCCGCAACTCCCGAAATATTGCATAGAGAATCACTCTATAATCCTGGCATTCCGATGAAACAGGACTCCTTCAAGATCGAAGTGACGGATGATGTTGTGGACGCGGCCTGGGACGACGACTCTTCTACGGCACAAAGCATTGTCGCGGCAGTACTGTTAACCGGATTGGCCGTGGCCTTGTCGTATTACTTCTTATTCCGAGGCGGAGAGAATCCAGGCCTCGTGGCGTTCGTTCTCGCCAATCCCACCCTGTACCATGATGACGTTGCAACGTTCTATGTGAAGGTGATTGGCATCGCCCTATGCTCCACTATCTTTGCGTTTATTTTTATTTATGGGCTCCGCTTCCTTTTTCCTTTCGGCGACCGCATGCATTGCGACCGCTCAAGATTTACGATTTCGCAGATTGCATTCTGGAGTCTTGGAAAGCGCTGGAAGGTGCAATCCGTCCCACCTTCAAAGGTCTCTCTGGCCCGCTATGGTGTGGTTTCGAAGGGGAAGAGTGGAAAGACTTATGGGATCATCGTCGATGTTTGCCGTAAACGCTGGAAGGTGTTTGAATACATCGATGCTTCCCATGCCAAACCGATCCTGCAGGGACTGAGCAAAATGGGCGTCAAAGTGCGTCTCAGCGATGAAAAGGCTGATTAAACGCCGGAAAATTATCCAATCGCAAAAGCCCTTGAAGGCGCGCTCCGCACCTGTTTCTCGGTCCCTTTGCCGGGCGTAAGACAGAGATCAGGGGTTAGAAATCAATGGCGCCCGCGGATCGAAGAGCTTTAATGAAGAAATACAGCCCCGGCTTCGGCCGGGGTTTTTTCATGGGTGCGAATGCCGTCTTTCGATCAGCCGCGTCAGATCGAATTCGTGAATGGTGCTGACGAGGATCGAGGCGCCGAACTTAATTCCGTAACCTTCCAAATCGTTCCCCCGCGAAACGCTTTGCCTGGGCATGTAGGCATTGCTCAGGGCGGTTGAGGCCGCGTAGCCGATGAGTTTTCCGTAATTGGGCATCGCCGTGCCGCGGTCGCTGAAGGCAACCACCTGGCTGCGGAGGACCCAACCCATCCTGGCGCGAAACGAGCCGGAACCGAGGCGAAAGTAGCGCGGGTCCTGGTGAAATGCGGCGGGCACAATCCCAAAGGCGAAGAGCGATTTGGTGGTGAAATTAGCGGCGTTGTAGCCGACCCGCTTGCCGAACGCTCCCCACTCCTGCCCATAGGCTGGCCCGAGGTTGGTTGCCTGGTCGAATCCCGCAATGGCGAGCGAATCGATGGGCAGCGCCGGCGAGAATGTTTTGCGATAGGCGATTTCGAATTTCTGCCGCACGGTGAGCGGTGGAACAGTTTCATGCGCATTGACTACCGTCTCATAAGTGGGAAATAACGACCAGTAATTCCCGCGCTCGAGCGTCGCGGCGGGCAGCGCGGGATTGATGTTTGCCTGCGCATGCGAAATCGGTGGGGAGAACGCGACCAGCAGGAGCAGAAAAGATAGGTAATTATGCCTCCGTCGACGTCGCCTGCGCATGATGGCTTAGATGCTTCCCGACCCGCTTCGAGTGGCCGGCCGGTTCGGTGGTAATCTGGCATTCCTGCCGATGGCTTTTGCCGAGGCCTGGAGGTTCGGATGACGATTGCGGCAACCCCTGCCCCGCCCTACTATGCAGTGATCTTCACTTCCCTGCGGACCGCGGGCGACAACGGGTATGGAAAGATGGCCGAGGCGATGGAGAAGCTTGCGGCGACGCAGACAGGGTTTCTCGGCATCGAGTCGTCGAGAGAAGGGTTGGGGATTACGGTTTCGTATTGGGAGAGCCTGGGAGCGATTGCCGCGTGGAAGGCGAATGCCACGCACCTGGTGGCGCAGCAGCGGGGACGCGACACGTGGTACGAGGAATTCAAGGTGCGCATCTGCCGGGTGGAACGCGATTACGCGTTCGACCGCGCGAGTGAACGATTGCGGCCGGCTTTTCCACGCGATGGTGCAGCGCTGCTTCCTATAATTTGAGCATGGCCACGGCTCCGATTTGCGGATGGAGGTTGGAGAACGCCGCGCGGCGCGGCGGAGCTACGCGCATCGCCGGACTGGACGAGGTGGGACGCGGGCCGATGTTCGGGCCGGTGGTTGCGGCGGCAGTCATTCTCCCTGAAGGGTGGCGCCTGCGCGGGCTGACGGATTCAAAACAGCTCAATGAAGAAGACCGCATTCGATTTGCTCGAAGCCATTCGGCGGAAGGCCGTGGCGTGGGCCGTGGCGGCGGTTGATGTGGAAACCATCGACCGCATCAACATTCTGCGGGCGTCGTTGCTGGCGATGCGCATGGCTGTGGAGCAGCTGGCCATGTTGCCCGACTATCTGCTGATCGACGGGCGTGACACCATCGAGTGGCCGTGTCCGCAGCAAGCGGTAGTGCAGGGCGACGGGCGCAGCGTTTCCATTGCGGCGGCGAGTGTGCTGGCCAAGGTGCATCGCGACCAAATGCTGGTCGAGTTGGATGCAATGTATCCCGGCTACGGGCTGGCGCGGCACAAGGGCTACTGCGTGGCAGAGCATTTGGAAGCGCTGCGGCGGCTGGGGCCTACGCCGCTGCACAGGAAGAGCTTCAGTCCGGTGGCGCAGAGGATGCTGTTTGAATAAGACAGGGAACAAGGGAACGAGGGAACAAGGGAACAAGGGAACGAGGGAACAAGGGAACAAGGGAACAAGGGAACGAGGGAACGAGGGAACGAGGGAACGAGGGAACAAGGGAACGAGGGAACAAGGAACGAGGGAACAAGGGAACAAGAAAGCGCCTGCGTTTGTAGCGCCGGTCTCCAGACCCGCACTTTCACGCACAACGTTATGCTGCAACGGCGGCGCGGGCTTTGCGACGCTGCAGCCAGCTCGTCACCGGCCGCGCTAGAAAAAGCACAGCGAGAACGACGGTGATGGTGAGCGGCGTGATGACGCCGGTCTTCACCTGCCACCAGTAGTGAATCACTCCACAAATTGCGGCGGCGTAGACGAGCTTGTGCAGGCGATTCCAGTTTTTGCCGCCGAGCTTGCGAATGGCCCACGTGGTGGAGGTAAGCGCAAGCGGCACCAGCAGCAGATAAGCAGCGACGCCCATGGTGATGAAGCGGCGCTTGGTGATGTCGGACTCCATAGCGGCCAGATCAAAGCCTGAATAGAGCGCCACGTATGTGAGCATGTGCAGAGTGGCGTAGAAAAATGCGAAGAGTCCCAAGAGTCGGCGGAACTTGATGAGCCAATTGAGGCGCGGCGACAGACGACGCAGGGGCGTGATGGCGAGGGTGATGACGAGCAGCCAGATCGTGGTCTTGCCTGTGGCGAAGGCGATGGCGGCCGAGGGGTCGGGGCCGAGGTCGTTGGTGACCATGCCCCAGGCGAGACGGGCCGCGACCGAAAGGCACGCGATCCAGGTGAGCGTTTTGAGGATGATGAGTGTTTTACGATTCATGGCGATCAAGGCAGTGGAGCTTCAAAAATTCTTGCGCAGGTCCATTCCGTTATACAGAGAAGCTACCTGATCGGTGTAGCCGTTGAACATGAGCGTGGTGCGGCGCTGCGCGTAGAAGGGCAGGCCGATGCGGCGCTCGGTTTTCTGGCTCCAACGCGGGTGATCGACATTGGGGTTGACGTTGGAGTAGAAGCCGTACTCGCTTGGAGACTGATCGTTCCAGGTGGTGGGCGGCTGCTTGTCAACAAAGCGCACGGTAACAATGGACTTGGCGGACTTGAAGCCGTACTTCCAGGGCAACACCACGCGCACCGGTGCGCCGTCCTGGTTGGGCAGGGTTTCGCCGTATAGGCCGAAGGTGAGCAGGGTGAGCGGATTCATGGCCTCGTCCATGCGCAGGCCTTCCGAGTAAGGCCAATAAATGCCTGGATCTTCGTAGCCCCACTTCTCGATTTTGGGGTTGTAGTAGGAGAGGAACTGCACGTACTTGGCGCTGGGCAGCGGGTTGCATTGCTTGATGAATTCGGAAAGCGAGTAGCCGACCCAGGGAATGACCATGCTCCAGGCCTCGACGCAGCGATGGCGGTACACGCGGTCTTCGAGCGGGCGCAATTTGAGCAGGTCGTCGATGTCGAAGGTGAGAGGCTTGGCGACTTTTCCCTCGACTTTGACGGTCCAGGGGCGCGTGGGCAGGGCGCCGGCGTTTTTTGCGGGATCGCCTTTGTCGACACCGAATTCATAGAAATTGTTGTAGTGAGTGATGTCGTCGTATGTGGTGAGCTGCTCGCCGGTGGTGGTGAGCGGGCTATGGACGGTCTGCAGCTTGGTGCCAGCCTGGACGGCGCGCGGCGAAATGAATTGACTGGAGGCCAGGGCTGTTGCGCCCGTGGCGGCTGCGCCTTTCAGAAAGCGGCGGCGCGAGAGATAGCGGAAATAATCCTCGCGGGAAGTGATCTCCGACGAGGGAATGCCGGATGGCTTGCCAATGAGCATGGATGACCTCGCTTGGGGAAGGCCTGATGCATCTATTAGACACTGCGGCGGGGCGAAGGGTAACAAATTTTTGCCCGGCAGGATCCTGCGACGCACATCGAGAGTACGCATGAAGTAGATGAATTGGATTGGGGTGAAACTCCCGGCGTGGGGATATAATTCGGGAACGGCGGGGAAAAATCGAGCCGTTCGACAATCGATTTGCACTGAGGAGAGTATCGTGACTGAATCTTCGCCTGCCTTTTGCCCGCACTGTGGTGCAGCGGTAACCGTCCCGACCAGCTTTTGCGGTGCTTGTGGACAACCGCTGCAGAATCCGGCGTCGCCTGCGCCCGCGGCACAACCCCAGTTTCCTCCGCCCCCAAACCCCCAGCCGGCCTATGGCGCGACGCCCCAAGCGCCAGCCGTGCAATGTCCATTCTGCCACTCCACTCAAGTGCAAGCGGGAAAGAGGGGCTGGAAGTGGTACGCCGGATATGTGGGAAGCGGCAGCGCGGTGTGGACCTGCCAGAGCTGCGGCAAGACGTTTTAGCCGCGCTCGGAAATGCGCAAAAAGCAACCGCAGGTCCTTCGACTCGCACGCCTCACGGCGTACTCGCTCAGGATGACAGTTCAGTCGTTTAGGGTGTGGCGATGCCGGATTTCTACGGCACGCCGGCGAACGGCCATTGGCGCAGGCGATGGGCGCGGAGGAGATAGAGGAGCGTTCCGGAGACGGCGATTGCTGCGGCGACGGCGAGTTCTTTGACGGCGTGGACGCGGTAGACGAGGAGAAATCCGAAGCCGGCCATGGCGAAGAGCGGCGGCAGCGGGTAGAGCGGCATGCGGAAGGGGCGCGGGAGATCGGGGCGCTGGATGCGCAGACAGGATGACGCCGATCTGCTGCAGGAAAAATTGCAGCAGGATGCGCGTGATGACCAGCATGGTGATGACCTGCGTGAGCGAGAAGAAGCAGAAGAAGGCGCCGACCAGGCCGAGAGCGACGAGCGAGCGGTGGGGAATGCCGTGCTTGGGATGCACCGCGGCGAGGAAGCGGAAGTAGTTGCCGTCGCGGGCGGCGGCGTAGGGCACGCGCGAGTAGCCGAGCAGCAGCGAGAAGACGCTGGCGAAGGCGGTCCAGACGATGAGCGCGGCGATGGTGTAGCCGGCCCAGTGGCCGAATGCGGAGCGGGCGATGTCGGCGACGAGTTGGAAGCGCAGGACGGCAGACTGGCCGCGCGTGCGATGCGGCGTCGCCGAGCGATGGCAGCGCGGCCAGGTTCATCAGCACATAAAACGCGGAGACGAAGAGGACGGAGAGCAGAATGGCGCGGGGAATGGTGCGCTCGGGGCGGCGGACTTCGCCGCCGAGAAAGCAGATGTTGTAGTAGCCCCAGTAGCAGTAGGTGGCGAGCAGCGTGGCCTGGGCGAGGCCGCCCAAAGCTCCGATTTGCCCGAGCGCGGAGAGCGGAGGCGCGGCGGGCATGTGCCAGCCGCCGGTTGCCGCGGCGTGGGCGAATCCGGAGACGATGACGCCGGTGAGCGCGGCCATGACGCCGGCAAACAGCACCCAGGCCATGCGCGCGACGGAGCTGATGTTGCGATAGAGCAGCGCGGTGACGAGAAGGCACGCGGCGGCGGCGGCGAAGTTGGCATAGTGGAGCGCGGGCAGCGCGGCGATGGGCGCGGAGTCGAGGCCGGGCCAGAAGACGGCGAGAAATCCGGAGAGACCGATGCAGCCCGAAGCGATGGAGAGCGGCGCGGTGAAGCCGACCTGCCAGACGTAGAGAAAGCTGAGCCAGTTTCCGGCGCCGTCGGGGCCGTAGATCTCGCGGAGAAATGCATACGAACCACCGGCGCGCGGGAAGGCTGCGCCCAGCTCGGCCCAGACCAGGCCGTCGGCGACGGCGATGGCGGCGCCGAGCACCCACGCCCAGACGGAGAGACGATAGCCCGCGGCGGCGATGACCAGCGGCAGCGTGATGAAGGGACCGACGCCGATCATCTCCAGCATGTTGAAGAGCACGGCGGAGCGGAGGCCGATGCGGCGCTGCAAAGTCGCGGAATCGTCCGCGCCGGAATCGCCATTGCGCGGCGCGTGCCCGGAGGGGAGGTCGTCGGAAGTCGAAGCGGATGGGAGCATGAAGCAGCCGGTATCCAGATTACTAGGGCGCGGCGAAAGGGCCCCTGATATGTCACTGATATGCGCGTTGATATGTATTGACGAATGCGCCCGCGTTCGAAGAGACTGAGGGCTGCCGTACACGTGTGCATTAGGAGTTTCTGGGCATGGTTGACAAGGACGCGAGCAAAGCGGCAGCAGCTCTGCATGGCAGCATGAAGCGCACGCCGCGGCAAGCCTCGCGACAGCCCTCGATTAAGGACATTGCGCGGCTGGCGCGGGTATCGCATCCCACGGTTTCGCGCGCGCTGCAGAACAGTCCACTGGTGAATGCGGAGACGGCGGCCAAGATCCGCAAGATCGCCGAAGACGCGGGATATCGCGCGAGCGCGGTGGCGCGCGGCCTGGTGACGCGGCGCACGCGGACCATCGGGCTGGTGGTGACCACGGTCGACGATCCTTTTGCCAGCGAGGTGACCTGCGGCATCGAGGAGATCGCCAACGATCACCGCTACGCCGTCTTTCTCGCCAATTCGCACGCCGATCCGGAGCGCGAGCGCCGCGTGGTGCAGGAGCTTGCCGAGCGGCGCGTGGACGGAATCATCGTGACGTCGTCGCGCGTGGGCGCGTTGTATCTGCCGCTGCTCAAGGAGTTGGAAGTTCCTATCGTGCTGGTCAACGATCAGTATCCCGGCGAATTTGTGCACTCGGTGATGATCGCGAACCGCGAAGGAACGCGCGCGGCAACGGAGCACCTGATCGAACTCGGCCACCGGCGCATTGCGTATCTCGGCGACCGCAACGGATACCAGTCGGATGCGGAGCGGCTCGGCGGGCTACAAAGATGCGCTCGCGGTAGCGGGGATCGATTTTGCGCCGGAGTTGGCGGCGGAGGGTGACGGACGGCCGGAGGCGGCGATCGAGGCCACGGACGCGCTCTTGCAGTTAAAGCATCCGCCCACGGCCATGTGCTGCTACAACGACATGACGGCGCTGGGCGCGATGCGGGCCATTCGCGCACGCGGCCTGCGCGTACCCGAGGATGTGTCGGTGACGGGATTCGACGATTTGTTTTTTGCCGCGTACCTCACGCCCACGCTCACCACGGTGCGCCAGCCCATGCGCCGCATGGGACAGATGGCGATGGAGAACCTGTTCAAGCTCATGTCGGGCGTGACTACGGGTCCGGACTCCGCGGTCCAGATCAAAGTGCAAGCGGAACTGATCGTGCGCGGATCCACAGGGAAAGTGCGCGGGCGGGATGGACTCGATGCCTAGAGCGGAGGGACGCAATGCCGGGGGCGAGCGTACTACCTCTGACGCGGGCGGAAGAAACGCAGCACCGCCGCCTTTAACGCCGCTACGCGTCTTTTGCGCGGAGACGCCGATCATCCCCGCGATTCGCAAGCCGGAGCTTGTGGAGCTTGCGATTGCTTCGCGCAGCCGGCTGATTTATCTGCTCACCGGCGATCCGGATACGATCGAGCCGATGATTCAGAAGATTACAGCCGCGGGCAAGGTGCCAATGGTGAATCTCGACCTGCTCAACGGCTTCTCGCGCGACCGGTACGCGGTGAATTACCTCAAGCGCGTGGGCGCGGGCGGCATCATCTCGACGCACCTCGACCCGCTGCGCCATGCGCTGGCCATCGGGCTGTACGGCATCCAGCGCACGTTTCTGCTCGATAGTGGCGCCATGGATACGATTTCGAATCAGTTGCGCAACACGCCGGTGCACGCGCTGGAGATTCTGCCGGCGCTGGTCGCGCCCAAAATGCTGGAGCGGGTGCGCGCCATCTCCGCGGACCTGCCCGTGGTCGGTGGCGGATTGATTTCCAACATGAAGGAAGTGGAAGCGCTGCTCGAGCAGGGACTGAGCGCGGTGTCGACCAGTCATCCGGAGATGTGGATCAAGTAGAGCGGTGGTCAGTCGTCAGGGATCTGGGATCAGAGATCAGAGATCAGAGATCAGCGATCAGAGATCAGAGATCAAACAAAAACATGAACTCGAGCGTGTTTCACTAATCCGCTCTGTAACAAGAGCGCGACACGGTGTGGGTGCGAGTGTGTGGGTGCGAATGTGCGGGTCAGGAGACCGGCACTACGGCTCCACTGCTCCCGGTTCCCTGCCTTCTTCACTCCGTGTCTGGGTTGGGCAGGATTACGTCGCGGACTATTGCGTTCATTTCGGCTACGGCGGCGATGAACTGGCGGAGGGTGCGGCGCGTGCTGCCGAAGGTGTCGAACTCGGCGGGCGTCAGGCCGTTTTCGTTCCAGGCGCGGGCGAAGTCGGGGAACTTGTCGAGAAGAGTGGAGACGATGAGCGGGTCGACGGGCGTAGAGATTCGGTCGATGATTTCGATGTCGCTCGCGTTGTAGCGCTTTTGCCAGACGCAGGGCGGGGAGATGACGACGTCGCCGCCTATGAATTCGCTCCAGTGCATGTGATTGCGAAAGGCTGCCGAGAGCAGGCGCAGGCGATAGCCGCGGGCTTGATAGATTTGGTAGGCCTTCTTGAAGACAGCGACGCCGGCCCACTCGAGGTAGCCGGGATCGACGGAGAGATTGTGCTTGTCGTGGAGCACTTTGAGCCAGTCGTCGAGGCGGCCAACCATGATGGTGCAGACTGGGCCCATGGTGGATATGTCGAGGCCCTCGGCTTCGCGGCGCTTGAGGCCGCGCTCGACGGCTTCGGCTACGGCGATGGCTTGGGGGAGAGTGAAGCTGACAGTGGCGTTGATGCTGATGCCGCGATACGTGGCCTCTTCCATGGCGGCGAGGCCGGCGTGCGTGGCGGCGATTTTGACGATCATGTTGGGCGCGAGTTGGCTGAAGTGAATGGCCTGCTCGAGCATGGCTTTCGTGTTTCGATAATTGCGCGGATCGGTTTGGATCGACAAGCGGCCGTTGCGGCCTTTTTCGCGCTCGAAGATGGGCAGAAGCAGGCGCGCGGCGTTGGCCGATATCTCTTCAACGATGCGCCAGGCGAGACCGTCTTCAGTGAGTTCGGGCTCGGCGGCGGCAAGCTCGAGGATGCGGGGCTTCCAAACGGGGAGCTCTTTCTTAAGCACGCTGACGGCGATGGAGGGGTTGCAGGTGGCGCCGACCGCGCCGTGTTCGATGGAGTAGGTGAGTTCTTCGATCGAGGCTGAGTCGTTCCAGAGGCAGGTGGGGGTGGTCTGCGCCATTTTGTGGAGCGGGCTTTTGAATTGGAGCGAAGAAGCAACGGGAGCCATGTGTCCTCCGGGGCGATGCAAACGTGTGCATACCAACGGTAGCACCGGGAATTGGCGGGGGTCAAGAAGGGTGCGGTCGTTTGTGATGAGCAGAACGGATCAGCTGAGGTCTTTGGCGCGGGGCGGTGGAATGACGTTAAGAGTATTGCGATCCCACCCTTTCGCAAAATATGCGAAAGGATTGGGCACGGGACGATTGTGCCGGGTCAAGGGGAAGTTAAAGTTCGTGCTCGAACGCGGACGGGGACGTCCGCGTTACAGCCGGCCGGGAGGCCGGCGCTACATTGGAATCCGGGGCACACCGGAGGCGCTCTATTTTGCTGAATCGGGGTGGGCTGGGGCAGGTGGTATGGGGATGGGCGGGCCTGAATAGTGAACGTGAACGATACGCCAGACTCCCTGCTCCTTGTGGTACACCTGGGTCTCTCGTCCCTCGGTGCTGATTTCGGAACCGTCGTTCTTCGTTGCGTGGAATGTCCATGTCATTTCGGACCAGGCGGCGTCTGCGTACACGTGAATGATCGGCTGATGCAGAATCAGTTCGCGTTTTGAAAACATGTTGCGCATGGCACCGATGTAAACCACGTCCACAATTTGCTGGAAACCATACGCTGTGCCGAGCGGAAAAATGAAGGTGACGCCTGGATCGTGCGACCAGATCTCAGACGCCAGAGCGACATCGGCGTTGTCGATCGAAGTTGCGTACTTCTGCAAGATCGACTCGATCTGCTCTTCGTTGCCAGCGGTTCTCTGGGCAGCGGCCGTCATGCCTGGAACAACAAAAACCACGACGGCCAAGAAAGCGAGTGTGGACGTGAATCGGGAGCGCAAAATCCTCGTTTGCATAGTGACCAGATATATCACCGACGTCGAGTTCGGGCACAGGTTCAGGCGCATGGAGAGACCGGTATTTTGTGGAGTTGACAGGGAGGGCGGCGATGTAGATGATAGTTGAGTGCACACGTGTGCAATTTTGTTCTGGCGTGCGCAACTTTGCTTCACTTTGACTCCGGCGAGGGCCCGAAGTACTGTGCCGGGGCTTTCAAGTAAGCTTCCCCCTGGAGAGATGATGAGTAATTTGCTGGTCCGGCCGGAAAAATTCCGCGACCGGGTTGAGGATTTTGGATTTGAATACCTGTCGTTCGAAACACGGAAACTAGAAGCCGGTCAGAAATATAGCAGCGAGACGGGCAACCGCGAATTGGCGATTGTGGTGCTGGGCGGCGTTTGCTCGGTGACGAGTTCGCGTGGCGAATGGTTGAGATTTGGGCAGCGCGCCACGGTATTTGACGGGCTGCCGTACACACTTTATCTGCCGGTGCGCACCCGTTTCACGGTGAGCGCCGACGCGGCCTGCGACCTGGCGTTCTGCTACGCAAAGGCTGAGGAGGAGTACCCGGCGAGGCTGGTGACGCCGGCGCATGTGGGCATTGAGATTCGCGGCGGCGGGAATGCGACGCGGCAGATCAATTCCATGCTGCCGCCGGATTTTCTGGCGCAGCGGCTGATCGTGGTGGAGGTGTTTACGCCGGCAGGAAACTGGTCGAGCTTTCCGCCGCATAAGCACGACGTGCACAACCCGCCGGGCGAGGTGGATCTCGAAGAGATTTACTACTACCGGATCGACAGGCCGGAGGGATTCGCGGTGCAGAAGGTGTATACCGCGGACCGGCGCATCGACGAAACCCTGACGGTGCGCGACGGCGAACTGGTGCTGATTCCGGAGGGTTATCATCCGGTGGTGGCGGAGCACGGATACAACGTCTACTATCTGAACGCGCTGGCGGGATCGGCGCGCTCGCTGGCGGCGTCGGACGATCCGAATTATGCGTGGGTGCGCGGCGGGTGGAAGGAAAAGGATCCGCGGTTGCCGATGGTTAAGAGATGAATGGCGTGCAGAAGTGAAGATGTAAAAAGGCAGTCGCGGGGTCGGGGGAGTACGTATGAAGACGCGGCGCATGACGATGGCCCAGGCGCTTATTCAGTTCCTGAAGCAGCAGTATGTGGAGCGGGATGGGCGCGAGCATGCATTCTTTGCGGGCATGCTGGGAATTTTTGGGCATGGCAACGTGGCAGGGATCGGGCAGGCGTTGCAGCAGAATCCCGATTTCCCGTACATCCTTGTGCGAAACGAGCAGGCGGGCGTGCACATGGCCGCGGGATTTGCCAAGGCCAGCAATCGGCTGCGGACGTTTGCCTGCACGTCGTCGATTGGGCCGGGCGCGACGAATATGATTACGGGTGCGGCGCTGGCGACCATCAATCGGCTGCCGGTGCTGCTTTTGCCTGGCGATATTTTTGCGCGGCGCAACGTGGCGCCGGTGCTGCAGCAAATTGAGTCGCCGACGACACAGGATACGGGCGTGAACGACTGCTTCAAGCCGGTGTCGCGCTACTGGGACCGCATCTACAGACCCGAACAATTGATAACGGCGCTGCCTGAGGCGATGCGCGTGCTGACATCGCCGTCGGATTGCGGCGCGGTGACGCTGGCGCTGCCGCAGGACGTGCAGACCGAAGCCTACGACTATCCGGAAGAGCTTTTTGAGAAGCGCGTTTGGCTGATCCGGCGTGGGCAGCCGGACAGCGTTTCGCTGGAGCGTGCGGTTGCGGCGATTCGCGGCGCGGAACGGCCGCTGATTGTGGCCGGCGGCGGCGTGCTGATGAGCGAGGCGTCGCAGGCGCTGAGTGAATTTGTGACACAGACCGGGATTCCTGTGGCGGAAACGCAGGCGGGCAAGGGGTCGCTCAAGTGGGATCATGCGCAGGAGGTGGGCGCGATTGGAGCAACGGGCACACTGGCAGCGAACCGGTTGGCGAACTCGGCCGATCTGGTGATTGGCATCGGCACGCGCTACTCCGATTTCACTTCGGCTTCGATGACGGCGTTTCAGAATCCGGCGGTGCGGTTTGTGAACATCAACACTGCGGAATTCGACGCGTACAAGGTGGGCGCGATTCCCGTGGTTGCCGACGCGCGCGTGGCGCTGGAGCAACTGGGCGCGGCGCTTGCGAGTCATGCGGTGAGCGCGAAGTACGCGGCGGAGATTGCGGATCTGCGGACCGAGTGGGATGCGGAGGTCGAGCGGCTCTTTCATCTGAACAGTCAAATTTCGAACGGCGGGGGCAAACCCGCGCAGAGCGAAGTGATCGGCGCGATGTGGGAGGCGGCGGGCGAGCGTGACGTGCTGCTTTCGGCTGCTGGCAGCCATCCCGGCGACCTGCACAAACTGTGGCGCACGCGCACGCCGAATGGCTATCACATGGAATACGGCTACTCGTGCATGGGCTACGAGATTCCGGGCGCCATGGGCGCGAAGTTGGCTGACCCCAGCCGCGAGGTCTACGTGTTCCTGGGCGACGGCACGTACCTGATGGCGCCCACGGAGATCGTGACGTCGGTGCAGGAGGGGATTAAGATCATCATCGTGCTGGTGGACAATCACGGGTTCGCCTCGATCGGCAGCCTGAGCCGGTCGCTGGGACAGGGCGGGTTCGGAACGCGGTATCGCGCGCGCAACGAAGCTACGAAACAACTGGACGGCGATGTGCTGAAGGTGGATTTTGCCGCCAACGCGCGTAGCCTGGGCGCCCATGCTTTGAAAGCTGATACGCTGGATGATCTGAAGCGAGCCCTCAAGGAAGCGAAGACGCTGGACCGCACCACGGTGATCGTGGTGGAAACGGATACCTCGACCGGCGTGCCGGGATATGAATCCTGGTGGGATGTAGCGGTGGCCGAAGTTTCTGAACTGGAAAGCGTGCGCGAGGCAAGGGCACGCTATGAAGAAGCGCGCAAGCGGGAGCGGTGGCATTTGTGAGTTCGTGCTATTCCACCCTTTCGCCAGAAAAAAGGCGAAAGGATGGGGCACGGAGTGAGGAAGCGGCGCTTGCACTGACGCCCGATAGAGGAATAGAGGAGGAGACAGTATGGAGCGGTTGCAGAATTTTGTTGATGGAGGGTGGCGCGCTTCGAGCGCAAACGATGCGCTGAACGTGATTGATCCCGCGTCGACCAAAGTGCTGGCGGAGGTTCCGCTTTCGCCGGCTACGGACGTAAATGCGGCTGTGGAAGTGGCGGAGCGGGCGTTTATCGAATGGCGGAGGACGCCGGTGGTGGACCGCATTCAGCCGCTGTTCCGATTGAAGACGCTGCTGGAGGAGCATCGCGACGAATTGGCGTTGTCTATCACGAATGAATGCGGCAAGACGCTCGTCGAGAGCCGCGCCGAGATCCTGCGCGCTGTGGAGAACGTGGAGACGGCTTGCGCGATGCCGATCATGATCCAGGGAACGAATTGCGAGGATATTGCGCGGGGCATCGACGAGCACATGATTCGGCAGCCGCTGGGCGTTGTGGCGGCGATTGTGCCCTTCAACTTCCCGGGCATGATTGCGTTCTGGTTTTTCCCTTACGCGGTGGCGGCGGGCAACTGCTTTTTGCTGAAGCCGTCGGAGCGCGTGCCGATTACGTCGCAGAAGCTGTTCGAGCTGATTCAGGCCGCGGGGTTCCCGCCGGGCGTGATGCAACTGGTGAACGGCGGACGCGACGCAGTGAACGCGATTCTGGATCATCCGGGCATCAAGGCAGTGAGCTTTGTGGGATCGACGCCGACGGCGAAGTACATTTACAGCCGGGCAGCTGCGAATGGGAAACGGGCGCAGTGCCAGGGCGGCGCGAAGAATCCGGTGGTGGTGATGCCGGACGCGGACATGGAGATGACGACACGGATTCTCGCCGATTCGGCATTTGGCTGCGCGGGACAGCGGTGCCTGGCGGCATCGGTGGCGATTACCGTGGGCGACGCGCGCACTTTCACTGACCGGATTGTGGCCGCGGCCCAGAGCCGCAAGACTGGTTACGGCGCACTGCCGGATGTGGAGATGGGCCCGGTAATTTCAGCCGAGAGCAAGAAGCGCATTGAAGGGCTGATCGCCAAAGGTGAGCAGGCCGGCGCGCGCGTGGTGGTGGATGGGCGCGGCAAGAAGGTGGCGGGCTACGAGGATGGTTATTTCGTGATGCCGACGGTGCTGGACGATGTGCCGCCGGATTCCGAGACGGCGCGGACGGAGATCTTTGGGCCAGTGCTGAGCCTGATTCACGCACAGACCATTGAAGAGGCGATTGCGCTGGTGAATGGACGCAGTTACGGCAACATGGCCTGCATCTTTACGACCGATGGCGCGAATGCACGGCGCTTCCGCTACGAGGTGCAGGCGGGTAACGTGGGCATCAACGTGGGCGTGGCTGCGCCGATGTCGACCTTCCCGTTCAGCGGATGGGGCGATAGCTTTTTCGGCGATCTGCATGCGCAGGCGCACCACGCGGTGGAGTTCTTTACGCAAACGAAGGTGGTTGTGGAGCGGTGGCCGAAGGAGTGGAGCCGGAAGTTCTGAAAGACAGCTACTAGCCGCTAGCTTCTAGCTGCTAGCTTATAGTCTGTGATGCACACGTGTACAGCGTCAACGTTGATAAGAACTGAGACTGAAAACCCGCGGGAGCAAGGAGAACGTATGAATGAGTTGCTGGTTGGCAATGCACCGTGTTCGTGGGGCACCTTGGAACACCAGGACCAGAGTCAGGCGATTCCATCTACGCAAATGCTCGACGAATTGGTGGAGACGGGCTATACCGGAACGGAATTGGGCGACTGGGGCTACATGCCGACCGACCCGGTGCGGTTGAGCGAGGAGCTGGCAAAGCGGAATCACGTGGTGATGCTGGGAGCATTCGTACCAGTGGAGCTGAAGAATCCGCTGGCGCACGCCGAGGGGACGGCAAGGGCGGTGAGGACGGCGCGGCTGATTGCGGCGGTGGCTACCACGCAAGCGCCGTTCCTGGTGCTGGCCGACGACAACGGGACCGATGCGCGGCGCACCAAGCTGGCCGGACGCGTGCCGGCGAGCGCGGGACTGAACAAGGACGAGTGGAAGACTTTTGCCGGCGGCGCGGACCGGATTGCGCGCGCGGTGTTTGACGAGACGGGACTGCGCACCGTGTTTCATCATCACTGCGCGGGCTACGTGGAGACGCCGGACGAAATTGAAACGCTGCTCAGCATGACCAACCCGGAGCGATTGGGACTGGTGTTCGATGCCGGCCACTACGTTCACGGAACGGGCGTGGAGGAGGTCGACCTGGTGGCCGCGCTCAACCGTTTCAAGGAACGCATCTGGTACATCCATCTGAAAGATATCGATCCCAAGGTGGCGCGCCGCAGCCGCGAGGAAGAGTGGGATTACTTTACTTCCATGCGCAACGGCCTGTATCCGGAGCTGGGCAAAGGATGCGTGGACTTCCCTGCCCTGTTGCGCTGGCTCGCGACACGTGATTACAAGGGGTACATGCTGGTGGAGCAGGATATTCTGCCGGGGATGGGCACGCCGCAGGAGAGCGCGAGGCGCAACCGGCAGTATATTGGTTCGATTGCGGCGAATTTTACGGAAAGCAGCTCGCAGCTTTCGGCTGTCAGCTCTTAGTTTCTTGTGCGGAAGCGAGAGGCATCGCAAATCTCAATAACGTTTCAACGGAATTGGATTCCATTCCCGAGGGCTATTGATCACTGCAGAAGAAATGTCGTCGCACCGTCCCTACGGGACTCAAGATCGATTGGTTCGACGCGCTTTCCCCACGCTAAAGCGCGGGGCTAACAAACGCTGCGCCTACAGCGCGGCCAGGACACTCCTTATGCGGTTGGTGGCACGGCTGAAGCCGTGCCCTTTCAAAACTTGTTTTCTTGAAACGATCGGCTCGTCAAAAACCCGTTTTCTTGAAGCAATCCGTACGGAAGATGAGAGCTGACGGCTGAGAGCTGTTTTTTCGGAGAGAGAAAGTATGAGCGGGAAGAAACTTCATTTCGGAATTATTGGCGCGGGTAGGATTGGGAAGGTTCATGCGGAGACGCTGGCCTTCAGGCTGCCCGAGGCGGAAGTGATGGCGGTTGCGGACGTGAACAGCGAGGCCGCGGCGGCATTGGCGAAACGGTGCAACATTCCCAGAGTGGCGGCCTCGGCCGAGGAAATCATTGGCGACAAGACGATCGATGCGGTGCTGATCTGCTCGCCGACGGGCACGCATGCGGACCTGATCGTACAAGCGGCGCGGGCGGGCAAACACATATTTTGCGAGAAGCCGATCGCGTTCAGTCTCAAGAAGATTGATGTGGCTCTCGAAGCCGTGAAGCAGGCGGGCGTGCAAATGCAAATCGGATTCAACCGGCGCTTCGACTCGAACTTTGCGCGGGTGCGCAAGTCCGTAGTGAGTGGCGAGATTGGAACGCCGCTGATGATGCACATTATCAGCCGCGATCCCGCGCCGCCGCCGATCGAGTACGTGCGGGCGTCAGGCGGCATTTTCCTGGACATGACGATTCACGACTTTGACATGGCGCGCTTTCTTATCGGCGATGAGGTGGAAGAGATCTACACGGCGGCGGGCGTCAAGGTCGATCCCGCGATCGGCGAGGCCGGCGACCTGGACACGGCCCTGGTGCTGATGCGCTTCAAAAACGGCGTGATCGGAACCATCGACAACTGCCGCAAGGCGCCGTACGGGTACGATCAACGCGTGGAGATCCTGGGCAGCGGAGGCAAGATCGCAACCGAGAATCGCTATGCCAACGAGGCGGTGGTCAGCACCGGAAAATCTGTTTACAATGATCTGCCGCTGAACTTCTTTATGGATCGTTACACAGAAAGTTTTGCGCTGGAGCTGGGGGCGTTCACCGAAGCTGTGCTTGCAGGCAAGCCCACGCCGGTGACGGGAATTGACGGTCGCATTCCTGTGGCGATGGCGCTGGCGGCGCGCAAATCGTACGACGAACACAGGCCGGTGAAATTGACAGAGGTGGAAGAGTGAAGAGATCGAGGTTAAGTTTGCATCCTGACCGACGTGCATCTGTGGGTGCCGGTGGTCGTGCTGATTCTGGGAACCGCATTGCTGATGACGTTGAGGTGACAGGATGAGCCAGGGCGGCCTTTCGGCGCGGTCGACGATTTCGTTGCACAAGCTGGGCGTGTTTTGCGGATTCGCGGCGGCGGTTTGGCTGGGCAGCGCGGAAGCGCCGACCAAATTGGTGAACGCGGGATTCTCGCCCTTCATCATCTCCATGGGGATGGTGATGGGTGCGTTTGTGGCGCGTTGGACGGTGCCTACACTGCTGAAGGGCACAGGATTCATGTTCAACGACCTGCGCGAAAAGCCGCACCTGATTGTGTGGGGGCTGCTGGCGGGAATGTTATGGGCCGTGGGCAACACGCTGACCGTTTTCGGCGTGCGCAATGTGGGCCTGGCCATTGCATTTCCGCTGTGGAACATGAACAGCCTGGTGGGGCTGGCGTGGGGCTGCCTGCTCTTTAAAGAGCTGCACGGATCGGGAGCCAAAGACTGGGCCAAAGTGGTGGGCGGCGCATTGGCAATTGTGTCCGGCGCGGCAGTGCTGGCGATGGCCACGGCGCAACAGAACGCAGGTACTCCTGGTAAAGCCGCCACCGGCATCATTGCAGCGCTGGGCGCGGGTTGCATGTTCGGCACCATGTACATTCCCTACCGCAAGGCCTACATCAGCGGCATGAATCCGCTTTCGTTCGTGACGATTTTTACTTTCGGCGAGTTGGGAACCGTCAGTTTGCTGACGGCCATCAACTGCGGCGGCGTGTCTCAGGTGATGGCGCAACTCCACCTGGCGCGCACCATGTTGTTCTGGCCGTTTGTGGGCGGCTTCTGCTGGGTGATCGGCGACCTGTTTCAGCAGTACGCGGCCAAGTATATCGGCATCGGGCGCGGCATTCCGCTCTCGAACACCAACCAGCTTTGGGGACTGGCGTGGGGCGCGCTGGTCTTCGGCGAATTCGTAGGATTGGCCATGGGCGCGCGGCTACTGATTCTCGACCGGGTCGGCGATTATGATCGCGGGGGCATTGTCGATCAGTATGGCCGAGCCGCCGCCTTCCGAGATGGCGAACTGGGATGCGGCGATGCATCGCGAGTGCGACCGTTACGGACTGGACAGGGAAAATGTGGCCGCGGTGGTGGCGGGCAACGATCCACTGGCCGACGAGAAGCACCCCAGACGCTGGTGGGAGGTGCTCATCATGCTCGTCGCGACGGGTATCTTTGTGTGGTTGGCGGTGGGCACGCGCGCGCAACACCTGCAGCTGAACCTCCCGTGGATGATGGTGCTGATTGTGGGCACGATTATTCCGCTGGGGTTGTGCGGAACGTTGCTGTGGAGAAGGACGCGGTTTTCGTAGACCGCACGAAGTGTGCCGCGCGGAGCGGCAAAGCTTTCCATCAAGGGCGTGATCGGCTTTTAAGAGGCCTGTCGCGCCCTTCCTGTATCCAATTGAAAAAGCGAAGGTTCTGACCGATTTCGCGGTGCAGATGCGTCACGCATCTGAGGCAGCCTATTGGAGTTTTCCGTCCAAAGGAAAGCCTTGCCGGAAGACGTTGCGTTGGCCGGTAACCCGTGTTCTTACTTCGGTTTGTAGGGGGTGAACCTCGTCACATCCCAGCCCTCATTTCGGGGCATAGAATGACGGCGATACGAGAAGAGTAAATGCGCTGTACAAGCGCAGAAAGTGGGAGTTTGCGCAATTTTCCCCAGGTGAAGAGATGCTGACTCAGGAAGAAACCATGCGAAAGAAAAGCATGGACGACAAGATTGCGGAGCTGGAGGCGAAACGTGCGGTGCTGGAGCTGGGCGGTGGGCAGGAGCGCCTCGACCGGCAGCACAAATCGGGCAAGCTCTCTGCACGCGAGCGTGTGGACCGGCTCGCGGATAAGGGCAGCTTTGAGGAGATCGGGTTGTTTTCCAGGCACCGGGCCACATACTTCGGCATGGCGGACAAAGAGTTGCCCGGTGACGGCGTGGTGACTGGATGCGCGACCGTCGACGGACGGCTGGTGCACCTGGCGAGCCAGGATTTTACAGTGGCAGGCGGCGCGGCGGGCGAAACGCATTGCAAAAAGGTGGCCGACATGATGGCCATGAGCCTGAAGACGGGCAGCCCGTTCGTGTTTATCAACGACTCGGGCGGAGCACGTGTGCAGGAGGGGATCGATAGCCTGGCGGGATATGCGCAAGTGTTTTACAAGAACGTGATGCTTTCAGGAACGGTGCCACAGATTGCGCTGATTTGCGGACCGTGCGCAGGCGGTGCGGCTTACAGCCCGGCGCTGACGGACTTCGTGATTCAGACCGAGCAGGCGCGCATGTTTATCACTGGGCCGCAAGTGATCAAGCAGGTGACAGGCGAAGACGTAAGCGCCGAGGAACTGGGCGGACCGCATTCGCAGATGAACCGCTCGGGGGTGGTGCACTTGATTGCGCGCGACGATCAGGAGGCCATTGAGCTTTGCAAGCGGCTGTTGAGTTTTTTGCCGTCGAACAACCTTGAAGATCCGCCGCGGCTGAATTTTGGCGGACGGCTCAAGGCGGATGCCGAGATGAACAAAACTGTTCCCGCGGATCCGAAAGTTGCCTACGATGTGCGCGACGTGATTGTGCGCGTGGTGGACAACGAGGATTTTCTGGAGATTCAACCGGGGTTCGCCGCGAATATTTTTATCGGTTTTGGACGAGTGCAAGGGCGGACCGTAGGGATTGTGGCCAACCAGCCGTGCGTATTGGCAGGGGCGCTAGACATCGATGCGTCGGACAAGTCGGCACGGTTTGTGCGCTTTTGCAACGCCTTCAACATTCCCCTGCTTACGTTTGTGGATGTGCCGGGATTCTTGCCGGGCGTGGAGCAGGAGCGCGGGGGAATTATTCGTCACGGAGCCAAGCTGCTGTTTGCGTATGCGGCGGCCACGGTGCCGAAGATTACAGTGGTGCTGCGCAAGGCCTACGGCGGCGCATACATCGCCATGTGCTCGCGGGGGCTGGGCGCGGATCGCGTGCTAGCTTGGCCCACGGCAGAGATCGCTGTGATGGGAGCCGAAGGCGCGGCCGAGATCGTATTTCGCAGAGAGATTGACGCGGCCGAGGACCAGGCGGCGCGGCGTAAAGAGATGGTGGACGCGTATCGCGACACGTTCTCGAATCCGTATGTGGCGGCGGGACGAAGATTGGTGGACGACATCATTGAGCCGGCGGAGACGCGGAGAGTGGTGGCGCGGGCGCTGGAATCGCTGCACGGAAAACGTGAACTGCGACCGCAAAAGAAACATGGATTGATTCCGCTTTGAGCTGCAGGCCCGGAGACAGGGTTTGCGCTGAGACAGGAAAGGAAGCGCATGAAGCTGCAATGGACGGATTGGGCGGCGATGACGGTGATTGCCGGCGCGGGTTGTGCGGCGATCTATGCCGGGCTTCACGCAGGGTTGACGCGCGCTATGCGGCGCGCGGTCCGAGAGCGGCAGCGCGACGTGGAGCGGCAGATGGATGCCATGGCAACCACGGTAAAGGCGTTGCAGGCGCGCGTGGCGGAATTGAGCAGGTTGCAGGGAGCACGGGCCGAGGAGGCTGGTGGGGCCGTGATGGCGACGGCGGCGGAAACCGCGGGACAATCCGGGGGCCGGGCGAAACAGGCACAGACCGAACCGGAGATTGTGGCCGCGCTGACAGCGGCTGCAACGGTTTTCCTGGGGAAGAAGGCGCGTGTGCGGTCGGCGCAGTTGTTGCCCAGCGCACAAGAAAGCGCGGGCGCGTGGGCGCAGCGGGGGCGGGTGATTGTGCAGACCTCGCATAACCCGCGGCAAAGAGGTTGATCGCCGGGAGAGATGTTTAAGAGAAAGGAAGCAGCGCGTTGAAGCTTCAGATCACGATTGATGGTAGAGCATACGCGGTTGACGTAGAGATTCTGGAGGATGAGGAAAGCGAGCGGACGCCGAGCTACTCGCCACACCACGCCGCGCATGGCACGAGCGGCGGGCAAGCACAGGGCACCGGCGGCGTGTGGGATGCGGAAGGAAAGGCGTGCCACAGCCCGGTGATGGGGCTGGTGATCAAACTCAACGTCGAGACCGGACAGGCTGTGGAAGCGGGCGCACTGATCCTGGTTCTGGAAGCGATGAAGATGGAGACCCACTTGACGGCGCCGCGCGCGGGAAAAATAAAGAGCGTGCATGTGAAACCAGGCGATCCAGTGAAAGTGGACCAAGTGCTGGTGGAGTTTGAGTAAAGAGGACTTGAGTTCGGCCCGAGAGATTGAAAGGAACGGCGTGCAGGAAGAACAGAAGAATGTTCCCGGGATCCAGTTTGTGGATCACGTAGCGATCGCGGTTAAGCAAGGCGAGCTTGACAGCCAGGTGAAAGCGTACGAGGCTTTGGGATTCAGGGAGATTCGTCGCGAAGAAGTGCACGGCAAGGACCAGGTGCGCGAGGCGCTGTTGCAGATTGGCGATGGGCCGAACCTGATCCAGTTGCTTGAACCACTGACGGCGGATTCGCCGGTACAGAAACTGATTGACAAGAACGGCGGGCGCGGCGGATTGGCGCATGTGGCGTTCCGCGTGGAGAATGCGCAGCGCGCGTTCACGGCAATGCGCGCCGATGGATTTCAACTGATTGACGAGGCTCCGCGCAAGGGCTCGCGGGGAACGACGGTGTTTTTTGTGCATCCCAAGTCGAAGGCTGAAAGCGCTTTCGGAGTTTTGATCGAGATGGTGGAGGACCCTGCCAGCAAGTGATAACCACGGAGACTGAAAAACTGCTCGAGGATTTTCCGCCGGTCGACACAACGGAGTGGCAGGAGGCGATTGCGCGGGATTTGAAGGGCACCGATCCCGAGAAAAGACTGACTTGGCGGACGGACGATGGGCTGAGAGTAAGGCCCTTCTATCGCGCCGAGGATTTGGCTGGGCTGACATGCGTTGATACGACGCCGGGGAATTTCCCGTATCGACGCGGCGCGCGTACCACTGGCGACTGGCAGATTCGCGAGGAGATTGATACCGCAGAAGCGGGAGAAGCGAATCGTCTGGCGTGTGCGGCGGCCGCCGCAAGCGCCGAGGGAATCGCATTCAGCAGAATTCTAGTCGAGAGTGCGCCTGAACTCGAGACGGCGCTGATGCGCCTCAACGAGATTCCAGTACATTTTGAGCTTGCCGGCGAATCACTGCTTTGGATGCTGATCGAGCGACAGAATAAAACGCCGTATGCTGCACAGATTTCAACCGGGTGCGATGCGTTGGCCAGTGTGGAGTTTGCGGCAAAGATAACTTTGGCCGCGCCCGCACTATTGACGCCGTTTACCATTCACTGCGCGGCGTTTGCCGACGCAGGAGCGACAGCCGTGGAAGAAGCCGGCTTCGCGCTGGCCGCCGGAGTGGATTTTCTGGCGGCGCTCGCGGAGCGCGGAGTAGAGGTGAACCACGCGGCGGCGGCGCTTGAGTTCAGCTTCGCTGTTGGCTCGAATTACTTCCTCGAGATCGCCAAGCTCCGCGCGTTCCGCATACTTTGGGCGCGGGCGGTTGAGAGCTTTGGCGGAACGCATGAGGCGGCTAAAGCGCGCATTGCAGCGCGCACTTCAAAATGGAACAAAACTATCTACGATCCGTGCGTAAACATTTTGCGTGCGACCACCGAGGCGATGGCGGCGGTATTGGGCGGAGCGGATGCGGTGACGGTGGCGCCATTCGATGCATGCTACGAAGCGCCAGATGAGGCGAGCCGGCGGCTCGCGCGGAACACGCAACTGCTGCTAAAACACGAGGCATTGCTGGGACGCGTGGCCGATGCCGGCGGAGGTTCGTACGCTCTCGAGACCATTACTGACTTTCTGGCGCGCGAGAGCTGGAGGGTGATGCAGGAGATTGAGGCGCGCGGCGGATTTCGCAAAGCGCAAGCCGAAGGCATGATTGCGCAGGCGCTGGCACGGAGCCTGGCAGCGCGCGAGGAGGCGGTTGCATCGCGGAGGCGGGTGCTTGCGGGTACGAATCAATTCGCAAACCCGGCTGAACGGGCGCTGGGCCGTGTCGACGAACAGCACATGCAATCCGAGTTGCGCGGAGCGCGGGTGTACGAGGACTTGCGACTGCGCACGGAGCGCCATGCGGCTGCGGGAGGCAAGAGGCCGCGTATCCTGCTGGCGGAGATTGGCGACGCGAAGATGCGCGCGGCGCGGGCCACTTTTGCTGCGGATTTCTTTGTCTGCGCGGGATTCGAGATGCAGACTCGGCGCTTCAAGAAGGCCGAGGAGATTGCCTCGGCCGACGCGGATTTGATTGTGCTGTGCAGCGCGGATGTGGATTATGTGGTGCTGGCGGGCGAGTTGATGCCGAAGTTGAAAGCGGCGGGCCGCGAGACGCCGGTGATTGTCGCCGGGATTCCCGAGAACGCGGAGGACTTACGCGCGATGGGGATCGCGGATTTCGTGCACGTTCGAAGTCATCCGGTGGAGTTTTTAACGAATTGGCAAGAAAGACTGTTGGTTTGAAATTAGTGAATTGAGGATCGCGGTATTCCGGGTCTCAGAATCGAGACTCGGGGCACCCAATAGTATCGGTGAGTTGAGAGCACAAGATGCGTCCGGATTTTACAAAGATCGATTGGAAGCCCGCAGCAGCCGAGACAGCTGCGCACGAAGCCGATGAGTGGCTTTCGCCCGAGCATATTGCGCTAAAGAGTTTCTATGCGCGCGCGGATCTGGAGGGGCTCGAACACTTGGAGTACGCGGCGGGAATTCCACCGTATCTGCGCGGGCCGCACGCGACAATGTATGCCACGCGGCCGTGGACGATTCGGCAGTATGCGGGGTTTTCGACTGCTGAAGAGTCGAATGCGTTTTACCGGCGTAACCTGGCGGCAGGTCAGCGCGGGCTTTCAGTGGCATTCGATCTGGCGACGCATCGCGGTTACGACTCCGACCACGAACGCGTGACGGGCGACGTGGGCAAGGCGGGCGTGGCGATCGACTCGATTCTCGACATGAAGATTCTCTTCCATCGCATTCCATTGGAACAGATGTCGGTGTCGATGACGATGAACGGCGCGGTGCTGCCGATCATGGCGTTTTATATCGTGGCCGCTGAAGAACAGGGCGTTCCGCCGGAACAGTTGAGCGGGACCATCCAGAACGACATTCTGAAAGAATTCATGGTGCGCAACACGTACATCTATCCGCCCGAGGGATCGATGCGCATCGTCGGCGACATTTTTCGCTATTGCGCGGAAAAGATGCCGAAGTTCAACTGCATCAGCGTGAGCGGATACCACATGCAGGAAGCGGGCGCGACGGCGGATCTGGAGTTGGCCTACACGCTGGCGGATGGGCTGGAATACTTGCGCACCGGCGTGAAGGCGGGTCTCGACGTGGACGAGTTTGCGCCGCGAATTTCGTTCTTCTGGGGCATGGGCATGAACCACTTTATGGAGATTGCCAAGATGCGCGCTGCACGGATGCTGTGGGCAAAGATCGTGAAAAGCTTCGGTGCGAAGAATCCCAAGTCGCTGGCGCTGCGGGCGCATTCGCAAACTTCGGGATGGAGTTTGACGGCGCAGGACCCGTATAACAACGTGGTGCGCACGTGCGTGGAGGCTCTGGCTGCGGCCTTCGGCGATACGCAGTCGCTGCACACCAACGCGCTGGACGAAGCGCTGGCGCTGCCTACGGATTTTTCGGCACGCATCGCGCGCAATACGCAGATTTATTTGCAGGAAGAAACAGGCATCACGCACATGGTCGATCCGTGGGCGGGTTCGTATTATGTTGGAGCGGCTGACACACGATTTGATGCACGCGGCGTGGGGACTGATCGAGGAGATTGAAAGACTGGGCGGCATGGCGAAGGCGATCGAGACCGGCTTGCCCAAGATGCGGATTGAAGAAGCGGCGGCGCGCAGGCAGGCGGGGATTGATGCGGGGAGGGACGTGATAGTTGGCGTGAACGCGTACGCCGCGCCAGAGGAGCCGGAGATTCCTGTGCTCGATATCGATAATGACGCGGTGCGCGAAGCACAGGTCAAGCGGCTGGAGGAGTTGAAGCGCGAGCGCGATGCGGGCGCAGTGCGCGAAGCGCTGGCACAATTGGAGAAGTGCGCGGCAACGGGCGAGGGAAATTTGCTGGAGTGCGCTGTGGAGGCCGCGCGCAAGCGCGCTACGCTGGGCGAGATTTCGCAGGCGCTGGAAAATGTGTGGGGACGGTACGAGGCAACGACGCGGACCATCGCCGGTGTGTATTCGGCGGCGAGCGCGGGCGGTGAGGAGTTCTAGAAGGCGCGGCGGATGGTGGAGGAGTTTGAGCGCGAGGAGGGGCGGCGGCCGCGGATTCTGGTGGCGAAGATGGGCCAGGACGGGCATGACCGCGGCGCCAAAGTGATTGCGACGGCGTTCGCCGACATCGGATTCGATGTGGATATTGGGCCGCTGTTCCAGACGCCGCGCGAGGTGGCGCGCTTCGCCCTCGACAGCGACGTACACGTGGTGGGGGTGTCGAGCCTGGCCGCGGGACACAAGACGCTGGTTCCGCAACTGATCGCCGAGCTGCGCGCGTTGGGCCGCGAAGACATTCTGGTGGTGGTGGGCGGCGTGATTCCGCCGCAGGATTACGATTTTCTGTACAAGGCCGGCGTGGCGGGGATTTATGGGCCGGGAACGGTGATTCCGGTGGCGGCGCAAAAGATTGTGGAGATGCTGAGCGCCAGCGTTACGGCTTAGCGAAACGGATGGGCAATCGCCATGAAGAGCGCGTTGCGTGAACTCGTCGGGTGTGGGACGCCGCAGGCGCCGCAGGTCACGCAGAAACGCAGCCCGCTCTCGCGCGAAGAGTACGTGACAGGCATTTTGCGCGGAGACCGCGACGGTGCTGGCGCGCGCCGTCACGCTGATTGAGAGCGCGCGCGAGGCGGATCGTGAGCTGGCCGAGCAGATTGTCGAAGATTGCCTGCCGCACAGCGGCAACTCCATCCGCGTGGGCATTACCGGCGTGCCGGGCGCGGGCAAAAGCAGCCTGATTGAAGCGCTCGGCAGATATTTGATCGCGGAGCAGAAACAGAAAGTGGCGGTGCTGGCGATCGACCCAAGCAGCCAGATCTCCGGCGGAAGCATTCTGGGCGACAAGACGCGGATGACCACGCTGGCCGCGAGCGAGATGGCTTTCGTTCGGCCGTCGCCTTCGCGCGGGATGGCGGGCGGCGTGGCGCAGCGGACGCGCGAGGCGATGCTGCTATGCGAAGCGGCGGGATACCGGAACATCCTGGTGGAAACGGTCGGCGTGGGGCAGTCGGAGACTGCCGTGCACGAGATGGTGGACTTCTTTCTGCTGATCACGCTGGCTGGAGCGGGCGATGAGTTGCAGGGCATCAAGCGCGGGGTAATGGAGTTGGCGGACCTGGTGGCCGTGAACAAGGCCGATGGCGCGAATGTGCCCGCAGCAGAGCGGGCGCGGGCCGAGGCGCAAAACGCACTGCACTTCTTTCCAGCGACGGCATCGGGATGGACGCCGCGCGCGATGACGTGCTCGGCTCGGACTGGCGCGGGGATTCGCGAGTTGTGGAAGTGCGCGCTGGAGTATACGGCACTGACGCAGGCGAACGGATGGTTCAGCGGTGCGCGGCGCGAGCAGCAGAAGCGATGGATGCACGAGATGATCGATCAGGCGCTGCGGCAGCAGTTCGATGCGCATCCGGCAGTGCGCAGCCGCGTGGAGGCGCTGGAACGGGACGTTGTGGAGGGCCGCACAACGTCGTTTCGCGCGGCGCGCATGCTGCTGGATGCGTATACGCGGGGAACGTAAGACTTCATTCGAACGAGTTGAGTTGAGTTTCCCATTTTCCCACATCTCCATTTCGAAATGCGGGGAACCGTCGCTTGGGCCGCCTGATTAAGTCCAAGACATAATTTATCGGACGTGACCGGCGAGCAACGCTCATCCGGTGTTGCGGAGGACCTGCAGGGTTTCTTCGAGGGCCGATTCCCACGGCGAAAGCTTTTCGGCGAAGCGCGCGTGCAGTTTGGCGTTGGAGAGCACGGAGTAGCGGGGGCGCGCGGCGGGGGTGGGATAGTCTTTGGTGGCGATGGGAGTGAGAGTTGGTGGTTTGAGGTCGAGGAGCTCGGCGGCGCGGGCGAAGATGGCCTGGGCGAAACCGAACCAGGAGACGGAACCGCTGCAGGTCATGTGGTAGAGGCCGGTCCAGTCCTTGGGGACGCCGAAACGGCCGGCAAGAATGCCGGTGACGATCGAGTGCGTGGCGCGGGCGAGTTCGATAGAGGTGGTGGGGCCGCCGATCTGGTCGTCGACGATGGAGAGGCGGTCGCGCTCGCGGGCCAGGCGAAGCATGGTGAGGAGAAAATTGTTGCCGTGGGGGCCGTAGACCCAACTGGTGCGGAAGATGAGGAATCTGCCGCCGATGCTTTCGACGGCCTGCTCGCCTGCGAGCTTGCTTGCGCCGTAGACGTTGAGCGGATTGGGTGTGTCAGTCTCGATCCACGGCGTAGATTTGGGCTCGGTTTTGCCGCCGTCGAAGATGTAGTCGGTGGAGTAGTGGACGATAAGGGCGTTGCGCCGGGCTGCTTCTTCGGCGAGGACGCGCGGCGCCTGCTCGTTGATGGCGTAGGCGAGATCGCGCTCGCTTCTCGGCGCGGTCGACGGCGGTGTAGGCGGCGGCGTTGAGAATGATGTCGGGCGCGGCGCGGCGAACCAGCTCGCGGGTTTGTTCGGCATCGGCGAGATCGACGGATTCGCGATCGACGGCGACGATGGGGCCGAAGCCCGCAAAGATCTTTTCCAGTTCGCGGCCGAGCTGGCCGGCGTTGCCGACGATCAGGATGCGGGGATTCGCTTGCGGTCGTGGCTGGCGTTTCGCTCATGCGGGCGAGCTCCGGAGATTGTGGAAGTGCTCTTCAGGCATTCTAAATGGCTGTACTAGAGCGGAGGTCAGCATCAGGAAAGCCTTTCCTCGATGGTTCAAGCTTATGTCAATTTCTAACTATATGGCACCTTTCGACTACTCATAGACG
This sequence comes from uncultured Acidobacteriota bacterium, assembly GCA_963699385.1. GTDB lineage: Bacteria > Acidobacteriota > Terriglobia > Terriglobales > Acidobacteriaceae > Telmatobacter. Next base: position 10,576 of record CAVOTQ010000023.1, on the reverse strand, counting down.
GAACTCCAGCGTGGGTTTCGGCCGGCCCTACGGGACGGAAATGGTTGGGTCCTGCGTTCCCATGGTTCCCGCCCGCTACCGCGGACTTCACGCTCCACCCCACGGACGAGGACCTGTCCGTGGGGACCCCGACCCTGGGCAATTCTCGACCGCTCCTCCGGAGCGGAGGGCGAGGCAGGTTCGCTTCGAATCGCGATTCACCGTACAATTTATATGTGGAGTCTTCCCCGATGCGACGCGTGTATTGCGATGCCAATGCAACCACACCTCTGCTGCCAGAGGTGATGGAGGCGATGCGCCCGTATTTGATGGAAGATTTCGGGAATGCGTCGTCGATCCACTTGCAGGGACAGCGGGCGCGGAAGGCGGTGGACGGCGCACGCGAAACCCTCGCGACGTTTTTTCATTGCCGCGAAGCGGAAGTGGTATTCAATTCCGGCGGGACGGAGGGGGACAACACGGCGATTTTCGGGCTGGTGCGCGCGGGCGATCACCTGATTACGACGGCGATTGAACACTCGGCGGTATTGCGCGCGGCAGAGCGCGTGGCGGAGCGCGATGCGGATGTGACATTTGTTGCGCCTCGCGCAGACGGACTGATCGATCCTGAAGAGATTCGCCAGGCAGTGAGACCGCAGACGCGTCTCGGCCATTCTCGAAGGACCCTGGTCAGTGTGATGCTGGCGAACAACGAGACGGGCGTATTGCAGCCGGTAGAAGAGATTGGCAAAATTGCCGCGGAGGCGGGGGCGTTCTTTCACATCGATGCGGTGCAGGGCGCGGGAAAGGTCGCGTTTGACGTGCGGCGATTCGGCTGCCATTTGTGCTCGATCAGCGCGCACAAGATGCACGGGCCGAAGGGCGTGGGCGCGATGTATGTGCGGCGCGGGACGCCGCTGGAGCCGCTGATTGTGGGCGGGAGCCACGAGCGCCGGCAGCGCGCTGGTACGGAGAATGTGCCCGGCATCGTGGGCCTGGGCAAGGCCGTGGAACTGGCGATGGAAAGCCTGGCGGATGGAACCGATCGAGCGCATTGCCGAGTTGCGCGATCGGCTCGAAGCGGGAGTTTTGCGGATTGCGGGAACGGGCGTGAATGGCGCCGGCGCACCGCGCGTGGCGAACACCACGAACATTCGCTTTGAGCAGGTGGAGGGCGAGGCGCTGGTGATTGCGCTCGATCTGAAGGGCGTGGCGGTGAGTGGAGGGTCGGCGTGCCACTCGGGCTCGACCGAGCCCAGCCACGTGCTGATGGCGATGGGGCTGGACAAGAATGCGGCGCGGGCGAGTTTGCGGTTCAGTTTGCTGAGGACGGCGACGGAAGAGGATGTTGATCAGGTGTTGCGCGTGGTTCCGCAGGCGGTGGAACATTTGCGGGCGCTGGCGCCGGAGGCAGTGGTCAGTGGTCAGTGATCAGTGGTCAGTTTTTCTCCGGCCGAGCAAGAGCTGTGGCAAAGAGGAACAAGCTGGTGAGCAACTGGCGGAACTGTGAACTAAGAACTATGAACTCTGACACGACAATCGCGGTAGCCATGTCCGGAGGGGTTGACTCCTCGACGGCGGCGGCGATCCTCGCGCATTCGGGCGTGAGCGTCGTCGGCCTCACGCTGCATCTTTGGGATCAGACGCGGCTGGCGGGCAAGCACGGGATTCCTGACGCGCCGAAGGCGGGCCGCTGCTGTTCGATTGACGATGTGTATGACGCGCGGCGCGTGGCTGAGGACCTGGGGATTCCGTATTACGTCGTCAACCAGGAAGAGCGGTTCGAGCGCGACGTGGTGCGGCCGTTTGTCGACGAGTATCTCGCCGGGACGGACGCCGATTCCCTGCTCTCTCTGCAACAACCACATCAAGTTCGATCAGCTGCTGAAGACGGCGCGGAGCATTGGCGCGGATTGCATTGCGACGGGCCACTACGCGGTAAACGAGTTCGATGAAAAGCGCGGGCGGTGGATTTTGAAGCGGCCGGCGGACCTCGCCAAGGATCAGACGTACTTTCTTTTCGGACTTACGCAGGAGCAGTTGTCGCGAACGCTTTTCCCGCTGGGCCACATGACCAAGCCGGAGGTGCGCGAGGCGGCGCGGCAGCATGGATTGCGGCTGGCAGAGAAGCCCGACTCGCAGGAGATCTGCTTCATTCCCGGCGGCGATTACAAGCAGTTCCTGACGGCTTATCTCGAAGAGCAGGGCGAGCGAATGCCGGAGGCGGCCGGCGAGTTGGTGGCTTCGAGTGGCGAAGTGATCGGGCGGCACGAGGGAATCTCGAACTTTACCGTGGGCCAGCGCAAGGGACTGGGCGTGGCGTCGCCTTCGCCGCTTTATGTGTTGAACATCGACCCGGCGAGCCATCGCGTGACGGTGGGCGCGGATGCCGAGCTCGCTACGCGCACATTGCGCGCGCGGCAACTGAACTGGATCAGCATTGCCGAACTGACGGGACCGATGCGGGTGCGGGCCAAGATCCGGCACCGGCATGAGCCGGCGTGGGCCACGCTGGAGCCTGCGGGGCCGGATGAGGCAGTGGCGACTTTCGACGAGCCGCAACGCGCCGTAACGCCGGGACAGTCAGCGGTGTTCTACGACGGCGACGAGGTGGTGGGGGGCGGCTGGATCGTCTGAGGCGTTCGCGCAGGCAGCTTCCCTACTTCGGCCGTTGCATCTCGAAGCGATCGCGCGTGCGGACGTACGCTGGGCCGCCCATGCGGCCGATGGCGTCAAGTTTATCGGGATCGATTTTGTAGCCGCCCGTTTGGTCATCGAGAAGCGACTCCAGCACGTGGAAGCGCAGGACTTCGCCGAGCACAAGGATGCCGCCGCCGGGCTGCTCACTGACACGGATGATCTGATGCAAGCGGCACTCCATCTGCACCTTGCTTTCGGCCACGCGCGGCGGCTTCACAAGGTCGCTCGCCACCGGCGTGAGGCCTGAAAGCTCGAATTCGTCGATTTCGGGTGGTACGTCGGCAGAGCACAAGTTCATCTGCTCGGCAAACTCCTCGGAAACGATGTTGACGACGAATTCGCCCATGGCTTCGATGTTGTACAGGGTGTCCTTGTAAGGGCGCGGGCCGGTGCGGACAGAGGTGCAGAAGCAGACTACCGGAGGGTTGGAACTGCACGCGGTGAAGTAGCTGAAGGGGGCGAGATTCCGGATGCCGGCCAAGTCAACGCTGGAAACGAAGGCGATGGGGCGCGGCACGATCACGCCGATCATGAGCTTGTAGATGTCGTTGGGCGCGATTTGGGCGGGATCGAAGGTGCGCATGCTGAGTGTCTCTGCTGAAATCGTGCGGGCGTCGACGCCCACACGACAGCCGGTCTGGACAGGCTGCGGAAAACTCCCAGGGTCGGTCGAGATCGCGAAAAACATCCCTCAGGGGCTAAAGCCCCGCACTGTTTTTGCTGCAGTTTCGGCACGACTAAAGTCGTGCCCTGACACTTCTTGCTTCCCTGAAGAGTTTTTCCGCAGCCTATGGAGACCGGCGCTACAAATTCGTCATCACTCGGTTACGGGCTACACGAACAGATCGTTATCGCCGGACGCGCGATTTGCCTCCGCGCGCGACGTGCCTTGCGTACTGCGCAGGGACTCGATGACAGCTTTTGCGGAAGCGAGGAACGCGGATAGCTGACGCATGGGCTTAGTCACGGTGTCGGCGATAAAAGCGCCGGCACGATCCACGGCGTCGAGCACGCTCGACAGCATGGAGTCGACGCGGCGGGCCTGGTTTTGCGCGCGCCCAATGATTTCATCCGCTGCCGCTTGCACGTCGGCGGCCTGATCGCGCAGTGCGCGTGTGAGCACGGCGAGGTCAGAGGTAGTTTGTTCAATCTTCGGTGCGACGCGCGCCAAGAGGTTGCGCGTGTTCTCGATGACCGGCATGATCGCGGCGCGCAGATCTTCCATCTCCTGCCGAATGGATTTGGCCAGTTTGCGCAGGGCGATGAGCGCGGCAAGAAGAACGATGGCCTGAATCAACATGGCCAGCGCCACCGCGGCGACCAAGGCGAGCTGAATGGTCTGATTATCGAGTTTTGACATGGCGTTGCCCTCGCGCAGGAGTTCTGCGGGCTTCAATTCAATACCGGTAGGGCACGCTTCACGGGAGAAGAAGCGGCGTTACGGCATTTCTCCTTCGATCATAGCCTTCCCGGATGACGTGCCAGCTTCAAAATTTCTTGAGGAAGTTGCAACTCGAAGTTCGAGACTTTGGCGCGCATCCGAAGGAAAAATGCCTGGCCGGAGCCGAAACGCGAGCTAGTCGGTGTTGCCAATTTTGCTCACGCGCGACGCCGGAAGGAACGATGCAACCGCATGAGGCCGGGAAGCACCCGAATCCGGGACCGCTTGTTCTCAGACCTCGCGGCTTTCGGGCTCGCTGCTGGATGCCTCCTGATACGCCTGGCGACCCGCATCAACGGCGGCGCTTACCCGCGTGGTCTGGTCGGCGACAAGGTTCTTGCCCCGCTCCACAAACTCTTCCCACTGGGCGCGCCCGCGATCGATGGCGTCACGACCGCGATCTACGTATTCGCCCACCTGCTCCTTGCTTTTGTCCACAAAGGCGCTCATATGCTCCCTGCCCTTGTCGACCATTGCGGAGACATTCTCCGCGGCCTCGCGAGTGCGCGCGCGTAAATACTCTTTGCCCTCACGGGCGCCTTGCGCGATGTCCTCGCGGGTTTCACGGCCGCTCTTGGGGGCGTAGAGAATGCCAACCAATGCGCCAACACCCAATCCAGCCAGGAACCACGCTAATCCGTAGGATTTGTTTTCCTCTGACATGATGAAATTTCTCCTTTCGCTGCTTTAAAGCCGTTCTCCAATTATCGCAGAGCAGAACCTCCGCCCCCGAGCGCCGTTTCGTCACCAAAAGGGAAAACGTCACCTGCACGCCCCTTTGCGACTCCTCAGCAGAAATTGGAGAACCACCGTACACAAAGATACCTGAGGGATGCCTGAGGGTACCAAACAGTCCGATTTTACCGCATGTCACCGGCGCGATGCCGGCGAGCCTCCGCGAAGCTTTGCAGAATGCAACCCTACGCAGCTTCTTGAGATAGGATGCGCGGAAGGGACGCGGGGTTGGGGGAAACGAAGCAGACTCCTCCGCGAAATCGGAGCGTCGCGATCACCCGCCGCAGTGGCAGGAGTGCGCCAGAACCTCGGCAAAGTGGAGCGCTTTGGTGTGGGCCAACTGCTCGATCTGCTCGCGGCAACTGAAGCCGTCGGCAACCACGATCGTAGTTGGCGCCGCGGACCGGATTGCCGGGAGCAGGCCCTGGTTGGCGATGGTCTTCGACACTTCGAACTTGTCGGCTTCAAAGCCGAAGGGGCCGGCCATGCCGCAGCAACCGGCCTGGATCAGTTCGACCGCGGCGCCGGCCTGGCGCAGCAGTGCGATTTCGTTGCCCGGACCGCCAAAGACCGCCTTGTGATGGCAGTGGCCGTGGAGGAGAATATGCGCGCCATCGAGACGGCCGGGAATAAAGCCGGGCGCGCGGGCGGCGAGAAAGTCGGCGAGAAGCCAGACCTGCTGGCTCAGGCGCTGGGCGCGAGGATCGCCGGAGAAAAGCTCGAGAAGCTCGTCCTTGAAGACGCTGGCGCAACTGGGCTCGAGAAAAATAAAGGGCAGGCCGGCATCGATCTGCGGAGCCATGCGGCGGAGAACTTGCGCGAGATAGGAGCGGGCGGCAGAAAGCAGGCCGAAATCGTAGAGCGGACGGCCGCAGCAGATGTGGCCGCGGGGCGTTTCCACGCGGAAGCCGGCGAGAGTGAGGACGGTCTCCGCGGCCTGCAGGGATTGCGGGTGGTAGTAGTTGTTCCAGGTGTCGGGCCAGAGCAGCACCTGCGGTGCGGCAGACTGCTTTGGAGCGAGAGTTGCGGATGGCCGTTGCGGGATTTCTGGAAGGTCTTCGGCGCGAGGCGCGGCAGTTGCCGCTCTTGCGCGACGCCGGCGATGCGCTTGATGAGTGGGCTGGTGAGAGGGCCGGTGAGGATTGCGTTGGTGAGGGCGGGCGCGAGCGAGCCGTAGCGGGCGAGGCGGTCGGCAAAGCCAAAGATGTAGTGATGGAGCGGGTGCAGTCGGCCCTTGTAGCGCTGGGCGAGAAACTCGGATTTGTAGGCGGCCATGTCCACCTGCACCGGGCACTCGGTCTTGCAGGCCTTGCAACTGAGGCAGAGGTCGAGGGCTTCGTGGACGGCGTGGCTCTGGAAGCCTTCTTCGCGCAGGGCGCCGGAGAGCATCTCCCAGAGCAGGTGGGCGCGGCCGCGGGTGGAGTGCTGCTCCTCGCCGGTGGCGCGGTAGCTGGGGCACATGACGCCGCCGACGGTGTTGCGGCAGGAGCCGACGCCGACGCAGCGCTCGGTGGCGCGAGCGAGAGAGCCGTTGTCTTTTGCGAAGGCGAAGTTGGGCTCCCACCCAATTTGTCCGCCGTGGTTGCCCACGCCGGACAGATTGGATGGGGCACGGTCGTTGGATTGGGCGCGGTCAAGTTGCGGGGCATGGCGGAGATTCTCGGTGGGGTCGTAGACGCGCACCGCGTCGGAGAGCTTGCCGGGATTCATGCGGTTGTCCGGATCCCAGAGCCTTTTGAACTCGCGGAAGGCCCCGATCAGCTCGGGGCCAAACATTTTGGGCAGCAGCGCCGCGCGTGCCTGGCCGTCGCCGTGCTCGCCGGAGAGCGATCCGCCGAAGGAGATTACGACATCGGCGGCGCGATCGATGAACTCGCGGAAGATTGCGCACTCCTTTCGGAGTTGCGAAGTCGAAGTTGATGCGAGTGTGCACGCAGCCCTGGCCGTAGTGGCCGTAGAGCGGGCTGCGAAATCCGTACTCGGCCATGAGCTTGGTGATGGCGCGCAGATAGTTGCCGAGTTGCGCGGGAGGAACGGCGGCATCTTCCCATCCCTCCAAACGATCGGGCTCGCCGGGCACAAAAACCATGGCGCCGAGGGCGGACTCGCGCACATGCCAAACGGATGCGGCTTCTTCCGGCGTGCAGATGTGCGCCAGCGGCGGGGCGGGCCAGGATTGCGAGGCGCGGGCAACGGATTCAGCCTTGGCGCGCGCCTCCTCAGCGGACCACGCACCCATCTCGACAAGCAGAAAACCGACTCCCTCGGGCAGCCGGTCGAGATCGCGTAGCGCGAGCCCTTTGCGGCGCATGAAATCGACGAGCAGGTAATCGAAGCCTTCGAGGCCGATGGGCTTGTGTTCGAGGGCAAGGGGAACAGCATCGGCGGCAGTAAACGCATCGCTGAAGCCGAGCACGGTGAGCACGCGGAAGGGCGGACTTGCGGTGAGGTTCAGCGTGGCGGAAACGATATTGGCGCAGGTGCCTTCAGAACCCACCAACGCACGCGCGACGTGGAAGTTGTTTTCGGGCAGCAACTCGTCGAGGTTGTAACCGGAGACGCGGCGGGGAATGCGCGGAAATTTCTCGCGCACCAAGACGGAGTAGCGATCGCGGAGTTGCGCAAGGCCCGCGTAGATTTGGCCCACGCGACCGCCGGCGCGGATTAGTGAGTCCAATTTTTCCTGCGGAGTGTGCGCCGACCGTCATCCTCGTGCCGTCGTAGAGAACGATGTCGAGCGATTCCACGTTGTCGACGGCTTTGCCGCCCAGCAGACCGTGGACGCCGCAACTGTTGTTGCCGATGATGCCGCCGAGCGTGCAGCGAGAATGTGTCGCGGGGTCGGGCGCATAGGTCAAGTGATGGAGTTCGGCGGCGTCGCGCAGGCGGTCGAGCACGATGCCGGGTTGGACGCGCGCCGTCTTAGCCTCGATATCGATGGCGTCGAGCGCGTTCATGTAGCGCGAGTAATCAAAGACCACCGCGACGTTAACGCATTGGCCGGCGAGGCTGGTGCCGGCGCCGCGGGGCAGAACTGCGGCGCCCGTGGCGCGGCAAGCCGCCAGCGCAGCCTCGACGTCGGAGGCGTCGCGCGGGAAGATCACGCCGATGGGCAACTGACGGTAGTTCGAGGCATCGGCGGCGTAAAGAGCGCGCGAACCGAGATCGAAGCGAACAATATCGGAGGAAGCGGGGGCGTGCAGGGATTTTATTAGAAGGCTTTCGAGCTCGCGATGCGCCGAGAAACGTTCATGGTCGAGCGGAGCGGGATTGGAGAGGATGGAAAATGAAGAAGTGCTCACGCTGAAATGGTAACGCGTACAGGGGCGAAATTAGTGTTTAATGGCGGGGCATCAATTGGGAGATCGAACGACGACTTCGCAACTGGAAAGTTGGCGACCCAGTTTTCTGACTGCTTGAATTCGCACTTTTGGCTCTGGAGGTTTCCCACCCATTCGCCAGAAAAAAGCGAATGGATGAGGCACGGGAGCGTTCTTCTTCACTCGGTCAGAGAGCTAGCGTGAAGGCCACTCTTCGACGACGACGCCGAGATCGTTGAGCCGATTGATGGCGGTTTCGACGTTGCGGCGGACCTTGGTGCGGTCCTTGGCCGCGGCCGAGGGCGATTCTGCGACTGCGATCACGCGGCCGTAGCGCCATGCGCCGAGCGGAATGTCGGCGACCGCCTCATCGCAGATCGGCGGGCCGCAGTTCAAGTTGCTGGCGGCGGGCGGCTTCGGGGCGAAGCACGCCTCCCTGCCCTGCCGGGGCAGGATTGGCGTCTGGCAACAAGATACGGAGCGAGATGGTGTCGGGGCCGACCGAAAGAAACGGATTCTCCCACGCGGCGGGGTCGTGGATATCGATGTAGAGGCTCTTGGTGGGCAGAGGAATCATTTCCAGTTCGGCGCGCTCCTGTTCGAGCTCGGTTTCGCTGGCCTGGACCTTCTTCTCGGCCGATTCTGCTTTGTGGGCCACGCCTTTGACGGCCTGCTCTTCTTTGTGGCAGGCAGCCAGGACAAAGGCGCAGCAGCGCGGCCATGATGAAGATTTTCTTGAGAAGGCGGCGAGGAATCACAAGACTAAGAATAGCAGGAAGGCGCGTGTGCCGCGGGGTTGACCGGCTGCGGTGCGGTATAGCGAGGAGCGAGTCTACTTGCCGATCAGGCTGCGGGCGATGGAGTCGAGCACGCCGTTGAGGAAGTTGATGGACTCGGGCGCGGAGTAGCGGCGGCCGATCTCCAGCGCCTCGTTGATGACGATGGGAAAGGGCGTGGACTTGAAGCCGAGCATCTCGGCGACGGCCATGCGCAGCAGGTTGCGGTCGACGGCGGGCATGCGCTCCAGGCGCCAGTGCGTGGAGTGGCTGGCGATGAGCTCGTCGATCTCTTCCTGGCGCTCCATCGGCGACGCGGAAGAGATCTTCGGCGAAGCCGCGGACTTCGGGCTCGACGTCGTCGCCGGCCTTCCAGAATGTGGCGCGCACCTGGTCGGGCGTCTGCTTGCCGATGTCGGCCTGAAAGAGCATCTGCATGGCCAGTTCGCGGGACTTGCGGCGAGTGGCGGCTGGTCAAGCGGGACCGCCTTGCTGCCGATCTTGCGGCGCAGGCTGACCATTTCAATGGCGGCGACGGCGGCCTCAAAGCCCTTGTTGCCGGCCTTGATGCCGGCGCGATTCGAGGGCCTGCTCCAGGGTCTCGCAGGTGAGCACGCCGAAGCTGTGGGGAATGCCGGTCTCCTGCTGCGACTGGCCGATGCCGCGCGCGACTTCGTTGTAGATGGCCTCGTAGTGGGCGGTTTCGCCGCGCAGCAGGCAGCCGAGAGTGACGATGGCGTCGACGCGGCCGGTGTTGGCGATGGTCGCGCGCGGCGGCGGGAATCTCCCATGCGCCGGGAACGCGGACGACCTGGATATCGCTGCGCTGCGGCGCCGCTGCGCAGGAGCGCGTCGAGCGCGCCTTCGAGCAGGCGATCGGTGATCGACGGCGTTCCAGCGCGCGACGACGATGGCGAACCTCATTCCCGCGGCAGAGAGATCGCCTTCGAGCGCGACGGGCTTGCCTTTGAGCGGGTCGGTCCACGCCCAGAAGCTGAAGCGGAAACCGGGCTCGGGCTCGACGGTGAAGATGCGCGACTTCCAGTGGGTGTCTGCGATGGGCGAGAGGCGGCTGACGGCTGCGTCGCCGCCTTGCGCGCGCAGCCATGCTTCGGCCGCCTGATGGACGGCGTCGAGCGATGTGACCTCCACGAGGACATCGGCGCAGTGACGGGAAAGCGGCCATCGACAAATTCGAGATTGCCGAGCGGGGCCAGAAACGACGCGCCGCGCGAATCCTCTTCCTGCCATCCTTTGCCGGGGGCAAAACCGAGCGCGGCGAAAAAGCTGCTCAGCCGTTCGTAAGCCGCGGCGTTGCCGGCCGGACGCAGAAACGAAATGCCCTTGATCATGAGTTGATTTTAGCGGAGCTAGCGGGGTTGGCAGTGGCCACGACAGGATTAGCAATCGCAGGACCGAGTGTTATACTCCTCCCCACGAGGGCCGGCCATGCGGTGGACGATTCTGTTCAGCTTGTTTGCGCTCCTTGCTGTGAGTGCGGCGAACGATGCCTGCGCCCAACGTCGCGGCGGAGCTGGGCCTGGCTTCGCCCGCGGTGGCTACGGTTTCAGCCGCGCCCGGGCCGTCTCGCCCTACGGATTCGGCTACGCATACTTGCCCTATGA
>CAVOTQ010000022.1:0-32132 GCA_963699385.1 uncultured Acidobacteriota bacterium | reverse complement strand
TCTCATGAAAGCTGAAATCTGTTCGAGAACTGCGTGAATAATGTCTCGGTAGCCGCGCCGGAGGCGCAGCGTTTGTTAGCCCCGCGCTTTAGCGTAGGGAAAGCGGTTTCCACAAATACACTCCGGAGTCCCGTAGGGACGGCGCGAGGACATTTCTTTTGCAGGATCCAATAAAGCTAGAAACCAGAAGCTAAAAGCTCCGGCGCCGCTTTTCTTCCAAAGCGAACGCAGTCGGGCACGCCGATGCCGTCATACGCATTGCAAACCAGCCGCAGTCCCGGCAGCGCAGCCACGCGCGCGCTCACCCGCTGCATGCGCGCTTTATGACCCACCGCATACTGCGCCATCGCGCGCCGCCACCGCGTCACCTGCGCAAACTCCGGCTCGACCTCCGCGCCGAAGGTCTGTGCGCCCAGAATCTCCCGCACCCCGCCCCGGACAACATCCCACCAAAGTCTCGTCGCTCTCAGCCATCAGGTCGTCACGTTTCATGCCGCCCAGAAACGCAGCGAAACACCGCCTTCCCCGGCGGCGTGCGCCCCAGGAACTTGCGATGCGCAAAAGTGCAGGCCAGCATCGCGCGCCCTTCGCACAGCCGGAACCAGAAATCCAAATCCCTCCGGCAGCTTGCCGATTTTCTGCTCGTCGTAGACCAAGTTCACCGTGATCGAAGAAGAATACGGAATGCCGCCCAGCTCCCCGCCCAAAGCAGCATCGACCGGCATCAACAGGTCTCCCGCAACCCACGCGGGCGCAGCCATAATCAGCGCGTCAAAATCCTCGCCAATGCCGCCAGCCTGCACCTTCCATCCCTCGCGCCGTCTTCTCGATCCCGCTCACCGCCATCGCCGTGCGCACACTCCCCCCGTATCTAGGCGCGCCACAATCGCCTCCACCAGTGTGCCCATGCCGCCGCGAAGTCCAGTAAAGATGGTTCCCCCGCGGTTTGCCTCCGTTCGTCGAAGCTCTTCGCCATCGCCCGCATCTTCCGGTGCGCCGCGAGCATGCCCCGCGTCAGTGAGCCGTACTTCGTCTCCATCTCCACCATGCGCGGCAACACCGTTTGCGCGCTCAGTTGCGTCGCGTCCCCGCCATAAATCCCGCTCAGCAGCGGATCAGCCAGCCGGTCCACGGCCTCCTGCCCAAAATGCCGCTTCACCAACGCCGCCACGGACTCATCGCCCTCGCTCGGTCGCGGCGGAATGCAGCAGCTCCAGCGCCATCCTCATCTTGGTGCGCACGCTGAACAGCGGCGTCATCGCCGTCGGCACCAGCTTGGTCGGCACCAGGAACATCAGCCCATCGGGCAGCGCCACCAGGCGATTGCGCGTAACAATATAGGTCTTGCGCGCCGCGTCATTCGACGGGATCAGGTCGCCACCAAGTCCCAGCTCGCGGCAAAGCTCAGCCGCCGCCGGTTTTTCTGTCAGAAAGGAATCCGGCCCCCGCTCCAGCACCGCGCCGCCAACTACCTCCGACGCGAGCGATCCACCCAGCCGCGCCCGTTCTTCAAACAGCACATACTCCACCGCCGCGCCGTCCGTCCGCGCCTTCTCGAGTTCATAGGCCGCAGCCAAACCTGCAATGCCGCCGCCAATGATCGCAATCCGCATTGCTTGACCTCACTCCATCTTCACTGCAATTTATAGCTCATCCGCGTAATGGCGACGGAAAGCGCCGGCCTCCTGACCGGCTGTCGTGCGGGTCCACGCCCGCACATTCATGAACGATCTTGAAACCGCGTGGTCAAAACGCACCGGTTTATCTGTGCGCAGCGGGAAAACATGCAGCCGCGTCGGGAAGACAGCGCTATAACAATAGAATCAAGGTGCGACCCGCTGGCGGCAAGTGATTTAGGTCACCGGATGAACTATAATCGAGAGCGACAATGGAGGCCGCTGTTCCCCGCCATCCTAAAATCTTAGCCGCTTCGCTCACGATGTGCTGACGATGTGCACTTAACCTCTCTGCGCGCACCTCCGCCCATTCACCGCGCGCCTTACACCAGGAGTCTTTCGATGAACGCCGAGATCATCCACCGGCTGCATTTTGCCTTCACCATCACATTTCACTATCTGTTTCCCCAACTCACCATGGGCCTGGCTCTGCTCATCGTCGTGATCAAAACGGTGGCGCTGCGCACAGGCAGCGAACTGTGGGATCGCGCCGCGCGCTTCTGGGCCCGCATCTTCGGTATCAACTTCGTCATGGGCGTGGTCACCGGCATTCCCATGGAATTCCAGTTCGGCACCAACTGGGCGCGTTTCGCCCGCCTCTCCGGCGGCGTCATCGGCCAGCCGCTGGCCATGGAAGGCGTCTTCAGCTTCTTTCTCGAGTCGGCATTTCTCGGCCTCTTTCTTTACGGCGAAAAGCGCATCTCGCAGCGCTTGCACTGGTTCTCCGCGTTCATGGTCTGGCTGGGCTCGTGGATTTCCGGCTTCTTCATCATCGTTACCGACGCATGGATGCAGCATCCCGTGGGCTACGCCCGCCTGCCCGACGGACATTTCGAAATGCTCAGCTTCTGGCAACTGCTGCTGAATCCCTGGGCAATCTTCCAGTACATGCACAACATGACCGGCGCAGTCGTCACCGGCGCCTTCGTGATGGGCGCCGTCGGCGCCTTCTATCTGCTGGAGGGAAACCACGAAGATTACGGCCGCATCTTCCTCAAGGTGGGCGTCATCGCCGGCGTCATTTCTTCGATCGTCATCATCTTTCCCACCGGCGACCTTGCCGGCAAGTATGTAGCGAAGAACCAGCCCGCCGCCATTGCCGCCATGGAGGGCCTCTTCTCGAGCCAGATCGGCGCGCCCATCGTGCTCATGGGCCAGCCCAACGAAGAGACAGGCCAAATCGACAATCCCATCGTCGTGAACGACGTGCTGAGCTTCCTCATCTACGGCACCACCAAGGCCGAAGTGCAGGGCCTCGATCACTTTCCGCGCGACCAGTGGCCCACCGCGCTGCCGCTGCTCTTTTACGCCTACCACATCATGGCCGGCCTCGGAACCTGGTTTGTGCTGCTGATGCTGGTCTCCGCGTTCCTGCTCTGGCGCGGGCGGCTCGCCACTTCGCGTTGGGTGCTATGGGCCCTGCTGCTCAGTTTTCCGCTGCCCTACATCGCCAACACCGCCGGCTGGATAACCGCCGAACTTGGCCGCCAACCCTGGCTCATTTACGGATTGATGCGCACCAGCGAAGGCTTCTCCAACACCGTCTCGGCCAGCAACGGCTTGTTTACGCTCCTCGGCTTCATGGGACTCTACACGTTGCTGGGCCTCCTCTTCACCGTCCTCGTCTATCGCGAAATCGCCATCGGCCCCGACCCGAAAGCGGACAAAGCCCCGCATTGAGGTTTTACTGCGGTAAAGAATGCGTCGTCATGCGCGAAGTGTCAGGGCACGACTTTAGTCGTGCCGATAGCGCGAAAAATAGGAGGCGGGCTTTAGCCCCTGTTACGGTAACGAGAATTCGGAAACGGAATATGCGCGACGGAAATAACGACAAAGCAAAATCCCGCACCAAGTGTCAGGGCACGACTTAATTCGTGTCGCAATGGGTAAGCAAGTCAGCTTAGGGAACGCACGAAGTGTCAGGGCACGGCTTCAGTCGTGCCGAAGAAGCACAAAAAGGAGGGGGGGGTTTTAGCCCCTGCCATGGCAAGACCATCAAGACCATCGGATCCCGCAGCGCGACCGGAGAACCGCGAACATTCTTCGTGACAACGCAAACTGCTGGCGGCAGATCGCTTTTTCAAACCGCGCGAATGGCGGAACTCTTCATCGATGTGCTTCGTTCCTGCGTGAAAGCCGGAAGATTCACGATTCACGATTTTGTCGTTATGCCGAATCACGTCCACATCCTTATGACAGTTCCCGGCAGCGAAACCATCGAAAAAGCGATGCAGTTTATCAAGGGCGGCTTTTCATTTCGCGCAAAACGGAACTCGGATTTCAGGGCGAAATTTGGCAGCGCGGCTTCTCTGATGTGCGCATCGTCGATGAATCAAGCCTGCAACAGCACCGTGCGTATATCGACAACAATCCCGTGAAAGCAGGATTGGCGAGCATCACCGAAGAGTATCCGTACGGCACGGCTTGCTTGAAGAAGCAAAACTGGCAGGGGCTAAAGCCCCGGATTAGTTTGTAGAGCGGCTCGGCACGACTAAAGTCGTGCCCTGATACTTCGTGCTTCGTCGAATAGAGGAGTTAGATCAATGATGGGTTTTCTCTGGTTCTGGCTGGTTGCAATCATGATCGTCGGCTATGTGGTGCTCGACGGCTTCGACCTGGGCGTGGGCGTGCTGCACATGTTTCTGATGCGCACCGAAGCCGAGCGCAAAGCCGCGCTGGCCTCCATCGGCCCCGTCTGGGACGGCAATGAAGTCTGGCTGCTGGCCGGCGGAGGCACGCTCTATTTCGCCTTCCCGCTCCTCTACGCCTCGGCCTTCTCGGGCTTCTATCTCCCGCTCATGATCGTGCTCTGGCTGCTGGTGCTGCGCGGCGTAAGCCTCGAAATGCGCAACCACCTCGACGTCGGTGTCTGGCGCTCGCTGCTCGATGGCGTCTTCGGTTTTTCGAGCGCCCTGCTCACTATCTTTTTTGGCGCGGCCTTGGCCAACGTCCTGCGCGGCGTCCCTCTCAATGCCGACGGTTATTTCTTTCTGCCCCTCTGGACCAACTGGCAACCCGGCGTCGCCCCCGGCATTCTCGATTGGTACACGGTCATCGGCGGCCTCGTCGCATTCACCGCGCTCACTCTGCACGGCGCCCTGTGGCTTGCGCTCAAAACCTCCGGCGACCTGGAGCAGCGCGCCCGCAACGTGGTTCAGCCGCTGTGGCTCATTCTTGTAGCCCTCACCGTCGTCAGCCTCTTCGCCACCATCGCCGTGCGCCCCGCCAGCCTCGATAACTACTTCAACTACCCCTTCACCTTCGTCATTCCCGCAGGCGTGATTGCCTCGCTCGCCGCGGTCTGGCTCTGGAATCGCAAGGGAGATCCGCTGAAGGCCTTTCTTGCCTCCTGCCTCTATCTCTTCTTCATGCTGGCCGGCGCCTGCTGGGGTCTCTATCCGGTGCTGCTCCCCGCGACCACCGGCTCAGCCAACGACATCACCCTCACCCGCGCCATCTCCGGCCCACACACCCTGGCCGTAGGCCTCGCCTGGTGGATCGTCGGCATGGCGATGGCAATCGGCTACGAAGTCTTCGTCTACTCGCGCTTCAAAGGCAAAGCCGACGCCCACGCCGGCGGACATTGACACAGAATGTCTCGGAGGGAGCAGGGACCTTCAGGTCCCTGAATCCGATGGCAAGAATACGTCCGGCCTTTAGGCCCGGAATCCCGCATACAGATTCCGAACCCGCGTTCTCGCAAGGAAAAGCTGAAGGCTGAAAGCTGCCTTTTACAGCGTTACCAGCGACTCCGCCGGCGTCCATTGCTTGAATGTTTCCGCCGTCTGCTCCCGCTCCGGATCCCAATTCTTAGGCTGATAAATGCAGCAAGGCTCCGCGGCGAGTGGATCGCCGGTGAGCGCGTAAGCCCGTGCCCGCGACCCTCCGCAGATCTCCTTGAACTCGCAGGCTCCGCATTTTCCCTCGAGACGGCTGGTATCGCGCAGCGCCTTGAAGATGGGCGCGTTGCGGTAGATTTCGCCAAGCGGCGTCTCGCGAATGTTCCCCGCATGGATCGGCAGAAATCCGCTCGGATACACGTTGCCCATGTGCGAGATGAAGACGAATCCCTTGCCGTCATTCACCCGCCGCGTCGCCCAGCTCATAGCCCGCGTCTGGCCGTCGGCCGTTGGCGTGCCGGGTTCGTAGGCGCCCGCTCCGGTCACCGGGGTCCGTGAACCGTGGCCGCCTGGATGTCCATGCCCCATCTTCTTCTCTTCCAGATTGTGCTGCAGCAAATAGCGGCGGTAGTGCATCGCCTCCGTCGTCTTGATCTGGAAATTGGCCCGGCGCGACAGCTCGTAAATCTTCCCAAACACCTGCTCAAACTCCTCGCCACTCAGCAAATCGTCCAACTGCCCGCGCCCCACCGGAACCAGGAAGAACACGTTCCACATCACGATCGCAAGCTTCTCGAACAAGTTGCACAAATTGTCGAGATCGTGCGCGTTGTGGCGGCTGATCGTCGTGTGCACTTGGATCGGAATGCCCGCCTCGCCCGCCCACTCAATCGCCTTGATCGTGCGCGCCCACGCACCGGGCAGCCCGCGAAACGCGTCGTGAATCTCGGGTGTTGAGCCGTCCAGCGAAATGCCAAGCCGCACCACGCCGGCTTCTTTCATCTTGAAAATCTGCTCCCGCGTCAGCAGCGGAGTGGCGCTCGGTGTCACCGCCACCTGTACGCCTTTGCCAGCGGCGTAGCGGATCAACTCGAAAACATCCTTGCGCTTCAGCGGATCGCCGCCCGTAAACACGAAGATCGGAATGTGCATGTCCGCAATCTGGTCGATCAATGCCCGGCCTTCTTCATGCGTCAGTTCGTCCGGGTGAGGAATGGGTTGCGCCGCGGCGCGGCAGTGCTTGCAGGCCAGATCGCACGACTGCGTGACCTCCCAAATGGCAAGAAACGGCGACTCGTCGTAATTGATCCCACCGCGAGCGGGAATGTTGTGCATCGGTTGCATGGGCTGCATAGTAAAGGCCTCCAGGAAATCGTGGTCGTCGTGCGCCGCTGTTCTGGCGCCTGGGGTGGGACGGAGTCGGGCTCGAATCTTTCGCTTGGCCTCAGGTCGAACATTGAGCACCGCGAGCCAGAAATCCGCTTCCGACGACCTCGATTCCACTCCAGAAGAGCAGTTCTCCGGTCCTTCAGGCTGTGATTGAGATCACTTTATGCGCCCGAATCAGTCCCTTATACCGCCGCTATGGACAAATTTGGGAATCGGGAACACAATCATTTCATTCGTGGCACCCTCCGCCCTCTTCTGGGTCTATAGTGACGGGTAGTAGCGGAGCAGAGAGTTGTTCGCCGGACCGCAGGCATCTGAGTCGAACCCTGGTGAGCCGCATCACCCAGCGTTGTGCGGTCTAACACCGCTAAACCTCTTGAAATCTGCAACCATTTGAACGCACTGGAAGGAGGTTCCTATGGCATCCGTGTTGAAGCCAGGATGGAGCAAACCCTCCACCATCCTTTTCGCCTCCGAGATACCCGCCAACCACAAAGCCTTCGCATTCGCGCTCGCACAAGCCCAGGAGTTCGGCGCGGAACTCATCCTTTTTCATGCTTACGACACCCTGGTCGCGGCCGCGTCTGATGCCTCCGGCATCCGTTATTACGATTACGCCGCCGCCGCGAGCGCCGAGAAGCAGCATCTGGAGCCTCTCGCACAACAGGCCCGCGAGTTGGGTATCCATTGTGAGGTTATGGTGCGTCCGGGGTTGCCCGCCGACGAAATACTCGCCTGCATGCGGGAGCGCGAAATCGACCGCGTCGTGATGGGCACGCACTCGCCCGGCCCCATCGGCAAGTTGTTAGTCGGTTCTGTGGCTGAGGCTGTATTGCGCACTGCCAGCTCGCCGGTCTACATCGTCGGCCCTGACGTGGTCGACGGAAGCTATCGCAACTTTGCCACGCGCACCATTCTCTGTGCCGTCAGCCTGCACGAAGCCAGCACTGTCGTCGCCGCCTTTGCCGCGGAACTGGCCGCGCAACATGGCGCTCGCCTCATTCTGCAGCACGTCATTCGCCCCCAGGAACGCGCGGAGTTCCTCGCCGGCCGTTCGCTCGACGAAGTAGAAGCAGACATGCTCGCGCTGGTTCCCGCCAGGTTGCAGAGCCAGGTGGCCATCCAGACCATCGTGGTTCCCGGCGACCCGACGGAGGAGTTACTCTATCAGACCCACGCGCAGCACGCCGACCTGATCGTCCTCGGTGCCCAGGGCGCATCGGCGTTTGCCGCCATCACGCGCCACGGCGTGGTCTATAAGACTCTGGCCCACACTCAGTGCCCAGTCATTACGCTTTCGCCTGTGGTTCTCGCTCGATGCGGCTCCAAGTCCGAGAAGCTGCAACCCGCCGAAGCCTACCTCGCCGGCGTTTTCTAGCACGCCTTAATGTACCGCCGGTCTCCTGACCGGCTGTAGCGGGGGTCTCCCGACCCCCGCTTATTCACTCCACAATCAAATCACCCTCAGTAACAGCAAAATCAGGACGATGGTGAGCACGAGGCTAAGACCTCCGCCCCCGTAGTACCCCCACCCGGGCCCCACGCGGTAACCTCCATATCCGAATCCGAGAATCAAAAGAATCAGAATGATCAGCAACATGTCGACCTCCCACGCTCAACAAGCCGTGAGCACTTCGATGCCCCGTTCCTTCCGCAGGCTGCCTCTCGTGCTCTCTCACGCGAGATAGTTCCGTCACGCGCCGATAAGTTCCTCCCGAAAAGTTTCTCCGCAGAGAAAAACTCCACCCGCTCCGCATCTACTTCAACGATTGATACAACAGCATTTCCCCGCCGCGGCAGCGCGTCTTTATTCCCCGGCTCATTCAAAGCGAACAACCCGCAACGCTCGCCCGGCGTCCAAGCGTGCTGATGGGCAGGAGAAAAAAATTCATGGAGGTGAACGATGCTCTGGACGATTTTTATCATCCTCTTGGTGCTGTGGTTGGTGGGCGTGGTTTCGTCGTACACCCTGGGGGGATTTATTCACATCCTTCTCGTAATTGCACTTGTGGTGCTGCTCATCCAACTCATCACCGGCCGAAGAGCGGTCTAACCGCAACGGCCGCTGCGAATCATGACGCGAAACATTTCGCCGCCCCGCGAAGATGCAGGCGGCACAACGACGACGCAAGCCAACCCATAAATTCGAGGTGAACTCATGGATAAGGACAAGGTAAAAGGTGCAGTCAACGACGCGGCGGGACGTGTGAAGCGCCAGGTGGGCGAGTGGACAGGCGACACCAATGCTCAGGTCGAAGGCGCCGCGCAGCAGGTGAAAGGCAAAGCGCAAAAGGCGTGGGGAAATGTGAAGGACGCAGCCCGCGATGCCGGCCAAAGCGTGCAAAACAGCCACGAATCCGGCGTTGAACATGCGCGCGAACTGGAGCGCGAACGCGAAGCCGGCCGCGAAGAAGAGCGGCAGCACGTGCACTCCAAATAGCTGGCAGCAAAACCGTGGACGCGGCGCAACCCGTCGCTGCTACGTCGGCGCCAAAACAGCGCCGGCATCACTGAAACCTCAAACCAATCGGCAGCGGAAGGCGCACCACGTCTTCCGCTGCTTTTTTGCGCAAAGGCTTCGCTCGGAGCTCGCACTGGAGCACCAAATCACGACTGCGCTATACTGGCGGCAACGGGCAACATGCAATCGGCATAGCTCGTTGAGCGAGGTGCGTCTTCCATAAGGACACCCTCATAGCCGTGACCGAGGTTCCGCCATCGCAGACAACGCGCTGGCGCGCCGTGGTTCGCGTGCTTCGAAGTCCTTTGGATAGTTTGAGTTGCACCCTCTTCCCCGCCTCCTGCTCTCTCTGCGGCTCGCTCCTGCCGCGGCTCTCTCTCGTGCCAATTTGCGATGTTTGCTGGACCGAATTCCCCCTCCAGCCACCGCCCACGTGTCTGCGCTGCGGCGACGCGCTTCCCGCAGCCGGATTCTCCGCCCCAACCGGACTCTCCGCTTTATGCCGCGCCTGCCGTCTGGCGCCCCCTCCGTTTGTCCGCGCCGTTTCCTACGGGGTCTACCAGGGCCGCATGCGCGAGGCCATTCACGCGCTCAAATACGACCGCCTGCACCCGGCAGCCACCGGGCTGGGCCGTATGCTCGCCGCCGCCATCGCGCAACTCTCGGGCGTTGCTCCGGCTGAGATGCTCGTGATTCCCGTGCCGCTGCACCCCTCCAAGCGTGCGCAGCGCGGATTCAACCAGTCCCGCTCGCTCGCCGTCCGAGCGTTGGCATTCCTGCGCAAGAGCCATCCGCAATGGCGGCTCACACTCGCTTCGAGCACTCTGCTAAGGCAGCGCGCCACGGAAAGCCAGGCCGGGCTCACCCCGCGCCAGCGCCGCCAAAACGTGCGCGGCGCCTTCCTGGTTTCCGATCCCGCAAGAGTGACGGCGCAGCACGTTTTGATTGTCGATGACATCTTGACCACCGGAGCCACGGCGCGCGCCGCGGCCCGTGCTCTGATCGCGGCCGGGGCCGCATCCGTTTGGGTGGCCACCCTGGCGCGCGCGCAACGCGTTACAGGATTGAGCAGTACATCTGTCTACGAAGACATGGAGGAAGAGGAGCCGCTTGCCGGCACATCGGCAGCGGACCCGTACGCGGCAAGTTGCAGCACGAATGGATCGATTCTGGAGAAAGCATCTTTTTAGCCCGGGGGAAAAGAGATGTCGTTGGGAAAAGCCATGATTCACGCGCGCAAGCAAAAAGCGATTGCCAAGGCCGTAGTGCTCGCCGGCGGCCACGAGAACGTGCAGCACGCGCACGTCCACATCCTGCAGATGCCGGTGCTGGTGCTCAATGCCTCCTATGAGCCCATCAACATCTGCGGCGCGCGCCGCGCCCTCGTGCTCGTGCTCAAGGGCATCGCCCGCACTGAAGAGGAGCATGGCCTCTCGCTGCACGCGCAGCGGACCATCGTCGCCATGCCCTCGGTCATTCGTCTTCTTGAATACCGCCGCATCCCCCACCAGACCCGCGCCCTCTCGCGCAAGAACATTCTGCTGCGCGATCGCAACACCTGCCAGTACTGCGGCGAAGCCCTGCCGCCCGGCGAGCTCACCCTCGACCACGTCGTGCCCCGCTCCCGCGGCGGCAACTCCACCTGGGAAAATCTCGTCGCCTGCTGCCACGAATGCAATCGCAAAAAGGGCAACCGCATGCTCAACGAGATCGACGACATGATCCTGCTCCGCGAGCCACGCCCCTTCTCCCTCCACACCAGCCGCCAGATCATGCGCATGCTCGGCCGCAGCGACGACCGCTGGCGCAAATATCTGTTTTATTAATTGCCACTCCTCTAAGTTTTCCCCGCCGTCTTTTCCCTGTCGTCTTTTTATTGACTCCGCCCGTCGATTCCAGTAAGTTCACCTTGCGCGGGTTCTTGCTGGGGTGGCAGAACGCACGCGCAAAATCCTCAGCTTCCGTCCGGCGTCCCCCGCACCGGCGTGCTCGTCTACCAATCCGAATCGAAAAACTATTTGGGCCACCAGGGGAATTCGCCGATGAATACTCGACCCATTCGCACGCTGCTGTCCGTTGCTCGATTGTCCTGCTTGCCGCGCCCGCACTCCGGCTCGCCGCACAAAACCCATTGGCCGCCATGGAAGAGGCGGCTAAGGAAAAACTCGCCGAGCAGGCCATCGAAAAGCTGCTCAACGATCAACTTCCGCTCACGCTGAATGCGAACGACGTCTATCCCACCGTCGCAACGCTTCCCGGCGGCCCCTTCAACCCTCAGCCGCTCAAGCTCACGGCCGACGAACTCGATCAGCCGCTCGCTCCCGGCGACTACACCATCAACACGCTTGACTTCTGCTCTGAATATTCCGTGCATGCGCCCGGCGCAGGCATCGGCCTACGTGCTCGGTCCCTATGAGGGCAAAGCCGCGGGTGCCATCGGTGCGCTCATTTCGAAACAGAGAATGGAAACGATGGGTAATGCCACGATTCAGCAAGAGGAAAATGTGACTAAGAATTACCTCCCTCTTAAGCCGGTTAGTTATCGCGATCTTACTGCCAAACAGAAAGTCGAAAACGGCCCCTGGTCCGAGCGCGTCAAGGGCCAGGTCTACATGAAGCTGCAAATCGCCGGCGGCAACATGGCCACCAACAACGTCATGCAGATTCGCGTTATGCCGCCGCCAACAGCGAACGCGCGCAATGCCGAGCCTGGACCGAATCGTCGCACCGATGCGCGCTTCATACGGTGAACCGCAGACCACGCCCGCAGGCGAAGGTTCAGGCACAAGCCCTGCGGCCCTGATGCAAGGCACCCTCGGCTATTCGCAGGGGCGAGGCGCGCAGGCGCTCGGGCAGGTTGCAGTTACGACGCAAGGCCCTCCGGCGCCACCCCCGCGGTCGTAGCGGGTACGGTGAAGGATGGCAGCCAATGCTCGAACGTGAAGCGCGCGGGTACAACAACCTGGGCTACCCTCAATCCCGGAGACTCCGTCTATTTGGGCGACACCATCGATACCAGCAGCTATTATTTCAACTTTCAGAAGATTGCGGCCAGACTCGCCGACTGGCACAAAGCACCGAGTGGGTCGTTTCGAACTACAAATACGATCCAAGCCTTTCGCAGCTCGTGGCTCAATACGGAGGAACGCTGGGGATTTACTTGTTTCTAATCAGAGTTAGCACGACTCCTCCTGACGTGATCTGGAAGGGTGCGGGTGAAGAAGGGCATTTTCGAGTCTGCGGCAGTATCGGCATCCGGGGAACAGAGTTTATTTGGAAGGTCGACAATACTGCCAAAACGATGGAAATCGACCTGATCAAGGGAGCGGTTGCGATTACGCCGGCAGGAGCACAACGGCGGGCCCAAACATTGAAGGCCCATGCAGTTGAAGTGACACGCAGGGTGTGAAGACAATGCACTGACTCAGCATAAATACAACGCGCTGAAAACGGATATTTCCCTTCGCCGCCAACTTCGTAGACTCCGGCTTCCGCGAGTTTTGATGGCTGCGCCCAGAATGATTGACGCGGCCGATCATCATGCAATCGAACAGTTGCCTTTTCCTCCGCCCCGCGCTAATATGCAACCAAGAGGTTGCCTAAATGGAAAACCGCATTGAAAAGCAAATCGAACTCAAAGCCCCCGTCGCCCGCGTCTGGCGCGCGCTCACCGACTACCGCGAATTCGGCGAATGGTTCCGCGTCGCCTTGGAGGCGCCCTTCGTTCCCGGCCAGCCCGCGCGCGGACTCATCCTTCATCCCGGATACGAACACGTTGTGATGGAGTTCATAGTGAGAAGATCGAGCCCATGGAGCTCTTCTCCTTCAGCTAGCATCCATATGCCGTCGATCCCAAGGTGGACTACTCGGGCCAGTCTCCCACTCTGGTCGAATTCAGGCTCGAGAAAACCGCCGCCGGCACGCGTCTTCGCGTCACCGAGTCGGGGTTTGAAAACATTCCGGCACACCGTCGCGCTGAAGCTTTCCGCATGAACGACGGCGGCTGGACGCAACAGGTGAAGAACATTGAGACCTATGTCGGCAAAGAAGCGTAACACGTCGATCCGTCGGCCGCGGGCTCCGGTTTTTTTCGCCGCCCTCTTCGCCGCCCTGGGCGATAGCACGCGCCTCGCCCTGTTAGGCAAGCTCAGCTCCGGACAACCGGCGTCGATTGCGCAATTGACCGCGGGCTCGCGCCTCACACGCCAGGCGATTTCAAAGCACCTCGGCGTGTTGCGGCATGCAGGCATGGTGCACAGCACACGTGCTTGCCGCGAGCAACTCTTCACGCTGGACCCAAAGCCGATGCATGAGATGCAGCACTACCTCGATCGCGTCTCGCATCAGTGGACCAAGCTCTAGCGCGGCTAAAAGCCTTCGTCGAAGAGTGAGTTTCTGCGGCGCAGCTGCCGGTCCCATTGCTGCGACCTGGGTGCCCCACATCTCGCTCTTGAATGTGGGATAGCACGAATCTCAACCCACAACTTTCAATTCAGCACGGAGGCTCAAGCCCCCGGCGTAAAATGGCCGCAATGATCTTACGCCATCGTTCCGCTCTCTTTCTTGCACTCCTGCTTCTTCCGTCCGCGGCATTTTGCGCGCCACCGCAGCCACCAAACTTCGGCCCCGACGTCTTCCTCTTCACTCCTTCCATGCCCGCGGCCGCAATCCAGCAACAGATCGACAAGGTCTACGCCATCCAGCAGCACAGCGAATTCGGCACCGCCCGTTTTGCGTTCCTGTTCCTGCCCGGCGAATACAAAATCGACGTCCCCATCGGTTTCTACACCGAAGTAGCAGGCCTCGGCGCATCGCCGGACGCCGTTCACATCACCGGCAACGTCCATGCCGATGCCAGCCTGCCGCGCAACAACGCCACCTGCACCTTCTGGCGCGGTGTGGAGGGCTTCGCCGTCACGCCTACCGGCGGGGCGATTCCCGGCGCCATGCAATGGGCCGTCTCGCAGGCCGCCCCCTTCCGCCGCATGCACATCGAAGGCAACCTCGTCCTTCACCAGAATCGCGGCTGGGCCAGCGGCGGCTGGATGTCCGACGCGCTCATCGATGGCAACGTGGACTCCGGCACGCAGCAGCAATGGATCGCGCGCAACAGCGAGTGGCGCAGTTGGACCGGCTCCAACTGGAACATGGTTTTCGTCGGCGACGTCAATCCGCCCGCCGGCGAATGGCCCTCGCCGACGTACACGAAAGTCGCGCGCGTTCCCATCGTGCGCGAAAAGCCCTTTCTCTTTGTCGATGCGCACGGCAACTACTTCGTTCGCGTTCCCGAACTGCGCGCCAACAGCGCCGGCATCACGTGGCGCGCCGGCACAACTCCCGGACGTTCCATCGCCCTCGATCGTTTTTACATCGCGCATCCCGGCGACACCGCCGCTGCACTCAACGCCGAACTCGCCCGCGGCAAGCATCTTCTTTTCACTCCCGGCAACTACGAGCTCACCGAGCCCATCCGCGTCACCCACCCCGGCACCGTAGTTCTCGGCCTCGGTTTCGCCACACTCAAGCCCGTCAATGGCACGGCCGCTCTCACCACCGCTGACGTCGACGGCGTAATCCTCGCCGGCCTTCTCATCGATGCTGGCCCGGCGGCCGGCCCCACGCAATCTCCCGTTCTCGTCGAGATCGGTCCCAGCGGCAGCCATGCAAACCACTCCCGCAATCCCATCTCGCTCCACGACGTTTTCTTCCGCGTCGGCGGCGCAGGCCCGGGCCGCGCCACCGTCAATCTCCGCATCAACTCGAACGACACCATCATCGATCACACCTGGATCTGGCGCGCCGATCACGGCGTCGCAGGCGTGGGCTGGGATCAAAACCTCAGCGCCAACGGTCTCGTTGTCAACGGCAACCGCGTCACCGCCTACGGCCTCTTCGTCGAGCACCATCAGCAATATCAGGTCTTGTGGAACGGCAACGCCGGCCGCACCTACTTCTATCAATCCGAAATTCCCTACGATCCGCCCGACCAGGCCAGCTACTCAAGCGCCGCGGGCGTCAACGGATGGGCCTCTTACAAAGTCGCCGACACCGTCACCACGCATGAAGCCTGGGGTCTCGGCATCTATTCCGTCTTCCGCCATCCCAACGTCATGCTGACCCGCGCCATTGAAGTGCCACAGGTTCCCGGCGTTCGTTTCCATCACATGATCACCGTCGCCCTCGACAATCTCGGCGAAATCTCGAACGTCATCGACAACACCGGCGGCGCCACCGTCACCAAGCCGCGCTACACGCCCAAGCTGGCGGAGTTTCCTCCCGCTCCCAATCCTCACGATAAGTAGCGGCAACGTGAGAGTGCTGCCAAATCATTGAATCTGCAACCACGCTGGGGCTTTTGAATTCTTCCCCCGACTTCAAGCGTCTAATGAGTGGAATGCTCAGGTTCCGTCCTGGCAGCGAATGCGTCAAGTCGAGAGGCGCACAGCACGCAAAACACCTGCGCCCCATCAAAAGGAGTAACAAAATGTTGATGTACAAACTTCACGCCGCTACCTTGATCGCGGCCGCATCGCTCTTCACCGCCACCTTCGCCCTGGCCGCGGAACCGAAACAGGAAGTTCAAGCCAGCACAGTCATCACCATCCTCCCCGAAAATGAAATGCCCGGTGGCATTCCCGAGGAAGCCCTGCACCTGAAGCTTGACGGCAAAGCATCGACCATCACCGGCTTCACCCCGCTACGCGACCCGCAAAGCAAAGTGGAAATGGTAGTCCTCATCGATGGCGGCGCGCGCTCCAGCCTCGGAACGCAGATGAACGACATTGCCAAGTTCATCGAAGGTCTGCGCCCCGATGCCAAAGTCGCCGTTGCCTACATGATGAATGGCCGCGCCGTGTTGGGCGGGCCGCTCACCACCGATCACGCCTCCGTCCTTCGCGACTTGCATCTCACAGCGGGGAGTGGCGAAGCAGGCATCAGCGGGAGCCCCTACTTTTGTCTCTCCGATCTCGCGAAGAACTGGCCCTCCAGCGACCTTCACGCCCGCCGCGAAGTAGTCATGATCACGGATGGTGTTGATTACTACGATCAGCGCTACGACCCCGGAGATCCCTACGTCCACACCGCCATGGACGATGCCGTACGCGCGCGTGTAATTGTCTATGCCGTCTATTGGCGCAGCGCCGACCGCTTCGACAATACGAACTACGCGGCCAGCGACGGCCAAAACCTGCTCGCTCAAATCACTGAAGGCACGGGCGGCACAAGCTATTGGGAGGGTACAGGCAATCCGGTCAGCCTCACTCCCTACTTTGCAGACATCGACCGCCGTCTCAACAACCAATACGAATTGGACTTCATGACAGCAGTCGGCGACAAGCCTGAGATGCAGAGCATCAAGCTCTCGGTCAGCGCTCACGCCAAAGTCAGTGCGCCGCAAGAGGTCTACGTGCACTCCACCGCGGACTGAGCCCTTCCAGCGCTGCAGCCCCGGCCCGGCCTGATTGATTCATCAGCAAAGTCCGATTTGGGTTCGCGCTTTCCCTTCGTCTCAATAGCGCGACCCTCCGGCTACGCTCATGAAAGGCGCCGAGGCATCCATCTTCATGGCGATTTGTCTGGCGGCCCGCCGACAACAAAGCTTAAGATAATCATCAAAAATGAAAGAGCGACGCTTCGAATCCAACGCGGAGTCAACCGATCCTGCACAACCCGCTGGATCGACGCTTCCCGCCCGCATTGCGATTTTGGAGGGCGGCGGCATGCGCGGCTGCATCACTGCGCATTTTCTTCTTGAGTTGGAGCGGCGCGCCGGCTGCCCGCTCTGGCAGTTGTTCGACCTGGTGGTGGGAACCTCCACAGGTGGCATTCTTGCCGCACTGATTGTCTCCGGCGTGCCAGCCGCGCAGATGGTGGATTTTTATCGAATCGACGGCCCAAAGATATTCAAAAGATCGCATTGGTGGACCTTGAAGACGCTCTTTTCGTCCACCGGGAGCAAATACAACAATCGAGCCTTGATCGAGTGCATTCGAGCGCGGATTCCAATTACCGTGGGAGAAGCCAAGACGAATTTCATGGTTCCAACCTGGGATGGAAATGCCGATGAAAATATTTTCATCAAGAGTTTTGACCGCCAGGAATTCTGGAACGATTTCCCTCTGGCTTTTGCGGCCATTGCCACCGCCAGCGCGCCCACCTACTTCCAGGGTTTTGTTCCCAAAAGCCATGGGCAACCGGAAAAGTATGACGAGTATGATTCGCGATTTTTTGATGGCGGGTTCACCGAGAACAATCCCGTCACCTGCACTCTCCATGAGATTTACACTGATTTTCCGCAACCGCACAAGTTCCAGCGCAAACCGCACGTTGTTGTTAACTTCGGAACCGGTTCCGTAACCGCGAGAAAGAAAGCGGCTCCCAATGGTGGATGGCTTCCATGGGCGACAGAGGTTTACCCTCGCATGTCCGCTTTGCAAAACAAATTAAGCGAGCGCACTTCACGGCACATGTTTGGCAATGGAAGGTATATCCGCATTGACGCGGAACTCGATGCGCCCATCAAGTTGGACGACGCTCGTCCGGGCACTCTCAAAAAGATGGAAGCCGTGGCTCGCAAAGCCATAGAGAAGCATGAAGACGGCAAACCCAAAAACGATTTTGATAGCCTGGTCAGGTTATTGAAAATCTAATTTCACACCCTGACGTAAACGCGTCCAAATGGGCGGCAGCTGGGACTTTTGGGTAGCGGGTCAGTTTTGAAACGGTTTTGAAAGGGCACGGCTCTATAGCTTGATGAAAAACTCTTCAGGAGCTGCAAGAAGTGTCAGGGCACGACTTTAGTCGTGCCGCAAGTGCTGAAAAATTAATGTGGGCTTTAGCCCCTGAGGGCGGTTTATTTCAAACTGACCCACTACTGTTTGGCGCGTTTCTTGCGTCATTCTTGATGTGCCTTCGAGGGCGAAAACCCGAATTCGTCTCTCACCTCAATACGCCAGCGCCACCGCATCGCACCGCATCTCGCTGCCCGCCGCGTACACGCGACGTCCGCCCTGCATTCGGAATTCAATGCCCTCGTAGCGACCGAAGCCGCCGTCGCTCGGCCCCATCGGCCAGCCCAGATCCGCGAGCGCCTTCCGCGTCGCCACTGGAACTCCCGCTTCCAGGCGCAGCAAGCCGATCGGTCCCAGACCCGCGCGGTCTTCGCCCATCGATTGCGACGAGCCCTCGTGATGCCACCGCGGGCTGTCGGCCGCAGCCTGCACGTCCAGCCCATAATCCACGCGGTTCAGTATGATCTGTGTCTGACCCTGCGGCTGCATGTCGCCGCCCATCACGCCGAACGACATCCACGGCTTGCCGTCCTTCGCGGCAAAGCCAGGAATGATAGTTTGGAACGGCCGCTTGCCCGGCGCGTAAATATTGGGATGACCGTCCTGCAATGAAAACAGTTGCCCGCGATCCTGAAACATGAATCCCAGCCCGTCCGCCACCAAACCCGAACCCATGCCGCGAAAATTCGATTGAATAATCGAAACCATCATGCCGTCCTTGTCGGCCGTGGTGAAGTACGTGGTGTCGCCGTGGCTCGGCGCCTCGCCCGGATGCACCGGTGTCAGAATCTTATCCAGCCGAATGAGCTTGGCGCGCTCGGCCGCGTACTCTTTGGAGTTCAGCCACGCAATGGGAATCTTCGCAAAGTGCGGATCGGCGTAATACCGCGCGCGATCCTCGTAAGCCAGTCGCTTGGCCTCAATCTGCACCTGCAACGATTGCGGCGACTGGAATCCGTAGCCGCGCATGTCGAAAGTCTCAATCATGTTCAGCATCTCGAGCGTCGCCAGCCCCTGCGTGTTGGCCGGCATCCCGTATACCTCAACCCCGCGATACGTCGTTACCAGCGGCTCTACCCACTCCGCGTGATGCTCGTGCAGATCCTCGGCCGACAACCACCCTCCAATGCTTTTGAAGTACGCATCGATCGTTTGGGCAATCGGTCCGTCATAGAAAGCATCGCGTCCGCCCGCGGCAATCATCCGATAGGTGTGCGCCAGATCCGGATTCCGCCGCACGTCATACTCGTTCGGCGCCACGCCGCCCGGCGAGTAAGTCTTCACCGCATTGGCCGTCTCTTCCACACCCGAGCCGGGTTTGAGAAACGCCGCCATGTTGAGCTTGATGTAGTGGCCGATAATCTGCGGCGTGGGATCGCCCTCTTCACAAGCTTCGATCGCTGGCTCGAACAACTCTGCCCACTTCAGCTTCCCGTAACGCTGGTGCAGCGTCCACCATCCGTCGAGCGCGCCCGGTGTTGAAACCGAGAGCGCGCCGAGTGCGGGAATCGATCCATTCTTGACCCGCGCCCGCACTGTCTCCAGCGTGAGCGCTTTCGGAGAGCGGCCGGAACTGGCCATTCCCATCAACTTGCCAACCTTCGGATCCCAGACGAACGCAAAACAATCGCCGCCGAGCCCGGAGCTCACCGGCTCCACAAATCCCAGCACGGCATTCGCCGCAACCGCCGCGTCCACCGCCGAGCCGCCGCGCTTCAGCATCGCGATGGCAGTTTGCGTGGCCAGCGGATGCGCCGTGCCCGCAGCTCCTGAAAGTCCCAGCGCCGGCGACCGCGTTGAAAAACTCGCGCCCGAAGGCCTGTCACCCGCATGCACATCGGGACGAATAAAGCGCTCCGCATCCGCAGCTTGGAATTTCGGCAGCTCTTGAGGCGCGCTCGAAGCTGTCCCACTCTGGCCCAATGTTGCGGCTTCGCTCTGCATACTGACGGCTGACGCAGCGGCAGCCAAAGGAAGTGTCCGAATAAAAGTGCGGCGGCGCATGGTAATTTCCTTTTCCCTATCGATTCGGCATCAGAATACTGCATCCGTGCCCCATCCATTTCGCGCTCTTTGCGAAATGGGTGGGAAAGTCTGCCAACGTTCAAATGCTCAACCCAAAATGTAAATGGGCGTGCGCTCTCTTGCGAATGCAAGAGAGCGCGCGCCCAATCTCACAAACCCCGCTCAAAAAACAAACTTGCCGCTAACCTGAAGCTGCCGCGACGATCCACCATCGCTGACGGCGAAGCGAGTTCCAGTGATCTGGCCAAAGCTCGACGACTGCACGTTCCCCGACGGCTGGCCAAAGTTGGGATGGTTCAAAATGTCGAACCCATCCACGCGCAGGTTGAAGGTAAGGCCCTCGCGGAGCTTGGTATCTTTCTCGCCCGACATATCGAGATCCGCATAGCCCGGCCCGGTAAAGGCATTGCGCTGCATGGTGCCCAGGCCGGTATAAACGCTGGGAGCCGTTGTGGCTGTTGCGCTGGCCTGTGTTCCCACAACCTCCAGGCTGCACGCTGAGGTGTAGTTCGTGACGTCGCAGACAGTGTCGCCGTAGGCCAGTCCCGTGCTCTGGAACAGGGTGATGTTGGCAATTCCAGGCAACTGCTGCATCGAGCGCACCACCGGACCGACCTTCGTCGGACGAACGATGCCGGTGACGCCGTTGAAGCTCGAGCTGCTTGCCAGGATATTCACCGGGTTTCCCGTCTGGTACTGGAAGATGCTCGAAAGCTGGAAGCCCGCAACCAGGCGATTGCCATGGAACGGCAGGTTGTAAACGGCGGTTCCTGCAAAGTGCAGGCGCACATCGAAATCCGACAGGCCAAGGTTTTCCTGGGGGTTTGTGCTGTCGGGCAGAGTCAGGCCGCCCTGCGATCCCAGCGAGTTCAGGTCCATCGACTTGGTCCACTCAAAGTTGGTGCTGAAGTCAAGACCATTGCTCATGTTCTTGCCCAGCACCGCCCAAAGCGCGTTGTAGTCGGAGAAGCTGTTGCTGGTCCGGTAGCCAATGTTGGAGGCGATGGCCCCGCCCGGACGTACGGGGCTGGCCGCGGCGAGCACGGTGAACGGGTGAACCTGCGTAGCGCTGGTTGTGCCCGTCACCTGGTTGATGTTCGATTCCACCTCGAGATGCCGCCCCACCGAACCGTCGTAATAGAGCTGGGCAACCAGGCCCCATGGCAGCGCCTGCTGCAGGTTCAGGTTGAAGCTCTCGATGTAGGCGTTCTTGTAGTTGGGATTCACGCCGTAGAGCGCGATGCCGGAAGCCGCCGCGTCTGCATACAGCGCAGACAGAGGAATGGCAGTGCTGTTATAGGACACCGCCGTGCTGAAGGGTGGGTTGGATGCCATCCCCGTTACCACGCCCGCGACCGGTTGATCCACCAGGTAGGCGTAGCCCCCGCGCAGCACGGACCTGCCGGTGCCGAACAGGTCCCACGCAAATCCCAGCCGCGGCTCCCAGTTATAGTTCTGCTTGTAAGCGGCGTTAGCCGCCAGCCCGTTCGTGCCCACCTGCGTGAGCGTAACCGTGGTGGGGTTAAAGATAGTGAAACGATTCGCTCCCTCCACCGGGGTTCCGTTCCACTCGAAGCGCAGTCCGTACTCCAGCGTAAAGGTAGAAGTCAGCTTGAAATTGTCCTGCACGAATAAACCCGTGGAGTCGGCATAGACGCGGCTGGAGACAATGTTCGGCTGGATGCTGAAGACCGTGGCTTCGTCCGTCTGGAACAAGCTGGTCGGAGTGGTAGAAGTGGTGAAAGTAAGCGTGCCGATATTGCCGGCGAAGCTGGCCAGCATGTAGCGGCGGAACTCGCCGCCCCACTTGATGGAGTGCTTGCCACGAAGCATCGACACCGTATCCGACAGCACGCCGGCAGTATCCGCGCGCCCTTGCGGGAAGCCCGAAGGGCCGCCGAAGGTCAGGCCGATATCGGAGAGCGTGGTCTGCGGCAGGCCGACATTGCCAGTGAGGCCGTCGCCAAGCCCAACGCTGGTGGGGCTGATCGTATTGGCGGGGACGAACGCGATGTTAATGCGGTTGAATCCGAGACGCGCTTCATTCACGATGCTGGGGCTGAAGATATGCGTCTCGCTAAAGGTGCCGATCTGCCGGACCGCGTGGCGATGATCGCCCCAGCCCGAGATGGTGTCTCCTTGCAGTGCCGGCTCGGTGCGCGTGTCTTCCTGCAGCGCGTAGAAGCCGTGTAGCTCGTCATCCGTTCCGAGTTTCTGCAGAAAGTCCATCGTTCCCTGATCGATCTGCACCGGTCCCGGCGTGAACGAAACGTAATTCGCTCCGCTGTTCGGCAGCGGGATCAGCGCGGCCAGCGCTGCTGCGATAGGCTCCGCGGTTTTGTTGGCGGCGATTGCCGTTTGATTGGCCTGGCTGATCACCGGGCTGTTCTGCAGGATGCCCTGGTGCTGCCGCAGACCCTCGTAGCTTGCGTAGAAAAATGTGTGCTTCCTGAAGATCGGCCCGCCTAACGATCCGCCGAAATTGTCGCGCTTCAGCGGAGCCTTGTCGCCCGTGTTGCCGGCGAGCGGGACTCCGGTGGTGACGCTGTAGGAGCGATTGAAGTAGTTGCGCGCGTCCAGAGCCTCATTGCGGAAGTAGTCAAACGCCTCGCCGTGGAATCTGTCGGTGCCGGAGCGGGTGGCAACCGTCACGATGGAGCCGTCGCTGCGTCCGTACTCCGCGCTGAATGTGGAGTTGTCGATCTTGAATTCAGACGTCGTACTGATCGACGGCTGAAAGGTGATCTGGTTCTGGCTGATGTCGTTCAAATTGATGCCGTTGATCTGGAAGTTGACGGAATCTTCGCGATTGCCTGCGGTAAGAAACGAATTCGCTCCCAGGCCTCGGCTCGGCGAGGTCAAGCTGCCCGCAGTGTCGGCAACCACGCCGCCCGGCGTGAGCACAGTCAGATCGAGAAAGTGACGGCCGTTCAGCGGCAGGTCCTGCACTGAAGTATTGTCGATGACCTGGCCGACGGTAATAGTCTGCGCTTCAATCTCCTGAACCGCACTCTCCACGTGCACCGTTTCTCCGGCCGAGGTGACGGCGAGATTCATATTCACCGTAACCGTCCGGTCGACATCCAACGTGACCTTGGGCACGGTGTAAGTACTGAACCCCGCGGCGGTCGCTTGCACTTTGTAGTCGCCTGGTTGCAGCGATGGCACCACATAAATGCCGTCCGCATCGGTCTTCACCACACGATCGGCGCCGGTGCCAAGGCTATGCACGGTCACTTGTGCGTTGGGAACTACCGCTCCACTCGGATCGGTTACAGTTCCGGAAAGGCTGGCAGTCGATTGTGCCCACGCTCCCAGCGCGCATGCCGCCAACAAGGTTGCGTACACGAAAAATCGCATCAATCTCATTCTGTCCTCCAGAAAAGTGAATCGTTGTGGGTACACTTCATCCCTGCAGCCAGTCCACAGCCGCTGCATAGGGATATCGCTACCCGTTCAGTGACCGCTCTCTGTCGAAATGGCCACCGCGCAATGCGCTATCGCAAGGATGTGCGCTGTGGAAGTGCTTTTACGATGCAGTGTCGCTCATTGAGGAACACATTCCCCTGCGCCTGAGCGCTCAAGAAATTTGATCCTCGGGGATTCCGCGTTCAGATCGTTCTTCTTCTGCTTTAATCAGTCAGCGACCGAACTCGTGATTTGCAGCCGGTCAAAAAGCAAGAGTTGAAAAACATGGCCTGCGCTGGGGCAGGCTTGAACGGGGCATGTCAGTCCATTAAGAGCCAATTCGAGGAAGTATTGCTCGTGTTGGCTGGCATGCCGAAGGAGCACGATAGATCGGAGTATAGGCAATGTCTACCATTCGCGCAAGAATTTTCGATTGGAAATTGCAACGAGCTTAGCCCTCCGCGTTGGCTCTGGGCGCGGGTTTGCGAGGCTTACCGCATAAGGAACTCATAAGGATTCCGCTCCCATCGGGCAAGTCCTCCTGCCGCCCCGTCATTCAGTGCTTGCTCCGCCCAGGTTCGAATCCCTGCACCCAAATTGCGCTCTTGCGAATCTACTCTTGTGTAAGCACAATCGTTTCATTGCCGGAATTTTCCCGGTGACAATTCTGTGACAATTGAGCGCCGTTCTTCCCCGGCCAATCGACATCTAAATCGTAGTCAGCCACCAGGAGACCACTGTTGTCCGCGATCGACTCCACATTGCCCGCTCCGCCATCCGGATCAGCATCCCCGGGCGTGCGCAAATCGGCAGGCGCGGATTCCCCTCCGACGACTGTGAATAACCCCGACCTCTCGGCGCAAGCGCATTGGAAGCCCCGCGTCAATCCCTGGCTCATCGCCATGACGGTGGCCCTTGCCGCCTTCATGGAGGTGCTCGACACCTCCATCGCCAACGTCGCCCTGCCCCACATCGGCGGCTCGCTCGGCGCCAGCACCGACGAAGCCACCTGGGTTCTCACCAGTTATCTGGTCTCGAATGCCATCGTGCTGCCGCTCGGCGGATGGGCCAGCTCCCTCATGGGCCGCCGCAACTTCTTCGTGCTTTGCATCAGCGGCTTTACCGTCGCAAGCTTTCTTGTGCGGCGCGGCGCCGTCGCTGCCCATCCTGCTTCTTTGCCGCGTGCTGCAAGGCATGTTCGGCGGCGGCATGCAGCCCATGGCCCAGGCCATCATGGCCGATTCCTTCGAGCCCCACAAGCGCGGTCAGGCCTTCGCGCTCTACGGCCTTGTCGCCGTGCTCGCTCCCTCCGTCGGTCCCACCGCCGGCGGCTGGATCACCGACAACTTCTCCTGGCGCTGGATCTTCTTCATCAATATTCCCGTCGGCATCCTGGCCTTCATTCTCGTCACGCGCCTCGTCGAAGATCCTCCGTGGATCAAGGCCGATCCCTCGCGCCTGCGCAACATGGATTACATGGGCCTGGCCTTCCTCACCCTCGCCATGGGCGGCCTGCAGATCATGCTCGACAAGGGCGAAGAAAACGACTGGTTCTCCTCGCCGTTCATCTGCACCTTCGCTGTCCTGTTCATCGTCGGCATCATCGGTCTCTTCGTCATGGGAGTGGCGTCAGAAAGATCCCCTCATCAACCTGCGCCTCTTCCGCTTCAGCAACTTCGCCATCTGCTGCTTCCTCATGATGCTGGTGGGCGGCGTGCTCAACGCCAACACCGTGCTGCAGCCGCAGTTCACCCAGCAGTTGCTGGGCTACACGGCAACCACCGCCGGCCTGGCCCTCACCGCCGGCGGCGTCACGCTGCTCTTCATGATGCCCTTCGCCGGCTTTGCCACGGGAAGAATCTCCGCGCGCTACCTCGCCGCCTTCGGTTTCACCATGCTCGTGATTACTTTCCGTTACGCGGCCAACGTCACCAATCTGCAGATGAGCTTTGCCGAGGCGTCGTGGCTGCGCGTGGTGCAGATGTTCCCGCTGCCATTCTGTTTCATCTCCATCACCACCGCGGCCTACGTCGGCATGCCCAGGGAGCAGAGCAACCAGGTCGCCGGTCTCATCAACTTCGTGCGCAACATCGGCGGCTCCATTCTCATTGCCATCACCAATGCCCAGGTCACCAGCCGCTCCATGTGGCACGAGCAGCACCTGCAACAGTCCATGCTGCCGGGATCGCCAGGCTTCGATCAGCACCTCAAGGCGCTCACCGGTGCTCTCACCCATTCCTTCGGCGCGGCCAACGCGAAGCAAATGGCGCTCGCGCAGATCTACCACCAGTTGACTCAGCAGGCGCAGACGCAGGGGTATCAGGACGTCTACATGGAGCTCTCCTGGGCATCGATCATCCTCATCGGCCTGGCCTTCATGCTCAGCAAGAACCGTCCCGGCGCGGGCGGTGGCGGCGGAGGAGGCATGCACTAGACAGTGTTTGGTGAATCCAGCCAGAACGGCCTTGTATCAGGGCGCGGCTTCAGACGCACCGAAAAAGTGCAAAAAACTGGTCGGGTTTTAACCCCTGTCCGGTACTTTCCGTGCTGACCCGCTGACTCGCTGACCCGCTGACTCGCTGACTCGCCAATCCCAAATCGCATTCCGTTCCGCTCGCCGCAAGCCCGCGTTTTCAGCCAGCTTCGCCTGTGTGCTGGATCGCATAGCCCATTCCGCCAAAACGGCCTATAATTCCTCGCAGAATTCACTCAGCAAAAAGATGCCGTTTCTCGCTGACATCTGCTGAGGAGGGTGTGATGTTGAAGTCGTCTTTGCTCTTTTTCTTGGGCGCGCTGTTGATTGTCCTGTGCCTGCCCTTCGCAGGCCGCAACCCGCAGGCCGCCTCGTCCGTATCCGCGCAAAATGCTGCGCCCGCTGGTAAGAATCCCGTCAAGCCAACGGCAGAATCGCAGGTAAAAGCCAAAATGCTCTATGCCAGAGATTGCGCCTTTTGCCATGGCGACAATGGCAATGGCAAAAACACCATGGGCCTCGCGCTCGATGACTGGACCAACCCCAATTCTCTTGCCAACAAGACAGACAGCGAACTCTTCGCGGTGATTCGCAGCGGCAAAGGGGACAAGATGCCGGCCGAGGACGAGGGCCGCGCCACCGACACCGAGGTCCGGAACCTGATCATTTACATTCGCTCACTGTCGAAGAACCAGCCGCCCGCCCCAGCCCCAACTCCGGCCGCCGCCCCGGCTCCAGCTGACGCTCCAGCCCCCGCGCCTCCAGCTGACGCACCGGCTCCCGCGCCCGCGCCCCCCTCAAACTAGCCCCATCGAATCCACGCCGCACCGCTGCACCGAAATGTAGCGCCGGCCTCCCGGCCGGCTGTAGTGCGGGCCTCCCGGCCCGCGCTCCGCTCTTATGTTGCTAGCCTCCAAAGGCAGCAGAAAATCTCTGCAAGAGTCGCACCAAGTGTCAGGGCACGACTTTAGTCGTGCCGCAAGTGCTGCAAAGTTAACGTGGGCTTTAGCCCCTGCGGTCCCGCACCCCGCGTCCGAACACTTCCATCCTCTATGATGTTGAAGCGATGACCGCGACGAAAGATTTTCAAGGCAAATGGGCGCTAGTAACCGGAGCCAGCGCCGGCATCGGTGTAGCTCTGGCGCGCGAACTCGCGCGGCGCGGCGCAAAACTCATCCTCACCGCCCGGCGCAAGGAGCGGCTCGACACTCTTGCCGCCGAGTTTGCCGCCCAGGGCATTGAAACCCGCATCGTCGTTGCCGACCTCAACGATCCCGCCGCGCCCCAACAGATCTACGATGCCACGGAGGGCGCCGGGCTAACCGTCGACATTCTCATCAACAACGCCGGCCTCGGCCAATACGGCCCATTCCAGTCGAGCCAACCCGAGCAGGAATTCAGCATGGTTCGCGTCAACTGCGAGGCCGTGGTCCGCCTCTCGCGGCTTTTCGTCCCGCGCATGGTCGAGCGCCGCCGCGGCTGGGTGCTTGTCGTCGCCTCCACCGCCAGCTTTCAGCCGCTGCCCTATCTAGCTACGTACGCCGCCACCAAAGTCTTCGACCGTTTCTTCGCATTGGGACTCGCCGAAGAAGTGGCGCAGTACGGCATCAACGTCACCGCGCTCTGCCCCGGCACCACCGAGAGCGAGTTTTTTGAAGTGGCGCGCGCCGGCGTCTTCCGCAAGCGCAAGATCCAGTCCGCGGAAGAAGTCGCACGCCTCGGCATCGCCGCTCTCATGCGCGGCCAGCGCACCATCATCCCCAAGTGGAGCGGATGGTTCACAGCATTCATGGTCCGCTTCGTTCCCGTCGGCTTCGTCACCCGCATCGTCGAAAAAGGCGCGCGCCCCAAACCGGAGCCGACCCACAGCCAATGATTCGGCAACCAGCCACACACCCGTGCCCCATCCTTTCCGCAGCTTCATCGCGGAAAGGGTGGGATGCGCCGACAATTCGCAACCACAAGGAACTCCCTTCATGACTACGCACAGATTCAGTCACCTCTCAGGTGCGCTCCTGCTGGCAACTTTCGCAGGCGCCGTCCTCGCTCCGGCCCAGGCACCCAATCCCGCCGCAGCCGAGCGCAAAACCACTCCCGGTCCCGGCCCCGGCGGCGTCCCGCAGGTCACATTCTTCGTGCACCGTCTGGGCACCGACCACGCTGAAGGCGTCACCACGCTCGACATGAACGGCGACGGCTATCCAGACATCCTGAGCGGCGCCTATTGGTACGAAAATCCCGGCCCCAACGGCGGCCAGTGGAAGCAGCACCAGTACCGCGAAGCCGGAATCGTCGGCGAGTATGTTTCCGATTGCGGCGAGTGGACCATCGACGTGAACCACGACGGCCTTCCTGACGTGGTCACATCGGGTTGGCAGACCAACGGCATCTGGTGGTATCAGAACCCCGGCAAGCTCGGCGCCGAGTGGAAGAAACACTTCATCACCGACAGCTACGACACGGAGGGCGGCGCCATAGCCGACATCAACGGCGACGGCAAGCCCGATCTCATCTTCGCCCACTACGGGCACATGGGACTTCTCTGGATCGACTTTTCCGGACCCGAACCCAAAGTGCATCACGTCGGCACGCGTGCGCAGGATGGACACGGCGTAGGCGTGGCCGACGTTGACGGCGACGGCAAAGTGGACATTCTCACCCCCACCGGCTGGTTCCGGCAGATCGATGCAGATAAAGACGAGTGGGAGTGGCATCCCGACTGGCAGTTAGGCGACGCCGGCTTTCCCATCATCGGTTACGACGTGAATGGCGATGGCAAAACCGACATCATCTACGGCCACGGCCACAGCTATGGCTTGTATTGGTTGGAGCAAACCGGCGACGCCGCGCATCGTAGCTGGACGAAGCACACGATCGACGAGAGCTACTCCCAGATTCACGCCCTCAAACTCGTCGATATAGATGGCGACGGCCAGATGGAACTCCTCGCGGGCAAGCGCTACCGCGGCCACAACGGCAACGACTCCGGCTCCTACGATCCGCTCGTCGTCTACTACTACAAAATCGATCGCAAGACCGCCACCTTCACGCGCTACCCCATCAGCGTCAACGGCACCGCCGGCGCGGGAACGCAGTTTGTCGTCGAGGATATGGATGGCGACGGCGACCTCGACATCGTCACCGCGGGCAAAACCGGCGTGCATTTCTTTGAGAACCTCACCATCAATCGCGTCCCCAAAGCGCAACGCGAAAAAGAGATTCTCCTCGACACCAACTGGCCCTTCCCCAACGAAGGCCCCCAGGTGAAGCAGGAAGAAGAGCAAAAAAAATAGCCATGCAACGACACCTTTCGTACCGCCGGTCTCCCGACCAGCTGTATCGCCGGTCTCCGCAGCTTGCTGAAAAACTCTTCGGGCTGCAAGAAGTGTCAGGGCACGACTTTAGTCGTGCCGAAGTGCTGCAAAATTAATGTGGGCTTTAGCCCCTGCACGATTCTTCCTTCGCGAACGCGCCCTTTTCCGCAGGCTGACCCGACCTGCTGTATCGCCGGTCTCCGCAGCTTGCTCAAAAGCTCTTCAGAGGCTGCAAGCAATGTCAGGGCACGACTTTAGTCGTGCCGCAAGCTGAGCAGAATCGCACCGTGGCCCGTAGGGACGGCGAGGAAATTTCCCGGAGATTCGCCTTTGATCCCCATTTCGGGGAACCTTGAACGCCTGGATCGCCGACTGCCGCCTCACTCCCCCGCGCCCCGCCCGTCAGCTTGAACGAGTCGAAGAAATGATTCACGTCCTCGTCGCGCCGCGCGCTCGGTGCAGGGAAGGCCGCGATCAACATGTACAGCTTCGTTCCCTTCAGGATCAACCGCGCATTCAATAGGCCGCCGCTCTGGTTGCGCCCGCTGAAGTCCCGCCCCGGGTAGCCCAGGTAGTTGGCGCGCGACTCACCCATCAGCGTGGTCTCTGTCCGCGCCAGCGCGCCATCTCGCGCATTGTCCAGTGTGCGTTCCGCCGCGTCGCTGCTCGCCCGCACCACCGGAGGATTGTCGTCCCAAACGATCGCGTAGGTCGTATCCGCGTTGGGCCTGGCCACCATCATCTTCATCTCCTCGGCGCCCCCCGTCGCGTTGTAGGCAGGAACTTGGATCTCGCTCGCATCCGACGGCATATCGATCTCGAATCCATCCTGCGCCCGGTCCACCGCGCGCCATGACAAGTGCGCTGGCTCCAGATCGGTGTTCGTCACCTCCGTGGGCACGCCGCCCCCCGCGCTACCCAGTCCCAGCCATGCGCGGTGCAGGTACACAAAGTACCCAGCCACCCCGATCACAACCACGGCCACCCCGAAATAGACCCACTTTCCCACGATTTCAAGAGTGCTCGATCCGTGCCCGCGCGTGCAAGTCTTTTGCCTTGTTTTGCCTGCCAAGGGAGCCACAGAGGTAAAAAGCCCCCTCGCACTCCAATAAAAATCATGTATGTTGACTGGACAACCGCTCCAAAAACCGCCCACTTGGCCGGATATTCTTTTTTTCTGCCTTTCTTGGAAACCCTTGCAACCTTTTCCCAACGATTGCATCTACCTAAGTAATCAGCAGAGGCTTCCCCAATATGTCCCACCAAAGCAAGGCAACTCTCTCTTGAGGGTTCTTCGGAACCTCTTCCCAATTTCCCCCCTGGCTACCCTCCCTAAACTGCCTCTCGAGCGGGCCTACCGGAAGGTAGGCCCATCGCTTTTCTGGGGTTCAATCTTGAAGCCAGTGCATAAAGTGAAAGCAGCAAAGGTCTTGAATCCTTTCATGCGGAACGCTATTGCAGTGCGAGTCGTATATTTCGACGGCTATGCGGAGTCGGCACAAAGCCCCCGAAGGGGGCGTCAGATGGTAGGCCCAGGCGTCAGCCTGGGGAAGGCGATCCAATTCAGGAGAGTCAGCCCGCTTGAGCAGGCGAAATAAACCATTGCGATTCCCCCCGGCCATGTAAGAGATAATCTGCGTTCTGCATGGCGCACCACACTAGAATCAAAGCTGCGATGCGACGCTCTCCCCGTCCTCAAACCTCCGCCCCGGATACCAAACCCGTAGACGCGCTTTATCAGCAAGCCGGCCTCACAACCAACCCGCGCCGCCCGCAACCCCGCAGCCTCCGCCTACCGCGTCCCGCCAGCCCGTCTAAATTTGACCGCGCCGCACCCGAAGAACTAGCCCCGCCCCTCCCCGTCCCCCGCCGCGCCCCCAACGGAGTCGAATGGCTGCCCATCCCCGGCTGGGATCTCCCCTGGCTTTCCGCCGGATTCAGCACCCGTCAAGGCGGTTTGACCCGTGCCTATTGCGCCGAAGACGAACAAGGCCCGCCCGCCGAGGTGGGCGAACTGAATCTAGGCTTCACCCCAGCCGACGACCGCGAAACCGTTCTCGCAAACCGCCGTCTCCTGGCCGAAGCCGTCACCGGCGACCCCGCAACCCCGCTCCTCGCCCTCAAACAGTTCCACTCAAACCTCGTCGTCGACGCCATCGCCACCGACGCCGCCCGCCCCGCCCCTCGTCGCGCCGACGGCCAAATCGCCGCCGAGCCCGGCCTCCTCCTTGCCGTCCAAACCGCCGACTGCATCCCCGTTCTCGTCGCCGATCGCCGCCAGCGCATCGTCGCTGCCTTCCACGCCGGCTGGCGCGGAACCGTCAAGCGCATCGTCGAATCCGGCGTCGGCCGCATGCGCCTCCTCTTCGGCTCCCGGCCGCAGACCTCATCGCCGCCATCGGTCCCGGCGCCTCCGCCTGCTGCTATTCCGTCGGCGAAGAGGTATTTTCAGAATTTGAATCGCAGTTTTCCTACGCGCGCGAACTCTTCCACGAAGTCTATTCCTCCGACCCCGTCAAAACCCGCTACCCCATGCTGTTTCTCACGCACGCGCCCCCGGCCACTCTCCATCGGCCCCAGCCTGCACGTCGATCTCGTCGAAGCCAACCGCCGCCAGCTACTCGCCTGCGGTCTTTCCCCGCGCAACATTCAAGTAGTCGCCGGCTGCACGCAATGCCAGGGCGAATCTTCTTTCGCATCGCGCCTCACAAGGACACGCCGGCCGCATGATGGCCGTCATCGGCATCCGCAAAGCCGCGAGAACCCGCGAAGCCGCGAAGCCCCGCAAAGCCGCGAAAACCCGCCCCCGCCGGCCCCAAAAAAAATTGAATTTCGATCCGTGATTTGTGCAGCCCCGATCACCCCGACCAGTGCGTGTTCTGTGTAGCGCCGGCCTTCCGGCCGGCTGTAGCGCGGGTCTCGCCGGCCCGCGCACTCATGCGAAGACCATTACAAAATTGTTGAGAGCTCCAGC
>CAVOTQ010000021.1:0-35561 GCA_963699385.1 uncultured Acidobacteriota bacterium | reverse complement strand
CCTCTTTGCGAAACCATGGGCTACGGATTGGTCAATACTTTTATTCCGTCCCTCGTTCAGGTGCTGGGACCCGGGCTTCCAGATGGTACGCCGATGGCGCCGGATTATTGCCGCATGTACGAAGACCATGGTCATCCAACTATCGTTTCGCGGAGCGCTGTCGCCGTTCGGACACGTGGTGTGGTGTGCGATTTCGGCAGGTGGTTGTGGCGGGTAAAGGGTGACAGGGCGATAAGCTTCGCCATGCTGCTCGATGGCGGGTTCCTGAGGGCATTCATGATCCCCTTGGCGATGCACGATATTTGGGACGTTCAGATCGGTTACCCGAATAACGCTTTTCTGAACTCATACGCCGGGACGTACAGCCTCTATGCCATTACGGGAGCGATCTCGTGGTACGTGCTCTTCACCATGGTCCAGCAGGGCCTGCACCAGGTGAGAGACATGAAGAGGGCGCAACTGGAGCACACGGTGGCCCACGTGGAGGCGACACTCGGGCTCGGGACGAAGTTCCATATGCGATACCGCCGCCGGCGGGCGTGTAAGCGGCGCCGGCCGGAACTTTACGGCACTCAGACGAAATCTGTGTAAGGAAGGGAAAATGCGATGGCATTTTGCAATAGTTGTGGAGCTGTGTTGGAAGGGGATTCGCGCTTCTGCGCGAAATGCGGAGCTGACCAGGCAGCAAAGGCGGCGGGCGCCGGCCGCGGCGGCTCATATTCCCGTCTGCCCCGGCCCCCTCACATGCCTTTTTTGGCGCCGGGCAGGTTCCGATGCCGCATCCCGCGTCCGGCCGGCCACGAAGGCGGGATGATGTGGTTAGCGGCCCTCGTGGTTGCGGGAGGAGCGTACTACTACTACACAAACTATATGCGTCCCAAGCCGCCGGCCGAGATTCCGACCCACGCCGCAGACCCAGCCGGGGCCCGAGCCGCAGCCGGGAGGAAATCCGCCTCAGCAGCAGCCGGGATAACCCCGGGCAGCAACCCGGCGGATACCCGCCGCAGCAGCAGCCAGGAGGATATCCGCCGCAGCAGCAGCCGGGAGGATATCCGCCGCAGCAGCAGCCAGGAGGATATCCGCCGCAGCAGCAGCCAGGACAGCAACCAGGACAGCAACCGGGGCAGCAACCGGGAGGGCAACC
Source organism: uncultured Acidobacteriota bacterium (assembly GCA_963699385.1). Taxonomy (GTDB): domain Bacteria; phylum Acidobacteriota; class Terriglobia; order Terriglobales; family Acidobacteriaceae; genus Telmatobacter. Next base: position 34,417 of record CAVOTQ010000021.1, on the reverse strand, counting down.
TAACACGAATCAAGCCCTTGTGAAGGCGCAACAATTCGGCTGGAAGGGGCAACCTGCGAATGGGCAAATCCAGATCACGCAGGCGGAGTGGCGGAACACCTCGAATGTGACTATCGAGGCGGCAGAGCTGGCTTGCGTTCAGTACAGTGCCAGCAAGCAGCCCCTTTCGCAGTTGACGTACATTCTCAGGGGCCCGGTGGGGCCCGGGCAGACCGTCAACGTCCCGCCATTCACTTTGGGACCCGAGGCACAGGGTGTGGCCAACATGGAATGTGGCATCGTGGCGGTGCAAGCGGCGAATCAATAATGAGGCAGATCCTGGAGGTGCGAACTTCGACGTGCGGATTTCGCATTCTTCAGGACAGGTTTTCACAAATCGGGTAGGTGCATTCCTTGCGGCGTTGATGCGCTGACTGCAGCCAACCCAGGCGCAGTCGGCAATCAACGCCGCCTGGCACATGCTTTCGGTCGGGTCGACATGTCCCACCGAATATGCAGAGGGTTGCATGCCGCGGCGGTGATCGGCCTCACCGGGGCGGAGTCAAGTTGGATCTTATTCAAGGAGAAAAAAGGTTATGAGATTCTGCAGCAGTTGTGGCGGTCAATTGGAAGAGGGATCGCATTTCTGCGAGAAATGTGGAACCGCTCAGCCGGGCCAACCAGCAGGCGCACCGGCCGTGCCGGTGCCTGCTCCGCAAGTGGCAATCCCCCCGCAACCTGGGCAACCGTTCGCGGGGGTGCCCCCACAATATCCTCCGCCCGTTATCATGGGCGCGCCCCCGGGGGCGCAGCCGACGGCCAAGAATCCGATGATGTGGGTGATTGGCGCCGGGGTGATATTTGGACTTTGGTATATCGGGACGCACGATAACAACACACTCCGGGCACGACACCGGGCGGTGGGGGTGGGGCGAATCAAGCCGTCGTCGCAGCTCAGAAATTCAGCGGCCTCAATGAGGCGAACGGCCAGGTCGAGGTCACGCAGGGACAATGGACGAACGGATCGCTGTCACGGTTGCGTCGATAACGCTGCTGTGCGCGCAGCTGGATGCCAACGGCCAGAGCCTTGCGCAATCCACGAAGAATGTGACTGGACCGGCGCCACCGGGAGAGGTTAATCGCTCCCGACATTCTCGATAGGAGCCGTGGCACAGGGTGTGGCCAAGGCGGGTTGCACTATCACGGCTGCTCAAACGCAATAAGGATGTCGCAGATCCTGGAAGCGCTGATTTTGAGGTGCGGATTTGCAGAATCTTGCAGGCCGCGGCGGCGACTGGCTGCACCGGGGCGGTGCCGAGATGAATCTTGTTTAAGGAGAACGAAAAGTCATGAGATTCTGCAGCAGTTGTGGGGGTCAACTGGAAGGGGAATCGCATTTCTGCGCCAAATGCGGAGCTGATCAAACCGCCCAGCCAGCGGCCGTGCAGGCGCCTCCTCCGCAAGCACCACCTCCGCCGGTGGCATTCCCACCGCCGCCAGTGCAACCCTACGCGGCAGTGCCTCCGCAATATCCTCCGCCTCCACCCGTGCAACCGTACGCGGGAATGCCCCCACAATATCCTCCGCCCGTTATCATGGGCGCGCCTCCGGGGGCGCAGCCGGCGAACAACAACAACAAAATCCTGTACATCGTTCTTGCCGCTGCGGCCGCCTACGGCATCTATTACATCCACAATCAGAACCCGACTCCGGCCCCGCACCGACCCCGCAGACCCAGCCGGGACAACAACCGGGACCGGGACCGGGAGGCGGCGGTGGCGGCGGTGGCGGCGGCGATAATCAAGCCATCGTCGCAGCTCAGAAATTCACTGAAGGCGGCTACAACGGCGTGAACGGCCAAATCCAGGTCACGCAGGGACAATGGCTGAACGGATCGAATGTCCCCCTTGCGGCGGCAAAGCTGGGGTGCGAGCAGATGGATGCAAACGGCCAGAACCTTACGCAAGACCAGGTCACGCTGCCCGGACCAGCGCAACCGGGACAAACCGTGAATCTCCAGACATTCTCAATAGGAGCCGAGGCACAGGGCGCCGCCAAGGTGAATTGCAAAATCACGGCAGTGGAAACGCAAAACTAAGAATCAATTAGATCCTGCCGCCCGATCAGGCGGTAGCCCCGCTGCCTCATCAACCATTCCGCACAAGACATAACTACTGCCGGCGCGGCTGATCCGTCTTTCGCGCGATTTTAGTCTTTCCCCTACTGGCCAATCCACAAGCCCCGGTGCTAGTGTTCCTGTGTGCCGAATCCCGGCGTGGTGCCGGCTCGTTCCCTTGACTCTTCTCCGGCCCCAAACCACCACGCCCGGCAGCACAGGAGGTTCTCTCCATGGCCACTCTGTCCATTGACCCACGTCTCAGCAGCTCGCACCGCCGACTTTGTGAGCAGCGAACACAGGATGCTCATTGACGGCCGCTTCGTCGCGGCGGCGTCCGGCAAAACATTTCCCGTTTACAATCCCGCAACTGGCGAAGTCATCACCCACGTTCCAGAGGCCGAAGCCGAGGACGTGAACCGCGCTGTAACGGCCGCGCGCCGCGCCTTTGACGATGGCCCCTGGCCGCGCATGTCGCCCTCCGAACGCGGCCGCCTGCTTTGGAAGATCGCCGACCTGATGGAAGAAAATCTCGAGGAATTCGCCGAACTCGAATCGCTCGATAACGGCAAGCCCTTCTCCGTCGCGCGCGTGGCCGATGTCCCGCTGACCGTGGACATGTTCCGCTACATGGGCGGCTGGGCGACCAAGATCTCCGGCAAAACTCTGCCGCTCTCCGCCGGATACGACTTCCACTCCTACACGCTGCGCGAGCCCATCGGCGTGGTCGCGCAAATCATCCCGTGGAACTTCCCGCTGCTGATGGCCGCATGGAAGCTGGCGCCCGCGCTGGCTTGCGGCTGCACGATCGTGCTCAAGCTGGCCGAGCAGACGCCGCTTTCCGGCCTGCGCCTGGCGCAGGTTCTTCGATGAAGCCGGCCTGCCGCCCGGCGTGGTCAACGTGCTCACCGGCTATGGCGAAGGCGCGGGCGCGCCGCTGGCCGCGCACGAACTGGTCGATAAGGTCGCCTTTACCGGATCCACTGAAGTGGGCAAGCTCATCGTGAAAGCCGCGGCCGGAAATCTGAAGAAGGTGACCCTGGAACTGGGCGGAAAATCGCCCGTCCTCGTCTTCCCCGATGCCAAGATCGATAGCGCCATCCAGGGCACGGCCAGCGCCATCTTCTTCAACCACGGCCAATGCTGCTGCGCCGGTTCGCGCCTCTACGTGCACGAGAAAGTCTTCGACCAAGTGGTGGAGGGCGTGAGCCAGGTAGCCAACGACATCAAGCTTGCGCCGGGAATGGATCCCTCATGCCAGATGGGTCCGCTGGTCTCCGACGAGCAGTATCGCCGCGTCGTCGGCTACATCGAGTCGGGAATTGAGGAAGGCGCGAAGGTCGCAGCTGGCGGTCCCGTCTCCGGCGTCGATCGCGGTTGGTTTGTGCGTCCCACCGTGCTCACCAACACCAACCCGCGCATGAAGGTCGTGCAGGAGGAGATCTTCGGGCCCGTAGTGTGCGCGGTTCCGTTTTCCGACAACGACGTCGACGCGATCGTCAAGCGCGCCAACGACACCATCTATGGTCTGGCCGCCAGCGTGTGGACCCAGAACGTGAGCCTCGCCCACAAGGTGGCCCGCGGCCTGCGCGCGGGCACGGTTTGGGTCAACTGCCACAACGTCTTCGACGCCTCTCTGCCTTTCGGCGGATACAAGCAATCGGGCTGGGGCCGCGAGATGGGCGAAGAAGTCCTGAACAATTATCTGCAGACCAAGGCGGTAACCGTCGCTCTCTGATTCGATCCACGACTCCAGCTCGCGCAATCCTGTTCCCGGCCAGTCGTTCCGGGAGCAGAGTTCGAGAGTATTTTCACCAATTGTGTAAAGCTCCGTGCCCCATCCTTGCGGCCTTTTTTCTGGCGCAAGGGTGGGAAAGCACAAATTCCACTTTGCGTAATTATGAAAATGCTCTAATCCCTCTATGGACGGATTGCAGCGTTCAGTCGTGATCCGCAGTTAGCGGTTGATCAAAAGTTGAACTTGATGGCTGCCTGCAGAATGCGCGGAGGGGCAGCGCTGATTGCATTCCCAAATGTCGAACTGCCGATATTGCCGTCGATCGCGCCCGGGCCGTTGAACTGCGTGTGATTGAAAACGTTGAAGCCTTCCACGCGCAACAGCAGCGTCCTCGAATCGCCGAGCGCCACGCTCTTGGCGACCGCCATATCGTAGTTCTCCGCTCCCGGACCAAAAAAGAATCGGCGCCTGGCGTCCCCCGGAGTGCCGAGCGCATTCATGTCGAAGGCCGTGGTGTCGAAGTAATTATTGGAGTCGGTACGGGGATTGCGGTTGAGGTGGAGCGGGCCGCCGTTGTAATCGGGTTCGTCGATGCTGCTGTTGTTCACCCCGTTGGGATTGGTGCCGATCAGCGAATTATCTCCGTTGTTGATCATGGTGACAGGAAAACCGCTCGCGAAACGTGTGATGCCTGAGAGCGACCAGCCTTCCGCCACTTGCCGGACGACGAACTGGCGACTACGCAGAATCTGTTCGATCGGCAGTTTGTACTCATAGCTGAGCACGAAGTTCTGCTTCACGTCGAACGAGGAAAGCGCATAACTCAGTGCGGGGTTGAATGGATTAACTTCCTCGCCGATGTTCGACGACTGATCCAGCGACTTGCTGAAAGTGTAGGCCGCGGAAATTTCCAGACGGCTGCTGGTATGCCGGGCGCTGAGCTCGAGCGCGTTGTAATTCGCATGGCCAATGTTCGATTGCAGCGCGTTGCTGCCGAAGTTTGCTCCCAGCGGTCCGCGCGTTCCGTTCACCTGCCCGCCAGCGATGGGGTAGTACACCGTGTCTTCGCCACCAGCGCCGCAAGTGAGCGTGCCCGGCTGCACTTCGCTCGGCTGGCTCAGGCTCAGGCACAGCGCCGGGTTGCCCGCATTGGGCTCGACCAACACGCGCTGGCGACGGCTCGCGGTCCCGACGTAGCTCGCGCTGAAGACCGTTTCCGGCCCTGCCTGGCGCTCGATCGAAAGCATCCACTCGTTTGTGTACGGAGTGCGGTTGTGCACGTCGTATCCCGGAATCCCGCTGATGGGCTCGTAGCTGCTCCAGTCGATATTCGCGTCCGGATGGCTGCGCGACAAGTTGAGCGGAGCAAACGTATACGGAAATGGCTGGCCGTAATTGGTTCCATCGGCCGCGGTAACAAAAGGCGTGGCAAACAGCGGCGGTGCCGGGCTGGTGTAAGTTGTGCCGTACGGTGCATTCGCAGCCAGCACGCTGATCGACAACGCATCGATGGCGGTGTAGAACGTGCCGAAGCTGGCGCGAATGCTGGTGGTCCCGCCAGAACTTTGACTAGACCCCAGCACTTTGCTCATCACACTGCCGTCTTTCGCCCGTGGCGACCAGGCCACGCCCACGCGAGGCGCAAAACCCAGGTTGCCGATCGGGGCCAGAGTGCGCGGAACTCCGGGATCGCCGGGATAGAGAATGCCCGCCGGCGCGCCGGGAAATACTTGCGATTGCGCGCCAGCCTCAAAGGTCGAAATCTGGTTGTATTTTTCCGTCCACGGTGCGATACGATCCCAGCGCAGCCCGTAATTCAACGTCAGGCTCGGCCGCGCGTGCCAACTATCCTGGGCGAACAGGCCTACATATTTGTTGCGCGCGTAAAACGGATTAAGCTGGCTCTGGTTGTATTGGCTCGGCACGCCAATCAGGAAATCCGCAAAATCCACGCCGGTCTCTGTTCCGGAGAAGACGAAGCTTCCATTGAATTGCGCAATCGGGTGGGCATTCACCTGGTCGGCGTGACCTTCAACGCCAAACTTCACCGTGTGTGCGCCCAGCACCTTGGAAAAAGTGTCCGATAGCTGATAAGTGTCGTTGGTCTGAATCAACTGGTTGGCTGCAGCGCCGGTGGAATAGCCATTGAAGTTAAGATTCTCCACGCTCTGCCCCTTGGGATCGAGAGCCACAATGCTGGGCGTGCCGTTGGCGTTTGCAAAACCCTGCGAGACAAGACTCACACCGCTCCCGCCCACCGGCTGGCCGAGGTTGGTTGAGTCGCGCAGGTAACTCACATGCGCGTCGTTGACGGTGCTGGCGTTAATGGCCTTGGTCGCGCTGAACGCCACGAGCTGCGCCCGGCCCGCGACCAGCGCATCGAAGCCCGGTACACTGGCCCCGCTCTGTGCCGTGGGATAAGGATTATCGAGATTGAAATTGTCGAGGAAATAGTAGGCCGACAGCAGGCCCCAGCGGGTATTCGCGTCCACGCGCCCGCCCGCCTTGTCGTCCCCGAGCGTCTGGTTGTAGGCAGAGGTCGCAAAGCCGTTGGCGTTGTTCGGCCCGGGAATATATTGCAGCATACGCTGCGCTGGAACGGACCACGCACTCTTGGGAATTTGTGCATCGCCAAACACACACTGTCCCGCATGGGCATCATTCTGCGAGCAGCCGTTGAAGTAGTAGGGCTCGCCCTGCGCGACGGTATAGCCCAGCTTCTGCGCCAACAGGCTGGCGAAATACGGTCCGCCCACGGCTCCGGTCAGCAGGCTGTTGCCGTTACTGTCCACCATGTCGCTGAGGTCGCCCGTCCGGTCAGCGTTCGAAGGCACGCTGATCTCGCCCGTATCGATGCCCTGAGCCTGGCGCGTGCCTTGATAGTCGAAAAAGTAGAAAATCTTGTCACGCCGAATCGGGCCGCCCCCCACCGGTCCGCCTATTGTCCCGCCGAACTGGTTCTGCTGATAGACTCCCCGCGTCGGCGAAAAGTAATTGCGCGCATCCACATCGGTATTGCGCAGAAAGTTGAATGCGCTGCCGTGCAATCGGTTGCTGCCGGATTTTGTGACCACGCTGACCTGGCCGCCGCTGAATTCCCCATACTCGGCATCGAAGTTGCTGGTCACGATGCGAAACTCCGCGATGGCGTCGAGGTTGGGAATGATGGCCGTGCCGGCGTTCACGTCTTCTTCCGCGTCACTCCCGTTCACGCTGAAGTAGTTCGAGGTTTCCCGTTGCCCGTTGACCGAGAGGTTGCCGGGATTGAGAGTTCCGGAGGGATCGAGAATCGTAGCTCCCACGTCCTGCACAGTGCTGGAATTAATTGAAGTCGACGGAGCTACTCCAGGCTGCAGCGAGAGCAGATCGGTAAAACTGCGCCCGTTCAGCGGCACGGCAGTCATCTGACGGCCACTGATCACTTCGCCCAACTGGGTACTCACCGTCTCCACGTGCAACGTGTTGTCACTCACGCTCACGGTCTCGGAAAGCTGGCCGATTTGAAGTGTGGCGTCGAGAGTGAGCGCAGCATCGGTATCGAGCACAATGTTCTTGCGCTGATAGGCTTCGAAGCCCGTGGCTTTAACGTCCAGCTCATAACGGCCCACCGGCAGGACCGGGAGAGTGTAAGTTCCCCTGCCGTCGGTGCGCGTCTCGTGGGTGATCCCTGTATCGAGCTCCCGCGCGGTCACATCGGCATTGGGCACGACGCTGCCGGAGGGGTCTCGCACCGTTCCTGAGATACTTCCGGCAACGGCCGCCCAGGCAGCGGGGGTTAGAAACAGCAAAAAGCAGGCCAGTTTCGCGGCAAATCCAAAATTGGCAGATCGAGAATTGATTTTCGTCGTACGCAAGCGGCTTTCCTTTGTTGTTGGGGTGCCTCTGGAAGGAGCCGACGGGGCGAGTCCTTCTGGGCACGCCCAGATATACGACCAATTTGGTCTCCGTTCAATATACGACAAATTAGGTCGTAGTTTAATGCGGTGATCTAAATCACACCAGATTGTGGGAAGGCGCTCCTTGGGGATCAAAGCGGTCTTTGCTGCGGAGCGCGGAGAATCGAAGCTTTGAAAGGGCACGGATTCATCCGTGCCGCTAATGCGTTTGTAGCGAGAAGGGATTCAGCCGCTGATGCATGGTTTTGGCCGCAAATTGGGGGTTTTCCGCAGTCTCAGCAGTCCAGCGGTACGAAATGGTCCATCTTCGCTTTTTGTTCTCCTACCACAACCCAGAGCGCCTGTCCAGCGGGGGAATCAAAGCAGTAAACCCCACATCTTGTGGTGTTATAAATTTTTTCGCCTATTAGTCGGCTTTCCTGAGTAAAGCCCAGATTTTCGACAGCTTACCTCGATTTTTCTCTTTCCATCAACAGAGAACCGGGGTACTATCGTCAGCAGTTGGAAATCTTTGGAACTAATTGGTATTTTTTGGGGAAAATCCAACAATCTTTCCCATTGGAGTCAAGCTGCGGGTTGTGCACATAAGCTGTTGCATTTCCACACAGAGTGTACTCCCTTTGGAGCTCGGGGCATGGGATTCCGGATGCAAAAACCGCTAGGGAACCAGCATGGCCAACCCGAATAGGCAAATGGTCCTGGGTACGGTGGGCCATAGCGGATTAAGACCGATTGCGGCAGGCAGTGAGGCAGGCAGATGTTTCGTGGCAACCATCCAGCGAAGGTCGAAGAGAGCGGGCGGCTCAAGCTGCCGGTTCCCTTTAAGCAGCTGCTGGACGCCGCGAACATCACCGACCTCTACGTGACTACCGCCGACGGGGAGCGCGCGCAGATTTGGCCGCTCGACGAGTGGAAGAAGAACGAGTTGCGACTGAAGAAGCACAGCGTCGGGAACAAGGCAGTGAAGAATTACCTCGATATGACGGGCTACCACGGTCAGGAAGTGAAGATGGACGCCCAAGGGCGGTTTGTGATGGGGCAGATTCTGCGCTCCAGGACGAAGCTGGAGGGCGAACTGGCGGTGATGGGCAGGATCACGCATCTCGAGGTGGTGAGCAAGGCGGCATTTGAGCAGTCTTTGCCGGCCAGGATTCCCACGGAAGACGATTTGAACGCGGTAGATGCAATTCTCTCCGCGGAGAACGAAGTTTAAGCCCCTCAGGGGGGCCGCATGACGCAGCAAAAAGCACGCCATGTGCCGGTTCTTTTTCAGGAAGCGTTGGATTTCCTCTGCGTGAGGCCCACTGGGACTTACGTGGACTGCACGCTGGGTCTGGCCGGACACGCCGAAGGCATTATGCGGCGACTGGGACCCGGCGGGCGGCTGATTGGTTTCGATCGCGACCCCGAGGCGCTGGAGTTGGCAATGGCGAGGCTCGTAATGTTCGCGGACGAAATGGGCAGTCAGGCGCCGCAGTTGGTTCTAATCGGTGACGCCTTCAGCCGGATCCGGGAGCACGTGGAACCGGGATCGCTGGATGGTTTGCTGGCTGACTTCGGAGTAAGCAGTTTGCACTTCGACGAAGCGCGCAGAGGATTTAGTTTTCAGGCGGACGGCCCTTTGGATATGCGTATGGATACGCGCACCGGGTCTACCGCCGAACAAGTGGTGAATGAGATGGAAGAGCGCGAGCTCGCAAATCTCATTTACGAATACGGTGAGGAAAGGAGGTCGCGGACAGTCGCCAGAGCCATTGTGCGGGGGCGGCCGGTTACAACGACGGGGCAATTGGCCCGGATTGTAGCCTCAGCCGTCCCGCCAATGAAATATATTCACCCGGCAACGCGAACTTTTCAGGCGCTGCGTATCTTCGTTAACCAGGAATTGGACGAAATCCGGGCTTTATTCGAGGCCGCACCGAAGTTGCTTAAGCCCTCCGCACGGCTCGTCGTTATCAGCTTTCATTCTCTTGAAGATCGCATTGCAAAAGACAGCATTCGGGAAGGCGCGCAGCAGGGAATCTGGAAAATCTTGACCAGAAAGCCCGTCACCGCCGGTGAAGAAGAAACGGATCGCAACCCGCGTTCGCGCAGCGCCAAGCTGCGAGCCGCGGAAAGAACAGATTCTAGAAGCTAGCAGCTCAGGGAGAACGAAGATGGCGGCAATTGCAACAAGCTTATTCGAGTCGGGCCGCGGTTGGGGAGCGCGGATTGCCGAGCGTAACACCGAGTTGATGGCGCAGCAGGCGCTGCTCCGCCGCCGCGTGCGCACGCCGGAGTTCTACTTCGCCATGAACATCGATAACTCGCGCCTGGTCAAGGCCAGCGACCCGGTGCGGGTGCGCGAGATGCGCGTGTTTTCAGCCGCCGTCACCGTGCTCTTCTCGCTCATCATGATCTACGGCCTGCAGCACTTCTCCGCTATCGAGAGCAGCTATCGCGTCGAGAGCGAAAAGCAAACCCTCGACCAGTTGCGCGAGGAGAACCGCCAGCTTCACCTGAGCGAAGCCGAGCTCACGCAGCCCGGCCGCATCGATCAGATGGCGCGCCAAATTGGGCTCGACCAAGCGCAGCCGGGACAGGTCGTGTACCCCAGCGCCCATGTCGACTCCGGCGCTCCGTCGCTGGCTCAGGTCGTTTCTCCCACGCCCGCGGCGCAATAAGAAATAGCCTCAAGCTCCTGGCTTCCAGCTTCGCCGTGCGCAACCGAAACTTTTGCGCACAGAAAAATATCCTAAGGAAATCAAGCGAGGCGCATTGCGGCAGGATGAAGCTAGAGGCTAGGAGCTAGAAGCTGAAATGTCCGCAACCGTTCAATCCATCCGCGGCCGCGCTCCAACCACGAGGGCTTTGCCTCTTAATCGATCGCGCTTCTGGATCGTCTGCCTGTTCTTTTTCCTGTGGGTCATCGCCATTTCCGGGCGCTTGTTCTGGCTGCAGATCGTGCGCCATCGGGAGTTTGTGGAGCGCGCCGCCAAGCAACAGCAGCGCACCTTTGAAGTAGCTCCGCGCCGCGGCGTTCTCTACGACCGGAACCTGCGCGAGCTGGCCATGACCGTTCTTGCCGACTCCATCTACGCCGACCCTACTGAGATTGCCGACAAGCCGGCCGCCGCGCGCACCCTGGCCGCGCTGGTGCACGCCGATCCCGAAGATGCATTGACCACAACCGATCAAATAGCTGCGCGCCTGAATGCAGGGCACAACTTCGCCTGGATTGCGCGCCGCGTGACGCCGCAGGTTGCGGCCGCGGTGAAGGCCCTCAATATGAAGGGCATTTACTTCCAGAAGGAGTTTCAGCGCTTTTATCCCGACAGCCAGATCGCCGCGCAGGTGCTGGGCTATGTGGGTGTCGACGACAACGGATTGGGCGGCCTTGAAGAAAAATTCGACGGCGACCTGCACGGGCGTCCGGGGCAAATGTACACAGCCATGGATGCGCGGCGCAAGGTGCTCGGTTCCACCGAACACGAGCCCGAAGCCGGCCGCAACCTCGTGCTCACCATCGACGAGAACATCCAGTTCATGGCCGAGCGCGCTCTCGACCACGCCATGGAGAAGACGCAGGCGCTCAACGGCACAGTGGTAGTGCAGGATGTGCACACGGGCCAGATTCTGGCGCTCGCCATCCGTCCCACCTTCAATCCCAACCAGTTTCGCCACACCACGCCCAGCCTGTTGCGCGACCACGCCGTAAGCGACGTCTACGAACCGGGCTCGACCTTCAAACTGGTCACGTATGCGGCAGCGATGGACGCGAATGTGGCCACGCCCGACGACACAATTGATTGCCAGGGCGGCCAGATTAACCTCTTCGGCAGCGTCATTCACGACGACAGGTCCGATCGCGGCATTGGCACGGTAACGGTGGCCACGGCCCTGGCCCGTTCGAGCGACGTGGGCGTCATCAAGCTGGCGCTCAAGCTCGGCCCCGACCGCCTCTACAACTACATTCGCGCCTTCGGCTTCGGTCAGCGGTCCGGAATCGAGTTGCCCGGCGAAACGCGCGGCCTGCTGCGGCCCGTGAACAGGTGGCAGCCGGCTTCCATCGGGTACGTCGCCATCGGTCAGGAAGAAGCCGTCACGCCCATTCAATTGGTTTCGATGGTCTCGACGATTGCCAACGGCGGCGTGTACCTGCCCCCGCACGTGTTGATGCCGGACACGTCTGTCCCCGCCACGAGCTCCGTCCAAAAGTCTGCCGCACCGCAGGTGCCGTCGCCCGTGAAGCTCGGCGACGACCTGCCCGATCCCCTGCCATCCGGCGCGCATCGCGTGATTTCTACAATGGCCGCAGCCCAGATGCGAAAGATGATGGAGGGCGTGGTGCTGTTCGGCACCGGCAAATCGGCTCAGCTTAACGGCTATTCCTCCGGTGGCAAAACGGGGACCGCGCAAAAAATCGATCCCGCGACGCACAGGTATAACGGGTCGTTGCACATCGCGTCGTTCGCGGGCTTTGCGCCAGTCAACAATCCCGTCATCGCCGTCTCCATCATTCTCGATTCACCCAAGGGCGAATACTACGGAGCCGCAGTCTCCGCGCCGGTCTTCACCGAAGTCGCGCAACAGGTTCTCGAATACCTCGGCGTGCCGCACGACATCGATCTGCGGCCCATGACCACCGCGTCGATGACCACCGCGTCGAAGAAGGCGCCGCCCGTAAAGGAAGACGACACAGCGGCGCAGGGTGAAAATATTGAGGCTCTTTACGAGGCCGCCAACGATTTGCCCAACGACGATCCGCTGCGTGGCGCGCCCGCAGCGCAGACCGCCGCAAATCCGCAACCCGCGCCGGCAGCCGTGCAAACTGCAAGTTCGCCAACCCGCCAGAATTCCGCGAAACCGGGCGGCAACGCCACTTCCCCGCCCTCGCAAGCCTCCGCGCAACGAACGCAACCTGCCTCGCCGCCGGCCTCGAATACAGTGGTCGTCGCCGACGCCGCGCAACTGCGTGTGCCATCGCTCTTGGGCCTCTCGGTGCGCCAGGTGATTGAGGAAGCGGGCAGTGCCGGCCTTGAAGTGGAGATCGCCGGCAGCGGGACCGCGCGCGAGCAGGCGCCCGCGCCGGGAGCCATGGTTACGCCCGGCACCAAAATCGTCGTCCGCTGCGCCCGGTAGATGCGTTAATCTCGCATCGTGGCGGATTTTCTCTGGCATCGATTCGAAAACGGCGGCACGCTGGGCAAGGCCGGCTCAGAAGAAGGTACGATTATGCGCGATGAGGAGTATTCTCTGGGCGCGCGCATTTCGCTGGAGCGCGACTGCCGCGCCGCACCCTTCGCCATTACCTGCGGCATCTATGGCTGGATGCTGCACACGCGCTTCTTCAGCTCCCAGCTCGAAGCCGAGATGCAGTACGAGGCCATGAAGAGCGCTCTTACCGTGCTGCTTGAGGTGGCTTCGAAAACCGCGGAGATCGATGGCGGACGGCAGGTTCTGACGGCAGGCGTCTGCAAGTTTGTCGAGATTTTCCAGTAAGCAACAGAATCCACATGCAACCGAGAGGTACTTGTGCCAAATGGGTCAATTGGAGATCATCCCTTCACAGACATTGTTTATCACGGAAAAACGGTGTATTCGGCGAAAGCCTCAGCTCTGGTCCGCGAAGTAGCATCTCTAGCCGATGACAAAACGCGACGCGAACTCGCCGATCTCCTGTTTACCAAATACAGCGAGTACTCATCGCCAAATGTCACCGAGCTTGAGCAAGTGTTGACAGAACAAAGAGACAAGCTCCTCGCAGACGCGAGGGCCCGGGGTTTCGAAATAGATAATTTGTAATCGAGGACGCCCGACGGTATCTAAAATCAACACAGCATGATCTGGAACGATCTAATCACGGAAATCACTTCGGCCGGTTCCGCGGGCAGCTCCGCCGCGTCCATTACCGGAATCGAATATGATTCGCGGCAGGTGCGCCCCGGCGCCGTCTTTGTCGCCATGAAAGGCGGATCGACCGACGGCAACCGCTACGTTGACAAGGCGCTCGCTGCGGGTGCGCTCGGCATCGTCACCGACTCCGCGCAGGCCTTCGACCACCTCACCGTGTATCAGCCCGGCCTGCCCATCCTTCATGTCGAGCATGGCCGCCGCGCCCTTGCCGAGGCGTCCGCTGCATTCTTCGGTCATCCCGAGCGCGCGCTTGCCTCGACCGGCATCACCGGCACCAACGGCAAAACCACCACGGCATTCCTGACCGAAGCGCTCCTCAACGCCTCAGCCCGCAGCACCGTCCTGATCGGAACAATTGAATATCATGTAGCCGGCGAAGTGCGGCCCTCGATTCACACCACGCCGGAATCGCGCGACATTTTCGAGCTGATGGCCGAGGGTGTATCGCTCGGCGCCACCGAGCTCATCACCGAAGTCTCAAGCCACGCGCTCGATCAGGGCCGCATGATCGGCATCCCCTTTGACGTGGCCGTCTTCACCAATCTCACGCGCGACCACCTCGACTACCACCACACGATGGAGAATTATTTTGCCGCCAAGCGCCTGCTCTTCGACGGCACAGTGTACCCGGCGCCGCGCGTTGCCGTCCTGAACGCGCACGATCCATACGCGGAGGAGCTTGCACAAGCGGCTAGCAAAGCGGGCGCAGAAATTCGCACTTACGGCATCGGCAAGGGCGATTGGCGCGCCGCGAGCTACCGGCTCACACCTTCCGGCGCCACCATCGAGCTAGAAACCCCGGCCGGATCAGCCTGCCTCAGTTCCCGTCTCGCCGGCGAAGTGAACATCCTCAATTTGCTGGCAGCCTTCACCGCCGCAGCCGCGCGCGGCGTCGCATTTTCGCATCTTGCGGCTGCGGTTCCCATGCTCCGGCCTGTTCCCGGCCGCTTTCAGCCCGTTGACGGCGGCCAGCCTTTCACTGTCATCGTCGACTACGCGCACACGGACGACGCCCTGCGCAATCTAACAGCGCTGGCGCGGCAGATGACCGCAGCCGCAGGCGCGCGCGTGATCACGCTCTTCGGCTGCGGCGGCGATCGCGATCGAACGAAGCGGCCAAAGATGGGCCAGGCCGCCGGCGAGGGCAGTGATTACGTCGTCGCCACCAGCGACAATCCCCGCTCCGAGGATCCGGCAGCCATTCTGGCCGAGGTAGAACCCGGATTGCAATCCACCGGCATCCAATACACCGTGGAAGTGGATCGCGCAGCGGCGATTCGTCTCGCGCTCCAGGCTGCGCAATCTGGCGATGTGGTTCTTCTTGCAGGCAAGGGTCACGAAAAAGAGCAGATCCTCGCCGGCCGCACGGTGCCGTTCGACGACGCCGAGGTTGCGCTTTCCATCCTGCGCGATTTGGGCTATGGTGAAGGGCAATGAATCTCACATTGGCAGAAGCGGCGATAGGCGCCGGAGCCGTGCTCGAAGCGCCGACTAGCGTCGAGAACGCGGGCGCCCTCATCACGACCGGCTATTCCATCGACTCGCGCACCGTCGCACCGGGTGAGCTTTTTTTTGCAGTGCGCGGCGAGCGGTTTGACGGTCATGACTTTGTGACTGCTGCGATCGCGCGGGGAGCCGTAGCCGCCGTCGTGTCGCGTGCGCGCGCCGCTTCCCTGCCCGATGCCGCCCTTGCCCATCCGCTTCTCATCGCCGAAGACCCGCTTCTCGCACTGCAAACGCTGGCCGTGCACGTCCGCCGCCAATGGGGCCGTCTCGTCGTCGCCATCACCGGTTCGGCGGGAAAAACCACCACCAAGGAAGCCGTGGCTGCGGCGCTGGGGGCAAAATTCAACGTCCTCAAGTCCCAGGGCAACCTGAACAACGGCTTCGGCCTGCCCCTGCAACTGCTGCGCCTCACGCAGGAGCACGAGATCGCCGTCATCGAGATGGGCATGAATCACTCGGGCGAGATCGCCGCCCTCGCGCGCATCGCCACACCTGACTGGGGCGTGATTACCAACGTAGGCACCGCCCACATTGAGAACTTCAAAGAGGGCCAGGCCGGCATTGCCCGCGCCAAATTCGAGCTCATTGAAGCGCTGCCCGCGAACGGCGTTGCCTTCCTGAATTGTGATGATGCCTACGCCGCGCAATTTGGCCGCGACTTTCACGGCCGCGTGGTGTATTTTGGCAGCGGTCCATGCGCCGACCCGCAAATTCTTTCAATCGTCGAGGATCTCAAGGGCCTGCACATTCGCTATCGCGCGCGAGCTCATGAGGGCGACTTCACGCTGCACATGCTGGGCGCGCACAACGCATCGAATGCCCTGGCAGGTCTCGCCGTGGCGCTTGAAGCGGGCGTCGATCTCGATGCCGCGGTGAAGGCAATTGCGTCCCTCACTGCCGGCGACAAGCGTGGCCAGATGATCGAGATCGGCGGCGCGACCATTCTCAATGACAGCTACAACTCGAATCCTGAAGCACTGCGCTCCATGATCCACACCCTGGCTGCGCGGCCAGCCGCAGGCCGCCGCATCCTGGTAGCCGGGGAAATGCTCGAGCTGGGCGAGCACAGCGCCGCGCTCCACATCGCCTGCGGACGCGCTGCCGCCGAGGCCGGTCTCGATCTGGTCGTGGCCGTCGAAGGCAATGCGGAACATCTGGCCACAGCCGCCTGCGCCGGCGGAGTGCCCGCGGTGTTTCTTCGCGATGCCGAAGCCGCCGGTGAATGGCTCGCGCAAAATCTGCGCGCGGGCGATGTGGTACTCGTGAAAGGCTCGCGCGGCGTGCATCTGGAGCGGGCCATTGAGGCCGTGAAAGAAAAACTGGCCGCGCCAGGGGCTTTATGAAACCAGGCAAGCTGATTTGTGTGCTGGCACTTTTCGCGTTTGTTTTTTGTGCACCGCAAATCTGTGCGGATCCAGACGCGACCTGGACTCAACCCTTTCCTCCCTTCCGCATCGCGGGCAATCTCTATTACGTCGGCAGCGGCGATCTCGCCTCGTACCTCATCGCCACGCCCAAAGGCCTCATCCTCATCAACAGCAATCTCACGTCGTCCCCGCCGCTGATTCGCAAGAGTGTTGAGGTGCTTGGCTTCCGCTTCAGCGACATCAAGATTCTGCTCATCAGCCACGCGCACGACGATCACTGCGCCGGCAGCGCGGAGATTATCCGCGAGACCGGCGCAAAATACTTTGTGATGGCCGGCGACGTAGCGGTCGTGCAATCGGGTGGCAAGAGCGACTTCGCGTACGGCGCGAAGAAGGATATGCAGTATCCACTGGCCCATGTCGATCGCGTGCTGCACGATGGCGACACCATCCAGTTGGGCGGCACAGTGCTTACCGCGCATCTGACCGCAGGGCATACCCGCGGCACCACTACCTGGACGATGGACGAGACCGAGGGCGGACGCTTGATGCATGTGGTGATCGTGGGCAGCCCAAACGTGAATCCGGGATACAAGCTGGTAAGGAATAATGTCTATCCGCAGATCGCTGCGGACTACGCGCATGAATTCAGAGTGCTCAAGGCTCTGCCCTGCGACATTTTTCTCGGCGCACACGGCGGCTATTTTGACCTGACGGAAAAATACGCGCGCTGGAAGGCTGGCGACAAAGTTGCCTTCATCGATCCGGCCGGATACAAAGCCTATGTAGCAGATCGCGAACAAGCGTTTGAGGCGGAGCTGCAACGGCAGCGGGCTGCAGCGCACTAAATCAAAATTCAACCCACTTTGCCAGAACCGCCACCGCGCGGGCCGTACCGATTCCTTCGAGCAAAAAGACTTTACTGCGCGAAAGATCTCCAGAAACAAGTTTGACTGAACCTCTGGGCACATCGAACGTCCGGGCGAGAAACGCGATCAACGCTTCGTTGGCGCGCCCTTCGAGCGGCGGCGCTTGCACGGCGATTTTGAGCTGCGCCGTCGCGCCCTCGCCGTAAATGCCGACGATGGCGGTCTTTTTTGCGCCGGGCTGTGCGCGCACGGCGAGCGACACTCCGGCCGGCGCGGCACGCAGCATCAGTCCTCCTCGACCGGCGGCGGACGCTTGCCAAACAGCCCCGTACCGATGCGGATGCGCGTCGAGCCTTCTTGAATGGCCAGCCGAAAATCGCCGCTCATGCCCATGGACAAAACATCGAAATGCAAGTTGGGATGCGCCGATGCCCAACGGTCGCGCAAATTGCGCAGACTGCGGAAACAGGCCCTTGTAACATCGTCGGGCGCACCCCACGGCGCAATGGTCATCACGCCGCGCACTTCCAGGTTCAGCAGGTCCGGCAAGCGCTCGATCAATTGCGCCGCCGCGTTCGACTCCGGCTCCACGCCCGTTTTCGCCGCTTCAGGGCTGAGCTTCACTTCGATCAGTACCGGCAGCCGTTTGCCATACCGGCCCGCGGCCTCATCCAATCGCTCCGCCAGGCGCACCGAGTCCAGAGAATCGATGCCGTCAAAAAGCTCCGCCGCGCGCGATGCCTTGTTCGATTGCAAATGCCCGATAAGGTTAAAGCGCAGCCGGTCTCGCATAGCCCACGTTCCCAGCTCCGCCGCGTGCGCGACCTTACCCCCGAATTCCTGCACGCGGTTTTCGCCAAAGAGCGTGAGCCCGAGCGCTGCGGCTTCGGCAACCGCCTCAGCGGGGAAGGTCTTCGAAACAGCCATCAGTTCGATCTCATCGCGCGCGCGTCCGGCCGCCCGGCAAGCTGCGGAGATGGCTTCCTCGAGCCATTCGAGATTTTCCCTGAGCGCCGTCACTTGCTCCTCAAAACTTGAGAGCCCGAAAAATTCAAAACCAGCTCACAACCTGGCTCTTGGTTCGCGCATCCAACAACCGAATGTGGACCATTGTTCTTCTCACCATTTCCAACATCTTCATGACCTTTGCCTGGTATGGACACCTCAAGTTCCGCCAGGATGCGCTCTGGAAGGTGATTCTAATCAGCTGGTCGATCGCCTTCTTCGAATACTGCTTCCAGGTTCCGGCCAACCGCATTGGCTATGCGCGCTTCAGCCCCGTGCAGCTCAAAGTGATTCAGGAAGTGATCACGCTGGTGGTCTTCGGCGTCTTCGTCACATACTACTTCGGAGAGCATCTGCGCTGGAACCACGCTGCCGCAGCGGTGTGCCTGGTGGCCGCGGTGTTCTTCGCGTTTCACACCTGGTGAATTGGTTCCAGCGGCAGCCTCAGTGCCCGCGCTCCTCGAGATACTTCTCCACTTCGAGCGCGGCCATGCAGCCGGAGCCGGCCGCCGTAATGGCTTGGCGGTAGCGGCGGTCCTGCACGTCGCCGCAAGCGAACACGCCCGGCACAATGACGCCGCCACGCATGGTGAAGACATTGTTCGTCGTCTTGATGTAACCCTCATCGTCGAGATCGATCTCGCCTGCAAGCATTTTCGTGTTCGGCACGTGGCCGATACCCAGGAACATGCCGCTCACGTTGAGCACATCCCGCTCGCCTGTGCGGACGTCGCGCAGCACCAGGCCTTTTACTTCCTTCTCGTCGACGCCGAGCACCTCTTCGACCACCGTGTTGCTGCGGAATTCGATCTTGGGATGCGCCATGGCGCGCTCCAGCATAATTTTCGAGGCGCGGAAGGATTCGCGCCGGTGCAGCAGCGTGACCTTCGAAGCGAACCGGCTGAGGAAAATCGCCTCCTCCATCGCGGAATCGCCCCCGCCCACCACGGCGATATCCTTATCGCGGAAAAAGTAGCCGTCGCAAGTGGCGCAGCTTGACACGCCATGGCCGATCAGAGCCTGTTCGCTCGGCAGCCCCAGCCAGCGCGCGCTCGCACCCGAGGCGACAATCACCGTCCGTGTATGGATCTCGCCAGTTGAAGTATGCAAGCGGATGGGATGCGCGTCCACCTCCACGCGAGTCACCAGCGCGTGCTCGTAGGTAGCGCCGAAGTGCGCCGCCTGCTTCTTCATGTTCTCGATCAGCTCCGGTCCCTGGATGCCCTCGGGCCAGCCGGGAAAGTTCTCTACCAAAGTGGTAATCGAGAGTTGACCGCCCGGCTCGTGGCCCTCCAGAACCAGCGGATTCATCCCGGCGCGCGCAGTGTAAAGCGCTGCCGTCATTCCGGCGCAGCCGGAGCCTACGATCACGGTATCGCGAATTTCAGTCATGAGTTATCCCGTGTTGATTTTAGCTGGAAGAGCCCCAATCCGGCCGCCGACTGAGGCACTGCACCCCCCGGCCCGCCCCGCCATGCATAAGATGAGCGAAAGAACAGATTGGACTCCGGTCTGGTCCGGCGAGACCAGGCGAACGTGTTAAGGCCCTTCCAATTCTGCGACCGGCATATCTTAGAACTCCCAAGAATCGCCAAATCCCTTTGGACCTTCCAATGCCCCTCCAAACTCCGTCTGGGGGATTCCGTGCCCATCACTGCTCCTGCGCTTCTGCGCATCACTTCGCCCGATCACCGCGTGCTCAGCCATCTCCCGCTTTGCTTTCTCGGCTTCTTCCTTCTTTTCGCGCCCACTGCATTGCTCGCGGGCGGCCCTAAGTACATTGCCGGAACTACCTACTTCAACCCCGCAGTTCTGGGGGTACCACTGCACTGGGCCGGCGGCCAGGTGAACTACTACGTCGACCAGGGCCCGCTTTCGAGCTCAGTCACGAACGCGCAGGCCACCGCGATGGTCGACGCTGCGGCAGCGATGTGGAGCGCGGTTCCAACGGCCGGTGTCACGCTCGCCGACATGGGCCCGCTGAACGAGGATGTGAACGGGGCCAATATTCAGGTGAACACGTCCAGCCAGATCATTGCGCCTGCCGACATTACGCCCGCGGCCACCAACTATCCCATCGCCGTGATCTACGATGCCGACGGCTCGGTGATCAACGCGATTTTCGGCGCCACGACCAGCCAGCCTGACGCCTGCCAGAACAACGGCGTGTACGTTTGGCTCGACAACTTCAACGCCAATGCGACTTTTGCCCACGGCGTCATCATTCTGAACGGCCTGTGCGCCACCAGCGCCAACATGATCGAGATGATGAGCTTTGAGTTGGAGCGCGCCTTCGGCCGCATCCTCGGACTCGATGACGCGCAGGTAAATCCCCAGGCCCTCACGGATGACGAAAATGGAGGCACGCTGGGTTGGCCGGTGATGGAACCCATGAGCGGCGTCTGTGGTGCGAGCGGCGGCGCCTGCATTCCCAACCCCACGATCCTGCGTTCCGACGACATCGCCGCGCTCAATCGTCTCTATCCCATCACCCCGGCCAACCTCGCAAATTTTCCCGGCAAGCAGTTGACCGCGCCCAACACCATTTCGATCCGGGGCACGGTCAGCTTCCGCACCGGCTACGGCATGCAGGGCGTGAACGTGGTGGCGCGCCCGCTCGACGCCAATGGCAATCCGCTCTATCAGTACACAGTCACCGCCGTCACAGGCGCACTCTTCAACGGCAATCACGGCAATCAAGTCACGGGCTGGGACGACGCCAGCGGCAACCTGCTCACCAACTGGGGATCGAACGATCCTTCTCTGCAGGGATTCTTCGACCTGAGCGGCATTCCCCTAACGCCCGGCATGACCACCGTCAATTACCAGGTCAGCTTTGAAGTCATCAACCCGCTCTACATTCTCGAAAACTCCGTCGGCCCGTACACCCAGGGACAAGTCGCACCTTCGGGCACGCTCAATGCAGTCTCGCTGACGAACCTTTCCGCTGGCAGCACACAAACTCTCAACGTCACTTCAGCCAACTCCGCCGTGGGCGGATATTCTGACGCCATTGGAACCGAGGCCCAGCCGCGTGCGATACCAGTGGGCGGCCTGTGGTGCGGACGCTTGAGCCAGGTTGGCCAGAATGACTGGTTCACGTTTCCGGTGCGCGGCAACCGCATCTTCACGGTCGTGACGCAGGCCCTGGACGAAACCGGCGCGCCAACGGAGTCCAAGGCATTGCCTTCCATCGGCGTGTGGGACGCCTTCGATCCTTTAGGCGCGACGGCGGTGGGCGCGGCGCCCGGCCTGAACGGCTACGCCACCGGCGAGACCTGGCTGCGCGTGGCAACCAATGGCGACGACATGGTGCGCATTGGCATCGCCGACCTGCGCGGCGATGGCCGGCCCGACTACGCCTACAACGGCTGGGTGCTCTACGCCGACACGGTCTCGCCCACGCATCTGCCCGCATCGGGCGGATCCATCACGATTCAGGGCATGGGCTTTCGCCTGGCCGACACTGTAACCGTAGGGGGCAAGGCCGCCACCGTGACCAGCATTTCGCCTAATCAAATTACAGCCGTCGCGCCACCGACGCCGACAGGTTTCGCTGGCTCGGTCGACGTCGAGGTCGACGACGAACCCGCCTTTTACGCGGCCGCGATCATTCCCGGCGGTGTCAGCTACGATGCGGGCAACGGCGACGCGCTCACTCTCAACACTGCGCCATCGAACACCGTACCCATCGGCGAGCCGCTTCCCTTCTCCGTGACAGCGCTGGACTCAAACCTCGCGCCCGCCGGCGGTGTCACTGTCATTTACACCGTGACCAGCGGCACGGCTACGCTCGCTTGCGGATTGCCCGTCTGCTCCGTGGTGGCTACTGGCGACGGGCGCGCCACCATGAACGTGACTGCAACCAACGCGACGTGGTCCATCGTCACCGCGGCACTCACCAATGGCTCCAGCCTCGAGGCCCAATTCGTGGGCGGAACGCCTGCTGTGCTTTCCGTGCTCACTCGGCAGTTATCGCTCGCGGCCGGCGCAACCTTCACGTGGACCGTGCAGGCACTCGTCGAGAACAACGGCGTCCCATTAAGCGGCCAAAGTGTCGCGTGGCAGAATCCAACTTCCGGCATCGCAGTGCCAAGCCCGGCTTCCATCACCACCAACTCTTCCGGCATCGCCACGCAAACTCTCACCGTGGGTCCGCTCGCCGAAGACCAAACCGCGAGCATCAATGGCTGCCTCAACGGCTCCAGCCAGTGCGTTGCCTTCACCGCCTTCGGCGCGCGGCCGGAGTACGCCGCACTCGAAGCCATCTCGGGCACGAGCCAGAACCTCGCCGCCTCGGGCACACCGAATCAGATCGCGCTGCGCCTGCTCGACATGGATGGCAACCCCATGGCCGGCGGCACGGTGGCGCTCTACCAGGCGCTCTACGCGTGGACGCCGCCCTGCTCGCCCAACATAGTCTGTCCATCTGGAGCGTTGCTGGCCACCGAAGCCTCCACGGCTACCTCAGCCGTCGATGGCTCAGTCACGTTTTTGCCCGCATCACTTCCCGGCGTGGCCACGAATCTCGTGGGCCTCGCCGCCTCGGGAAACACCTCGACCGTGAATGTTTCGATCGAGCAGCATCCGTAAGGAATGGAGCGGAGCCTTGTTCTTCTTCGAAAAGCATCAAGGCGCCGTGACGGCAAATGCAAGGCTTCTTCATCGGGCGGCCGCCGCAGCTGGAACCCCGCTCGACCTCGCGCGTCCTCGGTCCCGCGCCCTACAATGAGAACGGAACCCCAGATCCACGAGGAGAATTATGCCGCTTTCAGGAGAAGCCATCCGGCTCATGAATTACATTGACGACGTTGCTGTAACCCTGCGCCGGATACTGGCTGCTGCGCCCACGCTGTCCGCCGAGGAGCGGGCGAAAGTCTCTGAACACCTGCTGCGCGCGCGACCCAGCGCCGAAGAAGTGGCTACGGCCCTGGGCGCCAAGTAAGCCCCCGTCGTGACCAGAACTCTGTGACCACCGTCGCCATCATCGGAGCCGGGCCGCTGGGGCGCTGGCTGGCGCTGGGCGCGGCCCGCGCCGGGTTTCGCGTGCTGCTTGAAGATGTGATGCCGACGAATCTGCACCACGCGCGAGAGGCGATTCGCGGGAAACTTAACGCGACAGCGCTGCCCGCCGTTGCCTTCGTTTCGACGATTGAAGACGCAGTTCGCGAAGCAGACCTGGCCATCGACTGCGTGCCCGACGAGCTGGAATCGAAGCTCGAAATTCTGTGGCTGCTGGACCGCATGGCGCCGCCGCGCACGGTCATCGCCACGCCGACCACCAATTTGTCGATTGCCGACCTCGCCAGCTGCACCAACCGGCCAGAAAAATGCATCGCCATTGCCGTGGCGGCCACGGATCTGACCGCGGGCGCGGACCCCGGCATCACCCTGCGTGCCGCCCCCGCAACAAGCGAGGAAACCGTGGCTCTGGTGTGCGATTTCTGGCAGCGGCTTGGATTCCGGCCAGTGGTGGAGCGGAGCCCGGCATCGTAATTCGTTCGCGATCCCGTCCTTGCTGCAAAAATGCGGCAAGAAGGGTGCGACGAATTACAACCGGCAGATCAGCAGTTCGCGCTGGTAGATCATCTCCGGCGGCAGGTGGTCGTGCACGTCGATGAAAAGCTCCTCGTGGCCGAGGATCTCCTTGCGCCAGGCGACGAGGTTCACGTCCTGCATCTTCTCGAACTGCTCGCGCGGGAAATCGAGCCCGGCCCATTCCATGTCTTCGTAGTAAGGCGTCCAGCCGATGGGCGTCTCCTTGCCCTGAGCGCGGCCGTGCACGCGGTCCACAATCCACTTGAGCACGCGCATATTTTCGCTGAATCCCGGCCACAGGAATTTGCCGTCGTCGTCCTTGCGGAACCAATTCACGTGGAAGATGCGCGGCGTCGAGCTCAAGCTACGCTGCATCTTGAGCCAGTGGCGGAAGTAGTCGCCCATGTGATAGCCGCAGAAGGGCAGCATGGCCATGGGATCGCGGCGCACCAGGCCCACCGCGCCGGCGGCCGCGGCCGTGGTTTCCGAGCCCATGGTGGCGCCCATGTAAACCCCCGCGCTCCAGTTGAAGGCCTGGTAGATGAGCGGCATGGTGGTGGAGCGCCGCCCGCCGAAAACGATTGCGCTGATGGGCACGCCTTCGGGATTCTCCCACTCCGGATCGATCGACGGACACTGCGCAGCCGGCGCGGTAAATCGCCCATTGGGATGCGCGGCCTTGGCGCCGGTCTGTCTTCGCGATCTCGGGCGTCCACGGCTCGCCGCGCCAGTCCAGGCATTCGAGCGGGCGGCTCGTCGGTCATGCCCTCCCACCACACGCCGCCGTCCGGCGTGAGCGCCACGTTGGTAAAAATCGTGTTGCGATTCAACGTAGCCATGGCGTTGGGATTGGTCTTGTCGCTGGTGCCCGGCGCCACGCCGAAAAATCCCGCCTCGGGATTGATGGCGCGCAACTGGCCGTTCGCGTCCGGCTTGATCCAGGCAATGTCGTCGCCTACCGTCGTCACCTTCCAGCCCTTCAAGGCCGGAGGGGGAACCAGCATGGCAAAGTTGGTCTTGCCGCACGCCGAAGGAAACGCCGCCGCCACGTAGGTCTTTTCGCCCTGCGGCGACTCCACGCCCAGAATCAGCATGTGCTCGGCCATCCAGCCTTCGTCGCGCGCAATGTTCGATGCGATGCGCAGCGAGAAGCACTTCTTGCCCAGCAGCGCGTTGCCGCCGTAGCCCGAGCCGTAGCTCCAGATCTCGCGCGTCTCAGGGAAATGCACAATGTACTTGGTGTCGTTGCAGGGCCAGGGCACATCCTTCTGCCCTGCCGCCAGCGGCATGCCCACCGAATGCATGCAGGGCACCACGCGCTTTTCGCCCTTGTCGATTTCGGCCAGCACCGGCAGGCCGATGCGCGTCATGATGCGCATGTTCGCCACGACGTAAGGCGAATCCGTGAGCTCCACGCCGATGCGCGACATCGGCGAGCCCACAGGCCCCATGCTGAAGGCCAGCACGTACATCGTCCGTCCCCGCATCGCGCCGTTGAAAAGCTCCTTGAGCTTCTTGCGCATCTCGAAGGGATCGACCCAGTTGTTGGTAGGCCCGGCGTTGTCTTTGGAGAACGAGCAGATGAAGGTGCGGTCTTCGACGCGCGCCACATCGCGCGGATCGGAACGCGCATAGAAGCATCCCGGCCACTTTTCCTGATTCAGGCGGGTGAAGGTTCCCGACGCCACCATCTCGTCGCAGAGCCAGTCGTATTCCTGCTGGCTGCCGTCGACCCAGTGGATCGCGGCCGGCTGCGCGAGGTCCGCCATCTTTTCCACCCAGCGGATCAGGTGCTTGTTGGTCGTCAGTGGCTTCGCAATGCTGGTTCTTCCCTGCTTCATACTTGTTCCTCTTCTTCAGACGACGGCGGTCCCGCAGCAGAGTCTATGCGATTTAGGATACACATTCGGCTTTAGCGTGGCGCCGGTCACAAAACCCGGACAGGTCCGCCGCAGACAAGCTTTTACTGGGCTTTTGACTTATTTATACGTGAATGTGCATTGAGGGGCAAGAAGACGGCTGGCCGCGGGCTGAACCGGGGCGCGGAAGGTGCGATTACAGTCGCGTCGTTGGCACCGATGGAAGGATTGACTTTCATCCGATGCTGGTTCCTCAAGCAGGCCTCGCCGCATCGGACAATGGTGCAGGTCGCACAAAAGAAAGAATCTCGACTTGTGATGGCTGATCACGGATCATCCCGCGAAGGAAACCCGCCTGGCCAATCGCAATAGAGCGAAGAGTTAGAGTTGGAATCAGCCCCAGGCTAGAGCCTGTTATCGACGGTCGAATGCGCCAAGGCCAACAAGGGGTCGCGGCCCGGGTCAACTATCGGCGCCGGTATCCGGCTCAGCACGGAAGGACCGGGGGAGATCTGTGCGATTGAACTCCACCCCTTCGGCAACCAGCTTCTTTGCCGTCTCCGCAAGCGAAGCCCGTTTCGTCTGTAATTTGTGCTCGGCGCCCTCGCGATCCTCTGCCGAATCGAATTGGGCAAACTTATCCAGGTAGGCGAGCTTGCGATCGTAGAGATCTATTTCCTGGTGGAGCGATTTGAGGAAGTATTTGTCGTGCGGCACTTCCTTTTTCTGCGGTGCTTCCTTTTTCATGAGGAACTCCTCGGAGATAACTGAAAAGCTGCGAGTTTAAGCGTGACAACGGGGGGGAACGGGGGAGTCCCGCCCGGTACCGCTGGCCTGTGACGAATTCGCGCGCGAGCCCGAACCAGCGCATGTCGCCAGGAAGAATCCGAAGGCGAATCCGAAAGCCGGCCCATCCCTGAACGCCATATCCCGGAAATCAGAGGGGAGGGCCTTATCCACGCTGCTCAAAAAACGATGGACTATCGGCCCCTGCCGCCGCCAAAGCCGCCACCGCCGCCTCGCCGATTGCCGCCGCCGCCGGCGCCGCTGGTCTTGCGCGCCTGAAAGCAGTTCTGGCAATACACGGGACGATCCCCGCGGGGCTCGAACGGAACCGTGGTCTGCTGTCCGCATCCGGCGCAAATCACGCTTGTTCCCTGCGATGTGCCGCGGCTGTACCCGCCGCCTCCACCGCCGCCCGATTGTTCATTCTTCTTCGCCTGACGGCACGGTTTGCAGCGCTTCGGCGATGAATAACCGCGCTCGCGGAAAAACTCCTGATCCTCAGCGGTAAACGTGAAGGCCTGCCCGCAATCGCTGCACATGAGTTGCTGATCTTCAGCCATATATCCCTTTCGTCCATGCTTCTGGTGTGTAGTGCGTTCGAAAACCCGCCGGACTTTGCTGTATTGCTTGGCCGCTCGCCTTCGCGGTCGACTGTTCCGCAGCAAAGTCCGTTGAATTCATTGACCGGTTTCGCGCGATTGCACTGTCAAATGAATTCTGCCTTGAATTGCCAGACAGGGATGAACTCTGTTTGCGCAGAAGGCAGGGGGTGCAGAGATTTTCCGTGTCATTCGAGTTGTCCGCGGGACTCAGCACACAAGGAGCAGCAACAGCGCTGCCGTCGAGCGTTGGGATCCTCAAGTAAAGCCGCGAAAACCAGGTAGATATCGAAGTCGACCTCTACCCGGCGAAGCATTCGACTAGACAGCCCGGACGTTCTCGGCCTGCAAGCCCTTCGGTCCTTTTACTACGTCGAACTCGACCGCCTGGCCTTCCTTGAGCGAACGAAATCCCTCACTCTTGATGGCGGAATGATGCACGAACACGTCTTCGCCGTCTGCACGGCTAAGGAAGCCGAATCCCTTCGCATC
Organism: uncultured Acidobacteriota bacterium; assembly: GCA_963699385.1. Taxonomy (GTDB): domain Bacteria; phylum Acidobacteriota; class Terriglobia; order Terriglobales; family Acidobacteriaceae; genus Telmatobacter. The sequence goes on along the minus strand of CAVOTQ010000021.1, from coordinate 6,772 downwards.
GTTAAACCATTTTACTGTTCCCTGTTCCATGACTATTCCTTTGTTGCGTGATGTATCGCTGAACACAAGTGGAATTGTTTGCTAGTTGAGCGGGAAGCAGAACAGGCAAGAACACCAAGTCGGATTCGACGACCAGCTACCAGTATATCACTTCCGGGAGTGAAAACCCCGCTTGCGGACAATTTGAATCTAAAGGGGTTGTACACCGATTCACAGGCGCCGGGCGCGCCGATATAGTGATTAGGAGAAGAGCCTGAATAAGCGTATGCTCACTCTATAGGGGAGTGGTAAGAAACTTTCCCTCCAGCCATCCTCATCCTTGTGTCTCCGGCGTGGCACTCGATCGGCACCAGGCCCGGCTCTACGGTCTTCACCAAGACGAGCCCGGCTTTAAAGCAAACGTACAACTACTGAGAATTGGGGAGCACATGCGATCAAAACTGGTGTATTCGGCAGGACTCAAAATCGAGAACCGCTTTTTGTTGTCCGCCACGGTGATGCGCGCGGTGCGCAAGCTCCACGTCAGCTCCTCCAGGACTGAAGACACGCTCAATCGCGTCTTCGCCGATGTCGCAGAAGGCCGCTATATCGACGTGACAATGCCGGAAATCACGCCTCCTCCAGCCATCGATGCGCTGGTCGTGGTTGCTCCGCTGGTCTGATCCGCCCGTTTTAGTCGGCCTGGCCTGATCGGCCCGTTTTAATCAGCCTGCCTTATTAATCCGGCCCCAAAATACTGCCTCCGGCCCAAAATGCTGCGTCCGTGCCCCATCCATTTCCGCGCCTTTTGCGGAAATGGGTGGGAACCACAATACCATTGATGGGCCGTATCATATCCGGCGTTAATTTCGCTTCCCGCCCGCAATCCTATTGCGCGCCCTGCAAGTATTTCTGCAGCCAGGCGACGGAGCGCGTCAGCTCGTCCTGCTGGTGCTCGCGCTTCACGAAGCCGTGTCCCTCCTCGGGATAAAAGACCGAATCCACCGTGCGGCCCTCCGCTTTCAGAATGCTCACCAACTGCTCCGCCTCTTCCTTGGGAACCCGGATGTCGTTATCGCCCTGCAGCACAAGCAGTGGCGCCGTTTCGTTGCGAATATATTTGAGCGGCGAGCTGGCTTCATAAATAGCGAGGTCCTTCACTGGATCGCCCAGCAGGCTTTTCTCGTATTCCTGCAAGCGCGGGTCTTCGTGCTCCAGCATCGACAGCCAGTTCAGAATGCCGTACTCGTCCACGGCCGCCGACCACACGTCCGGCGTTTTGCCAATCGCCATCAACGTCATGTAGCCGCCGTACGACCCGCCCCAGATGCCCACGTGCTTCGGGTTGATGTACCCCGTGGCTTTCAGAAAATCCACGCCGGCGATCTCGTCTTTCAGGTCGGCCCCGCCCAGGTCCTTGATATTGGCGTTCTGGAAACTCATGCCATAGCCTGTCGAGCCGCGCACGTTCGGCGCGATCACCACAAATCCGCGCGAGGCAAGCAGCTCCGCGCGCCCGTTGAATGCGTCCGTCACTTGGCCGGTGGGGCCGCCATGCGGCATCACTACCGCTGCGGCGATGCCGTCCGGCTTCAGGTTAAGAGGAACCCACACGAACGCCGAGATCAGCATGCCATCGAAGCTGCGGTAAGTCACAAGCTGCGATTTGGGCAACACCGTTTGCTCGAGCGCCTGGTTTGCGTTGTGCGTGATTTGCGTCAGCCGGTTGTCCGCAGCCAGGCGATACAACTCCTGCGGATGGCTCGAATCCTCATGCCTCAGCAGCATGGAGCCGTCCGGCAGAAACGGCGTCGGCGCGCCCGCGGGAACATTCAGGCCCGCCGGTACGCCTCTTTCGGACTCCTGCATCGATTTCAGATCGAGAAAGCGCGTCGACATCCGTCCATCCGCGTTCTTGACGTAGACGACGCTTCCCCCGTCCGGCGTAAACGCCACCCCATTAGCCGACCACTCGGTATCCGTGAGCCAGCGCAGTTTCTTCGTCGCCAGGTCGTACAGGGCCACATTCTCGTAGCCGCCCTTGGCGTTTGAGGTAAGCAGCAGCATGCCGCCATCGCGCGAGACGTCGGCAATCGTTACCCGTTGCTTACCCGTGTGCTCCATTATTTGCTCGCTCGCGCCCGTCGCCGCGTCCACGCGATAGATCTGGGAATCGTCGATCCCAATCGAACGCGTCGCATAGATGAATTTGCCATCCGGGCTCCACGCATTTTCGAACCACGACGCTTTGGGATCGCTCTCGTGTGTCAACTGGCGAATGGTGCCAGTGGGCCAATCCATCACGGACAGGTTCACGGCCGGCGCGCTCTTCTGTTTAACGCCAATAGCCAGCAGCTTTCCGTCGGGCGAGAACTCGTCCACCGTTTCGCTCACGTCGGGAGTGTTCGTCAGGTTGCGCGGCTCGCCTCCACCAGCCGGCACCACGTAGATGTCGTAGTACTCGTTGCCGCCGCGGTCCTGGCTGTACACCACTGCGCTGTCATCGCGCGTAAAGCGGGCGCCTATCTGGCGGTCATTGTTCGTCACAAGCTGGTGCGCAGCCGTCCCGTCCACATTCATGATCCACAGATTCAGCCGGCCGCTGGCGTCGCTGGTGTAGACAAGCTTGCGGCCATCGTTCGATTGCGCCACGCTTAAGATGCGCGTCGTGGTCAGCAGGGCTTCCACGCGCAGCGGCTCAGTCGCCGCCGCACTGCCTGAGCTTACGGCGTGCGGATCGGTCGGAACCCGCTGCCCCGGCCCATCGCCGTACGCCGCCAGGGAAACACAAACAAAACCACTCAACGCAACGAGCGCGATCTTCATACGCCGATCCTCCAAAAAACGAATGCATCCACTCTAGCATTCAGCGCCCCCGGCAGGCAGTCTCCCAAATCGACGGAATCAGCCCCGCAAGCTATACTCAAAACCGACGAAAACGCTGGAATGGAGGGGGCCCTCTTCATGCACCGATTCGCGCTTTTCTCTCTCCTTTTGTTCTCAAGCACCGCGGTCCTGTGCCAATCGATGGCGACTCCGCCGGACAACTCACGAGTTCCCCAAAAGCCATCGGCAGCCCAGTGGCCGCTCGATTTCAGCAGTGGCCAACCAGTGCAGCCCGCCGTGAAACCCGTGCTCAGGAGTTTCGATTGCAACGGCCCAAACACGACTCCGAATCAGGCCGGCAAGCCGATTGATTTAGACCATCTCTTCGACGCGACCTGTACGGATTTGAAATCGCAGGTCGAGACCCTGAAACGTGGTGTCGAGCTCTTTGCGCGCAATGAGAATTCATTCTCACGGTCTCCGCTTGTTGTTCGGCCGCATCCGAAAGGCGAGCCCATTCCCACGCAATTTCCAAACGCGAAGGTCGAGCGGATTCCGACCGAGTGGCCGAATCTGAAGCTGCAGCTGGTCGACGGGGATTCTCCGCCCCCGGTTCCCGCTCACGTCAGCCAAAAATAATTGCGCCGCCCATCTTCGAAGGGGATCGGGAATCGGGTGCTGATCGGGTCCGCGCAGAGAGCGGAGTTCCGATTGCCGGTGCTGCGAATGACCCTTCCCCATGGTGTCTTAAGCTGCGTATAGTGCTACAAGTAGCTTCCCCGTTCCACGAGGTAATGCAGTGTCGCGACCCTTTCGCGCCTCTTTCCTTCTCTCTGCGGTTGCCGCACTCAGCATGGGCGGATCGGCACAGGCGGTGCAGCCTCCGCAATCGCTGCCCGCGCAACCCGTCGCCGCGCCCATCACGCTTGGCCAATCCGTGGTTCCACTCTACGGGCCGTGGAAGTTCCAAATAGGCGACTCGCCTCTAAATCCCGTGACGCATCAGCCGCTCTGGGCCGAGCCCGGCTATGACGACTCGGCATGGGAGACCGTGGACCTGAAACCGGCGCCCGGTATGGTTGACCCGTTTACCGGCGATCCGCGATACGTTCCGGGATGGACAATGAAAGGGCACGCGGGATACTGGGGCTGGGCCTGGTATCGCATTCGGGTATCGATCACGGCGAGCCCGGGCGACGAGACAGCGATTGCAACTTACGGATGGGTGGACGATGCCTACCAGCTATTCGACAACGGCGTGCTGTTGGGAAGCTCGGGCAAATTTCGTGGGCCCGGCAAACCGCCCATAGCCTATTTCACCCAGCCCGCAATGTTTGTGTTGCCGCAACCGCCTTTCCTTGCCCGGTCAGGGCCTGGAAGCATCGATCCCGGCGCGCCCGTCACAGAGGTGCTTGCATTCCGCGTCTGGATGGGACCCGTACGGCTTTCGCATCACCCTTTCACGGGCGGATTCCATTACGCCCCGGTGCTGGGCGAGAGCGGAGCAATCGCGGAGAAGAATCATGCGGAATGGCTGGAGCTGATCCAGCAATACGCATTCTCCGGTTTTTTGGTTGGGCTGTTTCTCTTGCTGGCCATCGTGGCCGCGAGCCTGATTCTGTTTGACCGTTCCGACCGGGTGTACTTGTGGGTGGCCGCCGCGTTGCTGTTGGCGGCATTCCGGGAATGCATCTTTTCCCTCGCGAACTGGACGCAACTGGTGAGCATTCGAGAGTTTTTCCTGGCCCTCGAGGTCTTCGTCGCTCCGCTCACAATAGGCGTTTGGACCATGGTGTGGTGGAAATGGTTTCACTTGCGGCGCCCGGCATGGGTTCTCAAAGACCATAGCCGCGCTGACGGTGCTGGACATGGTCTTCGAGCTATTGGGAGAAAATCTGCTCTACGACATTCCCAACTCGACGAGCCTGGTCTTTCACGCATCGTCGGAAGTGGTACGGCTCGGGCTGCTGGGCTTGCTTGCGTTCGTTGTCGGCAAGGGGATTCGCGAACAGGGCAGAGAGGGTTGGCTGGTGCTTCCCGCCGTCGTCCTCATGGCATTCGAGCAATTCCAAAGCGAGCTGATCAGCCTGCATATGCACGGAACGTTCTTCGCCTTCGGCACGGTTTTCTTCTACAACGAGGCCGCCGACCTGGTTCTGGCTGCAGCGATTGCCTTACTGCTGTTGCGCCGCCTCGTGTTGTCGATCCGGAGACAGCGGCAAATGGCACTCGACGTCAAACAGGCTCAGGAAGTGCAGCAGGTGTTGATGCCTAAAGAGCAGCCTCCCATTCCGGGGCTGACCATTGAAACCGTGTATCGTCCGGCGCGCGACGTTGGCGGAGATTTCTTCCAGATTGTCCAACATCCCACAGATGGAAGTGCGCTCATCGTCGCAGGAGACGTGGTGGGCAAGGGCCTCAAGGCCGGAATGCTGGTGGCGCTACTGGTGGGGGCCATCCGCACGGCGACGGATACCAGCCTCGATCCCGAGTTTGTATTGAGTGTGCTGAACAAGCGCTTGATACGTCGCGGAGATGCCCAGGCCACCTGTCTCGCCCTGCGCATTTCCGTCGACGGCGAGGCCATCGTAGCCAACGCCGGCCACATGCTCCCGTATCTGAATGGCGAGCCCGTGGATATGCAGGGCGCCCTCCCCCTCGGCATCATCGAAGTCGTCGAGCCTTCTGTGCTGCGCCTTCAATTGCAACCGGGCGACACACTCATGCTGATGTCCGACGGGGTTGTCGAGGCGACCAACGCTGAAGGCCATCTCTTCGGCTTTGAGCGCCTCCATCAGTTACTGTGCTCGGAGATGAATGCTGCAGAGTTGGCCACTGCAGCGCAAGACTTTGGTCAGGAAGACGACATCTGCGTCATTTCCGTTACCCGCACAGCTGTGCCAGAACCTGCCGGACGAGTTTCCATGACGCGGAAGGTTTGAGACCACACGAGAGCCGGCCTGGAGACCGGCTCAATATCGTGGCAGTCACGCCATCATGCGTACACGCCATGAAGCGTTCAACGCGGGCGCAAGCGTCAAATTGCAAAACGTCCCTATGCCGCGGTCTCGTTGGCCGCGCCGATATTCACGCCGCGCACGCGGAAGTGCGTCATCCTGATCGAAAGCGCGCGCTCAATTTTTCGTAAATCGCCGCGCTCGGCCGGTCCGGCAAAGGTTGATGCAACGCCCTTGGCCGAAGCGCGCCCCGTACGGCCCACGCGATGCACAAAATCCTCCGCCACTTTGGGCAGATCGAAATTGACCACTTGTGCAACGTTAGCCACGTCGATGCCGCGCGCGGCCACGTCGGTGGCCACAAGCACACGATGCCGTCCCTCGGAGAAGTTGCGCAGAGCCGAGTTGCGTTGCGATTGCGAACGGTCGCCGTGAATCTGGACCGCCGCATGGCCGGAGCGAATCAACCGCCGCGCTACCCGGTCTGCGCCGTGCTTGGTGCGTACGAAAACCAGAAAGCTGCCCTTGTCGGCATTCAGCAAGTGCTCCAGAAGCTCCTGCTTTTTGTCTGCATCCACACTGAAGGCACGCAGTTCGACGTTCTCGGCCGGCTTCATGGTCGAGCCGATCTCGACGCGAGCGGGGTTGTTCAGATAATTCCTCGACACTTCCTTGACCGTGCCTTCCAGCGTGGCCGAGTAGCAAAGCGTCTGGCGCTCCTTGGGAATCATGGACACAATGCGGCGAATGGCCGGTTCAAAGCCCATATCAAGCATGCGATCCACTTCGTCGAGCACCAGGATCCTGACGCCCGCGAGCCGGACCAGTTTGCGTTTGAGGAAATCTTCGAGCCGTCCCGGAGTGGCGACAATCAACCGCGCGCCGCGGCGAATCGTCTGAAGTTGATCCTGTTCCGACATTCCGCCCACCACCAGCGCGACGGATTGCGCCTGGCTGGTACGGATGGCCCGAAACGATTTCTCGATCTGCATGGCCAGCTCGCGCGTCGG
>CAVOTQ010000020.1:0-16108 GCA_963699385.1 uncultured Acidobacteriota bacterium | reverse complement strand
ATGCGCGCGCTCTACGAACGGCTGCTGCCGGTGCTCGACTATCCGATTCTTTTGCACGGAACGGCTCCGCGCAAGGCGCTGCTCGAGGAGTTCCGCGTCACCCCGAATGCCGTGCTCTTCGGTACGTCCAGTTTTTGGCAGGGGGTTGACGTGCAGGGCGAGGCGTTAAGCTGCGTAATCATTGACCGGCTGCCTTTCGCCGTGCCTTCCGATCCCGTGGTGCAGGCGCGCATGAAGGCCATTGAGGAGGCGGGCGGGAAGCCTTTCTTCGAGTACCAGGTTCCCGAGGCCGTGCTCACACTCAAGCAGGGATTCGGGCGACTGATTCGCTCGCTCGAAGATCGCGGCGTTCTCGTGCTGCTCGACCCGCGCGTGCGCACGCAGCGCTACGGGCAAATTTTTCTTGGAGTCTCTGCCGCCGTATCGCGTGACGCAGACGATCACGGATGTGGAAAAGTTCTTTGCAGAAGCAGCGACGTAGGGAGCTTGCCGGCTCGATGGATGCGGCGTCGCGCTCCTATACTGGAAGAGTTGGCCGATGGCAGGTGGCCACGGGAGATCGAAATGACGAACGAATCGAAGTGCCCGTTTACGGGCGGCATGTTGCAGCACACGACGGCAGGAGCCAAAGGCAACGCCGATTGGTGGCCCAACCAGTTGAACCTGGCCATCCTTCATCAGCAATCCTCTTTATCCAATCCCATGGGCGAGGCGTTTGACTACGCCAAGGAATTCAAGAGTCTCGATCTCGATGCGGTGATCAAGGATCTGCGGGCATTGATGACGGATTCCCAGGAGTGGTGGCCCGCCGACTTCGGGCACTACGGAGGGCTGTTTATCCGCATGGCGTGGCACTCCGCGGGCACCTATCGCATTGCCGATGGACGCGGCGGCGCGGGCCGCGGATCGCAGCGCTTTGCGCCGCTGAATAGCTGGCCCGACAACGTGAACCTGGATAAGGCGCGGCGCCTGCTGTGGCCGATCAAGCAGAAGTACGGACGCAAGATTTCGTGGGCCGATCTGCTGGTTCTGACTGGCAATGTCGCGCTGGAATCGATGGGCTTCAAGACCTTCGGCTTCGGCGGCGGACGCGCGGACATCTGGGAGCCGGAACTCGATACCGATTGGGGTCCGGAGACCACCTGGCTGGGCGATGAGCGCTACAGCGGAGATCGCGAGCTGGCCAATCCGCTGGGCGCGGTGCAGATGGGATTGATCTACGTGAACCCGGAAGGCCCGAATGGCAACCCTGATCCGGTGGCCGCGGCGCGCGACATCCGCGAAACTTTTGCGCGCATGGCGATGAACGACGAAGAGACAGTGGCGCTGATTGCCGGCGGGCACACTTTTGGCAAGACACACGGCGCGGGCCCGGCAAGCCATGTGGGCCCGGAGCCGGAGGGCGCGTCCATTGAGGAACAGGGACTGGGCTGGAAGAACAGCTTCGGCACGGGCGTAGGCGCAGATGCTATCAGCTGGGCCTGGAAGTGATCTGGACCAAGACTCCGACGCAGTGGAGCAACAATTTTTTTGAAAATCTATTCGGATTTGAATGGGAGCTGACCAAGAGTCCGGCGGGCGCGCACCAATGGAAGCCGAAGGACGGCGCGGGCGAGCGATTGATTCCGGACGCCTACGATCCGGAAAAGAAGCACACGCCGACCATGCTGACGACGGATCTCTCGCTGCGGTTCGACCCGGCTTACGAGAAGATTTCGCGGCGGTTCCTGGAACATCCCGAGGAGTTTGCCGATGCTTTTGCGCGGGCGTGGTTCAAGCTGACGCACCGCGACATGGGTCCGCGCGCGCGGTACCTGGGCCCGCTGGTGCCGAAGGAAGAGCTGATCTGGCAGGACCCGATTCCGGCCGTCGATCACACGCTGATGGACGACGAAGGACGTGGAAGCGCTGAAGGCCAAGGTGCTGGCTTCGGGGTTGTCGATCGGGCAACTGGTAGCGACGGCATGGGCCTCGGCGGCGACTTCCGCGGCAGCGACAAGCGCGGCGGCGCCAATGGCGCGCGCATTCGCCTGGCTCCGCAGAAGGACTGGGAGGTGAACCAGCCGGCGGAATTGAAAACGGTGCTGGCGAATCTCGAAGCCATTCAGAGCGAGTTCAACGCGGCGCAAAAAGACGGCAAGAAAATCTCGCTCGCCGATCTGATTGTGCTGGCGGGGACGGCGGCCGTGGAGGCAGCGGCGAAGAAGGCCGGCCACGATGTGAAAGTGGGATTTGCGCCGGGCCGCATGGATGCCTCGCAGGAGCAGACCGATGCGGCGTCTTTTGCGGTGCTCGAGCCGAAGGCCGACGGCTTCAGGAACTACGTGCGCAAGGGCCTGGAGGGATGCGTTGCCGAGCTGATGCTCGACAAGGCGCAACTGCTGACGCTGACCGCGCCCGAGATGACGGTGCTGGTAGGCGGCCTGCGGGTTCTGGGCGCGAACTTTGGACACACCCAGCACGGCGTCCTGACCAAGCGGCCGGAGACGCTGACCAACGATTTCTTCATGAACCTGTTGGACATGGGGACGCAGTGGCAGAGGGCGGCGACCGAAGGCGTGCTCTCCATCCAGGAATCGAAGGCATCTCCCTGGGGCCCGGACGTGCTTGAGGGGCGCGACCGCAAGACGGGCGAGCTGAAGTGGACCGGCACGGTGGTCGATCTAGTCTTCGGTTCGAACTCGCAGCTGCGCGCGCTGGCTGAAGTTTACGCGACCAGCGATGCCGAGACGAAATTCGTGGAGGACTTTGCGGCGGCGTGGACGAAGGTAATGAACCTGGATCGCTTCGACCTGGCGGATTAGCGAGTCGGCAAGTCAGCTAATAAACGAGTCAGCGTACCCCGCCCAAACTGAACCTGGGCGGGGTACTTTGTTTTGGTCTGGTCGTGCCCAATCAGTAACCAATGTTCTTCAGGGCATGGTCGCCGAGGCGGTCGCGGAGTTGGGCGAGATAGAGGCTTTGTGGCAGGACGGGCTTGCCGGGGGATTCGATAGTGGCGGGCTGGAGCGCGGGACGAGGAGGGCCGCCATCGTAGAGGGGAAATGCAGGATCGGTTTCTTCGCCGCTGTTGCCGATCGACCAGATCATGGAGCCGGGCGGCGTGTTCATGGCGAAGGATTGCGCGGAGTTGTTCCAGGCGACGGCCCAGCCGATGGCCCAACCATGGCCCGAGCCCATCTCGCCGCGGTTCATCATGTCGATGCCGCCGCCGGGGACTGCGCAGTTGTCGACCAGCAAGCCGGTGAACCAGCGCTGATGTGGCTGCATGTGGCCGTTGCCGGTGAAGCGGCAATGGAGGACAACGACGGGACCCTGTCCGCGATCCTGGGTGGCGAAGTAGAAGGTGCTGTCGCCCGAGCCGGTGCAGCGATCAAAGAGAATTTGCGAACCGGCGACGGCGAAGTCGGCAGGCTTGGCGGAGCTGGTGACGTGGGTGTGCTGGTCGATTTCGAGGTCTTCAAAGGTGATGCGCTCGCTACCGTTATTGACGCTGACGCCGTTGGTGGTGTCTTCAAAAGTGATGGAGCGGAACCAACTGTCTACGGCGTCGCGGATGTTCATGCCGCTGAACTCGGGCTGGCCGAGAGCGATGGTCTGCTGCGGCGCGACGAAGCGGAGGTTCTCGACACCGACCTGCGCGATCTGGCCGGTGACTTCGATTTTTTCGACTTCGGCATGGCCGCCCTCGAAGAAAGTGGCGTCGTAGGAATCAATGAGGGGAACGTCGATGGTGAGGGTGTTGCCCCCGGCCGCTTTCATATTGACGGCGGCGATTTGACGGCGGACTTCAAGGCGCGGCGCAGTGACCCAATGTTCGTCCTTGCCATCGCGGTGCATGTCGTCCATGCCCATGAAGTGGACCCACGAGGCAGTGACGGGTTTGCTGAGGAGCACGGTGTCGCCGGGGTGGAATTTCGAAGCGTCGGCAACGCGGAGAGTGATGGCGCCGGCGGGGACGTAGGCGTCGGTGACGAAGGTGCTCACGCCCGTTGTGGTTTGCTGAAGCTGGCCCATGATACGCAGGGCCTGGTGGGGCGAGCCGGTCATTTCGATGGTGGTGCCGCCTTTGCCGCTGCCCGCACCGCGCAGGACGACACCAGAGGCCGTGATGGCGAGAGGACGCGCGCAGTGAAAATCTCCTGCGGCGAGTTCGACTGCGCCGCGAAAGCCGTTCACGAGCGGAAGAGCGGAAACGGCATCGAGGGCGGCTTGAATGGCGGTGGTGTCGTCTGAGCCGGAGGGAGCAACGGTGCGTTTGGCGGGAACGTTGGGCAGCGCTACGCCGCCGCCTTCGTAACCGGCGTATGAGAAGTCGGGGATGCGATCGCCCCTGGGTGTGTACGTATACACCAATTTGCCGTGCGGGCCGGGGTAGGCCCAGTGGCTCTGTGCAGGGAGGGTGGCGGCAAGGAGTGCGAAAGTGAGAGTGGGAAGAATGGAGAGGCGAAGGCGGAGGGGAAGCTGGGAAAGAGACATTGTGTTCATCGCGCAACCATCTTACCGCGTGGGGCGCCGGACTACGAGCTAGCGCCTGATCGTTATCCCTGAACCTGACGCTCCGTACACCGGGTCCTTCGTAATGCGATACCACGTGCCTGTCCCGAGCTTCCCTGTCATCACCATCGCCGTCGTGCCCTGCATCGCGTAGGTTCCCTGGTCGTCCCACTGCGTGTTGATGGCGTGGTCCGCGTACTTTCCGCTGCTCGCGGAAATCGTCCCGGTTTGCGGCGGATCGTAATCTGTGGCCTCGCTGTGAATCGTATAGGTGCCGTTCACCGAGATCTGCCACACCCAGATGCCGCCGTTAACGTTGAGCCCCCAAAGGCCTGCGACGGCGGGATCGACCGATCCCGGCTTGCCGCCCGGCGGCAGAGGCAGCGGCGACTGAAAGCGCACGTCGTCGCTGCCGCAGGGCGCGAGGGTCACGACGCAGCTAACGCCGCCTGCCTTCGTGCATTCCGCCAGCGCTTGTGCCGCGGCTCCATCGCGCGTCGCACCCGAACCGACGCCATAAATATTCGGGACAAAGATCGCGGGCGCTGCAAGCGCCACGCAGCCATCCGCCACCGAATAGATCTTGCAGTCCCTGGCGCCTTTGCTCTGGCAATACTGAAGGGCCCCGGCGTCGACACTGGCCTCCGTCGTCGTTCCTTTCTCTGCGCCGGCCCAATTCGTCGAGGGAGATTTGGCGATTGCCGCGTACCCGAACCCTTGCGCCCCCACTGGCCGCGCGCCGAGCGCCGCCGAGAGCAGAACCAGCGTTGCACACACCGACCTGCTCGCCCAGCAAATTGCCGTCGATCTCTGCATGATTGCTGGTCCTCCTTGGGGGAATTCTTTATGGGGAAATCTTCGGCGGAATCCTTGCCTACACGTTCCCAAAGCCTCGCACCGCGAGTCAAGCACAAAGTTGGGCCACCCTGATCAAGCGGTCAGAGGCCTAATAGCCGGCGGCTTTGCCGACGTGATTGCGATGGTCCTGGCCGCCGAGCAGGTCGCCGGTCGCGGGATCAACGGCGATGCACTCCCCATCGGACCAGTGGCCGCGGCTGAGCGTGACCGCGTAGCCCATGGCTCGCAGGTCGGCGATGGAGTCGGCGCTGAATCCTGGCTCGAGGTAGAGGATGTCGGGCAGGTACTGATGATGGAAGCGCGGCGCGTCCACGGCTTCCTGAATGTTCAGCCAGCCCTCAGCCGCGGAGAGAAAGATGTTGCCGACGGTGGAGATGATGCGGCCGCCGCCGGGCGAGCCGAGCACGTAGCGCAGCTTGCCGTCTTCAAGAATGATGGTGGGCGTCATGGAACTCAAGGGGCGCTTGCCGGGAGCGATGGCATTGGCGGGGCCCTGCACCAGACCGAACATATTGGGAGTGCCGGGCTTGGCAGCGAAGTCGTCCATTTCGTCGTTGAGAAGGAATCCGAGCGAGGCGGAGGCGACGTGAGAGCCGAAGTTGTCATTGAGCGTGGTGGTGACGGCTACGGCATTGCCTTCTCGATCCACAACGGAATAATGCGTGGTGTCGGGCGATTCAGGGCGGTGGCGCTGGCCGGCTGTGGCGGGCGGGGGCGGAACGAAACCCGTGGGCCGCGTCAGTGTGGCGCTCGGCGACGCGCGATCAGGCAGAATGCTCTCGCGCCACGCGACAGCGTAATTTTTCGCAGTCAGCGCGGCCACGGGAATCGTGTTGTAGTCGGGATCGCCGAGATAGTCGGCGCGATCCATGTAGGCGCGACGCCAGGCTTCAGTGGCTAGATGGATCCATGCGGCGCTACGATCGCCGAGGCTCGCGAGCGGGTAGCTTTCGAGGATGTTGAGTGCACTGACGAGCACGATTCCGCCGGAGGAGGGCGGCGGCGCGCTGATGATGGTGAAATTGTGAAATGTGCCGACTACAGGTTCGCGCTCGACCACGTTGTACTGCGCGAGATCGTCGAGCGTGAGCAGCGCGCCGTCTTCTGTCAGATCGGCAATGAGTTGACGGGCCATGGCGCCGTGGTAGAAATCGTCGGGATCGGCGGCGATGCGCTCAAGCGTCGTTGCGAGCAAGGGCTGACGGAGGATTTCGCCGGCTTTGTATAAGCGGCCGTCGCGCTGAAAGATGTGGCTGGATGCGGGAAAGCGGGCGAGGTCGGGGTCTGCGAGTTCGTCGGCCTCATGCGGCGTGAGTTGAAAGCCGGCGCGCGCGAGTTGGATGGCGGGCGCCATGACGCGCTTGAGTCCGAGGCGGCCGTACTTCGCCTCAGCATAGACAAGGCCGGCGACGGAGCCGGGCGTAGCGATAGATCGGTAGCCGAGAACGCTGGCATCAGGAATCACGTTGCCGTTGGCGTCAAGATACATGTTTTGGGTGGCGGCGAGCGGAGCTTTTTCCCGGTAGTCGAGGAAAATGGTTTTGCCGGAGTGGTCGCGGATGAGCATGAATCCGCCGCCGCCGAGATTGCCTGCAGAGGGATGGACGACGGCGAGGGCAAATCCTGTGGCGACCGCTGCGTCAACGGCGTTGCCGCCTTCTTCAAGAATGCGCAGGCCCGCATCGGCGGCCAGATGATGGACGCTGACGACCATGCCGTGACGGGCGCGCACGGGCTGTTCGCCGCGGTAGGGGAGGGCGGCGGGCGCGGTCTGCTGGGCGACGAGCGCGGAACAAGTGACCATGTACGCGAGCAGTGCGAGGCTTGGGATGCGGCGGAAGGCGGAGATCATGGTGCAGACAGGATAACGGAGCGGAGCTAGCGGAGTTGGTGCGCTTCGCCACGTCTCAGAATGCAGAGGTAGGGCACCCGGCCGATAGCTGTGAGTTAGATGTATTCCTTGAAGAGTTCGGGCGACGGGTTGGCGATGACGCCTTTGCCGACAAGCATGCCGTCTTCGGCGGCGGCTTTGCAGCCGGCAGCGACGGCGGCCTGCACGCTGGAAATGTCGCCTGCCATGACCACGAAGCCTTTGCCGCCGAGGGCCATCGCTAGATGAACTTTGAGCAGGGTGACGTTGGCGGCTTTGACGGCGGCGTCGGCGACATCGATGATGCTGGCCGCCGAGAAGGTCTCAATGACGCCGAGGGACTTGAGCTGGCTGGGCGGAATGTCGACGGTCTGCGAGATGGCCTGGAGCACGGTGGGGTGGACGCGGGCGATCTGACGGCGCTCGATAAGCGAGGCGCCGGCGGCGGTGGCTCCGGCGAGCAGCGCAGCCTGGACGCTGGTGACGTCGCCCGAGACGACGATGAGGAATTTGCCCGAGCAGATGCTGCGCGCGAGCAGAAGTTGGACTGAGCCCGCCTTGAGCATCAGGTCTTCGACGACGAATCCGGTCGCCACGCTCGAAAGCTCGATAAGTCCGATGGAGTTGATTTCCGGCATTGCAGTGTTCCTCAGGGGCTAAAGCCCCGAACTCTTCTAGTGCGTGGTGCGGCGCGGCCAAAGCCGTGCCCTGATACAAAACCTGTGAACATTAGATCGTGCTATCCCCGGTCTCAAAATCGAGACCGGGGGCACCAGGCAGTGTTCCTCAAAATACACTGATCACTGACCACTTTACTTTTACGCTTCGATCACAATCGCTTCCGCTCCCACGGTGACGCGGCCATCGATGCTGGCATGAATGCGCGCTCCGAGCTTGCCTGTTTCCGGCGCGGCAATCAAATCGCCTTCGCGCACGCGGTCGCCACACTTGACCACTGCAACTGCGGGAGCGCCGGCGTGTTGCTTGAGCGGGAGTGTGACCTTGCGCGGGGCAAAATTGTGGTCGGTGAGCGGGCCTTCGTTTTGAAATTCGCCGAGGCCGAGTTTCGCGATTAATCTGCGCATGGGCACGCGGCGGTATTCGGCCATGGGATGCGGCTGGATGGATTCGGGCGTGCCTTTCCAGGTGAGGCCGCGCTCGCGCGCCACGGGCTTGCCCTGCACGCAGACGTTTTTAGGGTCGAGATCCTCAGGGCAGGCAAACATGGTGCACAGGTTGCATTCGCAACAGTAGAGCGTGGCCACGGTGAGGTCTCCCGGCTGCGAAAAGCCCAGCGACTGCATGGCGCGGTGAGGCTCAATGGGATGGCCGAGCAGATAGCGCGGGCAGAACTCGGTACAGAAGCGGCATTGATCGCAGGCCGAGCGTCCGATTTTGGCGATGTGCATCCACGGCGCGTTGTGGCGGCGGATGAGCGCGTGCTCGGCGGGCAGCACGATGATGCCGCCGGTGGTTTTGGTGACGGGCACGTTGAGATCGGCGGCAGGCTTGGCCATCATCACGCCGCCAAGAAGAACGCCGAAGTCGGGAACCGTGGGGCCGCCGGCAGCTTCGATGACTTCGCCGATGGTGATGCCGACGGGGACGCGAAGGGTGACGGGCGTGGCGACAGCTCCGGCGACGGTGAGGTATTTGTGCGTCACCGGGAGGTCGAGCGCGATGTTCATCAGCGTTTCCACGTTGGCCACGGCGCAGTCGACGTCCTTAGGAAGGCCGCCGGGCGGAATGACGCGGCCGGTGACCATGTGCACGAGGATGAACTCGTCTCCGGCGGGATAGCAGTCGGGTAGCGACTGCACTCGGATGCCCGCTGGCGCCTGCGCCTCGATCGCGGCAATGATGTCGAGATATTTTTCCTTGATGCCGACCACGCCCTCGCGCGCGCCGACCAACTCCATGGCCATTTGCATGCCGCGCAGGAACGGCTCTGCGTAGTGGTGAAGAAGTTCCTTGTCCTTATGGAGCAGCGGCTCGCACTCGGCGGCGTTGGCGATGAGGATGGAGGCCTGGGTCTTGAGCTTGACCGCCGTGGGAAAGCCGCCGCCGCCGGCGCCGACGATGCCGAGCTCGTCGATACGGTCAAGCGAGGGGTTGAAACCGGCGGAAGTGCGCCCGGAAGTGCCCGTTTGTGGCGTCATCGTTTGGATTATCCCTCAAAATCCGCCATAATTGCGATTGACTCTGATGAAGAATCTATCGTATCATTCATTTTCAATCAAGAACAGTCAAAAAATGAAGGTTTTGATCCCAAATATCGGCAGCACATCGTTCAAGTACCGGCTGGTGGAGCTTTCCGACGACCCGGCTGCGGGAGAGACGGTGCTGGCGCAGGGGCGGGTGGAACGGATTGGCCAGCCGGGCGGGGAATGTGCCGATTGCCTCGCGGCGATTCGCAAATGTCTGGCTGAACTTGCCGGACCGGGAAAACCACTCAAGAGCCTCAGGGAGATTGACGCGGTGGGATTCAAGGCGGTGCACACGGGGCCGCTGAATACGCCGCAAATCATTGACGATGCGTTGCTTGCGGCCATGGAGGAGTTCTCCTTCATGGCCCCGGCGCACAATCCGCCGTATATAGCCGCGATGAAGGCCTTTGAGCGGGAACTGCCGGGCGTGCCGCTGGTCGCGGTGATGGAACCGTTCCCGTACCGGTTCATGGACGAGGCCTCGACGACTTATGCGGTGCCCTATGAGTGGCGAACCGAGCACGGGATCCGGCGCTATGGGTTCCACGGCGCCAGTCACCGCTCGGCCAACGAAAGAGCCACGGCGCTGCTGGGGCGTAGAGAATTGCGGCACATTTCCTGCCATCTGGGCGGAAGCTCGAGCGTGGCCGCGTTCAAGAAAGGCGTGGCCGTGGATGTGAGCATGGGCGCGTCGCCGCAATCGGGACTGCCGCAGAACAACCGCGTGGGCGACATCGACGTGTTTGCCGTGCTGCACATGATGAAGAAGCTCGGGCTGGGGCCGGATGAAATGGCGAACGTGCTGGGCAGCCAGTCGGGATTAGCGGGGATCAGCGGCACGAGCGGTGATTTGCGCGATTTGGAAGAGGCTGCGGGCAAGGGCAGCGCGCGGGCACGGTTGGCGCTGGATGTGTTTGTGCGCGCGATTCGGCATTACGTGGGCGCGTTTCTGCTGGAGATGGGCGGGCTGGACGTGATCACGTTCTCCGGCGGCATCGGCGAGAACAGCGTGACGATTCGTGCGGCGGTGCTCAAAGGGCTGGTGCCCTTTGGCGTGGAGCTCGATGAAGAGAAGAACGCGGAGATGCAGGGCGAGGGCGAGATTTCGACGCTTCGCTCTCTCGTGAAGGTGTTGGTAATTCCGGCCAATGAAGAATCGATTCTGGCCAGGGAGACCGTTCAGGTTGTGAAGAAGAGCAGGGAAAAGGGATTAGGGAACAGGAATCAGATGTTGACGGTGAGTTGAAATTCGTGGGCTCCCACCCTTTTCGCAAAAGACGCGAAAAGGATGGGGCACGGCAATTCAGGCAAGACAGGATCGCTTATGGCAAGCGCAGGGAATTCGGTAATCGACAGGGCGACGGTGGAACGCATCGTGCGCCAGGTGGCGCTCGAGTACCTGGGACGCGACAGCGGGGGCAAGGGGCCGGAACTGGTGGTGCAGGCCTCGTCGCGCCACATGCACGTGAGCCGCGAAGATATGGATGTGCTGTTCGGGCCGGGCGCGGAGTTGACGGTGCAGAAGCCGCTGTTTCAGGAAGGTTTCTACGCTGCCAATGAGACGGTGACAATTGTGGGACCGCGCAGCCGCATCATTTCGAACCTGCGCATCCTGGGACCGATGCGCAAGCAGTCGCAGGTGGAACTGGCCTTTACCGATGCGATCATGCTGGGCTTCAACGATCTGCCGGTGCGGCTCTCGGGCGACATCAAAGGCACGCCGGGCGCGGTGATCGTGGGACCTAAAGGCGTGGTGGAGCTGAAAGAGGGCGTGATTCGCGCCGCCATCCACGCGCACATGTGTCCCAAAGAGGCCGCGTACTTCGGCGTGAAGCAGGGCGACATGATGAAACTGCGCGTGGGGGGAGCGTCAGGAGTGACGTTTAACAACGTGCATGTGCGGATTGATCCGGGATCGCGGCTGAACGTGCATATGGATACGGATGAAGCGAACGCCTGCGGTCTGCATTTGACCAAGGATGTGGAGATTTTCAAGTAAAGCGCAAAAGGGTAGTAACGCTACAGAACAAGAGAGGAAGCGATGAAACAAGCTCTGGGAATGGTGGAAACAAAAGGCCTGGTCGCGCTGTTTGAGGCGACCGACGCCATGCTCAAGTCAGCAAACGTGACGTTCGCCGGTTGGCAGACCGTAGGTTCGGGTCTGGTGACCGCCTTTGTGGAAGGGGACGTGGCGGCGGTTAAAGCTGCAACGGACGCGGGCGCGGAAGCGGCATCGAGGATTGGCGAGGTGGTGAGCGTGCAAGTAATCTCACGGCCTCACGACGAGCTGCCGTCTTTCGTGCAGGGCAACAAAACCGCAGCGAAGAAGTAGAAGCTGCACTTTGAGGAGACGAGATGAGTGAAGCAATCGGATTGATTGAAACCAGAGGCATGGTGGGACTGGTGGAAGCGAGCGACGCCATGGTGAAGGCGGCGAGCGTTGAGCTGGTAAAGACGGTGCAAATCGGCGGCGGCTATGTGACCGCGATTGTCCGCGGCGACGTGGGCAGCGTGCGCGCGGCTGTCGATGCCGGCGCGACGGCGGCCAAAGTCGTGGGCGAGTTGGTGTCGTCGCACGTGATTGCGCGGCCGCACGATTCGCTTGTCGAGAGCATGTTGAAGTAGGCACAGAAAAGGGAGATCGCAATGGCGAGTGAAGCACTTGGAATGATCGAGACCAAGGGCCTGGTAGCCCTGGTGCAGGCGACGGACGCGATGCTGAAAGCGGCCAGCGTGAAATTTGTAGGCTGGAACAAAGTTGGCAGCGGCCTGTGTTCAGTGTACGTGACAGGCGACGTGGGCAGCGTGCGCGCGGCGGTAGACGCGGGCGCAGCAGCGGCGCGCGCGGCCGGAGAAGTGCAGAGCGTGCACGTGATCGCGCGTCCGCACGATTCGCTGAGCATCGTGCTGCAGAAGTAAGAGTTTTGGTTCTGAAAGCGCGCGGCTTCAGCCGTGCCGCAAGGGTTGGCCCAACATGCATGGGGCTATGGCCCCAGAAGATGTGCGGCTACCAAAGAGGCTCGCAATGTTCATAGCGAAAGTCATCGGCAACGTGGTTTCCACGCAGAAGATCGCGAAATTCCGCGGCATGAAGCTGCTGCTGGTCCAGCCCTACATCAATAAGGAGGGCAAGCTGCAGATTTCCGGCAGTTCCGTGGTGGCGGTGGACGGCGTAGGAGCCGGCGTGGGCGAGTGCGTGCTGTTTACGCAGGGCAGTTCCGCGCGGCTGACGCCCACGACCAAGGATGCGCCTGTTGACGCTGTGATTGTTGGCATTGTGGACACGATCGAGGTGGGCGGCGCGACGGTCGCAAAACCGTAGCTGGAGTTTTGGAGAGTTTCGATGCAGACTCAACAACAGGTTTCGCCTCAGGTGATTGCGGAGATCGCGAAGGAAGTGGTGGCGCGGCTGCGCATGCAGATGACGGCGCCCGCTGCTCAGGCGACTGCCCCGCGGACTTCAGCCGCGCGTGATGGCGTGTTCGCCACCGTGGACGAGGCGGTGAACGCGGCTTACGAGGCGCAGAAAATAGTGGCGGCGATGCCACTCGAAGATCGCAAGCGCATCATCGAAATTATTTGCCGCATCTGCAACGACCGGCGCGAAGAGCTGGGCAAGATGGAACTCGAGGAGACCAAGGTCGGGCGGCTCGACCACAAGATTCTGAAGCTGACCAATATGCGTTTTGTGCTGGGCGTGGACGCGCTGCATACCGAGGCGCGCAGCAATACCACCGGGCTGTGCATTATCGAACACGCGCCATGGGGCGTGATCGGGATGATGCTGCCAGTGACGCATTCGGTGCCAACCATGGCTTCCAACGCCATCAACATCGTGGCCGCAGGGAACACGGCGGTGTTTGGGCCGCATCCCTCTGGCGCGAATGTGGCGAAGTACGCATTGCAACTATGGAATCGCGAGATCGAGCGCGAACTGGGCGTGGCGAACGTATTTACGACGACTGTTGAGCCGACGATTGAAGCCGCGGAACAGATCTTTCATCATTCCAAAGTAGCGCTGCTCTGTTGCACCGGCGGTGCGGCAGTGGCCAAGGCTGCGGCGCTATCTGGCAAGCGCGTGATTGCGGGCGGCCCGGGGAATCCGCCGGTGGTAGTGGACGAGACCGCCGATCTCGATCGTGCGGCGCGCTGCATCATCGACGGCGCGGCATTCGACAACAATCTGCTCTGCATCGGCGAGAAGGAAGTCTTCGTAGTGGCATCGGTGGCCGATGCGTTCATCGCGGCGATGAAGCGCGCGGGCGCGTACCAGCTCGATTCCGGCGCGATTGACCGGCTGACCAAGGCGGCTTTCACGTTTGAAGGTGGCGGAGGCGGCTGCGCACGGGCGCACGTCAAGAAAGATTTGGTAGGCAAAGACGTGGCAGTGCTGGCCAGGGCCGCGGGAGTGCAGGCTCCGGCGGGAACCGATCTGCTGTTTGGCGAGACCGGCGAGGACCATGCGTTTGTTCAGGAAGAACAGATGATGCCGTTCGTTCCCATCGTGCGCGTTCGCGATGCCGACGCGGCCATTGCCGCCGCGGTCCGCGCCGAGCACGGCTACCGGCACACTGCCATCATTCACACCAACAACCTGGAGACGGCAACGCGCATGGCGCGCGCCATGAATACCACTTTGTTCATTCATAACGCGTCCTCGCCGGCGTCATTGGGCGTGGGCGGGCCGGGATATTTCAGCCACACGATTGCGACGCCGACAGGCGAGGGAATCACCACGCCGCTCACGTTTACCCGCGAACGGCAGATGGTCGTTGGCGATGCATTGAGGATCATTTAGACGATGTTTCTGGCGCGGATTGAGGGCACGGTGGTTGCGACGACGAAGCATCCGACATTGGATGGATGCCGGTTTCTGGTTGCGCGCCGGCTGGAGGCCGATGGAACCGCGGCAGTCGAGCCGAACGTGGTGGTGGATTGGATGGGCGCGGCGCGCGGAGAGACGGTGCTGGTTTCAACCGACGGCGACATTGCGCGCTTGAAGCTGGGCAACAACACGCCGGCACGCATGGTGGTGGTGGGCATTGTGGATGCGGTGCAGCAACCGGCAGGGAGCGCGGCATGAGGCTTGGCATCGTTCGCGGACACCTGACACTGACGCCGGCCGTGGAGTCGTATCGCGGCAAGACGTTCGAGGTTGTGGAGCCGGTAACGATGGAAAATCTGCGCGCGAAGAATGGATTGGGCGGAGGCAAGGCGCTGATCGCCGTCGACGAACTGGGCGCGGCCACGGGCCAGATGGTGGCGTTTACCGAGGGGCGCGAGGCGGCCAATCCTTTTTGGCCCGACGCCGGTGCCGGTGGATGCGTATTGTTCGCTGATTGTGGATTCGGTCGGACGTGAAGCCGTAGAGTATTTTGTGAGAATTTTGAGGTGGGGAAGTGAAGAGCGGAACAAAGAGCATCGATCTTAGCGGTCAGAAACTGTTGCGATGCGCGATGCGCAGGACGCCCTCGCGGCGGGAGCCACCAGCATCGTGATCGCGGAGAACTGCGTCGTCACGCCTTCGGCGCGCGACTTTCTGGCAGCAGCACGGCATCGAGCTGGTGACGGAGAAGGCGGCCGGCGGGTCGCAACAGTGCCGCGCAACCCGCGAGCGCTCGGCAGCGGCGCAGCGCCCGTCGCGCGCGTCAATCGCGCGGCTGTTTTCCACGCCGGAAGCCGAAGCCATCAAGAAAGAAATCTGCGCGGTCGGCCGCAAGCTGTGGATGCGCCAGTTTGTCGACGGCAACGGCGGCAACATCTCCTATCGCATCGGACCGAATGAAGTGATCTGCACGCCGACGCTGGTGAGCAAGTACGATTTGACGCCCGAAGACATTGGGCATGGCCGATCTGGAAGGCAACCAGATTGCCGGCACGAAGCCGCGCACCAGCGAGACTTCTGCTGCATCTGGAAATTTACAAAGCGGTGCCGGAGGCGAAAGTCCGTGCGTCCACTGCCATCCGCCGCACGCCACGGCTTACGCGATCACCGGGCGCGTGCCGCCCAATCTCGTCATTCCGGAGTTTGAAGTTTTCGTCGGCAAGGTTGCGATTTCGCCCTATGAAACGCCGGGCACGAAGGCGTTTGCCGAGACCGTTCTGCCGTTTGTGAAGGAGCACAACACGGTGCTGCTTTCGAATCACGGCATCGTCTGCTGGGCCGACACGGTGACGCACGCCGAGTGGTACGCCGAAGTGCTGGAGACCTACTGCTGGACGCTGATGCTCGCCTCGCAACTGGGCGCGCCCATCTCGCAATATCTCCGAACAGCAAGGCGCCGATCTGCTGGCCATCAAGAAGAGGCTGGGCCTGCCCGACGTTCGCTTCGACACTTCGCGGATGAAAGAGTGCCAGCTCTCCGATCTTGAAGTGCCCGAGCTCGATCGCGCTCGTGCCGACGCCCTGCGACGGCAACACGGCAGAACGCGCCGGCGAATGCGGATCTGGAATCGCTGGTGAAGTCGGTCACGGACGCGGTGATGGATGCGATGGGAAAGTGAAGAAACAGGGACCAAGAGACCAAGGGACCAAGGGAACGAGAAAACCTGGACTAGGGACGGCGCGGCGGGCGAGCGAGGGAAATAGAACGGGGCGCAAGGCGGACCGACGATGAAGGCTGCTGAACGGCAACTGCGAATCCGCCAGATGCTTGAGAACCGGGACTTCATTGAC
>CAVOTQ010000019.1:0-4669 GCA_963699385.1 uncultured Acidobacteriota bacterium | reverse complement strand
GACTGTGCCCTCACTCGACGTCGAGCACGAACACAGTCACTCGCACGACCATCCGCACAAGCACGGTGCTTAGTCCTTCGCAATCGTCAACGACCCGGCGGCGAAGTCTTCTCTTCACCGACCGAAACTGTAACGCAATGTGAATCGCGCCTGGATCGGCTCGACGGGGTGCATCACCCTCGTGAATGCCGCGTTCGCGTCGATAGCAGCCGCAACCTGCTCCTGCCCGGCCAACGTTGTTGGCGGAGTCGCAGGCAGCCCCAGCCCGGCTGCGGGCGTAATTTGCGATACATAAGCGTAATCAACGTCGTGATCCCTGCGGTTGAACACATTCAACACTTCCCCCACCACGCTCCAGTCTCTGTTGAATTTATAAGTGGTCCCCAGGTTCACCAGTGACGTCGACGGCGACTTATAAATCGTGTCGGAGGTCAAAGGGCGCGGCCCAAAATAGCGCAGCCGCACACTCCCCGAAAGGCCTTTCAAATCTTCGAGCGTGACGCCGGATGAAACCACCCACCGAACGGCCTCGGGTACCTCCTTGCCATAGGGATTCTGCAGGTAGCCGCCGTCCCCATAACTCACCGTCGCCGAGTTCACCGTGCCCGCGGGCGTGGACCCGGTCGGAATCACTCCATAGCAGTTCGAGTTTCTAGCGCAAAGCTGCTGCGTACCCGATGCGTTGGTATAAAACGTAGAATCGAATGGGTCGTCCTGAGTAAAAATGGCGCGGGAGTCGGCAAAGTCCGTATCGAAAACCCAATGTTCCGCTGGCGTGTAGTAGTTGCCCACTTCGAAGCCATAGCGGTTGCTCGACTGCATCGAGGGCGTCGTGCCTCCGGTGTCGCCGTCCTGCAGCAGTTCGGAGTTGCTGTGGAGATACCAGATCTCAGCGGTGCTTTGCAGATGGCGAACGGCCGCAGTGCGCACGCCAACTTCTCCGCCCTTGGTCTGCGCCAGGAAGGGAACCGGAACTGGGGTCGGCGAATTGTAATAAGGATAGTCCGGCGAAACCGGTTCATACAGCTGCGTTGAGCCACGCACGTCGTTGGTGTGGTAGCTGAATCCGCCCTGCAGATAAAGCTCCGTATTGGCCCAAGGCCCGAAGATCAAACTCGCCTTGGGACTGGGCAGGAACTTGGCGATCGACTGATGAGTATTGGGGTTGAAGTTAGCCGGGTAGGGATCGAAAGGGTAGTTCAGGTTGGTGGGGTTGGTGAAGCTGGTCACGATGCCTTTACCGTAGTCGCTGCGCACGGCAAGGATAGAGCGGAATTTGCTCGCCCATTGCATCTTGCTCGACGCCCACGGACTCGCGATCGTCTCCGTAAATTTGTTCAGATCCGTGGCCGCGGGCAACACCGCAACCTGATCGAGAGTGGAGCAATCACCGCTCGAGTCGCAGTCTCCTTGATAGTTGGCTGTATAGTACGTCTTGCTCGTGCGCACGCGATCTTCCGTGCGGTAAAGCCCGTTGTGGATCCAGTCGTTGCGCAACTGCATGCCAAACGTTGTCTCCGTCTTTCGCCCCAGGAGGCGACCGAAAACCGTGTGGCGTGCGTCGAACCCGGCCACCCAGCGCCTGTCCTGTTGCTCGAACTGGTCGCCCTTGTAGGGGTCGACCAGGTAGTAAGTGAAATCGGAAAAGAGATTGAGGTCGTAATAGAACCCGTAGGCCATGATCTCGGTCGCGGAATTTGCTCCCTTGCGATGCCACTCGCCCTGCAAGCTATAACGGTGCGAGTGTCCGCCGTCTTCTGGATTCAGCGCGCCGAAGAAGCCGACCACAGGTATCGCCGTGTAGGGAATCTGATCGGTCGAGTTCCAGCGCGTTCCGGCGTAGCCGCGCGCGGTAATGCTGAAACCGTTGTCGTCTCCGCCCTGGCTATAAGTCATCAGACCGTTGAACTTGTAGTAATTGTCCGGATGCACCCACGGCCCGCCATCGTGGTACGCTTCACCTCCATACAGCAGGCTGCCTCGCCAAAATTTCCGCGACACGCCGAAAACGAACCGCGCAAACTGGTACATGCCGCCGTCGACCTCGACGAAATCCTGGGGCAGCGTCTTGTAAGTCACCACGTGGGCGTTTCCCGCCGAGCCGTAGTCGCCGACCTCCGCATAGTAAGGACCCTTCGCAGCATCCACCCGCTCCACAAGCTCGGGGATCACAGTGTTCATGTCGGAGTAGCCCTCGCCATGCGCGTGCGACGGCAAGTTCAGCGGCATCCCGTCGATGAAGATGGCGAAGTCCGTTCCGTGGTCGAGATTGAAGCCGCGCATGAAGTACTGGTTGGCTTTGCCGCCCCCGGCGTGTTGCGTGATGATCAGACCGGGAAGCGTCTCCAGAATCTCGCCCGAGCGAAGAAGCGGCCGATTTTTGAGTTCCTCTGCTCCCACCGTTATCTGGCCGGCGGATGAGGCGATTCCGATCAGGTCGTCCGCACGGCCCCGCACGTTGATGGTGGTGCTTACGGCTCCCACTACGAGGGAGATGCGCAGCGGCGCCAGCGCCTCAGTGGTCCCCACGGTGACCGGGATTTCTTTGCTTTCAAATCCGGTATTCGATACCACGAGCCGATAATCGCCTGCCGCGAGTCCGGAAATCACGAAGGAGCCATTCGTGTCCGAGTGTGTCGTGCTTTGCAAAGTACCGTTCGCGCTGAGGGCCTGCACGGTAGCCCCGGCAATCGCCGCGCCAGACGTGTCAACGACAGTTCCCGAAACCACTACGCTGCTGGCCGCGCGCGCCAACAGTCCGGCAAAGACCGCCCACAGGCAAAGTGCTACGATTATCAAATTGTTGCTACGCATAGGGACACCTTAAACGCAGGCCTCAATCGCGCCTGTGATATTCATCACACGATTTTTAAATTTGTGCTACTGAACAAAACGATAATAGTACGAAACGCGGGTTCGTGCTACCGTTGATCCCCGTCCCGGTGCGCAGGGGGCTGGGAGAATAGAATCAGGCTCTCGTAAATTACTTCAAGGAGAGGCACATGCGCCGACTCTTGTTGCAGATCTCGCCGGTTTCCGCGGCCTGCTTGCTCATCACCGCCGCATTTCTATGGCCGCAAACACCGCGGCCGCGCCCGCTCACGGTTCCGCTCGCGTGCTCCCAGGGCGACTGCCCGGTGCTCACGGGCGCTCCGCAAACCACGGGCATGCGCAGCGGTTTTGTGCGCCTCAATCCGGGGCAAACAGTAGGTTGGCACACCACCGGCAAGAATGAAGAAGCCCTGGTTGTACTGCATGGAAAAGGCAACGCGCTCGTTGACGGGCAACCCGCGTTACCCTTCGCCGCTCCCGCGCTCGTCTACATTCCGCCCGCCACGCGCCACAACGTGGAGAACACCGGAAGCGATCCGCTGGAATATGAATATGTGGTCGCGCCAGCGAGGGCGCGGTAGGCCTACTTCGCGCTCGTCGCAGGCCGTGCCGCGCCTTTGGCCGTAGCTTTGCTCTGCGCCGGCAGCGTGCCACGCGGGAAGTCTGTCGACCGCCGGACGACCAGCCGCGTAGCGATCGGCCACTCACGTTGCGCAAACTTCGGATGGCCCGCTTCGATACCAGCGCGCAACGCCTCTACGGCCGCCGCGGCCAGATCTCTGCACGACATCTGCACCGTCGTCAGCGGCGGCAGCATGAACTGCGCCAGGTGAATGTCGTCGAATCCCACCACCGAAATGTCCCCGGGAACCCGGTGCGTGGTTTCGTCCAGCGCGTGCAGCACGCCGATGGCGGTCATGTCGTTCGAGCAGATCACCGCCGTGGGCAGCTCCGCCGCCCTCAGCAACTTCTCCATCGCCGCCTTGCCGCTCTCCATGGTGTGCTTGCCTTCAACCATCGCCGCGGCCGGAACCGCCAATCCCAGCTCGGCCATCGCATTGCGAAGGCGTCGCGCCGCGTCGCTGCCGTGCGCATGTGCATCGGGCCGGAGATGAACGCGATCTGCCGGTGTCCCAGCGCGGCCAGGTGCTGCACAGCCTCGCGAATCCCCTCGCCGTAGTTCACCTTCAGCACGCGCACGTTGGGCAGCTCCGGCCCCGCATCCACAAACACCAGCGGAAACCCTGCTTCACCAGCTTCTGCACCAGCTCTTCTTCGATGCCGAAGGTCATCACCGCCACGCCGTCCACGTTGCGCTGCAGCATGCGCCGGATCAGCGACTCCGTTCGCGCCGGATCGTAGTTCGTCGAGCCGATCATCACCTCGTAGCCCTGCGCCACGGCCAGGTTCTCGAACTCCTGCACCAGCTCGGGGAAAAACGGATTGGTGATCTCGGAAACGATGAGGCCCAGGATCCGGCTGCGCCCCGACACCAGCGTACGCGCCTGCGTATTGGGCACGTAGCCCACGTCGTCCACGGCCTTCCACACGCGCTTGGCCAGCTCGGGATCGACCGTGGAAATGTGATTCACCACGCGCGAAACGGTGGCGATGGAAACCCGCGCGCGCCTGGCCACGTCGTGAATGTTCATGTTGGCGCGGCGTCGCTGGGAGGACTTCTTTGACCGGTCCATGAGAAGAGAATTGTACGCTTTTCCCGGCGTTTCTCAACCTGACCAGAGCGAAATCACCTGGAAAACCCTTTTGAATCGCAGCGTTTAGCCGCGCCCCACGCCTGTGTGACGTTGCGCGGGGCAGGGAGCGAGCTCATGTCTAG
>CAVOTQ010000018.1:0-27350 GCA_963699385.1 uncultured Acidobacteriota bacterium | reverse complement strand
TCGAGCATCTCCATCTGGTTTTTCATCGGCGTTCTTCTGGTCGTGTATGGCGCGCTCATCACGGGTTACGGAATATTCGAACTGGCCACAGGGCAGGTGGCGAACGTGGTGTTGGCCAATCTGCACGCGCCCGTCTGGTGGGGCGCCATGTTGGAAGCGCTGGGCCTTTTCTACACCATCCGGTTTCGCCCCGGCCGCAGCAAGTAGCAAGTAACGTACCGCCGGTCTCCAAACCGGCTGTACCGGCGGCGTTCACGCCGCCGGAAAGAATGAGAGTTCAACTTTCAATCCGGCCCGAAGACCGGCGCTACAAAGGAGCAGCATCATGGCAGCGCAACGCAAGATGACATTCGGAATCATCGTAGGCAATCGCGGCTTTTTCCCGCATCACCTGGCCAAAACCGGCCGGGAAGAAATCATCGCAGCACTTGACGCGGTGGGCGCGCAGCCCATCGTTCTCAGCCCGGAACAGTCAAACTACGGCGCAGTGGAAACCTATGCCGAGGCGCAGAAGTGCGCCGAGCTCTTCAAGAAACACGCAGAGGAGATCGACGGCATCATCGTCACGCTGCCCAACTTCGGCGAGGAGCGCGGCATCGTCGACGCCATCCGCCTGTCGGGATTGAAAGTACCGGTGCTGGTGCAGGCCACGCCCGACCGTGCCGACAACATGACGATCGCGATGCGGCGCGACAGCTTTTGCGGAAAGATGAGCTGCTGCAACAATATGATGCAGTACGGCATTCTCTACTCGCTGACCACGCTGCACACAGAGTCCGTGGGATCGCCCGAATTCAAGGCCGATCTTGAATGGTTTTCGCAAGTCTGCCGCATCTTGAAGGGCTTGAAGAATCTGCGCATCGGCGCCATCGGCGCGCGGCCCACGGCCTTCAACACCGTCCGCTACTCCGAGCGCATCTTTGAAACCAGTGGCATCACCATCGAGACCATTGACCTTTCGGAAATCTTCGGCCGCATCAATCGCATGAAGGACACCGACGACGCCGCGCAGGCCAAGCTCGCGGCCATCAAGAAATACGTGACCACTTCGGGCATCCCCGATGCCGCGCTCGTGAAGATGGCCAAGCTGGGAGCGGTGATCGATGGCTGGATGAAACAATCGCACATCAACATCAGCGCCGTGCAGTGCTGGACCTCGATGGAAGAGTTCTTTGGCGTGGTGCCGTGCACCATCATGAGCATGATGTCGAACGAACTGATTCCCTCGGCTTGCGAGGTCGACGTACCCGGCGTGCTCAGCATGTATATGATGGCGCTGGCCTCGCAAACGCCTTCGGCTCTCCTCGATTGGAATAATAATTACGGCACCGATCCCAACAAATGCGTCTGCTTCCATTGCTCCAACCTGCCCAAGCACTTCTTCAAGGACGTGCGCATGGATTATCAGGAGATCATCGCGGGCACGGTGGGCAAAGAAAACACCTTCGGCACCTGCGTGGGCCGCGTGAAGGCTGGCGCGATGAGCTTTGCGCGTTTCTCCACCGACGACCGGCGCGGCGTGGTGCGCGGCTACACCGGCGCAGGTCGCTTCACCGACGATCCTCTTGAAACCTTCGGCGGCGCGGGCGTGGCTGAGATTCCGCAGTTGCAGAAGCTGCTCAAATACATCTGCCGCGAGGGCTTCGAGCACCACGTAGCCGCGAACTTCAGCGACGTATCCAAAGCCGTGCACGAATCCGCGCGCTACCTGGGATGGGAGAGCCACTACCATCCCGCGCTGGAAGAGTAACCGCCCCTCGTACTGGCAATCCGCTAAGAAGAAAAGGCCCCGCAAGGGGCCTTTTCTCTAGCTCCGCTAACCCCGCCAACACCGCTAGCTCCGCTTCTCTTCCGCCGGCTCAATCGTGAGCCGTGCCGCCAGCACCACGATTGCGGCCCACAGAACGTCCGCGCCCAGCAGGTGCAGGATCTGGAGCCAGACTGGCGCGAGAAACGCCACGTCAAGAATGCCCAGCACATATTGCAGGGCGAGCAGGATCAGCACCAGCGCGGAAAGCGCGCGGTTGTCCCATTGCGAACGGCGCTGCGCTGCGCGCACCAGCAGCCAGATGAGGAAGACGCTGGCCAGAAATGCGACAGTGGGGTGCGTCCAGCGCCAGCGCACCAACCATTCGCTGGTCGCAGAAAAATCCTGCGCGAACGCTGCACCCAGCGAACTCGGCGGGAACAATGTGTCGCCGAGCGCGGCCAACGATCCGGTAACGCCGACTACGAGCACGATGACCAGCGAGGCGATGCCCAAAAACGGCGCGGCAATTCGAACCTTTTCGCGCAAATAGCCGGCGCGGCGGCTGAGGAAGTGTGCCGCTAGTGTAAGCGCGGCCAGCAGCAGCAGCGTGTTGGTCAGGTGCAACGCAAGATAGGGCGCGCGCAACGGCGAGCGGCTCTGTGCGGTCAGCCCCAGCTTGACCAGGAAGGCTCCTAGCGCAGCTTCGATCAAGGTGAAAGCGACGGCGGTCACGGCGGCCGGGCGCGCCAGATGGCCACGCACGGTCGCGGCGAAGGTCCAAACCAGCAGCGCTACAACGGAGAAAAAAGAAATTCCGCTGGTGATGCGATGCGTGAACTCGATCACGGTGTCGATGCGCGGCGAGTGCTGCATGACGGTGCCGTTGCATAGCGGCCAGTGGTCGCCGCAGCCCGCGCCGGAACCCGTGGCGCGCACCAGCCCGCCCCACAGAATGACAGCAATGAAATACACGAGCACGCCCCACGCAAAGCGCTGCAAAGCAGGCGAAGGAAGGCGCTGAGTGGGCGCAGGCAACGCAGTTGCAGACATAAAAGATGACTCCACAATGAACCCACTAGTTTAGAACAACGGATGCCCCCACAGGTTGGAGCGCTCCCGGGATCTGGCGCATACTGTGTCTGTTGGGCGCGATGGAGAGTACCCATGTTCAATCGTCTGGTTGCAAACTGGGTTTATGGCGGATTTCTTTGCGGCATTCTAATCCTCCTGATCACGCCGATTCTCGCGCGCGGATGGCCGCCTGCTCTTCTGGCGACTTTTCTCTGTCTTCCCGCCTACATGCTCCATCAGTACGAGGAGCACGACGACGACCGCTTCCGGCGGTTCGTGAACAGCAACTTCGGCAAGGGCAGGGAGATCCTTTCGCTGCCGGCGGTTTTTCTCATCAACGTTCCGGGAGTCTGGGGCGTCGTCGCGGTCGCATTCTGGCTTGGCGCACTGCTGAATCCAGGTTTCGGATTGATTGCAGCCTACCTGCTGCTGCTCAACGCAGTCATTCACGTCGTAAGCGCGGTATTTTTGCGTGGCTACAATCCAGGCCTGGTCACAGGCGTGCTGTTTTTTGTCCCACTCGGCGCGTGGTGCGTCGTCGCAATTCAACAGACTGGCTTCGGCTCGGCAGAGATGCACTTCATTGGGCTGCTTGCCGCCATCGCTGTCCATGCGGCAATTGCAATCCCGGTGCTTTTGGCGGCGCGAGACGGCGCTGGGCCAGCTTAGTCTCATTCCCCCAGCAGCCGCACCACGTGGTTCACAATAATCAGGTCTTCGAGCGGCGGAAGCACGCGCACCGTCACCGGCGAGTTTTCCGCAGAGATCGTCGCCGCGCCGCGCACGTTATTGCGCTCGGCGTCGAGGACGATCCCCAGCGCGCCCAGTCCCGCGCAGATTTCGGCGCGTGAAGCGATATCGTTCTCGCCGATGCCGCCGGTAAACACCAGCATGTCCAGGCCATTCAACTCCGCAACGTAGCTGCCAATCCAGCGCGCGATGGTCCAGCAGAATTTGTCCACGGCGAGCCGCGCCTTCGCGTTGCCGGCCGCGATCGCTTCGCGTAAATCGCGCATGTCGTTCGAAAGCTCGCTCACGCCGAGCAGGCCCGACTTCTTGTTGACCACGGTTTCAAGCTGATCCGCGGCGTCGGCGGCATTGGAAACGGTCTTTACAATTTGCTTGAGAATGAAAATCAGCACGCCGGGATCGATATCGCCGGTGCGCGAGCCGCTGATAATACCGCCGGTCGGTGTCAGGCCCATCGATGTGTCGAGGCACTGGCCCTGCAGGATTGCCGAGATCGAAGCGCCGTTGCCGAGGTGCGCCACAACGAGCTTCTCCGGCACGTGGGGCTGCAGTTGATACACGATTGATTCGTAGGAGATGCCGTGATAGCCGTAGCGGCGCACGCCCATGTCGACGTACTCCGTGGGAATTGGCATGCGCGTGGCCACTTCGGGCATGGTGCGATGAAAGTACGTGTCGAGGATGGCGAAGTTGGGGATGCCGGGAAACAACCGCAGCGCCTCGCGCATAATGTAGACGGCGATGGGCGTGTGCAGCGGCGCAAGATCGGCGTAGCTCTCGATTTCGTCAATCACCTTCGGCGTGATGAGCTGGTTCTCGAGAATTCCCGGGCCGCCGCATACGGTGCGATGGCCGATCGCGGCCGGGGCAGGGAAGTCGCCAGATTGAAGTGCATCGGCCACGAGCTTGAATGCCACCGAGCGGCTGGGCAGGGTTGGCGTTTGATCCACCAGTTTCTTACCGTCGGCGTCTTTGATCCAGAACTGGCCCAGGTCGGTGCCGATGCCGTCAACCGCTCCCTCGTGCAACTTGCGCCGCTGGCCGTCGCCAGCTTCGTACATGGAAAACTTGATGGAAGAAGAACCGCTATTAAGAACTAATACCGGCAATGAAGACATGGATAATTGAACCTTTCGTAATGTTGAGCGAAGTCAGCAGAGGTAAGCGGAGTTAGCGTAGTTAGCGGTGCTGGCGGAGTTATCAAGAAACCTTGTTGCCGCACAGAAACTTTTACTTGCTCCGCCAACTCCGCTAGCTCCGCTATTTTTCCCGCCATCGCCAATCCTTGATTTCCGGCAGGTCGTCGCCGTTTTCAGAGACGTAGAGCTTGTGCCGCTGAATTTGTTCCGAGTACCACTGCTGCGCCTGGCCGATTTGCGGCGCGAGCCTGGGTACGCGGCGGATGACGTCGAGCGTGAGCTGAAAGCGATCGATATTGTTCAGCACGCACATGTCGAAGGGAGTGGTGGTAGTGCCTTCTTCCTTGTATCCGCGCACATGCAGGTTGTCGTGGTTGTGCCGCCGATAGGTGAGCCGATGGACGCACAACGGATAGCCGTGAAAATTAAAGATGGTGGGCACGCCCGGCGGAAAAATCTGATCGTACTCTTCGTCGGGCAACCCGTGCGGGTGTTCCGACTGCGGCTGGAGCGCCATCAGATCCACGACATTGACGACACGAATGCGCAGATCGGGAATGCGTTCGCGCAAAAGCATGACCGCGGCAAGAACCTCCATCGTGGGCACGTCGCCGCAGCAGGCCATCACCACTTCCGGTTTGCCGTCGTCGTTTGATGCCCACGGCCACACGCCCAGGCCGATGGTGCAATGCGCGATGGCCTCGTCGATCGAGAGCCACTGCGGCGCCGGCTGCTTGCCGGCCACAATCAAATTGATGTAATTGCGGCTGCGCAGGCAGTGGTCGGAAACCGAAAGCAGAGTGTTGGCGTCGGGCGGCAGGTAAATGCGCACCACGTCGGCTTTCTTGTTCATCAGGTGATCGATAAAGCCCGGATCCTGATGCGAGAAACCATTATGATCCTGACGCCACACCAGCGAACTGAGCAGGTAATTGAGCGAAGCGATAGGCTTGCGCCAGGCGAACTCGCGCGTGGTCTTAAGCCACTTGGCGTGCTGGTTCGCCATCGAATCGATGATGTGAATGAAGGCCTCGTAGCAATTGAAGAGTCCATGGCGTCCCGTCAGCAGGTAGCCTTCGAGCCATCCCTCGCACAGGTGCTCGCTCAGCACTTCCATCACGCGCCCGGTGGGCGACAACTCTTCGTCGACGGGCAGCGTTTCCGCTTCCCACCTTTTCCCGGTTCCAACAATCACGTCCTGAAGGCGGTTCGAGGCGGTTTCGTCGGGACCGAAGACGCGGAAGTTCTTCTGCTCCTTGTTGGCTTGCATCACCGCGTGCAGCAAATGACCGAGAATGCGCGTCGATTCCACATCCTTTTGTCCGCGTCCCTCGATCTTCACGGCGAAGTCGCGGAAGTTGGGGACGATGAGCGGCTGCAGCAGCAATCCGCCGTTGCCATGCGCGTTCATGCCCATGCGCAGGCGGCCTTTGGGCGCGATCTCGGCCAGGTCCGCGCGCAGCCGGCCCTTTCGTCGAACAACTCCTCCGGCTTGTAGCTGCGCATCCACTCTTCCAGCTGGTGCAGGTGCTCGGGCTTTTCGCGCAGCTCGGCCAGCGGCACCTGGTGCGCGCGCCACGTGCCTTCCACCGGCTTGCCGTCGACAAACTTCGGTCCCGTCCAGCCTTTCGGCGTGCGCATGATGAGCATGGGCCAAGCCGGGCGCTCCACTCGTTCTCCTTTTCCGCAGCCGTGCGTGCGCTCTGCTGGATGGCCGCGATGCGATCGAAGATGCGATCGAAAACAGCCGCGGCCTGCTGGTGCATCACCGCCGGATCGTCGCCTTCGAGCGTGAACGGCTCGTAGCCGTAGCCGCGCATCAGGTCTTCCAGCTCCGCATGCGGGATGCGCGCCAGCACCGTGGGATTGGCGATCTTGTAGCCATTCAGATGCAGGATGGGCAGCACCGCGCCGTCGGTTGCGGGATTCAAAAATTTGTTGGAGTGCCAACTTGTCGCGAGCGGCCCGGTCTCGGCCTCGCCATCGCCTACCACGCAGGCCACAATCAGATCGGGATTGTCGAAGGCCGCGCCGTACGCGTGCACCAGAGAGTAGCCCAGCTCGCCGCCCTCGTGGATGGAGCCCGGCGTCTCCGGAGCCACGTGACTGGGAATGCCGTAGGGCCAGCTGAATTGCCGGAACAGCCGCTTGATGCCGTCCTTGTCCTGACCAATATATGGATAGATCTCGGAATAAGAACCTTCAAGATACGTGTTCGCGACAATCCCCGGTCCGCCATGTCCCGGGCCGATCACGAAGATCATGTCCAGCCCGCGCTCGCGGATGAGCCGGTTCCAGTGCACGTAAAGAAAATTCAGGCCCGGCGTGGTGCCCCAGTGACCCAGTAGCCGCGGCTTCACGTCGTCAAGCGTCAGCGGCCGCTCCAGCAGAGGATTGTCTTTGAGATAAATCTGACCCACGGAAAGATAATTCGCCGCGCGCCAGTAGGCGTCCATTTGGGCTAGCAATTCGGGGCTCAGCGGGCCCTGATTCGCAGTCTCGTGCTTTGCAGTCTCGAGCATGGCGCACCTCGCAAAAGGGGGGATTTGCGTGCTGCTTCAAGCCTAGCAGCCGCAAGATCGACAGCCGAGTGATTCAAGTCACATACACCTGATTTGATGGCTGATATCTCATGAACTATGAACGCGGGCCCTGCGCTACCGGTAAGTGTAGCCATCGTCCTGAACTCATCGCTGTTCAAATCGGCACAGCGGATTCGAGTGTTTGGTGATGTGATGCGGGGAGGGGGCATCCTGCACTTAATGGGTGACGAATTCACGGTTTCTTTATAAGATCTTTACATGTGGAGGGCTAGTCTCGCCGCAATGGTTGTGAGACAGGGCCCTGGAACAGCATGATCCGCGTGCGCTGGCACGAGAAAGCTGAGAGGCGAGGACGAATGAACAGCTTAATCTGGATCGGACAGGTAGCACTGGCGTGCGTGTTCCTCATCTCAGGGACGTTCAAGCTCTTCGCGTTCAGGCCGTTGATGCAGGCGCGTGAGAATCGAACGCAAAGTCACAGCACGGTGGCGTCTATAGGGACCGTGTTCATCGGCTTGATCGAAGTGGTGCTGGCGTTTGGCGTGCTCATGCCCGACATGTTTACGCCGGACGGCATGGTTCCCGAGTTCGTGATTGCACGCTGCTGCGCCGCGGGCCTCGCGCTGCTCATGGTGGGAGCCGGAATCTATCACGTCCGCCGCAGGGAACCGGCCGCGGCCGCCGTTGCCACCTTCCTGCTCGCTCTCTTCGTCATCGTCGGCCGCTGGCCCTACTGATCCATATTTCTCGCAGGGTGCTATTTATCGCACGCTACGAAAACGTAGCGCCGGTCTCCCGACCGGCTGTCGTGCGGGTCTCCTGACCCGCGCCAATCGCAGGATCACCACGAAATCTTGAGCCCAGAGCGCCAGGGTCAGCTCAAATCATTTTTGCGGCGGCGCGGCCGCAGGCAAAGGCACCGCAACGGGGGACAGCTTGGCCACCGTTGCCACCGGCAGTTCCACTGCGCCCACATGATCGCTTCCGACGTCGCGCATGCCGAGCCGCAGATAGTACTCGCCCTTTGCGGGGACGCTGATCTGCTGGATGTATTTGATATTGCCGCTCTGCACTGAGGCGAAACGCGCATCCGGAATGGCAGCGCCGACGCCGTTAACCTGAACATTGATGCGCGTTCCGTCGCCATCGTAGACAAAGGTCATGAATTCCAGCGTGCAGCGATGTGCTCCATCGGGGGTCATGGTCCAGGTCACTTCTTTCGGATTGGCGATGAAGCTGACGGCGTAGCGCCGATAGGGTCCGGAGACTTTCTTGACGAGCTGATTGCCGGGCACAAGTTCCGCCTCATTGTCTGTTGAGGTGGGCCGCACGCTGGCTTCGAAGATCAGCTCGGTGGGCTCCGGTCCGCCATGCAGCATGGCGGCGCGAAGGGCGCTGTACTGGTTGGGGTCGGGCTTGGCATTCTGCGCCTGACTGCTTTTCCCCGGCGCATCGGGATCGTCGGCAAAATAGCCGCGGCGGTAGGACAGCGCCACCCCCGGATGGTCCAGCTTCACCTGGATCTTGCGATAGTCGCCATTCCACTTCCGGTTGGTGGGCGTATAGGCAATCGTGTAGTAATTAGACCCCGCATCAATCGCCTTTTCCACGGCCTCTTTCAGGCCGTTGGTGTTCACAAAGGCCTTTCCGCCGGTGGCTTGGGCCATCTGCTCCATGGTGCCGTGTTCTTCGGCGGTTTGCTGGAAGAATTTTGTGTTCGCGTTGGCAAATCCATTGGGTTTCTTGCCCATTGTTGAGCCGCTCTGCGTCGCGCTCAACGTCGGATTCACCATGAGCCCGCGCGCGTCGATAGGATAGACGGCCACCTGGCTGCGCGCCAGCAGATCCACGGTCTCCCTGAATTCGTCCTCCAGCGAAGCTACCCCCGTGAACGGATCTGGCGTAAAGGCGCCGGGGGCTCCAGACTGCGGCGCAGACATGCTCAAGATATCGGGGTCGGGCAAAATGTTAACGGGAAACGAGCCGGAAAACCAGATCAGGTTCTTACGGCCAGGCAGCGCGCTCATGTAGCGCGCCAGTTGATTGAGCGCGTCCATCGTATAGCGAGCGCGGAGTTGCAACTGGAACGACTGCTGATCAACCTCAAACTCCTGCAGGTTGGCCAGGATGATCGCGGCGCTGGGATCGTTGCCCAGCATGTCCGCGTCCATGTCGTACATCGGGTCGTCGGCGCCCGGTTGATCGCCCTCCATCGCGTTATTCATCAGCGGCGACGCCCCCTGGCTGCCTTTCTTGCCTTCCACGAGCGCGCGCAGCAACTCGGGATTGGTCGTGAATCCCTGCAGCAGCTTCAAATCAATCGTCAGCGAGAAAATGGCGATGCGTGTGCCCGGGTGCACCTCCTTGAGAAACTTCAGCACCTGGTCCCGCACTACGGATTGCGCATCCATGGGCGTGTTCAGCTTGTCGAGCAGAAGAATGTTGAGAGCGCCATTCGCGGGCGCAATCGAATAGTTCGTAAAGATGCCGGGATCGAGCTTGGGAGCTGGCGGCAATGGAGCCAATGGTTGCGTCTGATGTTCCTCGAAAATCTTTACCGTTTGCGGCTTGCCGTCTTCGAGCAACGTGAAATCCGCGGCAGTGAGCTTGTGCACAGGATTTTGCTGGGAATCGCTAGCCACCACATCCACAACCACGAGATCGGAACTGGTGCGAATGGTCGTCCCTTGCGCGTCCGTGGCAGGCGCGGTTTGCCCCCTCCCGCTTCCCCACAGCGGAAGACAGAGCATAGCGCAGAAAAATGAAGACACACCAATTCGAGACATAACCGAGTCTCCTTTTTAAGAACAGATGAGGATAACTCAACCCCGCCTTCGGCGCCATTTTTCGGGGCGCGTTCTGATCTCAAAAATACTTCTTCAATTTGAGAATCTGCGATTCGAAGCCGTACCAGAGCGCCGCGGCCACCAGTGTGCTCACAAACAAACGCATGGCCACGACGGCGAGGTTGCCCGCTACGCCGTAGCGGTGGCGGTCCATTGCCGCATCGAAGGAACCAATGAAAATGAAGACCGAGATGTGCATCATATAAAGGCCGTAGCTGATGCGGCCGTAGAAGGCCAATGGCCCGGAGCGCAGCGTCGCGTTCACGGGACTGCGCGCGCCGGTGGACGCGATGAGCGCCAGCACCATTCCGGCAAAGCCGACGCTCAGCGCGGAATCGAGATACGCCGTGCCGCCGGCGATGGTGCCCGCTGCCAGAAATCCCAACACGACGCCACCCAGTCCCATCCCGAGCCACGCGCGCCGGCTGAGCGGCAGGGTGTGCATCGCGATCGCCAGTAGGCTGCCCCACGCGATCCCATCCAAATGGATGAGCGTGTTGGTCGGCGTCATCCAATGCAGATTGGCGTGGCGGATGAGCGGCGAGGCAACCAGCGTGGCTCCCATCGTGGCCGCGAGCATCCACGGCCGGCGCAGCACGCGAACCACCGGTGCCCACACAAAGTAGTACTGCTCCTCGATGGCCAGCGCCCACGTAGGTTGAATGGCCGGCGGCAGCGCGAGATGAAAAAGGTTCTGCACGCAAAAAATGTAAGCCAGCCACGGCGCGGTCTTGATCGCTTCCCACACGCCGGGACCGATGAACCAGGGCGCGTTCAAATAGACCACGATCAGCAGCAGAAGATAGACGGGCCATACGCGCAGCGCTCGGCGTGCATGAAAGTTGTGATAGTAGCGCGGCTTGTCGCGCGTGGTGAGCAGGGTGGATGTGATGAGGAATCCGCTGAGCGTGAAAAAAAGAATGACGCCGGCCCAGCCCCACAGCGAAGCGCCAGTAGATCCATGTGCCCTGGAGCCGCGGATTGCAGTGATAAAGAACGACCGCGAGAATCGCCAGACCGCGCAGCCCATCAAGTTCCGGCAAGTATTTAGGAAGCCAGGTTGGGCGTTGGATCGGCAAAGCGCTCAAATCATGTCCTCAGTCGGGGTTCTTGCCGAAACCTTCCACAATCCATCCTGCGATCCAAAGCAGCCATCCGGCAATCCAAAGAAAAAAGCACGGCGGCAGCAGCGGGATGGAGAACAGCATGAGATCCATCGGGCGTCCACCTCTCGCAACGACGAAAGACGCGACCTCTCCCACAGTCAGTAAAAGCAAAATCACTGTCGCCGGGATCACGATCAGACACTGTCCCGCGCGCTTCATTCTCCTCACGCCTTCTTCAATGTTCATCGCTCCTCCTTGCTAAGCGACCCGCTTTCTTGTTCCCTGGTTCCCTCGTTCCCTTGTTCCCTGTCTTTCTCACCCCGCCGCCAACTGCCGCGCACGCTCCGTCGCCCGCATCACCGCTTTAATGAGCGTCACGCGCAGCCCGCCCTCTTCGAGTTCCAGGATGCCGTCGATGGTGCATCCCGCAGGCGTGGTCACGGCGTCCTTGAGCAGCGCCGGATGATAGCCAGTCTCCAGCACCATCTTGGCCGCGCCATAGGCGGTTTGCGCTGCGAGTTGCGTCGCGATGTCGCGCGGCAAACCCACCTTCACGCCCGCCTCGGCCAGCGCTTCAATAATGATGTAGAGATACGCCGGTCCCGATCCGGAAAGCCCGGTTACCGCGTCCATGTGCTTTTCATCGACGAGCACAGTCCGGCCCACGGTCGCGAACAAGCGTTCGGCCAACGCCATCTGCTCGTCCTTGACAAAGCGCCCGCGGCACAGGGCAGCCACTCCCGCGCCCAGCGCGGAAGGCGTGTTGGGCATGGCGCGCACCACGGCAATCTCCATACCGGCCGCCTCTTCGATTGCGCGCGTTTTGACCGACGCGGCAAACGACACCAGCAGCTTGGCCGGCGTGAGCGCAGGCTTGATCTCCGCAATCAAATCCGGAACCTGGAAGGGTTTTACGCCGATCAGGATCAGGTCGGCCTTGCGCGCGGCCTCGACATTGTTGGTGCTCACATCCACGCCACACTGCGTGCTCAGCGCCAGCGCCCGCTCGGCGTGGCCCACGGTGGCGTGAATCTTGTCAGCGGCAAACAGGTTCTCTTTCAGAAATGCCTGCAGCAGAATGCCACCCATCTTGCCGGCGCCCAGCACGGCGATGCTCACCTTGGGCAACTGCGCCGGAATTTCCGGCGCCTCAACGGCGATCTCAGCCATTTTTTCTCTCTTCCGGGACATAGATTGTGTTGCAGAATCAAGAATACGCGCCCCAGGGCTCTTCGAGCAGCCTGGTTGCGCTTCGCCACAGACAGGAAGGCGCCGGCAGTTTTCGCCGCCAGCGCCAATCTCGCACTCCTTTGCGGTGTCTGTGACCCGATCCTTAGTCGCTCCGCCGCGTATTCTTGTTCCCTTGTTCCCTCGGTCCCCGCTCTCCTATCGGCTCAGCAGCGCCTCGTTGCTCAGGAAGTCCTTCAGCGCTGCTTCCATGTTGTCATCGCGCTGAGCGGCCGGCCACGCAACATTCCAGAACAGGTACCCGCCGGGCAGCGTGAGGTATTTCTGGCCGCCGACGATGGCTGCGATCGAAGTGACCACCCAGGCATCGTTCTCATTAACCAGGAACGGGGCGTCCGCGCTGTCGGGCCTGGGGCTGCGCAGATCCGCGACGTGCTGGCCAACGTGGAACAACGCCACCACCAACGAGGGCCCCTGCAAGCGATC
Organism: uncultured Acidobacteriota bacterium; assembly: GCA_963699385.1. Classification (GTDB taxonomy): domain Bacteria; phylum Acidobacteriota; class Terriglobia; order Terriglobales; family Acidobacteriaceae; genus Telmatobacter. The sequence goes on along the minus strand of CAVOTQ010000018.1, from coordinate 14,471 downwards.
CCGGTTGATAACGCAGTTGTATAGAACGCCGTCAGGAGAATCCTTTGTGCCGGCGCCATCGGACGGTACCTCGTTTCCCGCTCCGAAAACAACGCTCACGCCGTTCTGCTCCCTCGACTTGGGATATACGGCAACGGCCCTCTGCGTCTGATCGGCCGCCGGGCCCGCCGCAACATGCGAAGCCAGCCGCACCGCGCCTGCAAAGGGGTCGTCGAATTCGCCGCCGCCCGAGGCGGGAGGCGGGGTTACCCCCGAATCGCCCTTGGTGATGGCGTCGGTTTTGGAATAGTCGATTTCCTTCGGAGCCACGTCCGACACCGATGCGAGCACCAGCCGCGCAGGATAGGCGTTCATGTTGCCGAATCCGCCAAAGCCCACGATTTTGCCCGCGGCATCGCGCTTTACCGCCCCATCGGCCACGCCGTCCAACCGGCCCACCAGCGTCGCTGTCACCTCGTAGCGCGCGCAACCGAGGCACATGTCCAGGCCCTTCTGATGCGGCTGCGAAAGCAGCGAGTCAAACTGCTTGAAGTCCTTGCTCTTGTCGAGCGTTACCGGCGTGCGCGTCGGGGCCTTCCACGCGCCGGCAAAGTTGTGCGCCGGCTGCGCGGTCACAATCGCCACCGGGCCGGACTTGGCCTTCGAGCCTTGTGGATAGGAAAGCCAGATTCCGTTCACCTGGAATCCGCAGTTGGGATCGGTCGCGTCCTTGATCACGAATTCGTCGAACCCGGCCACCACCGTGCCCTTGATGCGCACCATCTTGCCATCGAACGACGCCGGATTCTTGACCACGTCGCACACTTTCACGTCGACAGGCGCGGTGGCAGGCGCCGCGGCCTGGGCATGCAAACCGCCCTCGAATGCCAAAATCAAACCAATCAAAACAATCAAACGCTTCATACAACCCTTTCCCGCCGCGGCTTGAGCCGCTTCGGCAGCAATAGATAGGCGGCATCAACCGCCCTGAGTGGGAACCGGAAAGAATACCACGCTGGGAGGGGGATTTTCTTTGTCGGCAATCACTGTGCCGCGGCCTTCTGGGTCGCAATGCACCCGCCGCAAGATCGGATCCCGACAGCAGGCGTTTCCCACTGGAACGATGCAGGGAGATATTGCCGCTCGAGTGTCCGAAATTCCGCCAGCCGGTTGAGTACTTACGTCACAAGCAGATCAATTTTGCATTACTTCACACACAATGGATGTGGTTAAAATCGTTTTCACCATGAGTGCGACCTTCCTCGGCGTCATTTCAGTCGAGCGCGTCATCGACGGAAGATTCCCGCTTCTCCAGGAGTTAGGGAGGACCGAGTGGAGCTCTGCATATTTAACCGAGCTGGATGATGGCCGAGGCCGAAACGCCGCCATTAAAATCTTTCCGTTCGAAGCTGTCGATGAACGCGCCACCATCGCTCGATGGGATGTAGCCAGGACCCTCTGCCATCCTCACCTGATGCCGCTTTTTCATGCCGGGCGCTGTGAAGTTGAGGGTAAAGATCTGCTTTACGTTGTAACCGAGTATGCCGATGAAACCCTCTCCCAGATTCTTCCCGAGCGTCCCCTCTCACCCCGTGAAGCCCGCGAGATGCTCGGCCCCGTATTGGGCGCCCTCTCCTATCTTCACAACCGCTGCCTCACGCACGGTCATCTCAGGCCAACCAACATCATGGTCATTGATGACCGGGTGAAGCTCTCGCCAGACTTCGGTTGGCGCTCACGCACTCGCAGCATCTACGATGCACCGGAAACCGGCACCGTATATGTAGCCCCCGCCGCCGATATCTGGTCGCTCGGCATCCTTCTCGTCGAAGCCCTGACCCAGCAGCCGCCCGCCTGGGACAGATCGCAAGGCGGTGATCCGGAGATACCGGCCAACATTCCCGAGCCCTTCTTCACCATCTGCCGGGAATGCCTCCGCATCGATCCGGGGCGCCGCTGCAACCTTGCCGGCATCAAGGCGCACCTCAATTCTCCCGAGTCTCCCCACGCCGACGCACCTAAAGTTCAGGCCAAGGAAGCCATTGTTGAACCTGCAGCGAAGCCGTCTTATGACGCGAAGCTGTCTCTTAATTCGCGCGCCAAGATTCTCGCCGGCCTGGCGCTCGTCCTCCTCCTGATGTTCGGCGCATTTGTATTCGGCTGGAATTTGACTCCGGCCTCCCCCGAGCCCGCGCCTCAGCCTAAGGCCACGGTTCCCACTGTGGCGCCAGCAACCCCTGCGCCTGCCGCTCCCGCACCATTTGCAGCGCCAACTGCGGCGCGGGCGCCGGCACCAGCGGCCGAACCCGCCAAAGGCGGTGTCGTCCAGGGATCAGTTACGCACCAGGCCCTGCCCGACATTCCAGCAAAGGTCATTGACGCGATTCGAGGCCACTTCAAAGTACAAATCCGTGTCGAGGTCGATCCGGCGGGCAATGTTTCCAATGCTTCCATCGACTGGCCGGGGCCAAGCCGCTACTTCGCCAACCACGCCCTGCTCGCGGCGCAAAGCTGGAAGTTCACACCCGCCAAGGTTAACGGCCGCGCCGTCGCCAGCAAGTGGCTCCTGCTGTTTCAGTTTGGCCAATCGCAGAGCGCGGTCACTCAGTCGGAAGAATCCCCGTAGCTGGATCGCGCGCGCCGCCCGATTGGTGCGGGCGTGCCTTCAAGGCAGGCGCCGCCTCAGAAATTAAACCTCGCTGTCGCAGTGACTGATTGCAGGAAGATCCGCACCGTGCTGTTGCTGTATTCGCCGGCGAGGATGCTGCTGGTACCAACTGACTCCGAGCTGGGAAGCAGTGCCTGGTAGGCTGCGTCCAGTCGCATGTGCCCGTGCGTCCAACCGGCTCCGGTCCCGATGGAGTTGCGCATGATGGACGCGGTGAGGGGAAGCAGCGTTGCACTCGGCACCGGATTCGTCATGTAGCCATATCCCGCGCGCAGCACCCAATTCTCACCCACCGGTGAATCGACGCCCACGTGGATTCCAACCTGGTTGTTCCAGTGCAGCGGCACCGCATCCTGCATGGCGTTGCTCCCTACCACGCTATTAATCACCGCGTTCGTGCCACCGGTGAGTGTGACGGGGAGCTGCTGAAACGCCTGGCCCCATGCCACGAAGTCCCCTTGCGCCTGCCAGGTCATGTGCCGGTCCGCTCTCCAGGAGAAGCCGGCATCGAACGCCTGCGGCAGATGGTTGAGAACCTGGGCCTGGTAACTGAATAATGGGCTCTGCGTAACGCCCAGCGCGGTGAACAACGCTGACGCGGATCCATTCGCGGTGCCGTTGGTGTGGATCGTGGTTCCGCTCTTCCACGCCAGGCCGATGCGGACGTGACTGCTGGGTTGGAACTGAACGCCGGCGTTGCCGTTCCAGCCGTAGCCGTGAGTCTGAAGACTGAGCAGAACCTTGAGGCCCGCCAGCTGGGGCTGCTGCTGAAAGATGTAGGGAGCGTTCAGATTATTCGTGTTGTAAACCAGCCCGAGCACTGCGCCGCCGGACCACTTCGGCCCAAAAGTTCGCGCCACGCCGAGCGAAGTGCGCATGCCGATGATCTCTGTCTCGTTGGTCTGCAGGCCGTAGCTGACGCCCAAAGTTCCCGGCGCATCCACGTACGTCCAGTTGGCGCGCATTAGAATTTCAGGAGTCTCGGCCGCAGACAGATTCCAGTGGCTTGCGCCAAGCGGAGTGACGAACGCGCCGTAAGGCATGGCGCCGACTACGCCGCCCATGCGTCCGTTACGTGTTCGCTGAGTTCTGAAACGATCCCGAACCGAAGACGCCGACCCCGGTCGCTTCCAGAACGCGTGTCTCGATGCCTGCGAGCCCTGCGGGATTGCCCTCAACCGCGTCGATAGGATCACCCTGCTGGGCGGCGAGAGTTCCGCCGCGCGCTTCGGCTGCGGCGCTGTAGCCGTTGCCGAACGAGGTTGCCTGAGCGTGAATTGTTGTGGCTCCGCACACCAGCCCAGCAAAATACGATGACGGGCAGAGCGTAAGCACGGAGGTAGCGGAGCGTTGAGACTCTCTGGATCAGCACGTGGATTCCTTCTACGCGCTGTCGTGTCGCTCATCTTCTCACGAATCGCGGTTCTGACTTTCAGACCGTGAGGGACGCGAAGAGGCGGCAGTCGACAGTACGATGAGTTGGATTTGGGCGTACGGATCGAAGAAGTCGTTGCACGATCCTTCATGATCGTGGGCGAGGAGTCCGAAATCAGCCATCCCCCGTTTGTGATAACACGATGACTTTGGTAAAACGCGAGCGCTGCGGCAAGCTGGCCCTTTACCAGGCCGATTGCCGACCCCACAGCCCAAGACTATCGCGGCTTTCTCAGGGGAACCGCCTGTTTCAAAAGGCTTTCCGCGCGCTACACAGGTCCGCGCACACAAGCGTCTCCCCGCCCCGATCGCCGCCCGAAATCGAGAGCGAGTGTTACCACCCTACAACCAACTAGGGATGCCACAAATCACTCGGAAAAGCATCGATCCTATCTCCAGCATGTACGGGGTCTCGTGACTCGCCTGCAGGCTGCATGGCCCGGCGCACCGCTCCGAGCGAAACTTGATTCGGCTGGCTGACCAAGCAATCCTCAGCTTCCCGTCCTGCGAAAGGGCGACCATGCCAGCGACCTCCGCGACGTACGAAGAAGTCGAGTGCAACGATCCCACCCGCCAGGAGATCCTCGTCGCGCTCTCATTCGCACTGGATCTGACAGAAGGCGCGGTTCCAGGACACGCCATCCGTTCCTGCCTGCTCGCGGTTCGTATCGCCCTTGCGGCGGGCCTGGACGCGAAAGTCCATCTCCGACCTCTACTACGCCTGCCTGCTGAAAGACGTAGGCTGCAGCAGCAACTCGGCGCGCATGTGCCAGATCGTCGGCGGAGACGACCGCGCGGTCAAGGCAGGCGCAAAGCTTGCCGATTGGACGCGCCCTCTCCGGCCCAAACTTTCCACCGTCAAGCTGCTTTGGCAGCAGGTGCTGCCCGGCGCTCCGTTCTTGCAAAAGGGCGCTCGCCTCGTCAAGCTCACGGCGGACCAGCACAAAAACAATCGCGAACTCATCGATCTCCGCTGCGACCGCGGAGCCACGATCGTGCAGAAGCTGGGCCTCGGCAGAGAAGCCGCCGTCGCCGTCCGGCACCTCGATGAACATTGGGACGGAGGCGGCTATCCCACCGGGCTCAAGGAATCCGAATATTCCCGTCATCTCCCGGCTCATGGGCATCGCCCAGCATCTCGACGTGTTCTGCATGGATCAGGGCCCGCAGGCCGCGATCGATACGCTGGTAGAGCGCTCAGGCCGCTGGTTCGATCCCGATCTCACCGCCGCAGCCGTCTCGCTCGACAAGGCACGAAGGCTCTTTCAGTCTTGCCTGCCCGACGATCCCATCGACGAAACCCGGGCTGCGATCCTTCGCCTCCAACTTGAGGGCCATGCGCCCGACGGCCAGGCGCGCCTTTCCGCGTTGGACATCGACTCCATCTGCGAGACCTTCGCCGACGTCGTCGACGCGAAGTCCCCGTTCACCTATCGCCATTCGGTCGGAGTCATGGACGCGGCCGTGGCCATTGGCACGCTTCTCGGCCTCCCCGCGGAGCGCATGCAAACCCTGCGCCGCGCGGCTCTGCTCCACGACCTCGGCAAGCTCGGCATCTCCAACACCATTCTCGACAAGCCGACCCGGCTCACCGACGGCGAGTTGGAAATTGTCAAGAACGCATCCGAGAATGAGCGCAGAGATACTCGGCCACATCGGAGCCTTTCGCGAGATTGCCGTCATGGCCGGCGAGCATCATGAGAAGCTTGACGGCACCGGCTACCCGAACGGGCTGAGCAAAAGGCACCTCTCGCTCGAATCGAGACTGCTCGCGGTCGCCGATGTCTACGGCGCGCTTTCAGAGAAGCGCCCCTACCGCGAAGCCCTCGCCGCCGGCGCAGATTACCGCCATCATGGACCGCGATATCCCCGCCAAGCTCGACGGCGAATGTTACGAAGCCCTGCGCACCCTCATGGCGAACGGAACATTGCCCGTCAACGGCTACCAAGTCCCCCTCGAAGAGCGCTGGTCCAAGCCAGGGTTCGAAGTGGTCGAAGCATACATCTGATGCAAACTCCCAACGACATGGGGCGCTGACCAACCGCCTCGTACCGCCGGTCTCCCGACCGGGGTCCCCAAGGAACGGTCTTTGTTTCTTGGGGTGATAAACCGGCTGTAGTGCGGATCTCCAGACCCGCACATGCAAACCCATCACGACACAGGGTGCCCCGGATCTCGATTCTGAGATCCGGGAACCACTACCGCCGAATGGGATGGCCTCGTATCAGCGCGCGGCTTCTCATTTTGTAGGCTTAAAAATAGTCACTCTGCAAAAAAATATGTCCGCTTATAAGCGGACATATTTCGCGCCGATTTTTCCGCACATTTGTCCGGCTATAGCCGGCCATTTGGCGCATCCCACGCGAACGCGCGAAGCGCGACCAGCTAGGAGCTAGAAGCTAGGAGCTAGAAGCTCACTTGCTTTTCGCTATCCAAGCGTCGATGCGCTGCTCCAGCACGTCGAGCGGCAATGCGCCCGCGTCCAGCACCTGGTCGTGGAAGGCGCGGATGTCGAACTTCGGGCCCAGGGCTTTTTGTGCGCGGTCGCGCAGCTCCAGAATTTTCAACTGGCCGATCTTGTAGGCCAGCGCCTGGCTGGGCCATGCGATGTAGCGATCCACTTCGGACTGCATGCTGGTTTCGTCCACATTGGAGTGGTCGTGGAAGTATTGGACCATCTGGTCGCGGGTCCAGCCTTCGCTGTGAACGCCGGTATCGACGACGAGGCGGATGGCGCGCCAGATGTCGGCCTCCAGACGGCCGTAATCGGAGTAGGGATCCTGGTAAAAGCCCACATCCTTGCCCAGCCGCTCGGAGTAGAGTCCCCAGCCCTCGGTGTAGGCCGTGTAGCGTTCGTATTTGCGGAACTCCGGTATGCCCGTCAGCTCCTGCGCGATGGAAATTTGCAGATGATGGCCGGGAATGCCCTCGTGATACGCGATCGCTTCGACGCCGTACAGATTGCGGTCGGTGGCGTTATACGTGTCGATGAACAAGCGACCCGGCCGGCTGCCGTCCGCCGTGCCTGGCTGGTAATAGGCGGGCGGCGAAGTCTTCTCGGCATATTCGGGCACCGGGACCACTTCAAATGGCGCCTTGGGCAGCGTGCCGAAAAGCTCGGGCAGCTTGGCCTGCATGGGCTTCAAATAGCCGCGATAGGCGTCGAGCAGGGCCTGCGGCCGACGCGGGATGCAGCTTGGGATTCGTCTTCAGGCTTTCGCGAAAGCTCTTCAGATCCTGGAAGCCAAGCTTCTGCGCAATGGCCAGCATCTCGGCTTCGTCCTTCTTTACTTCGTCCAGGCCGATCTGGTGAATCTGGTCCGCGGTAAGGTCGGTAGTCGTGGTCTGCTTGATCAAAAACTGGTAGTACTTTTTTCCGTCGGGCAGGGAATCGATGCCCGGCTTGGCGCGTCCCGCGGGAACGTAGCTGACCTCAAGAAATCGCGCGAAGCGCAGGTAGGCGGGAAGATCCTCTTTGGCGATTACGTCGAGCATTTCGGTCTTGATGCGCTCCTGCTCGGCTGCGGAAATGGATGCGGGAAACGTTTTGAGGGGCAGGGCAAGCGGCGAATCTTCGGGCTTCTGATTGGCCAGTTCCTTCACCTGGTCGAGCGCCTTTTCGAGGAGATACTTCGGCGGCACACGTCCGTCCTCCATGCCGATCGACATGTTTTCCGTGACTTGCGCAAAGGCCGTGGGCAGCGCGTGCAGCCGCGCGATCCAATCGTCGTAATCCTTCACCGTGGTGAAGTTCAACTCGGCCGCGAGTTGCGGATAGTCGCTGTAGATGCCGCCCATCTGGTTGATGGGCATCTCCCATTCCTTGAACTCCGCGCCCTCCTGGTCCATTTCGAATTCGCGGATGAGCAGGTCCTGGCTGATCTTTTCTTGATCTGTGAGCCCCGCGGGGTCGATGGCCGCGAGTTTCAGCAGGAGATTCTGCTCCCGCGCCAGCGCGTCGTTCACCGCCTGCGCGGAGTAGTCGCTGGTCTGGTCGTTGTAGCGCTTGTCGCCAAGTGACGACGCAAACTCGGGATCGTGCTTGAGCTGATCCTCCCAGTACTCGTGGAAGATGTCGCTGAGGGCTTTTCTGCGGTCTTCGAGCGAGACGGGCGCAGGCGCCTTGGTCTGCGCCATCAGCAGAGGCTTCTGGGCGAAAGCAGAGAACAGGAAGCAGCCAGTAGCCAGTAGGAGGACGGTGAGTCCGGGAAGCAAGAGGTGCTTCAGCGCGGCGGCGGCTGGGGTGAGGAAAGTGATTTTTTTCAAGGGAGCAAGTTCCTTCTTGGGAGAAGTGGCGTTGCAATCAGTCTAGCGGAGCGAGCAGGGTTAGCAGGCGAAAGAGTGAATGAGTGAAGAAGTGAACGAGTGAATTGTGGGCTGGGGATGCGTGGAGGCCCGCGCAAATTTTGCGCCGCGCCGCACGCAGTCCGCATCTCTCTAGCGACAGGAGGATGTCCACTTTATGCCGAAAGCCATTCGTTTTGATCAGCTCGGTGGTCCCGAAGTGCTTCATATCGAAGATCTGCCCCAGCGCCAGCCCGGTCCTCAAGAAGTTTTGCTCAAGGTGGAAGCAGTGGGCCTTAACCGGGCCGAAAGCATGTATTACCACGGCTTTTACATGGAAAAAGTGAACCCGCCTTCGGGGCTGGGATACGAGGCGTTCGGAAAGGTCATCGCGGTTGGTCCCGGCGTCGATCCCGCTCTGATCGGCAGACGCTTTGGCACCATTCCAGGTTTTTCGATGAACCAGTACCCGGTGCTTGCGGAAGAGGCCGTGGTTCCTGCCGGCGTCCTCGCAGCCGTTCCAGACTCTTTCTCCGCAGTCGAGGGCGCCGCTGTCTGGATGCAGTACTGCACAGCCTATGGCGCGCTCGTGACCTTCGGCAAAGTGGCTGCCGGTGACTTCGTCCTCATCACAGCTGCCAGTTCATCCGTCGGGCTCGCAGCTATCCAAATCGTCAAGGCGCAGGGAGGTATCTCGATCGCGACCACTCGCACCTCCGCCAAAAAGGATCAGTTGAAAGCCCTCGGCGCTGACCACGTCATTGCCACGGAAGAAGAAGATCTCGTGGCCCGGGTGCAGTCGATCGCCGGTGGCAAAGGTGCGCGCATCGTCTTCGATCCGGTGGGCGGCGACTACATCAACACGCTCGCGCAGGCTACGGCCAATGGTGGCACCATCTTCCTGTATGGCGCGCTCTCTCAAAAGCTCACGCCCTTTCCGCTGGCTGCCTTCGGCCGTCGCATCGGCATGTTCGGCTACACCTTCGGCGAACTGCGCGGCACTCCGGAGTGGGAGACGATGAAGAAATACATTTACGATCACCTGGCGAATGGATCCTTCAAGCCGAAGATCGCGCGGACCTTCCCCTTCGAACAGACCGTGGAAGCTTACACGTACCTCGAAAGCAACGAGCAGATCGGCAAGGTCGTCATCACCCTGTAGACATTGGCTTGTGGCTCTTCGGGCAGCTACGGGCGGGGTCAGGTGCTTTGCGATTCTTCGGGTGGGGAATTTGGTTGTATGCGATCGGCTTTGCAGCGCTCGTATAGGTCCAGGGCCAGGCGGGTGGGAGTGAGATCGAGGCTCTCGGTGGTCACATAGAGCGTGAAAACGAAAGGCTCTTCGATCAATCCCGTGCTGAATAAGGAGGAGACCTCCCCGCCAAGCCTTACCGGATTGTTGATGCCTGTGAGTCGAATCATCTCCTGCTTTGAATAGATGATGCGCGGCGAGGAAGAATCCCCTGGCGCCAAGGGAACGTCCCCGGGTTTTGGCCTGCGCTCGGTCGCCTTCTTAAATGCGGCAAGCAGGATCAGGCCCTGGATGGGTCGAATACTCACAAGCAGATCGACAAAGGGGCGGTTGGATTCGTCTATGTTGTTTACTTGGCAGGAGCCGACGAACAGGTTTATCCATAACTGCCTTGTTAAATCATCCTCCGCCGATGACCCGTATTTAAGTATGTCCGCGACAATTTGCGGATGAGCGCGCATCTTGTCGGCATCGGGTTCTGAAGCCAGCAGTTTTTCCGTGGCGAATGCAATCTGCATGGCGATCGTGGGTCGAGGTTCAACCAGCTCGCTGCCGATCAACTGAAGGGCTGCGTGGGCTTCCTCGTGACACAGACGATAGAGGAACAGGGCGGTTCGGATCAGCCGGAGCGTGTGGGAGAGGTCCTTGGGGTCGGTAAGAACGACGGCGTTCCTGACCAGAACTTCCCACAGGTCTCGATCGAGGCCGGCGGGCAAAACAAACGCTAGTCCGATGCCGTCTTCGCCGTGCCGGGCAACGCGCGCCTGGATTGGAATGCGGTCCTCTGCACGGTTCTCCGGCAAATCTTTCATTTCTATTGTCAAGGGGACCAACTCATCAACAGGCCAGCGTTCTTCTGTGAGCAAATAGAGTCCGGTCGAGCTGATGTTTCTGATGATCGATGGGTGCGGAGCCGGGGTGTTGGTCTGCCAGGCGATAAGCCCCGATGGGATTCGCCTTTCAGCCCTCGCCTTTTCCGGATGTCCCAGCTTCTGTATCCAGCTTTTCCATTGATTCACTGCGGTCACTTCCTCAAAGAACCCTGGTTGCGGAGTCTGGATGCGGCGTTGCCTGGAAACTCGCGGCAGCACGAGGGCTAGTATAGCCGCGTGCTGAACGCTTTAATTGATGAACATCATACTAGGCAGATGAGCGGAGTTGGCGAGTGGGCAAGCGGAATGCGTATCGAAATGTTCACTAACCAACGGCTTCCGGAATGCCGGTGACACACCTATGAACAAGAGAGATGCATCCGATTCATAAAGGGCGGTCCCGTGCAGAGAGCTTTACTTCAATAGTTGAAATTCATTTCCCGATTTGGCGCTAGAGCAGCCACAATCGTCTCCAAATGACCATTGGCATCTATGCCACAAGCGGGAGTCACGGTTATTCTATTGCCAATTACCCTTTTAGACGGCTGAGGACTTTATCTCTGACCGCAGGAGTCTGGGACGAACCCGGATGTGATGTTGTCCGCCTTGTTTGGGACGGACACGACTGTTTTCGCTTGTTTTGAAAGTCCAGAGCATGCGAGCGAAATCGGAGTGGTTCCTGAGTCATCGGTAAGCGTGCCCCAAAGTGGTTTTAGACCACGTCCACATTGCCGGTAAATCCGCCCGGCGCTCAATTATGACCGGCTGTTGTGTGGATCATGCCAAGCCCCAGAAAGAGGAGGGCAAATGAGAACGAAAAGGGCCGTCGCCCTTGTGGTCATCTTGATTGCAGTTGCTGCGGCTTCTTCCCTGTTGTATCGGCGAGCGAACCGGCTGCGTGCGGATACGTCGCCGGGCATAGGCTACTCCGCAACCACGGATGCGCCTATAGGCGCGGGCGGCCTCGGACGATCGGCATTCACGGAGGGGGCGCCCAAGCCGCGATCCGCATCGCCCGCGGCTTCTAAAGAGGACACTGGCGCTGCGATTCCCGAAGTGAATCCATACGCCGTGGTTCGCGGAGGAATTTGCGTTCCGAGTAGCGCTACTGGTCAGGAAGAGGCATCCCGAAAGAAGTGGCAAGATCTTCTACGAGATCCGTACTGGCAATCGGTCTATTCCGGCGTCGATCCGGACAGATTTCATTTGGTGAAAACCTCGCTTCCACTCGATCGCTATGTGAACTACTGGAAGGTGGAAAACGGCCTGGTGATTCATTGGACCGGTAAAAGGATTTCCATTCCTACGGGCACAAGAGTTTTCACCGACGGGCAAGGGGCGATGTATCTCTGCGCTTGCGGCAACCAGGTGGCAGCGATCTTGCCGCCAGGAAAACAAAAGACGGTTCTGCCGGCTGGAGACGAACCGCCGACGGCGTATCTTGTCCCGCCCGAGGTTGAATCGGGTTCCGAGAGCCTCGGAGAACTGTCTGAGGAGACACCCGCTCTCCTGGCATCTTCAGGTATGGCTTCCGCGCCGCCGTTTGACGAATCGCAATCGATGCCTCCAGGCCCCTCGACACCACCGATTTTCATAGGCGGTCCCTCGACTCAGGGCGGCGCCCCGGGGTCGCCGATAGGGCCGGGGCAGCCCGGCGGTCCGCCCGGCAATTCACCTGGTAATCCAGCCGGTAATCCGTCAGGCAACCCGCCTGGCGATCCGGGTGATCCGCCCGTAGTTCCCGAGCCGGGCACATTGTCGCTCATTCTCCTTGGGCTCGGCGCTTCCGCTGTTGCGCGTCGGCGCCGCAAGCGGCAATGACGAATTTTCAGCGCTAGTGCAAAGGCGGTTCTTCGCTGCGACGGTCCGCGCGAACCAAACTCTCTGCGAAGCCGGGCTCGGCCCCGCCGCGGGTTGTGGGCGGTTTATACGAACTTAAACGGCTTCAAAAATAGCGCGTAAAAACGTAGGCTTGAATCGTGCCGCGATTTTTTCGCGCGACGCTGCGCGGGGCGTTCTGGTCCTGCTCGCAAAAAATCATTCGATTCCGAGCCAGGCCAGGGGGTACAATCGCGGGCAAAAGCATCCAGGCATTTTGAAAGGCGGAAATCATGAGCGAACTTGAAGCTCAGCCTGCGGTCGCGGGCCTTACGCAATGGCAACGCGTGGCCTACACGTTTACGGCTCCGTCGAAGACCTTTGAAGACATCCGGCGCGGCAACCGGAGCTGGTGGCTGCCGCTGATTGTGGGCGCGTTGGCCAGCTTCATTCTGTTTGGAGCCGTGGTCGAAAAGGTTGGGATGCGGCAGACAGTTGAAAACCAGATCCGGATGAACCCAAAGGCAGCGGAAGGGATGGCGCAGCTGCCTCCCGACCAAAGGGAAAAGGCTTACGCCCGCGCGACCGGGTTCTCGGAGGTCATGTTTTTGGGTGGGCCAGTGCTGGGAATGTTGGGAACGCTGGTGATTGCCGCGGTGCTGATGGGTACCATCAATTTTGGATTCGGAGGCAGGGCGAAGTTCGGTGACGCCTTCGCCGTGGTTTATTACGCGTGGCTTCCGCAAGTGGTGAAGGTGCTGCTGGGAGTCATTGTGATTTACGCAGGCATGGCTCCGGAGTCGTTCAACATTCAGAATTTCGCGCCCACTAACCCGGGCGCTTTTCTGGATCCCATGGACACAAACAAGGTACTCTACGCGCTGGCAACTTCGTTCGACGCGGTGACCGTGTGGATGTTGGTGTTGATGGGTATCGGCGTGGCGATAGTGGCGGGGGTTAAGCGCAGTGCCGGTTACATTGCTGTGATTGGATGGTGGGCGATCATTGTGCTGTTCGGCGTAGGGGCGGCGGCAGTGAGGGCGGCAATCGGGGGATAGGGGGAGATCTCGCTACCCCAAACCTGGCGGCAAAAACAATAACGTCTCGAGGGCGGGCCACACGCGAGCGTGGGTCTCCAGATCCGCACGATGGCCGGCTTCGAGGCCGGCGACACGACCCAGCAATTGCGCGTAGGCGCGCTGCTACAATCGAAAGCGATACTTTGCACGAACTGCGTTCGCGATGACCCTCCGCCTTTTCAATACCCTCACGGGACAATTGGATGCGCTCGAGCCGGCCGACGGCAAGGCGCTGCGCATGTATGCCTGCGGGCCCACGGTCTACGACTACGGCCACATCGGCAACTTCCGCACCTTTCTGCAAATCGACGTTCTGCGGCGCTTTCTGCGCCTGAGCGGCATGGCCGTGCGCCACGTGATGAACATTACCGACGTGGACGACAAGATCATCCGCAACGCGGCCGCGGCCAGCATCTCCATCGGCGACTACACGTCGCAATATGTCGACGCGTTTTTCGAGGATTTGGAAGCGCTGCGCGTGGAGCGGCCGGAGGAGATTGCCCGCGCCACCGAACACATTCCGCAGATGGTGGAGCTGATCGAGAAGCTCGCTGCGAGCGGGAGCGGCCTACAAAGTAGAAGATGGCTCCTGGTACTTCCGGCTCGCGGCGTTTCCGGAGTACGGCAAGCTGAGCAAGAAGGATCTGAGCGGCATGGAAGACGGCGCGCGCGTCGATGTGGACGAGTACGAGAAGGATTCGGCGCGCGACTTCGCGTTGTGGAAGGCCCCCAAGCCCGGCGAGACCTCCTGGGATACGGCGATCGGCCGCGGCCGTCCGGGCTGGCACATCGAGTGCTCGGCCATGGCGATGGAGTATCTGGGCGAGAGCTTCGACCTGCACGGCGGCGGCGAAGACTTGATGTTCCCGCACCACGAAAACGAGATTGCGCAGAGCGAGACTGCGACGCACAAGCAATTCGCGCGACACTGGATGCACGTGCGCTTTCTGCTCGTGGACGGCAGCAAAATGTCGAAGAGCGAGGGCAATTTCTACACCTTGCGCGACCTGCTGCTGAAGGGGTTCAAAGCTTCGGCGATCCGGCTGGCGCTTATCTCGGTGCCGTATCGCCGCCCCTTCAACTT
>CAVOTQ010000017.1:0-143514 GCA_963699385.1 uncultured Acidobacteriota bacterium | reverse complement strand
TGAAAAGACGGTGCGATCGAAGGCGCGCTCCTCGCTTGGTTCGTGGAAGCTCGTCTTAAGATGGCACTCCATACAAACTTCAAGCTGCCGCTCGCGATCGAGCCGGCCGGGATTCACAATCGTCGAACGCAACAAATCGGGCGCGGCGTGGCCCGACATGGCAGCCTCTACATGAGCGCGCCCCGGCCCGTGACAGCGTTGGCAATCGATGCCTTGCGGCAACTTCTCGGGAAACATCGATCTCTCCAGTCCGGCGTCGCCCTCTGGATATCCGTTGTGGCAGAACATGCACTCCCCTGTGATCGCGCGGCGAAAATCCTTCTGGCCCTTCCAGTCATAGCCGGGACTCATGGCCCAATAGCCAGAGCCCTCCGAGTACCAGCTCACGGGAAGCTCGATCAACTGCCCGTCGGGTGCGCGATGCAAGTAGCTGCGCGAGTGATTGCCCGAGCCCATCACAAAATCAATTCGCTCTTCCATCACGTTGGTCTCTTTGCCGTCGAATCCAGCTTCTGACCGGCGCTGAAAGAACTCACCGTTGCGCTCAATCATGGTGTAGCGCAGACCGGAAGGCTGATGGAAGACGGTGTTCGCGTGCGCGTAGTCTTCCGCCACGTTGCCTGCGGTGGGAATAAAAAAGGAACGGCCCATGCCGGTTTTGCTGTATGTCTCGGCGATGTCTCGATGACAGTTCGCGCACACCGATGCATCGACATAGTCGGAGGCCGAAGCCTGCGTTACTCGTTGTCGAGAGCGATGACGCAACACCGTCAGCACGGCAACTGCCGCCAGCAGCAAGGCTGCTGCGAAGAGCGCAATGACCCACATCCTGCGCGACCGAGGTATGAACTTTGCCTGCATGGAATACCTACGAATGGATCGTACTCCTGCGACGCGCTAACGCTGGACGATGAACTCGGCCGCGTTCGAAGCCAGCGAGTCGCCGCCGATCCAAACGGTATATTGCGTGGGTTCGATCACCTGCTTGCCGGTGTTATCGAAAAACGAAAATTCGTTGAACCCCAGTGGAAAGCTCACCTGCTTCGACTCTCCGGGCGAGAGCGTGACACGCTCGAAACCCTGAAGACTGCGCACGGGTTGCTCCAGACTGGCGCCGCGGTTTCTCACGTAGCACTGCACCACCTCGGTCGCGGTGCGGGTTCCGGTGTTCGTCACCGTTGCAGTTGCCGTGATGAGAGGTGCGGATCCGGGATGCGCTGCGCGCAACGGCAGGGTGGCGCGCGAGACGGCAACTGCGGAATAGCTGAAGGTGGTATAAGTCAGGCCGAAGCCGAAGGGGAAGAGAGCCGAGTTGGGCGCATCGATATAACGCGAAATGAAGCGCGAATCCGCTTCCGGCGGCTTGTTGAGGTCGGCGTTATTCGCGGAACGCCCGGTGGGAAATTGATTGTAGTAGAGCGGCTCTTGCCCGGTCGACTCAGGAAAGCTCATGGGCAACTTGCCGCTGGGAGACTCATCGCCATAGAGAAGATTGGCGATGGCCTCGCCGGCCTCGATACCGGGAAACCACACTTCGAGGATGGCCTGCGTGTGCTGCGCTGCGGCAGTGAGCACCAGCGGACGGCCGGAGAATACAAGAAGCACAATGGGCTTGCCCACAGCGGCAATTCTCTCGAGCAACTCCAACTGGTTGCCGGGCAGATCGAGTTCTGCGCGCGAGCCCGCTTCCCCGCTCATCGAGCCAGATTCGCCGAGCACGAGCACGATCACGTCGGACTGGCGCGCGATTTGTTCCGCCTCGGCAAAGCCGGATTCGGAGTTCGAGAGAATCTGCGTGCCTGGCGCGTACAAAATGGGACTGGCCGTATGCGCTTCGAGTGCGGCCTTCACAGTGATGACCTCAGAGTCGCGATGCACGCCGCCCGACGAGCCAACCATGTCGCGCGGATCATCCGCCAGCGGTCCGATGAGCGCGATTTTCGTGCCCGGTTTGAGTGGAAGCAGTGGCGCGTTCGAAACGGATTTGTTCTGGAGTAGCACAATGGACTCTTCGGCGGCGCGGAGCGCCAGCGCTCTGCGCTCAGGCGTCACATTAGTGACTTCAGGCTGCGTGGGATAGGGATGATCGAAGAGCCCCAGCGCAAATTTGAGGCGCAGCACGCGGCGCACAGCTTCGTCCACTTCCGCCATGGGGACGCGCCCCGAGCGGATCAGTGCCGGCAATTGCGTGTCGTAAAAGTGCGACATCATGTCCACGTCGACGCCTGCGTTGATGGCTTTTTCGGTAGCCGTCGCTGCATCCAGTACGACGCCATGATTGATCAGCTCCATGATGGCCGTGTAATCGCTGACTACAACTCCGTCGAATCCCCACTTCCTGCGCAAAATCGTGTCGAGCAGATAAGGATTGGCCGTCGAGGGAACGCCGTTCAGCGCGTTGAAAGCGCTCATCACGCTCGCCGCGCCGGCATCGACGCCGGACTTATACGGCGGAAGATAGTCCTGAAAGAGGCGGCTCGTGCTCATGTCCGTGGTGTTGTATTCGCGGCCAGCCTCGGCAGCCCCGTATGCGGCAAAGTGCTTGATGGTGGCGGCGACACTGTCAGTTTCGGAGAGACGATCGTTCTGGTAGCCGCGGACGTACGCTCGCGCCATGGCCGCGCCCAGAAATGCGTCCTCGCCCGCGCCCTCGACGGATCGGCCCCAGCGAGCATCGCGCGAGATGTCGACCATGGGCGAATAGAACCAGCGGATTCCGGCTGAACTTGATTCCTGCGCAGCCATCCGCGCGACCGACGTGACCAGATCGGGATCAAAACTTGCAGCAAGCGCGAGCGGAACCGGATAAACGGTGCGGTAACCGTGAATCACGTCGGCGCCAAAAAGCAGCGGAATATGCAGGCGGCTCTTCTCAACCGCAGCCTGTTGATAGGCGTGGATGCGCGCTGCGGGGACATTGAGCATCGAGCCCATTTCGCCATTCGCGGCGAGTTGCATGGCGTCTATGTGATAACCGACCTCAGGATTTGCCGCTAGATTAGACTGCTGGCCGTTGGTCACCGTGGCAGAGGCTGCGCCGGCTGCGTTGTACTGCACAAGCTGACCCAGTTTTTCCTGAAGCGTCATTTTGGCGAGCAGCGCATCGACGCGCCGCTCGATTTCCGGAGAGACGAGCTGCGGATTCGACGGCGCGACTTTTGCCGGCTGCCGAGCCGGTTTCTGCGCCGTCGCCGGCGCCAGCGCCACAAGAAGAAGAATGATCTTTGTGCGCGCAAAGAATTGCCTTGCCATTTCTATATCCCTGAGGCCTGCCGTCCATCTCCTGAGAGCCGCGACGGACATCAACTCTTCTCGATGCCGGCAAGCTTCATTGCACGGCGCGGCTCGGGATTGGCCATAAACCACTTCCACACATTGCCACCGCGAAGGTTTTCCGCACTGAGCAAGATCATGCCGACGTCCAGACCCATCGTTTCGGTTGAAACCCAGCCGGTGAGCGGATTGAAAGCATCGGCAAGGCCATACTTGCCCCATATCTTGTCGCCGAATTTGTCCTTCATGGCGTGCATGGCCGGAATGCAAATGTCCGGCGTGATCATGAGCGAGCCGCCGGCGGCGCATGGCACGACGGAGCCATCGATCTGCGAGTGCTTGGGCGGCCCACCCCACGCCTTATAGCCTTTTGGACTCGACGAGCTGGTGATGCCCCATATCTCTTGCGTGTAATCGGGAAACTCCTTGGCAAGATCCGTGTAGCACCACTCGCGATGTGCACGCGTTGCGGTCTGGCAATTCTCCCACCAGTCGGTTTTGTCTCCCCGTGTCTCGCGCTTACCGCGAAAATCGAACCATGCAAAGGGATATTGATAGGTCCATAGCAGCGAGGTTCCGATGTAGTTGTAGCTCCCATAGGAATTCGGATCGCGGCCCCAGGCATACCAGGCGTCTGCAGGCAGAGGATGCGTTGGCGAACCGATGCCCAGCAGATACATGGCCGCAAGCTGGCAATACTTCTCGTAACGGGCCTTGAGGAATCCTTCCGGCTTCCAGCCGTGCGAGAGCAACTTACCATCGCCGTTCGTCATCCATGGGAAATCGTAGCGGCTGTAAAGCAGCGTGGCGAGATCGCCGATCTCGTGATCCTCGTGAAAATATTGGCGGCAGGTGAGAGAGCCGGCCAGCAGCCAGATGCAGTCGCTGGTTGAGATCTCCACGTCTTTCCAGCGCTGGCCCGTGTGCACGTCGAGGAAGTGATAGAACCAGCCGTGTTCCGGCGGGACCTTGCCGTTGGTGTAGCTGCTGCAGGCAGCGGCGCACGAGATCTTTGGCCTTGTCGCGCGGAATCCAGCCGCGGTCCGCGCCGATGCACATGGCGGTGAGCGCAAAACCTGTGACGCCTGTACTGCCGCGCGACTGATCGCCCTTCTTCGCGTTGTCGTCGGGGTTGCCGTGAATCAGATCCATGCAGATGCCGGTCTCAGGATCCATGGCATCCGCAAAGTATTGGAAGCAACGCTGGGAGAGATCGTCGAGCAGCGCATCGTCATGTTGATGCTTGACGATGCCAAAGGCGCGGCTCCCACCGATTCCCGACGCGAGCCCAAAGCCCGCGGCAGCGGCAAGCTGGATGAAGTCGCGGCGGCGGATGGGCGTAACTAAAGCGGATTCCATGCCATTATCCTTTTGGTTCGGTGTTCGGGAGAAAAACTCTCCCTTGCGTTTCTGAAATACTGCTGCTTCTCCCTGCGCCGATCGCTCCGCAGCCGTCAAGCTTCAATGTACGCCGCCGAGTACCCTGGCAGTTCGAGCGATCCGCCGCCATTCCTGACTGCGATCTCCGACTCTGCTCGCGGATGAAATGCGCCGTCTGTCTCAACACGGCTTCCTCCGAAGGTGACGCCGTCGAGCGAGTCGATGGCGGGCGCCTTGAGCCACCAGGCACGCGCCTTTCCCGCAATCGGAAGGCCTGTCATTTTGATTCGCACCGGCGCGTCGGCCTTATTGAAGATGGCCAGCTTGAGGCGGTGAGCGCCGTGCGAATCACCCGAACCGCTCTGGGCCGCGAAAGCCGTTACATTCTGTGCGTCGCTCTGCCCGGAAAGACTTGCCTCAACAAATGTGCCGCCCGCAAAGCGCTGCGCAAGCATCATGCCGTAAAAGACCGGCCGGGCGACGAATCCCTGCGGCGTGTCGCCGGCGATGGGTGTATAGAGTCCGTTGCCGCCGCCGTGCAGGTTGACGCCGATGTAGCCGGCCTGCGCCACCTGAAGCATGTAGTCGCCGCTCCACAATGCAGAGGCAAAAGTGTTGCTGACCATCGGCTTGCCGCCGTGATAACAGGAGTTCCCTTCGCTCATGCGATAAGGCCTGCCTAGCTGCTTTGTCGCCGCCTGGACGATGGCGAACTCGCCGTATACAGCGGGATCTTTGCCGCGCTTGAGCAGAAACTCCAGCGTCATTTTTGGATCGGCCGGCGGCCCTTCCGCATAATAGTGGCCGCTCAGAAATTCGATCTCCGGCCGCTCGTCCGCCATCTTCGTAATCCATTCAAGCTCCTTGGCAATGTCGGGGCCGGCAAACCGCGCGCCGGGAACGGCCTTCTTCACGGCGTCGCGGAAGATCGTGCCAACGCTCCCAATAGTGATCGAATGTCCAGCGATCCTTCGAGCCCGGAGCATGATCCATGTCCGGCTCATTGCCGATCTGGAAACAGATGAGGCGCTCACCGAGAGTCTTAAAGACGAACGCCGCCTCGGCCGCGGCGTTTTCCGGTGTACCGTGCCAGAGATTCAGGCCATAGATCACGCGCCAATCACCGGCTTGTGTAATGAAGTCTTTCAGGTTGCGGATGGCGATGGGCGTAAGAATCGAAGCCGTTTTGGCCGCAGTCCCCGCGTCGGGGCCAATCGCGTGCGGCGTGTCATTCTTCGCGGCGTCGGCGTCGTTGTCGCTCCACGTGGCGTACTCCGCCGTGTTGCCGCCAATGCGCAGCACGCCGCGCGGACTCAAGCAGCGGAACAAAGCGATGAGCCCATGGTTCGAGCCTGAAAAGAAATCAGGATGCCCGAGTTGCGCCGATTCGTAGCTCAACCCCGTGAAGTCGTAGGGCATGGTGGCGAGCAGCTTGCTGAAATCCGCAGAGAGCGTGATCTCAGCAAGACCTGCCGCGGCCTGGGACAAAAGCCTTACGGGCGATTGCGCCAGGGCCGCCGTTGCAGCGGCCCCGCTCATGAAGGTTCTACGTGTAGTCATGAAGTTTTTGATATTCCCTTTAGAACGAGAAGCGCGCCTGCAGCTCAACAATGCGCCCGGCCAATCCGCCACCGCTCTGGCCAAAGTTTGCGGACACAATGCTGGTCGTTGGGCCGGTGAGGTTGGTCAGATTGAACAGGTTGTAAGTGTCCACGCGAACTTCGAGGCCGGCGTTACCTCCAATGATCCGCGCCTCCGGAAGATGGAAATTTTTGGCCAGACTGGCATTCACGCTTTGGTACATGGGCCCATTCAATGAATTTCGCTCCATGACCGGTGGCGGCGCGGGATACTCGGTCGTGACGGGCGCGGAATTGGCCGCCGCCGAAATCGTGGCCGGCGTGAAGTAGTTTTCACCCCCGGTACCGTTCGGGAAGTTGACATTGTGAGGCTGTGAACCAGAAGGAGCGGCGTCAGGGCCGGACTCGAACGCCCCGGTGCTGAGATTCAAAGGGCCACCGGTATAGGCCGCCGGTCGGATCGATGTGTAGGGACTATTTGAGTAATAGAGGTGGCCAGCGGTGCCGCCTACAGCCCCCGTCGTCGTTACCGGGTAGGTCGGGGTCCATGGGAAGCCGCTGTGGTAGTCGTACGTGCCGCCAAGCGACCAGCCATCGGCGAAGCTATGCAGCAAGTGCTCGTGGAAGAAATTCGGTTGGTAGAGCCCGAAGATCCGGACGTTGTTGCCGAAGTTGTAGTCGGAACGTCCGTATACGTCGTGAATACTGATCGGCGCGTAGGAGTCCTGGTTGTAGGAGCTCGATCCCTCATCCATGCTTTTTGACCAGGTGTAATCCACCTCCGCCTGGAAGCTATGCGAGAAGTTGTGCTTCAAGCTGGCCAGCATGGCGTTGTAGTTCGAGTTGGCGCCATTGGTGAAGTCGGTGACGCGATTCAACTGGGGGTTGAGCGGATACCCGTGAACGGCCGCAACCGCGTTCAGGTCCTGCTCGTAGAACAGGTGATGCCCATTACTGCCCTGGTAACCCAGTGTCGCAACGAAATTCGCGGCCAACTGCATCTCGGCGTCAAGCGAGTAGTGGTACACCGTCATTGTCTTCTGATGGTTGTCGAAAGCGTCAACCGATACCACGGCAGAAGTGGGGATGTTGTTGGAGTTGAATGTGGTGACGAAGTGCGAATTGGCCGGATAGCCGAATGGAGAGTTAATGTTCGGCGCCACGTTGTACACAATCGAAGGACTGAAGGCCGATGCCGAGAAACTGAGGGCTGCGGGCACGTTCGCGTCTCCCGAGCGGAGGATGGCGATCTGGTTCTCTTCGTAGTTGATGCCCACGCCTCCGCGTAAAACCACCGTCTGGTGAAGATACCCGGGACTCCACGCAAAGCCGAGCTGCGGCCCGAAGTTGGCAGGCTGGACAGTCGCCAGAGCGTGCTGCGGGACGATTTGCAGCCCCGTCATCATCGATGAACCGGAGCCGAAGTTGAGAACGGAAATGTTGTTTTGCTTGTCTGTCATGCTGCCCAGGTAGTTCCAGCGCAGCCCCAGGTTGACGGTCAGCGTTGACGTCACCTTGTAATCGTCCTGTACAAAGATGCCGGCCATCCTCTGGCGGTCATCGTTCCGTATCAGTTCCGGCACTCCGCTAAGCGCGTTGAAGGTTCCCGATTCAGTTACCGGCGCATCGTTCAGGAAGTCCCAGAAGCTCTCGAAGGTAAACGACGGATGCGCGTTCGAGACGGGCTCATCCAGGAACTCGACGTTACTGAGTTGGAAGCCTGCCTTGAGATTATGACGTCCCAGGATTTTGGTGACGATGTCCTGATAAGTGTAAGTCCATTGGTCGAAAACGCCGGGGATACTCTCGCCAAACTGCGACGGCTCGGCGCTGGGAGAAACGCCCGTGAAGGTATCAGTGGGTAGGCCGAAGGTGCCCTGGGGATTCTGCGCGATGAGATTGTAGCGATAACTCACTGCGCTGGCGCGCGCCTCATTCAGCAACGTTGGCGAGAAGTCATGGTTCCACAGCGCCGTGAAGGCATTGTTGATGTCGTTGGCATATTCGAAGTTGGCGGGCCGCGCGGGGCCGTTGTAGCTGGTGGTCTCGTTTGGATCCCAGTAGATGACGAAGCTGAGCCGGTCTTTGCCAGTCACGTCAGCGTCCATGCGCCCGTACCATTGCGTCCCCACGAAGGTGCTCGGATTTACCGTCGCCACCTCCTCGAGGTCGGCGATGCCGTCAAGGCCGCTACCTACACCAGGCTTGGTGCTGCTGGTCCAGGTGGTATCGTGCGTCGTGCCCAGAGCCGTCTTCAGGGGCGAACCAATGTCGAATTGACCCGGCGCGACAGTGCGGCAATATCCGGTATATCCGCCGCTCCCGTTCGGTGTCGCTTCTGCCAGGCCAAGCGTGGTCGAGCACGTGGCGCCTGTGATCAAGCCGGTAGAGGCCGGAGGATCGCCTTTCAGCGTCAAATACTTTGCCGCGATGCTGCCCGATGGGCCGGCCGCGTCGATGCTGGGAGTCTCAAATAATCCGCTACCCGTTGTTGACGAATCGTTGTGCAGTGTTTCGTAGGCGAAAAAAGCGAAGAGTTTATTGTGAAGGAGCGGCCCGCCGGCGCTGCCGCCGTATTGGTTGTAGCGTTGCGTGTCCCTGAGAAGGTTACGCGCCGACGGCGACAAGCCCGCATCGTTAGGACCCGATGAATTGGGACCATTCCAACGCTGGTACGAGTTCATGCCCGGTCGGTCACCCTTGAGAAAAAGGCTGCCGTGATAGGCATTCGACCCGGTCTTCGAAGTCAGTTGGATGACCGCGCCACTGAAGCGGCCGAACTCGGCGTCGTAATCGTTGGCTGTAACTTTCAGGTTGTCCACCGAGTCTTCCTGCGGGACGATCACCGTCGACCCGGCCCAACTCGCGCTGGCGGTGGGAATACCGTCGATCACGTATTCGCTGGTGTTGTTCTCGCCGCCATTGCCCTCCACCTGCGGAGTGAGTTCGCCTTTTGTGAAGATGCCCTGGCTAGCCTGAATGCCGCCGTTCTGCTCGGCGGGTAAGTTGTTCTCGTTGCCGCTGGAGGCCTGCGAATTGTCGCCGAACATGCCTGGTGCCAGCGAGGCGAGCTCGAACACATCGCGATTGAACGACGGCATGTGCTGGATCTGATCGCTGGTGATGGTGCCGCTGATATTGGCGGTCGTCGTATCGAGCGCGGGTACAGCGCCGGCATTCACTGAAACGGTCGTGCTCGTTGTGCCAAGTGCAAGTTGGACGTTTATCGTGTTGGGCTGCTCGGGAATGATGGTTACGCCGGTCAAAGTTTTGCTCGAAAAACTTGGAGCGCTCACATCCAGGCTGAAGGTGTCTGCCGGCAGCGCCTCGAGATAGTAAATGCCCTGACCGTCGCTCTTCGCCGTCCATTTATGGTTGTTGCTTAAATCGGTGAGCGTGAGCGTCGCGCCGGGGATAACCGCTCCCTGCGGATCCGTCACTGTGCCTTGGATAGAGCCGCGAAACTGCGCGGACGCGAGCGTCGCGCTAAGCATCATGGCCGCAACTACACCGAGTTTGGTCGGCGAAAAGCGGCAGATTCTCGCAGACAGCCTTATTCTTTGGGTGGAATGCGTCATATCCTGACCTCCGAAATGAGTTACAAGTTAAGCCGATGTCTTAGGGCCTCGGCGTATTGGGGAGTTTGCCGAGCGGCCCCTAAGCTAGTGATCGGTGTGAACGACAGTCAAGTTCCATACGGTACGTGGACGCGGGCGAGGGGGTATAAGATCGCTCGACATCTTACAAATCAATAACTTGCGCTCATGTAACAAGCCGCGTATCATACGTTCATTCGAAGCATATAATTTGTTTTTTGGTCGTGCTATTGTTGGGCCTGTAGAGTTGAAAACGACCGGCGAGGGATGTACCGCCCAAGGAACCCACTTCAATGACGACCACCAAAGATCCCGTGATCGCTCGAGCGCCTCTGAGCGCGGAGGAACGCGCGCTGGTCGTCGATCAACTGGAGAAGATGCTGGCGAGTCCGCTCTTCACTCAGAGCAAGCGATATGCCCCATTTCTCCGGCATGTCGTTGAGAAGACCCTCGACGGACACGAAGATCGTCTCAAAGAACGAGTGCTCGGGAGCGAACTCTTCGGCCGGGCTCCAGACTACGACAGCAACAATGATCCGGTCGTCCGCGTAACCGCCGGCGAGGTGCGTAAGCGTATCGCTCAGTACTACGACGATTCGGCGCACCGCAACGAGTTTCGGATCGAGCTTCCCATTGGGACGTACGTTGCCCATTTTCATCCCGGCCCTGCGACGGATGAAGAACATCACACGGTCCCACAATCATCTCTGCTACATGCGGAACCAGCACTCTCACCGAAGGCCGACGTTCAAACGCCCGCGCCTGAAACTGTGCCGCGCGTAAGTCCGCTGGGAAAGCGCATCGCGGCCGTCGCGATCGTTTTAGTGGTGCTCGCTTCCGCCGGTCTGATTTGGAAATTTGGCGCCCGCAATCGATCGCCTCTCGATCGCGTCTGGGGAAATCTGGTTTCGACCCAGTCCCCGTGCGTCATTGCGGTGGGCGTGCCGCCTCCCTTGTATGCAACCGAAAACACAACGGACGAACCGAGCGCCAGGCAGCACCTGCGCAACGACCATGTGTCGCTTTCCGATCTTCAGGCCATGCTGCGCATCGTCACAGTGCTGGATCATAAAAGCATTAATTATCGCGTGCAGTCAGCAAGCAGCACCACCTTTGCCGATCTGCGACAGGGGCCTGTGGTTCTGCTCGGCGGACTCGATAATCCGTGGACGCTGCGGGCTCAGCAGAACCTGCGTTTCCGGCTGCAGACGGATGGAAATGGCGTCGATTGGATCTCCGATTCTCATGACCCCGGCGCAAAGAAGTGGTCTGTTGATTTCAATCGGCCGTACTCCAAGGTCACCACGGACTACGCGATCATTGCCCTTTTCCGTGACCCGGGCACCCAGCAGCCAACGCTGATTATCGCGGGAATGGGCGAGAACGGCACCAAGGCGGCGAGTGAGTTCATCACGGACGAATCCCAACTCAATAACGCGCTCGGAGAATCGCTGCGGAAACCGGGAGGCATCAATTTCGAAGTGGTCCTCTCTACAGAGGTGGTCAATGGTTCTACCGGAGCGCCCATGGTGTTAGTGAAAGAGGTCTGGTGAGCGCGCATTTTTTGAGAAGGTGTCAGCCGCCAGCAAGATCAAACTCACACTCACACTGTTGCCCATATTTCTAATATCACCGGCATGATCATGGGCCAGCGCCAGATATTGGACGAAAAGAGCCGTTTCAAAACCTGTGGGTTATGAAAAGAGCAACCTGGAGAAATCAACAAATCTTACCCGAGTGATTGGTTCGCTTCACGGTTTGAACCGTATCTACCATTGGAAGGATCCGCGGCGCCGCCTATCTCCACAATCTCTACAAGCGGAGGCTCGGCCACGGTCTCAACCAACTGGCTCGCAGTCCCAAGATGCTTTTCCATCAAGGATTTTCGCTCGAGATGGATTCCTGGAGCGAACGGCCTTATAGATTTCGCTATGTATCGCTGCCGATTTTCTGCGATCCTCGGTGGACTCCATCGTTGGCGACCGGCCGTCAAAAAGGCTGCTGGTAATCGTCTCGAGCAACGCATATAAGACTGCATTGCCGGCAGCACGCGCAATAATTCGATGAAAATACAGATAGTGGTTAGCAAACTTCCTGGGATCGTCAAGGGCCGCAAACATTTCGACGGTTTGCTCAGCTAATCTACCCATCTCGCTCGCCGTGAGCCGATGTACAGCCAATTCTGTGATGATGGCCTCGATCCGAAGTCGCGCCTCAAAAAGCTGCGAGGAAACAAAACCTCCATTACTTTGCGGCGAATCCGATTCGCGGCCAAGTATCTCGGGCGATACGAAGGTTCCCAGGCGATGGCGGCTCTTGAGGACACCGATCACTTCCAGTGACACGATGCCGGTGCGCAGGCTGGCGCGACTCATGTTCAGGATCTTGGCGAGCTCGCGCTCAGGGGGAGCTGTTCGCCCGGACGCAAGTCGCCGCGGTCGATGAGCTCGAGCAATCGTGAAGCAAGACGTGCCGTTACTGGACTATCGTCGTTGGATTCGTCCCTCGAGGGGTTCTTGGATCTGGCAGGCATCGAATCCTCGCGACGGCCGTTTGCGCGGCAACCGCCGCGGAAGTTGAGGATCGTCATTCTGTTTCTGAACGACCGGGGCTAGAGGCAGACTGGTGACAAGGGAGGGGCTGGTTTCCCAGCCCCTCGGGTTGAATCGGTTGTGAGTGTGCCTTGAAAAACTTCTCAAGGCAAGGGCTCAGGCTTACCAGCTGACGCGAGCCCCTGCCTGGACATCGCGCGGTGAGTTCGCAATCTTGGAGACAACGCCGAAGTTGCCGGGGGTGGTAGCGCTGCTTGTAGATACCGACAAGCTGCCTGGCCCGGAGAGCACAACGTGGTTAGTCACATTGGTCATATCGATTTGAAAGTCGAGTTTGAACCTCTCGCGAATTGGAAAGGTCCGCCTGAGACTCATATCGGTGTTAAAGGTTGGCTGAGTATAGAGGCCGCTAATAGGCGCCACGCGACCCGCAGTGCCCGGCACATAATCCTCGGGCCCGTTGCAAACGTTATAGGCCTGGCCGTTGAACGTATGGTAGGCCCCGGTTCCACTTGTCGCGCATGTGCCGGCATTAAGCACCGTAAATGCACTCGGGTTGAGATAGTCGACCTTCCCGATATAGTTTGCGTTGTTCGGATCCCAGGTAACCGATGACCCGCTCGCGGTTTTGTCCCAGCGATTCTGGCGTCCCGGCTGACCCGCAACTACACTGGGCATGCACTGATTCAGAATGCCGCTGCCGGCGCAGCCGCTGCCCACAATCAGAATCGGAAGTCCGGAGTGTTCGAGGCCGATGCCGGAGACTTGCCAGTCGCTGACGATTGAACGATAGACAAAGTTATCTCCCCACATGTGGTTGCGACCGACAGGCAATTTATAAACCGCCGTAACGATCAGACTCTGAGGTTGGTTGGCCGCGGAGAGAGAACGATCGAGGTGATCGTTGTCTCCAACGCGGAAGGTTCCGAGGTCGTCGATCGACTTGGAGTAAGTGTAGTTGACCATGAAGTCCAGGCCGTTCGACATGCGTTGCCGGACGGAGACCTCGGCAGCATTCCAGTTCTCGTTGCCCACAAAGCTGGTCTGATCGCTGACGCCGCTATATTGCGGGAAGGGCTGGTAATAATTGGCCACCGTGTTGCTCTGGTAGTAGCCGCCTGGACCGGTGGATGAAGGGTTAGTGAAAGGGTTGGGCGGCGTGAATCCGAATCCCTGCGCCTGCGCAAGCATGTTTGCGCCGTTTGTAGTCGCCTTCTGGCCTAAGAGCGAATATTGGCAACCGGCGCCGGTGCATGCCGTTGCAATGGTTGAAGTGGCGGTGGGAAGTGCATATCCGGAGAGCGCGGCCAGAGATTCAGGAAGTTCATTGTTCCTTGCGCCGTTGGCCTTGGAGACGCTGATGAAATGGCCTTCGCTGCCGACATAGCTGACGGTAACGGTCATGGCCTTGGTTAGCTGGCGCTGGATGCCAAAGGTCCAGTTGATGTACTCGGGAGAGCGCGAGCCCAGATACGGGTCGAAGTAACCCGGCGATCCGTTGTTTGCATTCTTTTCTGTCGCCGTTTCGGCCGTGCCGTACTCAGCCAGGTTGGCTCCAGCAGGCATTCTGCCCGCCGCGACTTCCTGAGCAATCAAGGTAGCGGGGGGTGTTGTTGACCCAGTCCAGCCACAGGGCGTAAAGCCGTCATTTGCGAATCCACTGGCGTTGCCCGCGCACGAGCTGGCATCCCAATAGAAGGAAGGAGCATTGCTCAGGCCCGCGGGGGCCGAGGCCGCAGGGACCGTTCCCATTTGCGAAGGCAGTTTTTGCCCTCCGCCACCGGCAGTCCAGTTTCCACGCGCATAAGTGACGCCGTAGCTGGCGCGAATGACGGTTTTGGAATCGACAGCATAGGCCAGTCCGAGCCGCGGCGAAATGTTCCTGTACCATAGCGCCGAAGGTGATTTCAAGCCGGTATACGGGCTGTTGGTGACTGTGCCGCCGGCAAACGCAAGAACGCCATAATTGCCCGTGTTCAAATTGACTCCGTTCGGGTTCAGCCATGTCCACTGGTTGTGCGCCTCATGCAGAGTGCCGAAGAGATCCCAGCGCACGCCCAGGTTCAAAGTCAACTTGGGGGTGACCTTAAAGTCGTCCTGCGCCCACAAGGAGGGGCTTGCCCAACGCGCGCTCCACTCCGGAGAGAGCGAAACGCTACTGCTGCCTACGGCGCCCAGCATATAGCTGGCAACAGATGAGCCCGTGGTAAGGCCGGCTCCCGAGGCGTTGTAGCCTTCGGTTTGCGCGGCATTGAATGTGTATGTCAGCGGCGAGGCGCCGGTAGTCGTCCAGGAAGTGAACTGCACATCAACATCTTGTCCGCCAAAGGTAAAGCTGTGTTTGCCGTGTTGCCACTGCAGGCTGTCCGTGGCCGTGTAGGTATTCTGCAGTTGCCCATGCCAGCTATAGCCCGCCTCATTGTTGGGGCTAACTCCGCCGCCACTGAAAGAGATGCCGGGGAAGCCGATGGTGGGCTGCCCTGCGGGCACGTTGAGCAGGCCGATCGCGGCAGCGGTGAAGGGGGGCTCCTCGTCGTGGTTCGAATCCAGGCTCTTGTAGCGTCCAAACGCCAGGGCCGCCTGGTTCACCAGATGGGAATTGATGGCGTAGGTATCCTTCAGGGTATCGACGTTGGTTGTCGGCGCATAAAACTGAGCGGTAGCGAACGGCGGCAGGAGCCCGTTGCCGCTCCCCGCCCCGGCAAGACCTATGCCATACGCGATGGATTGACGGCCGAAGGCAACGATTAAGCTTAGCTGGTTCTTCGGACTCTGGTTGTAGTCCAGGTGGCCCGTTTGGTACCAGTTGGACAATCCGGTCGGATAGCCGGTAACGATGTTGTTGGCATATAAGCTCTGATTGGTTTGTGCCTCGAACGGCAGCATGAACTTATTAATATAGTTCGAAGCCGTCGAAAAACGGTTGGAGGGAATTTGATCGTTCGGGAACGCGGTGCGCTGGCAGGCACTGGTCGTGCAGTTATACACCTTCTGTGATCCAGGATCGTAAATGTCGTAGCAAGGGTTTGTGGTCGAGCCGATCTGGCATCCCGACTTGCCGTAGAACTGGGCATATCCACTGTAGTCTGCAAATCCCTGCGGCTGTCCGCTCGAAGAATAGCCCAGCATGGCATAGGTGGGAAGATTCTGGGTCTTGTTTGTGGCCCCCGCTACATAGCGGTATTGACCGTAGTTGTAGAACAGGAACAGCTTGTTCTTGACGATAGGACCACTGATCACGCCGCCGAACTCATTCATGTGTTCCGCTGACTTGATGCCGCCCAGAGCGCAATATGAGGTGGATTGTGTCAACCCCGAAATACTGTTACAGGCCAGAGCGCCCGATGGAACCGGAAAGCCGGTGGGCGTCGGCGTCTTGCTGCTGCCTAACCAGGCATCCAGGGCGGTATTGCGGAAGAACTCATAGACAGAGCCGTGAATCTGGTTTCCTCCGGATTTGACGGTGTAGTTTTCCACGCCCTGGCCTGCATACTGGGACGGATAGCCCGCGCTCTCCAATTGAAACTGGTCGATGGAATCCATGCCGAACGCCGTCCAGGTGTAGCGCGGATCGCCGACGCCGTCACCCTCAGGTAGATTGACACCGTCGATGTAGACTTCCTGGGTGCCGCCCGAGGGGTTGCTGCCGTTAACGCCGCCAGTGGCATCGGTCGGATTGCCGCCGGCTGAGGCGGCATAAGTGTTCTGCACGCCAGGCATAAGGTAGGAGAAGTCTGTGGCGCGCCTCTGATCGGGATTGCCGGTTGAGCCCATCAAAATTGGCAGGCTTGAGTACATTTCATTGTCCATCACAGCGCCGATTTGCGCGTCGGCAGTTTCCAGAACAGGTGGCGCATCGTTCACAGTGATCGTGGCCGAGGCCGCTCCTACAGTTAGCGCCATATTGACCGTGGCGGTTTGCAGAGCGTCTACGGTAATGTTTTTCTGCACGAACGTCTCGAAGCCCTTGGCCGTCACCGTGACGACATAAACGTCGGGCACCAACGGCGTGATGTTGAAGTCGCCCGCGCTGGTGGTGTTACGGGTCGTGGCTACATTGGTGCGAACCGAGGTCGCGGTAACAGTCGCGTTTGCGATCACCGCGCCTGTGGAATCGGTGACCGTGCCCGAGATCGCGCCGGTGCCGGTCAGCTGCGCGTTCGCGCCGAACGGTGTCAACAGGATGGCTATAACCAGAATTGCCAGCCAGCCCAACGCGATATAGCTCGGGAGCCCGCGTTTCGGCTCATTGGCTTCCGCGCTTTTCTTGGCTTTCCCTCTTACACCAAGACTCATCGTCATCATTGCCTCCAGAAGTTAAAAGTTTCGTTTTTGTCGAGATTTCTGTGGCGACAAACCACAGCATCCGCACAATTCACGAGTTCCTGTCCTTGAATTCCGGTGAGCAAATTCAGTCGAGCCGGACCGCGTGTGGAGTAAATGAACCCGACTGCGGCGGTAGAAACGCCAAAGAATCCAAATCTCCGCACGACAGCGGCGGGTTCGCTACCGGATCTGCTTCACAGAAAAGGACACACATTTTTATTGCTTCTCGATATAGCTTGTCAAGGAAAAATTGGCAACGCTGCCAAAATATCGGCAACGATACCAAATGCGGTCCGGCATCGTTGCCATCCGAAAATAACGAGCTGGATAGTTAGTGGATTAACAACAAAGGGGTTGCACTTGGATTGACTACTCTTTTCCGGGCCCCGCGGCAGGGCTCACCGTGCCAATAATCATTCCATTGGCGGACGGCAACGCGGGACCGTGTCTCCAGCGTATTTCCAGATTTATGGAAGCTGCGAAGCGCGAAGCGGTGAACAGCTAACTACATCCGCAGGAGCGGCGAATCACCAACTCGCCAGGCAGCGAGACTGTCCTTGCCTTCTTCGGCGCGGTGCCGTCAATTCGGCTGAACAGAAGACTCATCGCGTTGCGCACCATGTCCGCAATCGGCTGACGAATCACTGTCAGCGGTGGATCGACCAGCGCTGCGAAATCTGGATCGTCGAAACCCAGAAGTGGCGGGCAATCCGCGGCCTTGCGGCCAAGCTCCTTATAGAGCGTCAAAACACTGCGCGTGGAGAAATCGCTCAATGAGAGCAATGCAACCGGGCGTTTCTCGCCCTCAAGTGCATCTCTCAGGGCAAAACGCAGCTGATCGTAATTCGGAGCCGTGATCAACCAGGGAGTCCGTCCCAGTGCCGTCATAGCTTCCGAGTATCCCGCCATACGCTCGGCAAAGCTGTAGACCTCCGGCTTTCCGGTTACGCAAGCCACAGTTGCATAGCCGTGCCCGAGAAGGTGCCCTGCCGCCATGCGCGCGGCCGCGCGATTGTCGAGCAGCACCGCATCGAGCGATGAAGAAATGAAGTGATCGAACGCCACCACCGGCACTTCGGGAAATGCAGTGCGAATGCCTCTCACCGTTGTTCCATGAGTTCCCGTGAGAATAATGCCATCCGCCCGATAACGCCGCAATGTCCCGAGGTGCGCCAACTGCTCTTCCAGCCGGTCTTCATGTGTCAGCAGGACCATCGTGCATCCGCGCTGCCGGGCTTCCTCCTCGATCAATTGCACCGACTGGCTGAAAAAGAGATTTGAAACCTTGGGCAGAATCACGCCGATGGTGCGCGATCTTCCGCTGCGCAGCGCACGAGCCGATTCGTCCGGTTCGTATCCAAGTTCCTTAACCGCACGCGCTACGCGCTCTGCGACCTTGGGCCGTACTGGAACGCCGCGCAAGAAGCGGGACACCGTCGACGCGCCTACCCGAGCTAGTCGGGCCACATCCGTGACGGTTGCTCTTTTCTTCCGTTTCTTCATCATTGTGCGTACACTTGCGCTGCTTCACCAATCTCTATTGCGACAAGCCTAAACCACGAATGCGTGGTATGGAAGCTTGATTTGCTTCAGCAAGGCTCTATGCTTCAAGCATTGCCACTCGGCCACGAGGCATTCTAGCACGGCCTTCGGACGATGCTGGCGCACGCCTTCTTGTCGCGTCAGCCCTGTTGTCGACCGCGTTTTGCTCATCATCCGGCCTCCTGCTTCCGCAGCGCAAGATCTTTTTCGATCCTTGCCATAAAGGCATCATCGAGCGGATAGAACGCCATGGCAGCGGCGGCTGACAAGACCATCACGCACGGAATCCAGCTCATGGAAAGAACGATCCCGTGCAGCGAATGACCGGTCTGGCCCACGTTCGCCACGTAGCCATAATGGGCCAGAATCAGTCCGACCAACCATCCCCCAATGGCCATTCCGATCTTGGTTGAGAAGATACCCGAGCCCAGAACCAGCCCTGTAATGCGTTCACCACTTTGCCATTCTGTGTGATCGGCCACATCCGCAAACATGGCAAAGACCAACGGAGACTTGAAGCCGAACATGAAGCTGGAGACGATCTGCAACGCGAACACAATCCCGATGTCCAGCGGCCGCGCCTGCGAAAAGAATCCCACCACCAGACCGCCAAGTACCAGCGACGAAATAAACAAGAATTTCTTGCCGACCCGCTTCGCTAAATGCGAAGTAATCAGGACGGCAGCTATATACGCCACACCATTCGCGGCCAGAAACAATCCCAGGAGATCCTGGCGCTTTAAGAAGTACTTGAAATAGTAGGTCGAGGCTGAACCCTCGATGGCAAAGGCCGAGACGGTAAGGATTTGCGTTCCAACCAGGATTAACCATGGCCAACTGCAGAGGAGCCTTGCCAGCCGCCATTTGCTGGTCGCGCTGCTGCGCATATGCGCGGACGGGATCACCCGTTCATGCGTGCTGAAGAAGCAGAGCAGAAGAAGAACAATGGCGAGGACGCCATACAGCACCATGGTCAACTGCCATCCGCGCGCGTCGTTTCCCCGGCCAAAGAAATTGACAAACCGAAGCGTGAAGAATTGTACAAACAGCCCGGTTGTGAATGCGCCCACGAAGCGGATCGAGGAGATCGAAGTGCGCTCCACAGAATTTGGCGTCATTACGCCCATCAACGCGCTGTAAGGAGTGTTTACAGCGGTATAAATCAGCATCAGAGAGCCATACGTAAAATAGGCGTAGAGAAGCTTGGGGCCGCCGCCCAGGCGGGGCGTCGTGAAGGTCAGCACGCCTGCCACTGCCAATGGAAGCGCGCTCCACAAAAGATAGGGCCGAAAATGTCCCCATCGGGTTCGCGTGCGGTCCGCAATGGAACCCATCAAAAGATCCGCGCCGGCGTCACCGAGGCGCGTGACAAGCAGCATGGTGCCGACGGCAGCAGCCGGGATACCAAATACGTCCGTGTAAAAGATGGCGAGAAAAAATTCAAAGGTTTTCCAATAGAGATTCGAAGCCGAATCTCCCAGGGAGTATCCGACTTTCTCCTTAAACGGAATGCGATCCGCAGGCGGAACCGTCACCCTCGCTTGACCCACACTGGCCTCATTGTTGGACGATGGAGCTGCGCTCCGCCCTCTGTTTTCCAGCCTTCTTGTTCACAGACATTGATTTCCATTGACCTAAGCGATACCTGAATGAATAATTGCCCTGAGTTCCGGATTTTCGCATTTCGAGAGGAAGGGGCACAATTCCGAGTTGCCGGCGAAGCTCTCAATCCTCACAAAAAATCGCGCCCGGCTTCTTACGATGCTCGCCGGCAAGAGCTTTCTCTGAATATTGGCATCGTTGCCGATATTATGGCATCGATGCCATAATAAATGACGTCTAACCCATCAGGGGAATACGCACGCAAGGATCACCCGTGAATCGACGTCTGTTTCTCAAGCAATGTTCCGCCGCCGGCGCGCTTGCCACAGCCTTTGACCAGATCCGACGGCCGCATGACGTCCTGGCCGCGGTTAGCAGCGTTGAGGCGCCCCTCGATGGCGCGATTCTCCCCGATGATGGCTGGAACCTATTGATTGACGAACATGCGCAGTGGGAGACCGACGAGATCTATCTACCGGACAACGTCGATTTGGCGAAGTTGCCCGTGAATCCGCCGACCGGCGGATGGAGCGCGTTGGACGCGAATCTCGGCAGAGCGAATGCCGCCATCGTCACTTTGCCTTGCACCGTCGAACAGATTTTCTGGAAGCGATTTGGATCCCGCCCCTACACTCCGGACGAATACCGCTATGCAGCCGACGACCCTATTCCGCAGAATGGCGCGTACCGCGGGGTGTCCTGGTGGTGGCGCGACATTCAAATTCCCGCGTCGCATGAGCGGTCAGCGCATCCTGTTGCATATTCGCGGGGCGCGCTTGCGCGCCGAAGTTTATTTGAACGAACGCCTGGTCGGCTACTCGATCATGGAGGAGCTGCCTTTCGAGTGCGATCTCACGGCGGCGGCCCGGCCCGGAGGCAAGAATCGGCTGGCCATCCGCATCACCAATCCTGGCGGACGCTATGACTGGGTAGATGGCGGGACATTATTCGCTGGGGCCAGGTCAACATCTACCGCTCCCACGGCTTTGGCGGCCTGGACCGCGAGATGACGCTGCGCGGCGTTCCTTTGACCGGGCACATCGACGATGTCTGGGTACTGAATACTCCCGAAGCCGAAGACGATCAACGCATTTCTCTGCGTGAACGGCGCGATGCGCGAAGCACCTCTCTTTGAGGTGATCGACCTGCCTCGGGGCAGATTCTGGCCAGCCGCCGCGGCGAAGCCCAAGTCACCAGGCGGAAACGGGCAAACCGTGCGAGCGACACTGAACTGCCCGGAGGCGCGCCTTTGGGATCTCGGCTTCTCCGGTTCTTTATCATCTCCGCGCCACGATGACGACTGCCGACGGGCAGCAAGATTCGCGCACCATCCCTTTCGGATTTCGCTGGTTCGCGCCTGAGGGGCTGGGCACGAACGCGATGTTTCGACTGAACGGCCGCCGCATCAAGCTCTACTCGGCAATCTCCTGGGGCTTCTGGGGAATCAACGGTACTGTGGCCAACACCGAACTGGCCGAGCGCGAGGTGCGGCAGGCGCGCAAGCTCGGCTTGAATTGCCTGAACTTTCATCGCAACCTGGGCAAAGAAGATGTGCTCCGCGCCCATGACCGGCTCGGACTGTTGCGCTACATGGAGCCGGGCGGAGGCAAGTTATCCATTGGAAAAGCGCCCTCGAGGGCTGCCGTCAATGCACCAGGATTGGTGATGGAACCGGCTATCCGATGCCGCGAATCGATTTTCGCGACAGTTTATGGTGGCCAAGTGCATGGCCATGGTGCGGGCTTTTCGCAGTCATCCATCGCTCATCCAGTACACGCTGCAGAATGAGATTGGCGCCGACCTCAAGAATCCTGACACGCTGAGTATCTTGCGCCTTATGCATGAACAAGACCCCTCCCGCTCGGTAGTTCTCAACGACGGCTTTGTAGCGCGCAACGCTGCCCAGGCATGGTTCGAACCCTACAACGACAAGATGCACCGCAGCGATGAGGAGCCGTGGGGCGATTGGTGGATTAACCACCAGGGTGCCGGCGACCAATGGTACGACGAGTTCTACCAGGACAGCGAGCACTTTACCTATCGCCAGCCGCTCAAGACGGCGTTGGTCGAGTTCGGCGAAATGGAGGGTTGCGCGGTTGCGGACAACCATCCGCTGATGATTCACCAGATTGAAAACGGAGAGTTCGGTGGCAATGGAAAAAGCTACGACCTCGACGACCATCGGCAGATCGCCGCCGGCTGCGATAAGTTCCTGGATCGCTGGGGATTTCGCAAAGCATTCCCAACCGCGGCGCATTTTTACAGCGCGCTGGGCGATAAGTGCTACGAAAGCTGGCAGCAATACCTGGAAAACGTGCGCATCTGCGATGAAGTTGATTTCGCCGCTATCAGCGGCTGGGAGTCTACGGCTATCGAGAACCACTCCGGCATTGTGGACAATCTGCGTAACTTCAAGGGCAATCCAGAACTGATCGCCTCCAGTCTGCAGCTCATTCGCCCTGTCGCCAAGCAACACAAGCTGAGTTATGCGGTCGGCGAGAGCCCTGTCTTCGATCTTTACTTACTGAACGATACTTCTCAGCCTATCTCAGGCAGTTTGCACTTATACCTAATCGAGCCGGGAGGTAAGTCTACGGAACTTGGCTCCTGGCCGGTGCCGCCTAACATCGCCGACCAGTTCAGTTACACGATCCAGACAGCATTCGCCGCCCCGGTTTTCTCTCGCGAGGGCATTTATCGCTTCCGGTTTACTTGCGATGCTGCCCCGCAAGCTGACTTTACTCGCGAGATTTGGGTTGTAAATACTCAGCCAGGATTCGCACGCAAACTTTCTATCGGCGTAAGCCGCGTACTGCCGGCAGTCCGGCGGCAGCTCGCTCTCCTTACAGGTGTCGAGATTGCGGAGTTTTCATCGCAGGGGCACTACGACCTCATCGTTTCGTCGGGCGTTATCGCAGGATCGATCCTGGATCGCGCTGTTGGAGAGGAGACGGGGTTGGAGGAAATACCAACCAGGAGTGCTCCATCTACACCCCAGGTTCCCGGCCAGATCGCGGACGAAGTTCTCTCCGCTTTGCGTGCTGGAACTCCTCTGTTAGCTATCATTCCAGACGACTCTCTGGCAGACGGAGTTGCCAAACAACTTGCTTCACTGGGAGCCTTTGCATACAACGGCCAAGTGGGCGATCTGCGCGCTCCATGGATGGGGAACTGGCTCTTTGTCCGAGATCACGCGACCTTCTCTTCCCTGCCCGTCAATCGCGTTCTCGGCGTGCACTATCAGGCGCACGGCAAATCTTCCAACGGATTGATCATCGAACGAGCAGCCGGAGCCGAAGATCCAGAGGTCATCATGGGCTACAGCCGCGATCACGACCGCCAAATCGGTGCGGCGAGCTTTGCGTGCAAGCTCGGTTCCACACCTCTGTTAGTGCATCGCGCTCCGCAGTTCAACGCTCCTCTGCAACAGAGATGGCTGGCGAACAGCATCGCTTTTCTTACCCGGACAAACGAGGCCGCACTTTAACCCGGGTGGGCTCTGCATTTGAGATCGTCTTAAGTTTGCGATGCAGAAGAGAATGGTTGGGGAGAAAGGATTTGAACCTCCGATCCCCAGGTCCCGATTCTGAGATTTGGGATCGTGCGAAAACCGTCCCAGACACGGACTACTCCTGAAAAACGCCGCAGGATTGAGAAACATTTCGAATAGTTATCTGCTGTCGATTTTTCTAGATTGCTCTGTTTCATAACCCACAGGTTTTGAAACGGCTTTTTTCGTCCAAAATTACATTTCGTCTTCAGTGAGATAGAAGGCACAATTTGCGAGGGCTTTGCGAACGGGAATGGCAGCTATTCCAGGGTCTTGGCCGTTTCAAAAGGCCGCCGCGGCGGTTCGATTTTTGACACCCCTTTTGAAACACGACAAGTAAAGGCCTCGCCGAAGTTTGAATTCCGCGAGTATCGCCGGTAAGCGCGCCAGTGCTCGTTTCCGTCGGCGGAGATGTTGTGCCGATTACAGACTCGGGCTTCTGCCAGGTTGCGGCGATGTTGGTTCCGGCGGCATACTTCCGCTGGATATGTTCGCCATGAGCTGACGGAATCTTCGCCTTGCGTTGTTTTGACATTCACACGATTCCAAATAGGGATTCGACCAGCAGGAGCGGCCCGTTTGTGCAGCGAGAAGCACTCTTCTACACGGGATCGCTGAAACGGCATCACCAATGGCTTGCGCATGGAACCTGGAACCATGCTGTTAAACGGGTTCAACCAAACACCATTCGTAGGTTGGCCTATAGCTTGCCGCGCTGACAATCTTCTCTACCCTATAAAGGATCCCGCCGAACACGCCGCCCAAGCCCAGCTCCTTGTCACATTGCCCCGGCGCGAGTCGGGCTGGTTGCTGTTAACCGAGGGGTTGTAACATCGAAGAATTCCGGATGCGCTCCATATTCTCTGAGCCAATACCTGGATGGAAGCGCAGCGCAGGGAGCGAATGGTGGCGCAGCGAGCAATCTACCCAACCTTTCGTTCGCGCCGAGCGGACGCTACAACGGGCAGCCGGATTTCTGGACCCCCGACAAGGCCGATTTTTTCCCACGAGTTGCTTTTGCCTATGCAACCCACGGTCGCGGCGGGCTTTGGAAGTCGCTGGTAGGTTCTGGGGGACAAAGTTCATTCCGCGGCGGGTATTCGCTGGTTTACGACCACTTCGGCGCCGGGGTAGTGAATGCCTTCAATCAATCCGGTTCGTATGGTCTTACCGACCAGATCAGCAATCCGGCTGGAACTTTGACAACAACAACGGCGCCGCGTTTTCAGGGACTCACGACATTTCCAGCGGGGTTATTGCCTCCGGCGCCGTCAGGGTCATTTCCAGCCACGCCCGACTCGCAGGCATTTGCTATCAGCTGGGGCATCGACAGCGCTATTCATACTCCCTATGCACATCTGTTCGATCTCTCCTTCCAGCGCCAGTTGAATGGATCGAACATGATTGAATTCGCATACGTGGGCCGACTGGCGCATCGGCTGCTGGAACAGGAGGATGTTGCCGCGCCGCTGAATATTGTTGCAGCCGGAACGAGTTATTTCGCTGCCGCGACGCAAATGTCGATGATGGCAGGCCAAAACACTCCTGTTACCGCCGTGCCGGAGATTCCCTATTGGCAAACGATGTTCGCGGGAATTGACGGCGTTGATACCGGGACCGGATATGGACCGCTCTCGGCAACGCAAAACGTCTACTACCAGTACCTTCAGAATGTCGGGGACGAGACGTCAGCCTTGAATGTGTTGGATGAGCCGGACGGCGTGGGAGCGGGTACTCTTTATCCCGCATATCGCTACTTCCACAGCCAATATTCATCACTTTACGCTTTCCGTGCCGGTTACAACGAAATGCCCCACTCGTTACAAAGTTATGCCCCCACTGATTTCACTCTGAGGGAACCACCTGTTTTCAGTTCCGAACTTGACCAGCCAGGACGACGATGAAGCCGCGCCCTGCGCGGCGATGATGCTGCTTTCAAGGCATCTATCGGGTGGTGGGATCAGACTGTAACGGGTGGCGCCTTAACTTTGTAGCGGGTGGGATGTATTGTACTGAGTGGCGGAATTGAGTGTAACTGCCATTCCGCACTATAGGGCAGTCGTACTACAACGGCTTTCAGGTGATTTTTCATCACATCGCGACTCATGGACTGCAGGCGGACTTCAACTATGCGTTCTCCAAATCGATCGACTGGTCGTCGCAGGCGGAGAGAGTCGGCAACCCTGGATCCTTCAACTACTCTGTGATCATCAACACCTGGCAACCTAACCAGTTGAAGGGCATCTCGGACTTCAACATGACGCACCAGATCAATAGCAACTACGTGTGGGATATTCCCGTTGGGCAAGGAAAGGAGTTCTTGTCGAGCGCCTCACGCCCTCTTGATGCCGCGATCGGAGGCTGGCAGATGACAGGCATCGTGCGATGGACAAGCGGCCTGCCTTTCAGCGTGAAGGATGGTTCCAACTGGCCGACGAATTGGGATCTGACAGCGTGGGAGACGCAAGACCAGCCGATTCCGGCTGCTGCCCTGGCCCGCGGTCCTGCCAACCAGCGATTTGCCAACCCGACGGCGGTCTTCAACAGCTTCCGCCTTGCGTATCCGGGCGAATCCGGAACACGCAACCCAATGTTTGGCGACGGCAATTTCGACTGGGATGCCGGACTGAACAAGACCTTCCCGATCACGGAGCGGATAAAGCTGCAACTGCGGTGGGAGGCTTTCAATGTGACCAATAGCGTGCGCTTTGATCCGCAATCGATCGACGCCAATTACGGGATGCCGTCAAAATTCGGCCTGGCTACATCGGAACTGACACTGCCGCGCAGCATGCAGCTTGACGCGAGACTGAGCTTTTGAAGTTGAACGCCGCCTGCGTTCCGAGGCTAGGCCCGTTACTCGCACAGGAACTGCCGCCACCCAGGGTGTGAAATTTCGCACCGCGGAAACGTCTTCGTCGTGATAAGTCTCGCTGGCCGGCAATGAAAACGGCACCTCCGAAGCTGCCGCATCCGACGCAGCCGCCAGACTGCGAACGAGAACGATGAAGTAGAGCAGGATGGCGAGCCCCATGATGCATCCGCCCACCATGCCCATTTGGGCTGGAACCCACCAGTCGGACCGATAGCTGAGTGGAGCTGGATTCATATAGGTCAAGCCGAGGTTGGTGCGCCGCGGTTCGCCGCGCAGCCCGCCCAGAAAGAGACCGGATGAAAAAACGAAGGTGCCTGCCATCCACGAGCGCGGCCATCCAGTCGGAAACTACCGGCTTCTTCAAGAGGCCGGTGATGATGAGCAGGCTTCCGCCGAGGATTCCAAGAGAGATGGGCCCGCCTACGGTGAGGTGGAAGTGAGCGGCAATCCACGCGGTGTTATGCACCACGTTATTCATACTGTAGGAAGCGTTGACAATTACCGTGATGCCGCCAAAGAGAAAAATGAGGAAGCCGCAGAAAAGGTAGGGGAACAGCCAGTTTTCAGGATTGAAATAGGCAGCTTGTTCCACCAGCCGAAGAGCTCTTTGCCGCCGCGCTGGCGTGCGGCGTATTCCAACGATGCAGCCGCAGTGCCATCCCATCTCAAGCACTTTCGCTTGAGTTCCGACCTCCGAGGGTCGGGACTCTGCTGGCTCGACGGCATCTGCGCTCAGGCAGAAGCTAGGCGTATGAACGATGCCCGAGTCGGCCCGTGGATGTTCCTGTCAACTCCGGCTGATAATCCGACACAGACAACAGCGCCATTTTGCGGGCTTTCTCCTTTCAGGGACGCCACGGGTGGACGTTGAGGTTACGTGACAGCATCAACTTGAGAGTCCATTTGTCCGAAGCCGCAGTCAAACCGTAGCCGACCCCGGTTTCAACGCTGAGGCCGAGAAACTTGCTGCCTGAATAATCACTGGTCGCCCAGACCTCGTGAAACTGCTTCGAAAGAGGTAGGAACCCATTCAGCGGGCCGAAACCGTCGTATTCCTCTCCGGCGATGGCCCACCTGTCGTTGAAGTTATATGCCACTCTCCCTGAGGGGTTGTACTGCAGGTTTCCAAGCCCCCCGGTGAAGTCCGTGTCGACAATTGGGTTGTAAATGAAATCCCAAGGATGCAAGTGTAGCCCTACGATCGGCCTGATCTCGGAGGTAATCGTCCTTGATTCCCAGTAGTGGTGGTTGACGCTGAACTCAAAATTGTCCGCATAGAAGAAGGTATGGTCATGAGCGTTGGGTCGCGCAAATAGTTCGCGAATTTTGAACCCGTTAATCGTCGAGCCATAATTTGAGGAATAGGGCGAGGTCACGGGCATATAAAGTCCCTGCTCGAACCACGGCGTAACGCCGTACGCCCATTCGGCAGTGACCTGATACGAATGATTGGCGATAATCGCTCCAGGGTAGTCGGGCACCGTCCGTCCCTTGGGCGTGAAGTTGTTGTGGATCATCAGATTGAAAATTCCCGGCGGCGCGATCTCTCCGTCGTAGACCTGGATCTCGTCGGTTTGCGCAAATGCCAGCACGGGCACTGAGATGAGACAGAGAGTAGCCAACCCATTCGCACGCATATTCATTATTGGCTGTGATCTCCTTGTTGCATTCAGCGTGAAAGGTCTCAAACTCAGACGCCACATTTACCAACGCGTACGACTTGCCGTTCTGCGAACAATCTCGAGTCAGGGCTGAGCCGAAGAACTCGGTTTGGAGTTGCACTGTGAATCATCTCAATCGCTTAATTTGATATCTGGCCGACGAGATTGAGATCTATCGCAACGTCATTGTCAGCCTTCCAGATAAGAAAGCTCGGGTTTTTTAGCCCCCAGTGCACATAGGGAACGATGAATTGCGCCCTCGCCGTTACCTTCGATCCATCGATGTGAATCTGCATCGGAATCATCAGGTCGTGAGGCGTTCCGAGCAAAGTGAACACTCCTCTCACCTGAATGGTTGAGTCGCCTGAAGCAGCAATCGTTCCAGTGTACGTTTTAGGCTCAAAAGAGACGGCGGCGAACTGGTCTACTTTGAGAATGTCTTTGTTCATCTTCTTATCGCGGGTATCGTTTCCCGTCTTGCCGCTGTCCGCTGCGACGATGACAATTCCCGATATATGGGACGTGGTGCGGTCGAAATTGATTGATCCCGACAGCACGTGAAAAGTGCCGTTGACGACCTCGTGGGTCGTGTTCAGCTTTATCTTGACCTCGCTGGCTCCGGAATTTATGGCGAAGGTCTGATGCTGGGCAAGTGCAGCTGGAGCGAGAAGGACCGCGATAGCTAAGGCTGCGAAGGACTTCATTGCATCTCCCTCTTAGAACGGTCTTACCAGTGACAGTTGGTTCCGGCGTGGCTCGATTTCAGTTGGCGAACGCCTGCGCAGCAACAGGGTCGGGCTGGGTGACACGCGTGAGTCTAGCTGTTACGCGCATCGCGCCGGGCCAGACCCTAAGGCAGAACGGCAGTACGGCGCGCGCGAGTGCATTGTTCAAGCCGTTGGCGGCAACTTCGGCTAGACGCATTTGGGGCAACATCGCGGAGCGTAGTTTTGGCTGAAATACCGGCGCCGGCTCCGCGCCTAGATATGCGGCGGCGGCGCGGCGGGCAGTATGCAGTGCGATGGATATCCCATCGCCGGTGAACGAGGGGATTACGGCTGCCTGATCTCCGATGCAGTAGAGCCCTTCTTCGGTTGAGCGACGGAGGTAACCGTACGGGATATGAGTAATTGTGATCGGCTTTTCGAGCAGCGGCTCCGCACGTGCTAGTCGCATTGCGAGATGGGGACAGTCCTGCTGCATCTTCGCAAGCAGGCCCTCCCAGCGAAGACCGGCATGTGCAAAATACCGCCGTTGCACCACACAGCAGAAATTCGTAATGCCGTTTTCCACCGGTTGGATGCCACCGTAGCCTCCGGCATAGAGCGTCAACTCGGATGCGTCCGCCAGGTCAGCGGTCTGGCCGCCTGACAGGTGGTAATACATCTTGAAGCCGACCCACTGGTGAGGGTCCTTCGGGCGACCGTGGCCGCGCAGATCGTGCTTGCCGGTGGCGAGAAAGGCCGTTGGAGCTTCATATGTGGTGTCGTCGTCGAGCGTGGCCTGCCAGAGGTTTGGGGTCGCGCGGACGAGCGATTGCACACTGCGACCGCACTTAACGCTGACCCCCGCGGCGACGGCTGCGGCGATGAGCGCAGTATCGAGCGCTTTACGCGTGAGCGAGGCCGCAGAAAAAGGCAGTGGAGCCTCCGCGGCGCGCCTGGCAGCTGCAAGGCGAACCTTATTGATGGGCACCGCGCCAAGAGAGGCCACGTCAATACCCAGTGCGTGCAAGTCTTCAAGGGCCTCACCGCTTAGGAATTCTCCGCAGACCTTATGGCGCGGCGTGGGCTCGCGTTCGATCAACGTGACGCTTCGTCCATTACGGGCGAGAGCGATCGAAGCGGCACAGCCTGCCACTCCACCACCGAGAATGAGAACTTCGTCTTGCAAGGCATCGCTCCTAATTCACTGAATGTTCAAGAAATTTGTAGATTCCATAATTCAAGTAGACTCCCAAAGAGCGGTTTGGCGCGTCATTCTGTACAAATCGTCATTTTGGAACCGGCGAGAAACTGGCTGTCCTCCAATCATGAGACACGTCTCAAAGGTCGGATGCGTGATGCTTGTTCGTGTTCCAGGCCTTTTGGCATCTCATAAAAGCTGGACTTTAGAATGAGGCATAGATGAAGCGAAGCAATTCCCTCGTAGCCGCTTTTTTGGCGATAACGTTGAGCACCGCAGCGCCTGCAGAACGAATTCCAGTGAAGCATATCCAACTCCCGAGGCATGAGTTTATGGTGGCGCGTTCCGAGACTGGAAAGATCATCGCGCGGGTGGAATTTACTGAGGACGTGCAGGGCGATGAAGTGACGATGCGCCTGACCTATCGATTTGTAGACGGATCGATTGATGACGAGACGACGACTTACACACAGCGGGGCACATTTCAGCTAGTACGCAAC
Organism: uncultured Acidobacteriota bacterium; assembly: GCA_963699385.1. Taxonomy (GTDB): domain Bacteria; phylum Acidobacteriota; class Terriglobia; order Terriglobales; family Acidobacteriaceae; genus Telmatobacter. Next base: position 113,172 of record CAVOTQ010000017.1, on the reverse strand, counting down.
CATCACATACAGCAAGGGCCGTTTTTTGCAGAGCCCATCGACTTTGCGGTGGAAGCCGCTACTGGCACAGCGACCACGCGTACAACAGACAAGAACGGCAAGATACAAGTGGAGAGCGAGCACATCGAGCTGCCCGACGATCTGGCGAATGGCTTCGTAGGAACGTTGCTGCTGAATGTGCCGCCCAATGCGGCGCCGTTTCGGGCGGGGATATTGACGCCGGTCTTCGGCGGGAGATTGATTCGAATCCTGGTCTCACCGCAGGGCGAGCAGCCGTTTGCGAGGGCGGGACAAACCTTGAAGGCGACGGTGTTTCGCATCCATCCGGAATTGGGTGGCGTCCTGGGAATGCTTGCGACGCTACTCGGCCTTCAGCCAAAAGATGTAATGGTGTGGATCCTGGAGGGTGAGACGCCTGCGGTTATGAGGGTGGTTGGACAGTTGGGCGGTTCCGGTCCTGTGCTCAGTTCGGAGCTGGAGGGGACCAGCTTCGGGAAATAGGACATTTCGCAAACCTGCATCTCAAGATCTCATTCCCCCATGCGGAGATCAGTCGCGACGATTGGTGAGTTCGTGCCAGTTGAGGCCGAGGTCGACGATCAGGAGGGACGCAAGCGTGAATGCTATGACGCCGACTGCGGACAGGGCGTCGCCTAAATGGCTCCAGTACGCGGGCACGAGGTTCAGAACGCGGCTGGAGACGAAGGTGAATGTCACAGCATAGGAGCGGGCCATCCATTGCCGATGCTGGACGATTTGGCGGTTGCGCGCGGTGAGGAAAGCTGCAGTGGTGCAGACCATCCACGCCGCGGCCTGCATGGAGGTTCCGGGGAGGCCCGGTCGTCCCCAGGCGAGAGCGATCCCAGTGAACGAACCGACAAAAACGGAAACCACGTAGATGCGGCCGAGAACGCGATGGAGCGCGAGATGATGCTGTCGGATCCGCGAGGAGAAATTGATGGGGCCGATCAACAGGGCGAAGATTCCGGCGAGCGTATGCGGGATCAGGAGGCCGCGGTCGGCGATGACCTGCAGACGGTAGGCGTGGTACATGGGGTAATCGGTGACGAGGAGAACTTCTGAAGTAATGAACACGAAAAGCGTGGTGAGACCGAGCGTGATCCAGAGAATGGTCTTGAACCTGGAACCTGAGGTTTTGCCGGCTAGTAGCGTGGAAGGTGGCATAATTCGTCTCTCAGATGGTTAGACGTGATACGGTGCGCCACCAGGGCGACGGAGTCGACAGGCTTCATATCTCCTAGTCTAACGAGGCGCTTCAGAATCACTGACCTCACTTCCACCGCCCCACACACAGCCGTCCCGGCCGCCAGTGCTCAACCGACACTGCATTTCGCGGGACATCAGCCGCCTTCAGCAACTGCGCCCAGTCCTCCTCCCGGAAGGCCCGACGGAAGGATACTGGCCCATCGTGCCGCACAAACCTGTGCCACCCCGCTATCCTCTCGGCCCACCCAAACAGCCGGGAGTTCCACTGCGACCGCTCCAAATCATTGATGAACCAGCCGAGCTGAGCAGTCGCTTCCATCCATCGCAGCAGTGCAACGGCCCTCTCATCTTCCAGATGATGCGCCATCAGCGAACTCACGATAATATCCACCGGCTTCTCTGGTCGATATTCCAGGGCATCGCCAGTCACCCACGCAATTCCGAGTTTCTTCGGCGTAGACTCCGCTGCCGCACGCGCTGCATAAGGATTCAAATCGATGCCCGTTAACTGTACTTCAATACCGCGTCTTCGGGCCCAGGCTGAAATCTGCCGCAGTAGATCGCCGCCGCCGCAGCCTACGTCCACAATGTGCACCGGATCAACCAATCCAGGCGGTAGCCGCTTCAGCCAGGTCAGAGTCGGTCGATATCCCAGCAGCCAGCGGTTGATTTGCTCCAGACTGCCCAAGCAGCCACGGAAATCCTCATAGCTACAGTCGCCATCCATCAGCTCCGGCAGATCGCTTGGAGCGACCCGCAGTGCGAATTCCATATCCGTTCTAAACCACATAAAATCGCATCATCTCCGCTGTCAGCCCCGGTCCAAACGACATCGCGCATCCGCGCTGCCCAGACCGCGCCTGTTGCATCATCCGCTCAAGCACAAACATCACCGTCGCCAAAGACATGTTGCCGAAGCACGATAGCACTTCGCGCGACGGCTCCAGCGCATTGACCGGCAGTTCCAACCCCTTCTCCACTGCATCCAGGATCGACCGCCCTCCCGGATGCACCGCCCACAGGTCAACGCCATCCCGCTCGGCCATCAGCTCGCCCTGATGCAGAGCGCGGCCCAACTCTCTCGGCACCTCTCCAGAAAGGAGCATGTCGAACCCGAGGTCGCGGATTTTCCAAGTAATTGATCCCCGCGTCTCGGGCACCATTACCGCCTTGAAGCTGTCCAGTGCAAACCCCTGCTCGATGCCGGTGATCAGGCTCGCCGCCGCGCCATCGGCAAAGACCAGGAAGGAGAGCACCTGCTCCAACTTCTGCGTCTCCTGAAAGTGCAGGGTACAGAGTTCCAGGTTGACCATCAGAACACCGGCCTTCGGATCCGAGCGCACAATATGCCGCGCCAGTTTCAGCGCATTGATGGCGGCATAACATCCCATGAATCCAACCATTGTGCGCTCGACGCCCGTCGAAAGTCCGAGATGGTCAACGATCTCAAAGTCAAGTCCCGGCGCATAGAACCCCGTGCAGCAGGTCACCAGCACATGTGTGATACCGGAGCGTTCTTTCTGGTTTAGCGCAAGCTGGTCCACTGCCTTCTTCATCAGCAGCGGAGCGCTCTGCTCAAACAGTTCCATACGTCGCGCCGTGTTGGGAAAGTTGCCTGGTCGATAAAAGTCATGCGCATCATGCGACGAAAAGTGGCCTGACGCTTTTTGCGGATCGAGGAATGAATAGCGATGCGCGATATCGGCGCGGCTCGCCATGCGGCGGAAGACCGCACGCATACGCGGGTCGGCAAGCATCATCTCTGCAAAAACGACGAAAGGGGCATGTACATCGTGCTTTGGTACGGCAATGGCAATGCGGTTCAGATAGGCCGTAGTCATGCGTAGTGAGTCCTCAGCCCGGATTACCGGGTTCAGATGTCGCGTGTGTCTTTGGGAAGCTGGACCAAGAAGAGACGACGATCCGGCGAGAGTCGACTACTTGAGAGAACAGGCTCCGAATTCTCAATACAACGGCCACTCTTTGAGACGAGACCGCTGCTCTTTTGATAGCACTTTGCAGCAGGCGAATAGGATGACGATTTGTTCATGGTGGTCGCAATCACCGGAGCGCGCCCGAATTTCGACGTGTACGGGTCTCATAATGGGTTGGAAGTATGCGCGCCGGAAATTGGTAGCTCTGCTCACCGTTGCGGCAGGAGTCGTTGTTCCGGCTATTCTGCTCTTCGTCTAGTGTTTCCCGATTGGTCCCTCGATGTGTGGACGCACATGACCGAATCGTCATGTTGCAGGCCTTCTGGAGCATTCGAATCGGGAATGAAAATGTCTTACCATGATTTATGCGACTTCTGCTTGTCGAGGATGAACCCGAGATTCAAAGTTTCCTGAAGCAACCTCTTGCCGATGCAGGTTATGAGGTGGATGCCGCCAAGGATGGGCGAACCGCTATCCAATTCTCCTCTGGAAACAAATATGACGTTCTGATCGTCGACCTTGGACTTCCGGATCAAGATGGCATTGACCTGATTCTTCAGCTTCGGCGCTCCGGCATGAGCAGCCCCGTACTGATCCTTTCAGCTAGAAGATCGGTCGACGACAGGGTCAAAGGTTTGGAACAAGGCGGCGACGATTACCTGACCAAACCCTTCGCACTCGCAGAATTGCTGGCAAGATTGCGTAACCTGTTGCGACGGAATCTTTCTACGAGTGAGGAGGCGACCCGCCTCCGAGTACTGGACCTGGAACTCGATTTCATAAGCCGCAAAGCTTCTCGCGGTGAAGAAGACCTAAATCTAAGCCCGCAGGAATTCGTGCTTCTGACGTATCTATGTCAACATGCTGGACGTGTTGTGACTCGCTCGATGCTCCTGTCCGAAGTATGGGGAATGCGAATTCAACCCAACACCAATGTTGTTGATGTGCATATTTACCGCCTGCGCGGCAAAGTGGATACTGCAGGCCGTGAGCCGCTGATTAAGACCTTACGAGGTATTGGTTATGTCCTCAAAGACCGCTAATTTCGTCATGCGTAGCGCCGCATGGCGCATTTCTCTCTGGGCAACGCTCGCATTTGCCATTGGGATCATGCTGGTTTTTGTCATGCTTCATCGCTTCGTAGCGGACGACATCCAGCGGAGGAGTGACGCATGGCTCACTGGAGAGGTTGCGGTTCTGGGTGATGTCGCCGGGCGAACGCCAAAGGACCGCCTCTACGGCCGGGTTGTGGGGGAGGTGGCGGAACTTGCAAGCAGAGAGGTGCCAAACAAACTCCGCTCCGACAGCAATGAGAACGACTCCGTCTTTTTTCTTCAGGCTGGGGACGATGGGACTTTGAAGCTTTGGGTGGGCGCTGGTGACGGGTTGCCAAACTTAGCCGCGATTCGCGCGCACAAGTTCTTTTCCGATGTTCCGTACGACTTGGATGTCAAAGGCTTCAACCATCCTTTTCGAGTGGCATCGGTACGGCTCAATGATGGGAGCCACATCTATCTTGGGCTTTCTGAACGAGATGAATTACGTGTACTTAACAATCTCCGCTTCCGCTTCTTCTGCTTTTGGTTGCTCATCGTGCTGTTTGGTTCCGCGATTGTCTTCTTCGTGACCAGACGCATGCTTGGTCATGTTCGCGAGATCACCGAAGCCGCGTCCAGGATCGGGCAATCTGATTTGAGTCGCAGGGTTCCGACCAGCAAACGAAACGACGAAGTAGGGCATCTCGCGCTAACGCTCAACCACATGTTGGACCGAATAGAGAGCTCCGTACATCAACTGCACACCATCACTGAGTCTCTTGCTCACGATATTCGCAGCCCGTTGACGGCAATTCGAGGAAAGCTGGAAATCGTTTTGTCGAGCGATTTGAAGGTCGAGCCAAGCGAGCAGATCGTCTCTGTCATCGATGAACTGGATCGGCTGTCTGAGTTCCTGAATACCTCACTCGACGTTGCCGAAGCGAATGCTGATGCGCTCAGACTTTCGCGTACCAACGTCGATCTCGACGAATTGGTTCGAATCATGATTGACCTTTACGAGCCGTCCCTGTCAGAGAAAGGACTTCGAGTGAATTTGCGCAGCGCAGGTCCTGTCGTCGTACTGGCAGACGCTGCGCTTCTTCACCGAGTAATCGCAAACCTTCTCGATAATGAACTCAATCACGTCCCCGCATCATGTACGGTTTCCATAACGCTTGCCGCAACCGAGGATGCTGCGACCCTGGTCTTGGAGGATGATGGCCCGGGATTTTCTTCCGAAATCGGCCTACAGGTATTCAAGCAGAGAGTGAAAGGGAGAGACTCCAAGGGGCATGGCCTTGGGCTTGCATTTGTTGAAGCCGTAGTCCGCGCTCACGGGGGAAGTGTGACGGCATCGAACCGTCCAACCGGAGGGGCTTCGCTGTCGATTATCTGGCCTCGCGACATCGAGGACAAGATTGAAACTTCTCACTCTCTGACACTGGTCAACGGGTAGGCACATTGCGAAACTTGGGTATGATTGGTGAGCCTTAAAAGATGATCAAGCGCGTTGGCCTGTTTTCATCAGTTCAACAGGCACAGGGACTTACGCTTCGACTGGAATCGGGACTGGCGCCCCCTCCAGTGCGTATAGCTTCTGCGGGGCGCAGCAAGCTTTGTTCAATCTCATTTGGTCTGCTTGCATCGCCTTATCTTCACTAAGCACAGAGAGCGTTTCGCTGAGGATTCGTGCGGCGCCAATGTGCTTCGGCACGACAATTTTGTAGTGCATCCATTTCCCTTCGCGGCGAGCAGCGACGACGCCCGCACGCCGCAGGTAAGCAAGATGCCGTGAAATCTTGGGCTGGCCCTGACCGAGGATTTCCACGAGGTAGCAGACGCACACTTCCTTTCCGTTCATCAGGTTCAACAGCCTGAGACGGGTGCGATCGGCGAGTGCGGCAAACAGCAGCGCCAGGTCGTAGCTTTTCGGGGAAATATTCACACACCCATTATATACGTCTTGACAGATACGTCCAGAGAAGAATACATTCGCTTTAGCGTATGCGAGGAGACGCGGCTATGGAATCGACGACAAACGTTCAGGAACAGGTAAGGGAAAAGTACGGTAGCGCCGCCCGCGCCGTCGCGGAGTCCGGGAGCGTGCAGGCATGTTGCGATCCCGGTCTTCGGTGTTGCGATCCGATCACCGCCAACCTCTACAGTGCCGAACAGACCGGGGTCATTCCGGAGAAAGCCGTACTGGCTTCGCTTGGTTGCGGAAACCCGACAGCACTGATCGAACTTCAACCCGGAGAGACCGTTCTCGATCTGGGCTCCGGTGGCGGCATCGATGTGCTGCTCTCGGCGAAGCGCGTTGGCGAAACCGGCAAAGCATACGGTCTGGACATGACGGACGACATGCTGGCGCTTGCCCGCGAAAACCAGAAGCAGGCGGGTGTCACAAATGTCGAGTTCTTGAAAGGCGAAATCGAGAACATCCCTCTGCCTGACAACTCTGTGGATGTCATCATCTCGAACTGCGTCATTAATCTCTCGGCCGACAAAGATCGCGTTCTCCGTGAAGCCTTCCGAGTGCTGAGGCCCGGCGGGCGGTTCGCGGTTTCGGATGTGGTGGTGCGCGGCATCGTGCCGGAGGCAGTGCGCAAGAGCATGTTGCTCTGGGTTGGCTGCATCGCTGGGGCGCTCGAAGAGAGCGAGTACATCGCCAAGCTGACGAGTGCGGGATTCGAAGATGCAACGGTCGAGCCGACGCGCGTTTACAGCGTTGAGGATGCACGGCAGTTCCTTACCGAGGCCGGCGTTGACGTGGATGCGATTGCTCCCCAGGTGAATGACAAGTTCTTCGGCGCCTTCGTCCGGGCCAACAAACCCAAAACCGCCTGCTGCCAACCTGGTTGCTGTACGCCCGCTGTCGCAGGAGCGAAGGGATAAGAATCATGGCCGATCATTACAACGTTCTGTTCCTCTGCACCGGCAACTCGGCACGCTCGATCATGGCCGAAGCAATTCTGAACTACAAGGGTAAAGGCAGATTCTCGGCTTACAGCGCAGGTAGTCATCCGACCGGGCAGCCACGACCGGAAGCACTTCAACAGATTGAATCGGCTGGACTCTCGACGGCTGGCCTGCGCAGCAAGTCCTGGGACGAGTTTTCAGTTCCGGATGCGCCGAAGCTCGACTTCGTTTTTACTGTTTGCGACAACGCGGCAAAGGAGCAATGTCCGTACTGGCCGGGACAGCCGATGACCGCGCACTGGGGTATTGCTGATCCCGCGGGAGTCAAAGGAACTCCGGTGGAGATCGCTCACGCGTTCCGTGATGCTTTCACCGTGCTTGATCGCAGGATCGGGTTGTTCCTCTCGTTGCCTTTGGCGACGCTTGAAGACATGGCCATCAAGCGCGCAATCGACCAGATTGGACATTCGTAGGAGCTAAGGTGAAAAAGAGTCGGTTGTCTTTTCTGGATCGCTACCTCACGGGATGGATCTTCGCCGCCATGGTGTTCGGCGTCGTTCTTGGCTGGCTTGTTCCCGGAGTCGTGCCGTTCCTGAATCGCTTCAGCATCGGCACGACATCGGTGCCGATCGCGGCGGGGCTGATTCTTATGATGTACCCGCCGTTCACGCGTGTCCGCTACGAAGAACTCCACGAGGTGTTCAGCAACAAGCGCGTGCTAGGCCTGACTCTTGTGCAGAACTGGCTCGTTGGTCCAATCCTCATGTTCGTGCTGGCCATCGTATTTCTGCGGGGGTATCCGGAGTACATGGCCGGGGTCATCATGATCGGGTTGGCCCGCTGCATTGCAATGGTTATTGTATGGAACGAGTTGGCAAAGGGCGATACGCAATACGCGGCCGGTCTCGTTGCGTTCAACTCGCTATTCCAGGTTTTCTTTTACTCGGTCTATGCCTGGGTGTTTATCACTGTTCTCCCCGGCTGGTTCGGCCTGCGCGGAACTGTGGTCAATGTCTTCATCGGTGAGATCGCAAAGAGTGTCTTTATCTACCTGGGCATTCCCTTTATCGCCGGCTATCTGACGCGTACCATTCTGGCTCGGACGAAAGGACGGGAATGGTACGACCGAAACTTCGTGCCGCGAGTGGCACCGATGACGCTGATCGCTCTGCTGTTCACTATTGTTGTAATGTTTTCCCTCAAAGGCAGCTACATTGTGCGGTTGCCCCTGGATGTTCTCAGGATCGCCATCCCGCTGCTGATCTACTTTGTGGTGATGTTCCTGGTGTCGTTTTACATGGGCAGGAAACTTGGCGCCGACTACTCGAAGACAACGACGCTCGCGTTCACAGCCGCCTCAAACAACTTCGAGTTGGCAATCGCTGTTGCCGTCTCGGTGTTCGGCATCAACTCCGGCGCGGCCTTCGCGGCAGTGATTGGTCCCCTGGTCGAAGTGCCTGTAATGATCGCCTTGGTTAATTTGGCGCTGTTTTTCCGGCGCCGGTACTTCGAAACTGCGGCGCAAGGCGAGGTTCTGGTCAATCTCAAATGACACATTATCGCCATAAGCGGTCATTGGGCGCCAGGAATCCGCACTCAATAGTTCCGGGCTAATTACCGACACACGCCCGAGTGTGATTTTTCGATACAAGTTCCCGATCCCTCCCACACTCGCTGATTGTCATCATGGAACCGGCGCGGTGGCCGGCTTCGGGTGGCGATGGAAGAGTGCCCGCGAGATGTCGGGGTAGAATTCGCTTGCCAAGGCGTTGCGAAGTGGGGCTGATTTACCGCGCATGAATCGCTACGAGACGCATCTCGATGAATTCGAGTAGTTGATTGACGCATTGGAAACGACGGCACGAGGACTTGGGCGCGCTGTTGCAGAAGCCCATGAAGAAAGATCTTTGCTCGGCTGCCAGGCGGATTGGCATGTTCGCGGCTTGATCTATCACCTTTGCCGCTGTCTGGAGCACCAATCGACCTTTATCGGGGAGGTATCCGCGCGGGCCTCGACTGGAGCGAGCGCCATCGTCATGTTCGCGCCATCCTTTCAGCAAATGCTCTTTGAGTTCTATGCCTTGGTGAACCTGTCAAGGATCTCCCTCGACAATCTGCGGGTGTACCTGAGACCGCTGTTTGTTCGTTCCTCCCATCAGCTCCCGAAATCCATCCGCGATATGCTGGCAGGGTCTTCGGATTGCCCTATCTATGCTCACTTAATTGGCCAGCCTCTCTTCACGTACTTGGTGGATTTGAGAAACTGTCTGGTCCACTACCGGTCCTTTGCCACCAGCGATAACGCCATCGTACGCGAAGAGAATGTACCCAATCTCCTTGGGAAGGCGGACAGTGACCCATTTCTTATGTCGATGGCGCGTGCAGAATTCCGCCGGGTCGGCTCTAATGCAATTTCCGTCAATGTCCTGCTGCCCGATCGAATCTTCGAAGACAAAACCAAGGGAGGAGGCGATCGCCTCGTACATTTCACTTATTCGGAACGGTGGAACCTGATCTCGATGGCCAGAGGTTTTGTCGAATTGACGGTATGGTCTCTGATCGCGACCATGCAACTGTTGGCCCAAGTTGAGGACCCCATGTTCCACTTCTCTGCCAAATCCTCAAAATCTCGACCATCCATATCCATTTAGTTAGGCTACTTTCCAAGATTAGTACCGGAAAGCGTGCAACTGGCCTTGGCCAGACAGGATGCAAAGGAACGCGAGTCGAGCGATGATGGTGCCAGCCGGTCGGATGACAGCTACAGCCCGCGCCGACATTGGTGCCCGGTTTGAAGCCCGACCGTGAAGCGCGGCTCACCACTTCAATCGTATAAGCGATGTAGCCTGCCGTGGAAGATCTATAACCGATAAAATCCCGCCTTCGTAGGTGGAGAAGGCTGTGTCGCTGATGTAAAGCGAGGAGGTTCCACCGTTGATTAAAGTAGCCTGGGCGGTGCTTCCCAACTGGGAGGCGGCCAGCAGTTCCAGCATATCGCGCTGCGGATTTTCGTTGCCCGTCTGAGAACAATTTGCTCCACTGGCGGGAAGCGCCCCCTCCAAAGACAAGGAGGTGGTGTAGCTTGTGCCATTGAGGGGGATGGACACGGAGCAAGTCGGGTTGCTGTTTGCCGCCTGTCGGTTTAACCCAGAGATACAGCCCACCTCCATCGCCCATGCTGTAGGCACTTTCCGTCGTCTTAGCTCTTTTGATCTCGGTATCGGTCAGCCCAGACATGCCCTTCCCCCCCGTTCAAGAAAAGTACACCCACTTCAGAATCAGAATACACCCAAAAATACACCCGCCAAAACACGGCTGCACCTGGATGCAGCTAGACGCATAAAAGCGCAAAGCCCAGCATTTGCTGGGCTTTGCGTCTTTCTAGGAGATGTCTTGGGAAGTTTTCAGAAGGGGTCTTGGCGGAGAGGGAGGGATTCGAACCCCCGATACCCTTTCGGGTATGCCGGTTTTCAAGACCGGAGCCATCAACCGCTCGGCCACCTCTCCGCAGTCTCCAGGTCCTCTTTAATTGTACGTCGAATCGTGCTGACGGAGAGAATCGGCAACGCATCATCCGGCCACCCGCACCTGGATGATGCGAACAGAAAATCCGCAAGTGCGGCACTTCATGGTTACGGCTGTGGCTGCGGCAGCACCAGAACTTCCACGCCGGAGGCAGCGCCCTTCTGGTGGAAAATCTGTTCCGTGGCTTTTCTAAAATCCTCCGGCTTCGCATAGGGAATGTCGGTAAAGGTTTGCGGATTGCGATCGGTGAGCGGGAACCACGAACTCTGCACCTGCACCATGATGCGATGGCCGCGACGGAACGTGTGGTAGAGATCGGGCATCGTAAAGTCGATGGCGGTTTGCTTGCCGGGCGTGAGTGGCTCGGGCTTCTCCCAACTGGAGCGGAACTTGGCGCGAAAAGGCTCGCCGCGCAGCAACTGCTCGTAACCGCCCATGTGCAGCGGCGGCGCGCTCATGATGCGCTTGTTGCCATTCATCGACGGGTCGGGATCGGGAGTGTCGTCGGGATAGACGTCGATGAGCTTCACGTCGAAGTCGGAGTCCGTGCCCGAGCTCGCGACCTTGAGATGCGGCGAGATGGGGCCGGCGATGGTCACATCCTCGGTGAGCGAATCGGTTTCGTAAGTAACCACGTCGGGCCGCGAGCTCGCGAAGCGTTGGTCGTCGACCATGTAGCGCTGCGGCACCGTATCGGTGGTATAGCCCACGAAGGGCACCGGGTGGTCTGGGATCGCTCAGGTACTCGTCCAAACTCTTCTCTTCGCTCGGAGGATCGAAGCTGAGCTTGCCGCCGGCGTGAAAGTAAAGCGTCTTTGCCGTGGCGGCCTTGGGCGGCCACTCATCGTAGCGGTGCCACACGTTGCTTCCGGTTTCAAACACGATCGCCGCGGGAAGCGTCTTGCCTCCGCCCTTCAAATAATGCTCGAAGAACGGAAACTGGATGTTGGCGCGGAAGTAGTCCGAAGTTTTCGCGTTGAACTCGACATCGCCCAGATGATCGCCATCGCTGCGCGCCCACCCGCCATGCACCCACGGGCCTTCCACCAGAGTGATCGGCGTATTCGGATTGAATTTGCGGATTGCATTAAAGGTGCGGTACGGGCCTTCGAGATCTTCGGCGTCAAACCAGCCGCCGACCACGAGCACCGCGCACTTCACGTTCTTCATGTGCCGCGAGAGATCGCGCATCTGCCAGTAATCGTCGTAGGTGTCGTGCTTGTATTGGTCGTCCCATAACATGGTCGGGCTCTTCATGAACTTATCGAGATTTGCGATGTTACCGGCCTCGAGATAGAACTTATAACTGTCCGTCGTGCCGAAGCTGAAAGATGTGCCGTCAGGTACTGCAGTCGGATTCTGCTGCACGTGGAAGCCCGGCGCATAAAAACCAAAGCCGGCCGAAAGCATAAACGCGCCGCCATGATAGGAGTCGTCGCCCAGAAAGAGATCCGTCATGGGCGCTTGCGGGCTGGCCGCGGCAATGGCCGGATGCGAGTTGATGATCGACGCTGAAGTGTAGAACCCCGGATACGAAATGCCCCAGATGCCCACCTTGCCGTTGTTGTTGGGCACTTGCTTCAGAAGAAATTCGATGGTGTCGTACGTATCGGAGGATTCGTCCACATCCTTCGAAGATTTTTTCTCGTCGATGGCCGGATGCATCTCCACAAACGTCCCCTCGCTCATCCAGCGGCCGCGCACATCCTGATAGACAAAGATGTAGCCGGATTTCTCGAAGTCATCCGACGGTCCCAGTTTCGCGGGGTAACGGTCTTCGCCGTAGGGAGCCACGCTGTAGGGCGTGCGATCCATCAAAAACGGGTACGGCCCAGGGTCGCCTGGAAATGCCGAAGCCTTGGGCACGTAGACAGCGGTAAACAGCCGCACGCCGTCGCGCATGGGAATGCGGTACTCATATTTGGTGTAATGGGCGCGGACGAAGTCTTCGCTTGCAGGTTGCGACGCAGGTTGCTGAGCGCGAGACAGCGGCAGGGCGAGAAGCGCTGCGGCCACGACGAAGAAGACGGAACGTTGCACGGGAAACATGTTGGGAAAAATCTCCTGAGTCAACGGAGTGACGCAACAGGGGCGGCCGAAATTCGATCGCTGGGCGGCGGTTCCCTGCCCATCGTGCCGCCTTATTCTTCCGTCTCTTTCTCTTCAGCCGGCGCCTTCTCCGGCGTGGTCAGCGGCTTGGTAATGTCGTCGAGGTAATCCTGTGTGCCCTCCACGCGCTCCAGCGCCGGGTAGCGCTCGCCGTCGTGGTAATCGATGTCGGCCGTGGAAACGAACGCGTCGGCCTGCACGATGAGATGAATCGGCTCGGTGTTCCCTTTGGATGCTTGTATGGCTGCGTGCAAGGCCTCTTTGCTAAAGATTTGCCCATTCACAGCAATGATCTTCTCGCCGGGAGCCAAACTCGCCTTGTCGGCGGGACCGTTCCAGCGCACATCGACGATGCTGCCATCGCTGCCCACGCTCAAGCCGATCGAGAACCAGCAATCCCTGCCTGCACGCCGTCTGGCCGGCAACCGGGCCATGGTGCGCTGCGCAGCGCTCGGCTTGTCCTTGTAGACCAGCTTGTAACCACCCTGCTCAATGCCAGCCAGATCCGCATGCGGATTGATCTTGTCGATACGATCATGCAGAAACGTCGCCCAGTCGTAAGGCATCAACGGCATTCAGGTCCTGCACCAGCTCGTTGAAATCGTATGTGACGATGAGTGGACCCGTGTTTCCGCCCTTGCCCAGAAAGATCTTCTCAAAATCGCCCAGCGATTTCTGGTTTTGCGTCAGCTTGCGGATGAGCGTATCGGCATCGAGCCACAGCAGCTAACCTTCATGGTAGTAGTCCTGTCCGCGCCTCCAGTTCATCCACGGCGTGTAGGATCGCACCACGCTGGCTGCGATGGCGGTGTCCTCCGTGGACCGCCATTCGCGGCCGGGAGTGTAGTCCAGGATCGCTGCAGTTTCCGCCAGCCGGTCGCGATATTGCGCCTGCGTCTCAAAGCCCGCGCGCGCGGCCAGCACGTTGCCCAGATATTGCGTCATGCCCTCGTACACCCACAGCAGCGCGCCCTGCTGCGGCGTGGCGAAGTCCGGCTGATACAGTCCCACTGGACGGCGATACTTTCCATTCCACGAGTGCGTAAACTCGTGCGACAGCAGATCGGAATCGCCCAGCTCGTGCGCGTCGTCAGAAAATGCCTTCTCGCCCGCGCCGTTGTCTGACGACTGGCCGTGCTCCAGTCCCTCTCCCCCGCCACGTCCGAAAGCGTCAGCAGAAAGTGATAGACGTGATAATGATGCGAACCGTAGAGCGCATCGGCCTCGCGCACCAGGTTGCTCAGCGATGCCAGCACCGCCGGGCGCAGATTCGAGTCGTCCGGCAGATCCGAGACCACATCAATATAGTGTTTGGGCGTGATCTCGGGAGCCAGCGGGAACTCGTGGAAATATTCGCCCGTCAGGATCGGCGAGTCCTGCAGCTGCTCCACCGTCGTCGCCGCAAACTGCGTCACGGCGCCGGGCGCGGGAACCGGGTAGGAGCCGGAGCTGACCGGCGTGAGCGCGGTGCCGATGCCCCATCCCGCCGGAACCTTCACCGAAGGCTGAATCGGAATGTCGCGCACCGGCGTGTTGGCCGGATAAAGCATCAGCTTTTCCCACTCGAATGCGGCCAGTTTCTGCGTAACCCGCTCGGTCACGATGCAGTCCAGATGCGCGTGCAGCGTGCTCACGCCCTGCGGGATCGTAAGGTGGAACTGATAAAGGTCCACGTCGTCGCGCCGCCACGCGAGCGTCTGGCCGTTGGCGGTAAACACCACGCCCGTGATCTCTTGCACCGGGCCGTTGGGCATGTGCTCGCCGGGAATCCACTTCGGCGTGGTCAACGTCAGCGGGCCCGCCGTCACCGGCAGGTCGACTTCGGCGTGAAATAGCTTGCGCGGCGCGTCGCTAAGGTCGGCGGTAATTTGGATAGGCGCTTTTTGCGCGCCAACCGCAGGCAGCGCAAAGAACAAGACAAGCAAGGACAAAGCCGGCTTGAAAGTTGCGTGGGAACAAGCGCACGGAGCATTACTCCTGAGGGATCAGGGTAGCGCACAGAGGCCGGAAGCCGGAAGGTTTTCCCCGGCCATACGCATCGCGTCGTCGCACATCGCGGCATGAGCGCACTGCATCTGCCCGGTTTCTGCGCTTTCTTTATACCATCCTTATACGATCCGGCAGACCTCATCTTATGCTGTAAGTGAACCCACCCATACCGGCGAACTGCAGCTTCGCCGGGGCCTGAACCACAATTCCCGACGATGAAGGAGAACCATGCCAAAGTACAAACTTGAGTACATCTGGCTCGACGGAAAAAAGCCCATCCCCGAACTCCGCGGCAAAACCAATATCAAGGAATTCGACAAAACGCCCACCCTGGCCGATCTGCCCCTGTGGGGATTTGACGGCAGCTCCACCATGCAGGCTGCGGGCCACAAGTCCGACTGCATTCTGAAGCCGGTGGCTCTTTATCCCGATGCCGCCCGCAAAGACGCCTTCATCGTGCTCAGCGAAGTCATGCTCCCCGACGGCACGCCGCACCCCACCAACATGCGCGCCACGGCCCCCGACGATCCGGATCTTTGGTTCGGCTTTGAGCAGGAGTACTTCCTCTATAAGGATGGCCGTCCGCTCGGCTTCCCCGAGAACGGCTACCCCGGCGCCGCAGGGCCCCTACTATTGCGGCGTCGGCTACAAGTACATGGGCTCGATCGCCCGCACCATCGTCGAGGAGCATCTCGACCTTTGCCTCTACGCCGGCATCAACCACGAAGGCATCAACGCCGAAGTGGCCAAGGGCCAGTGGGAATACCAGATCTTCGGCAAGGGCTCGCACAAGGCTGCCGATGACCTGTGGACCGCGCGCTATCTGATGGCGCGCCTTTGCGAGAAGTACGAAGTCGACGTGCAGTTGCATTGCAAGCCGATCAAGGGCGACTGGAACGGCTCCGGCATGCACACCAACTTCTCTTCCAAGTACCTGCGCGAAGTGGGCGGCAAGGAATATCTCGAGGCCCTGATGAAGGCCTTCGAGAAGAATATTCCCGATCACATCGCGGTCTACGGCCCGGACAACCATCTGCGCCTCACCGGCCTTCACGAGACCCAGGCCATCGACAAGTTCAGCTACGGCCTCTCGGATCGCGGCGCTTCCGTCCGTCTGCCTGTCAACTTCATCAAGAACGGCTACAAGGGCTACCTTGAAGATCGCCGTCCCAACTCCGAAGCCGATCCTTACCAGATCGTTTCCCAGATTGTGAAGACGACCGCCGAGGTTCCGACCAAGTAAAGTGCCGACCAAGTAGTCGATACCAGCCGCTGGCTCCCGGTTCCGGTCCGGCAGCAATGAGCAAGCCAGCGGCGCGGCCAATCGGTCGCGCCGCTGTCTTTTTGCCCTTCTCAGCGGGTCCGCGTTTCCTGATGGCTCCTTTATCCCCCGCGTGATAGAACCAAAAGAACAGGACACGGGCGGAGCTTGCTCAAAAATCGACGCCGGCATTCGCCGTGCACTTTACTTTGCGCTAGCCCCTTAGCCGATTCCTCGAATCCGCTGGAAGGAAGGTTCTCGACCCGACCATGAGCGCAAGCCATCCAGTGGAGCTCGAACCGCTCTTCGGAGACTACCCGCTCGACCAGGCCTTCGACGAGATGCGCGAGCCCAGCGGCGAAGTGCGGCCGCACTACCGCGCGCTGGCCGAGACCCTGGCCACGCTGCCTGCCGGACGAGTTGCAGCGGCGCAAGCAGTCGGCCGACCTCGCCTTCCTCACCCAGGGCATCACCTTCACCGTCTACGGCCGCGAAGAGGGCACCGAGCGCATCTTCCCCTACGACCTGCTGCCGCGGCTGATCACCGCGCAGGAGTGGGACCGCATCGAGCGCGGGCTGACGCAGCGCATCACCGCGCTCAATCTTTTTCTGCGCGACGTCTACTCCGACGCCAAGATCCTCAACGACCGCGTCATCCCGCGCGAGCTGGTCTACAGCTGCAAGCACTACCGGCGGCAGATGCGCGGACTTGCAGGTGCCGCGCAACGTCTACATCGCCGTCGTCGGCTCCGACCTGCTGCGCCTGAACACCGGCGAGTTCGTGGTGCTCGAAGACAACCTGCGCGTGCCCTCGGGCGTCAGCTACATGCTCACCAACCGCCGCGTGATGAAGCGGACCTTTCCGCAGCTCTTTCGCGAGCTACGGCGTGCGGCCCATCGAGCACTATCCGCAGTTGCTGCTGGCCACGCTGCGCTCGCTCGCGCCCGAAGGCCGGCCCGAGCCGAACATCGTGCTGCTCACGCCGGGCGTCTTCAACTCCGCCTACTTCGAGCACACCTATCTCGCGCGCCAGATGGGCATCGACCTGGTGGAAGGCCGCGACCTGGTCACGCACGACAACATCGTCTACATGCGCACCACCGACGGCCTCAAGCGCGTCGACGTGATCTATCGCCGCGTCGACGACGACTTCAGCGATCCGCTGGTCTTCCGCGCCGACTCGTCGCTGGGCTGCGCGGGCCTGTTCAACGCCTATCGCGCCGGCAACGTGACGGTGACCAACGCCTTCGGCACCGGCCTGGCCGACGACAAGGCGGTCTACGCCTATGTGCCGCGACATGATCCGCTACTACCTGAACGAAGATCCGATCCTGCCCAACGTGGAGACCTTTCTGCTGAGCGAAGAGAAGGAGCGCAAGCACGTGCTGGCCAATCTCGACAAGCTGGTGGTGAAGGCGGTGGGCGAGAGCGGCGGCTACGGCATGCTGATCGGCCCGCACTCGACGGCGCGCGCAGCGCGAGGAGTTCGCGCGGCAGATCGAAGCCAATCCGCGCAACTACATTGCCCAGCCCACGCTCGATTTTTCGCGCGCGCCCTGCCTCATCGGCGACCGGCTGGAGCCGCGCCACGTGGATCTGCGGCCCTACATTCTCTTTGGCGACAAGGTCAACATCGTGCCCGGCGGACTGACCCGCGTGGCTCTGGAAAAAGGCTCGCTGGTGGTCAACTCCTCGCAGGGCGGCGGCAGCAAGGACACATGGGTTCTGGAATAGTCGGGTCGAGAAAATCGGATCCGGAAGAGAGAGACAGACATGCTATCGCGCGTTGCCGACAGCCTCTACTGGATGAGCCGCTACCTGGAGCGGGCGGAGAATACCGTGCGCCAGCTCGACGTGACCATGAGCCTGATGCTCGACACCGGCGGCGCCAACGTGGAAACGCGCTGGCAGCGCATGATGGCCGCGCTGGGCAAGCCGGCGGAGATGGAGTGGAACGGCAGCATCTCGAGGCGATGGCGCAGCAAGCTGGTCTTCGACAATCTCAGCCGCAGCCTCTGTCACCTACTGCGTCAACGGCGCGCGCGAAAATGCCCGCCAGGTGCGCGAAGAAATCTCCACCGAGCAGTGGCAGCGCCTCAACCGGCTCTATCACCAGATTCACTCGCCGCACGCGCAGTCGCAGTTCCGCTCCAGCATCAGCGACCGCTCGCCGCAATCATCGACGGCATCTAT
The DNA here is from genome assembly GCA_963699385.1 of uncultured Acidobacteriota bacterium. Lineage (GTDB taxonomy): Bacteria > Acidobacteriota > Terriglobia > Terriglobales > Acidobacteriaceae > Telmatobacter. The sequence continues at coordinate 94,977 of CAVOTQ010000017.1, read as the reverse complement.
CTCTTCAAAGGCACCACCGACACCACCATGATTCACGGCCAGGGCTGGCAGTTTATCCGCCTCGGCCGCTATCTTGAACGCGCCTACGCCACGGCCACGCTGCTCGAGGTCTATCAGCCCGATCTTTTTCCTCCGCAAGAGCGCGAAGCATCCGGCTATCTGTATCTCGAGTTGGTCGGCCTGCTGCGCTGCTGCACGTCGTTCGAAGCCTACTGCCAGGTGTACACCGCCGATCTCTCGCCCGACCGCATGCTCGAGTTCCTGCTGCTCAACCGCGACTTTCCCCACGCCATCCGCTACTGCGTCGACAGGCACGCGCAGGCCATCGAGGCATCCAGCACACCGGCGGCCGCCGCCCGCCCGAGGAACTGATCGCCGGCATCGGCAAGCTGCACGCCATGCTCGGCTACACAACCATCGACGAAATCCTCGCCGGCGACACAGCCGGCTTCTTCATACCATCCGCGAACAGTGCCTGCGCATTCACGAACTCATCTACCGCTATTATGTGCACTACTCCATTCAATCCGCGCTGGCTGTTTAGTTTCACTTAAGGAGCGAATAGCTGACAGCTGAAAGCTGAAAGCTGCATTTATGAACTTCTACTCCATCCGGCACCTCACGCGCTTCCGCTACTCGCAGCCCCATCAGCGAGAGCATCATGGAGACGCGCATGCACCCGCGCTCCGACGCGAGCCAGCATTGCCTCACCTTCTCGCTCTCCGTGAGCCCGCGTTGCCGCGTCTTCAGCTACCGCGACCACCTGGGCAATAATGTGCAGCACTTCGATATTCCCGGCGAGCACAACCAGCTCGTCATCGTGGCCGAATCCGTCGTCGAGCAGCAGCCCCTGCCCGACGTTCCGGAGTTCCTCGCGCCCGACGCGTGGAGCGAGCTCGACGAACTCATCGACGCAGGCGACTACTGGGAGATGCTGCTGCCCAGCACCTTCGCCGTTGAAACTCCCGCGGTGACGTTGCTCGCTCAAGCAGATGGGCGTGACCCGCCGCGACGATCCCCTGATGCTCGTGCTGGAGCTGAATCAGCGCCTCTTCAACTACTTCGAATACGTGCCCAGTCACACGCGCGTCGACTCGCCCATCGACGAGGCCATCGTCAGCGGCAAAGGCGTGTGCCAGGATTTTGCGCACACCATGATCGCGCTGCTGCGCCACGTGCGCATTCCTGCGCGCTATGTATCGGGCTATCTTTATCGCGGCCGCGAGGATCACGACCGCTCCACGCCCGACGCCACGCACGCCTGGGTCGAGGCGTTGATGCCGCATCTCGGCTGGGTGGGCATCGACCCGACCAACAATCTCGTCGCGCATCATCGCCACATTCGCACCGCCGTGGGCCGCGATTATGCCGATGTTCCGCCTACCCACGGCGTCTTCCGCGGCAAGACCGCCAGCGAGCTCTACGTGGCCGTGCAGGTGGAGGCCGGCGACACTCCGCCTCCGCTCGATCGCAAGCTGCCCATCCCCGAAGACTGGAGCGTGCTGGTGGAGCGCGCGCAGCAGCCGCCCGAGCCCGCCGTCCCCTTCATCGACATGCAGCAGATGCAGCAGCAACAGCAGCAGTGATCAGTGGTCAGTATCAAGAGTTGTCATCCTGAGCGGAGTCCGCCGCGGCGGACGGAGTCGAAGGACCTGTGGTTGTTCTTTGACCGCCGGCCATTTTCTCGAACGCATTACTTCGCAGCCGCGGTCTCCTCCACCCCCATCGCCTTCAACCGAATCTGCGCCAGCCGCCACGTCGATGTAGAAACGACAAGCGGCTCCTTCGGCTTCTCCAGCCTGCGATAGTCGGCGATGGCGATCTCGCGCTCGCCATACTGCTCCGCGATGCGGCCCAGCACGTACCACACCTCGTCATTCGGCTCATCGAGATTCCAGTCGTCCATGGCGCGCAGCAAAACCTCGCGCGCGTCCTTGGTGTTGCCCGCTTCGGCGTAGAGACAAGCCAGCGTGTGCAGCACGGCCGGTGAGTCTTTCTGCATCTCCGTTGCGCGAATCGCCTTCGCAATGTCCGCCTGCTCCACCTTGCCGGTGAACAGCGCATACCAAGTCTCGTTGTTCAGCAGATTGGCGTCCTCCTTGCCCAGGTCAGCAAGTTTTTGCGCCCAGCCGCGCGCCGCAGCAAAATTCCCGCGATCGGCTTCGATCTCCATCTTCATCTCGTAAGCGTCGCTGTCGTTCTCGAGCAGCTTCAGCCGTTCATCAGCCAGCGCCAGAGCGTCGTCGTAACGTTCCAGCCCCATCAACGCCAGCACATTGTCGATGAAGGCCGTCTTCGATTCCGGTTCGTCTTTCTCGAGTGCCGACGCCACGTCGAGCATGCGCGCAAAATTGTTCTGGATCAGGTACCCGACAGCCAGCGCGATCCGGATGTTGGTGCGCTCGCGATCGCCTGTCGCCTCCTTCAGCGCCGCCTCCAGAATCGGCACGCCCTGCGCTACAGTGGGCTTCGAGCCGACAAGAATCGACGCCGCAGCCAGCTTCATCTTGCGCGCGTCCGGCGCTTCACCCTTGGTCCAGAAGCGCGGAAACACCGGCCCACCCAGTGGATCGTCGCCGCCCTCCAGGTGCACATCCTCGCGCATCCAGTCCAGCAGCGCCTTCGCGCCCCGTAAATCGCCGGCCTGAATCCGGTCCAGCATTTCCAGAGCGATGGCGTTCGGCTTTTCCTCGGTGTCGAGCAATTTGTATTGCCCGTCTTCCTTCACGATGTAGATCGTCAATGTACTTCCGCCCAGCACTTCCACCTTTTCGCGGTAGCCTGTCGTATCATCGCCTTCGCCCTTGGGGTCGAGCATGTGCAGCACGATGTCCTGGGTAACATCGAGCGAACTCCCCTCGCGGGCCAGCTGGCTGTTCATCTTCTTGCCGTTTTCGAGCTCCTGCTTCAAATCGTCGGCGTCCATGGCGTTCAGCACCTTGACGGCGTTGCGGCTGAGCATCGTAGCGAAACGTTCCTTCGTGAGATCGGCATCGAACGGCACCATGGAGAAGCGCTTGACGATGTCTGCCGGAGTGTTCGCGAACTGCACATCTTCGTGGTGAGGCGCGCCGCGCAGCATGTTCGCCAGGCCCAACGTCCGCGCGGCGTCCTCGCCCGCGGCGCCCGCCTGGTAAAAGTCCGCGGCCTGCGCGTACTGCCGCATGTTCATCAGCATTTCGCCAGCAGTGCGATCTGTCTCTTTGAATCCGTTGTCGTCCGTGGCGCGCTTGTTGGCCTCATCCAGTCCCGCCTTGCTGTTCTGCAGCATCGCCACGCAAGCCGACATCAGCGCCTTGGGCTCGGGATTCAGCGCTTGCGCCGACCTGTACGCGCCCGCATAATCCCCTGCGTAGAAGTGCGCGAACGCAAGATTGTCGGTGAGTCCAAGGTCGGCAAGTTTGTCCTGACCCAGCTTCTCGTATTCAGCGACGGCCTCTTTCATGTGCGCCTGGCCGCTGTAGCGCCGCCCCACGGAGTCATACTCGAGCAAAATCGCCAGATCGGCTTGCGCAGTGTGATCGTCGGGATCGAGCTTGATGGCGGCACGATACGCTTCGGCCGCGCCAGTCAGATCGCTTCCCGGGCGCAGCTCGCGTCCCACCAGGTCGTGTTTCAGAATCTCGGCCAGCACGCGTTCGGCGAGCGCCGAAGTTGGATCGAGTTGCACGGCCAGCCGCGCCTCCGCGCGCGCAGCCTCTCCCATGCCGGCCTGAAGCAGCACGTTCGCCACCTGCAAATGATGCACGGCCGCATTGGGATTCAGCGCCACCAGCGCGCGATAACTGGCCAACGCCTCCTTCACCTTGCCGTCGCGCAGCAGTGCCTCGCCCTGCGGCTCAAAGTCGATGAGGATGACGGGGCCATTCGATAAGATCCGCCACTTCATTGCGCAGTGCCGTAGCCTCGGCCGCAGTGTAGCGGCGCTTCACGGAATCGAAGACCAGGTGCGCCAGCACCACTCCGCCTTTTTCCGTGGTGAAGCTCTCCGTCAGTTGCGCCGGCCCGAGCGCGATGGTCGCATCCTTGGGCAGCTCTTTGGGAACGAATCCCGCGGGTGGAATAAAGCGATAGTTCCACTCCGTGGTGAAGGCCGCATTCAGCCACCAATCGTCCGTGCGCGGCTTCTTAGGCTTATCGGGACCGTTAGTTTTGTTCTCATCGGAATCGTCTTTCTGCCTGAGTTCCTCGGGCAAAAACTGGAAGAGCCCGCCGACTGGAATCGCGGCCTGCGCGCTTTCCAGTTGCGTGTAACCGCGCTTTGCTTTTTCGCAGGCAATGGTCAGCTTGAACGGCTGCGAAAGATCCGCGGGATCGGTACGTTCGACCCTGCTTAGGTCATCGCAGAGATACTCCAACTTGATGTAGCCGCGCAGGCCTTCGCGCATGTCCTTGCCGGGCTTGTCGGCGTAAACGGCGCGATAGTTCGATTCCAGAATGCCCTTGGGCTCGGTAATCTCGACCACGTTGGCGGGGCCGTTGTCTGTCAGCGTGAACTCGCGCGTCTCCACCACGCCGTTGTCGCGCGAAGAGGCTTCAGGAATTTTGATGAGCGCCGTTGCGGCGTCGCTGGTAACGAGCGACAAGCGGCCCTGGTCTGCCATCGGCACCTGTCCCAGTTGCGCGTAGCGGTCGGTGGCATCGATCCAGATCGGATTTTTCCCCGGCACGTAGACAATCGCATGATCGAACATTCCCATGCCGGGCAGATCCACCGGCACATCCATGCGCACTCCCGCGTCGAGAAGCGCGACGTAAGCAGGAATGCCCGCCGCGCGCAGCATCGCCACCAGCAGCGTGGCCTTGTCCTTGCAATCGCCGTATTTCTTCGCCAGCGTTTCTGCCGGATCGTGAGGAATGATAGCTGCTTCGCCGAATTCAATTCCGGTGTAACGGACCTCGCGGTCGAGGTAGTCGAGAATGACCGCCTCTTTCTCGGCGGCGGATTTTTTGCCCGCAATCAGCGGCGTCACCACGCTTTCAACCGCTGGCGAATTTGCGCGATCATCCACAATTTTTCCGTACTCCGCTGCAACACTCTGCCACGATGCGCTTGTGGAAAATTCGATCATCGGGAAGCGCACTGCCTCTGGAGGTAGATAGTCCTCGCGCGCATCGATCGCATCCAGCGCGCCCACGTCGAACGTGAGCGTCACGCGCCCACCGGATTCGGTGCGCTCCGGCTTGATCCCGGGGAGCAACAGTAGATTGGTGCGCAGAGGCAAAGCCGCGGGAGCATCGAAAACCACGCGGCTGTGCGCCACGGGTATGTCTTCCTGGCCGAGCACAACTCGTCCCACGCGGCCCGCTCGAAACAACGGCTCCGTTTCCGTCTCGGTGTATTCCTCTTCCACTACCGCGCCTGGTGCAATGGCCGGAAGCGGCGCGCGCAGACGCTTGCCGTCGCTGTACGTCTTGTAGTCGCCGCCGCGCGCCGGAGCCTCAGTGATCGTATTGGGATCGAGTGTGTGCACTGTGAAGTCGGGCGCGATCACCCGCGCGCGGATGATGGGCCGGGCTTCGTGCCACGGTTCCCAGCCCACGGTAAGCGAGTCCCAACCCTCAGCGCCCCTCTGCGTCAGCACTTTATAGATAACGTGCCCCACGTGAACCTGCCGCCCGGCGTCGTCGAAGGTGTAGTGCTCATCCTCACAAAGCTCCGTCACGTTCACGCCATCCGGCGCAGGTGCGGCGGATGCGGCCTGGTACAGCGCCTTGGGATCAATCGAGAAGTGCGGCGCGCTCCACGGCTCGGCCGACGGCGCGGCATACGGAGCCTCCGGCAACGATTGCGCGCGCACAGCCACAGACAATGTGCATGCGAGCAACGCGGCCAGCAGGCGAGGCAAATGAATACGCAGAAAGGAAGAAGGCACAAGGCACCCGGCAATTTAGATTGTGAAAACCACACTAAACCGCTTCGCGCCCATGAGCAAGTCGCAGCATACCGCGCCGCCCGGGCAGCCCCGTGCCCCATCCTTTCGCGCTTTTTGCGAAAAGGTGGGAGACCTTGACCCTCAACCTGCCTTCTGCACCTGCGCCGCAATCTTTCTCAGTTCGGGCAGCACGTTACCCAGCGCCGCCGGCGCCGCGTCGCGCTTGCCCAGCGCAAAATACACCTCGCGATAGAGCGGGTATAGCTGCTCGTACACTGCGGTGGCTTTCGTGTCCGGCTCCACGGTGCGGAAGGGCAGACACACCGCAGCCTGCGCCTCTTCGATCGTCTTGTACACTCCGGCAGCGAGCAGCGCGAAAATCCCCGAGCCGAGACTGGTAGGAATTCCTGCCGGTACCAGCACCGGCTTGTTCAGCACGTTGGCGTAGACCTGGTTCAGAATTTCGTTCTTCTGCGGAATGCCGCCCGCATTGATGATGCGATCGATGCGCACACCGTGCTCCGCCATGCGCTCCAGAATGATGCGCGTGTGGAATGCGGTGCCTTCAATCGCGGCAAAAAGTTCGTCCTGCGCGGTGTGCACCAGGTTCCATCCCAGCGTCACGCCGCCCAGTTCGGGATTCACCAGCACAGTGCGATCGCCGTTATCCCAGCTCAGACGCAAGAGTCCGGTCTGGCCCGCCTTCCACGCGTCGAGTCCCTCTGAGAGCGCGGCCACCGTCGTATTCGCGCGCCTGGCAATGGCATCGAAAATATCGCCCACCGCTGACAGCCCGGCTTCAATGCCCGTGAACTGCGGATGCACGCTTCCAGGCACTACACCGCACGCGCCGGGAATCAGCTCCGCCTTCGCCGCCATCGCGATGATGCAGGTCGAGGTGCCGACCACGTTCACCACGTCGCCCTCGCGGATGTTCGAACCAATGGCGTCCCAGTGTGCGTCAAAAGCGCCGACAGGAATTGGAATCCCGGCGCGAAGCCCCAGCTCCGCGGCCCACTTTTCCGAGAGATGCCCTGCGATCTTGTCGCTGGTCAGGTATTCGCCGCCCATCTTGGCGCGTACGCCCGCCAGCAGCGGGTCCACCGCAACCAGAAACTCCTCCGGCGGCAAACCATCCCATTTGGGATTCCACATCCATTTGTGGCCCATGGCGCAAGCGCTACGTTTCAGCGCGCTCACTTCGGTCACGCCCGAAAGCGTTGCCGCAACCATGTCGCAATGTTCCAGCGCCGTTACAAATTTTTCTCTTGCTTTCGGGTTGTGGCGGAGCCAGTGCAGCAGTTTGGCGAACCCCCATTCGTGCGAGTAAACGCCGCCGCACCACGCAATGCCTTCAAAACCCAGCTCGTGCGCCTTGCGGGTAATCTCCTCGGCCTCGGCAAAGGCGCGATGGTCGCACCATAAGTAGTATTCGTCGAGCGGCTCCAAATTCTCGCCCACCGGAATCACGCTGGAGCCGGTAGTGTCGAGCGCGATCGCGGCAACTTCGGATCCATCCACGCCCGTCGTCTTCAGCGCGTCCTTTGTGGCCGCTGCCAAAGCCGCCATCTGATCCCCATGTGACTGCGTCGCGTAATTGGGATCGTCGCGGCGGCGATGGAGCGGATACGACGCCGAGCCAGTCCCGATCGGGCCTTTCTTGCTGTCAACGAGAGTGACGCGAACGCTGAGTGTGCCGAAATCTACTCCGGCGACGATAGCCATGAAACCTGCCCTCCGGTAAACGTTTCCTTATCCGCAGACCAGACTACACCATGGCTGCGCAGCACGTCCTGCCCGTGAGAGACCGATTTCTCAACTGCACACGGATCATTGATTCGGCAACAAAATACCGCACCCGTGCCCCATCCTTTTGCCCGACTTTTGGGCGAAAGGGTGGGACAGCACGAACTTCACTGGCGCGAATTCACGAGGTCCAGGATTTGAAACTATTTCTTCACTCCGGGCAATAGTCCCGTGAGCTTGCTGAGCAACCCGGGCTTCGCTAGCGCCGACGCCGGCGGTTTCGCCGGAGCCGCGGGCGCTGCTGACGGAGCAGGCGCGCTCGGAGGAGCCGCCGAAAGCGCAGGCCCTGGCCCGCCTCCCACCACCTGCGCGTGCTTCAGTTGTGGCGGCGGCGCATTGTCGCTATTCTTCACCAGGATGGAGATGCGGCGGTTGGATGGATCGTACGGATTGCTTTTTACGCGCAGCAGCTGATCGGCATAACCGCGCACCTGCGTCACCTGGTCGTCGCGCACTCCATCTTGCTGCAGCAGGCGGCGCGCAGAATTGGCGCGGTCTGCCGAGAGCTCCCAGTTGCTGTAGTTGGCGTCGTTTGAGTATTGCGCCGCGTCGGTGTGTCCCTCGATCTGCAGTTGGTTCGGCAGCGTCTTCAGCTCCGTGGCCAGCAACGCCAGCAACTCCTGGCCGTTGGGACTCAGTTTCGCGCTTCCACTTTGGTAGAAGGTGCCGTTCTTGTCTTCCAGCAGCTCAATGCGCAGGCCCTCCGATGTAATCGTCATCTCAATCTGCTTGTTCAGCTTCTCCAGTTCCTTGCGCGCCTTGATTTCCTGCTCCAGTTTTTCTTTCAAATCCTCCAGCTGCTTCTGGTTCTGGTCGGGCGCCGGTGTTGTGCCGGGGCCCGTCCCCGACAAGGTCGTGCCCAGCAACGTGGCAAGCCCTTTGGGATCGTTAAAATAACCAGCCACGGCTTTTTTTACCGCATCGCTCTGGCTTGTCAGCCAAAGCACGATGAAGAGCGCCATCATCGCGGTCACAAAGTCGGCGTAGGCCACCTTCCATGCGCCGCCGTGGTGGCCTCCGTGGCCGCCCGTCTTCTTGATCACAATAATCGGTTGCGCTTTGCCCGCCATAGAATCCTTCAACCTTCGTCTACGCTTCCCTGCTCCGCGTCTGCCTTCTTGTTCCCTCGGTCCCTTGTTCCCTATGTTCCCTGTCTCTTACGCTGCCGCCGCTTCCGGTGCTTCACTCTTGTTCTTGCAGGTCTTCTCCATCTCGTCGAACCCCGGCCGCGCGTGCGCCGGAATCGCGCGTCGTCCCATTTCAATCGCGATCATCGGCGCCGAGCCCTTAAGAAACGCCAGCAGCAGCACCCGCAGCACGTGCAAATACTCGTTGTGCTCGGCGGCCAGCTTGCCCATGTTTGCAGCCAGCGGCCCTACCAGGCCGTAGCAAAGCAGGATGCCGAGAAACGTCCCCACCAGCGCCGCGGCCACGTGTTTGCCGATCTCTTCCGGCGGTCCGCCCAGTGCCCCCATCGTGATCACTACGCCCAGCACCGCGGCCACAATGCCCAGGCCGGGCAGTGAATCCGCCACCGTGGTCAGCGAGTCGACCGGCTGCACCGCTTCATGATGGTGCACTTCCATGTCCAGCTCCATCATCTGATCCATATCGAACGGCTCCACCCCGCCCGTGATGGCCGTGCGCAGCGTATCGCAAACAAAGTCGCGCGCGTGATGGTCGTTGAGAAATTCGGGATAGTTTTTGAAGATCGCGCTTTCCTCCGGCTTCTCCACGTCCATCTCCACCGCCAGCAGCCCCTCTTTGCGCACTTTATTCAGAAATTGGTACAGCATCTTCAGCGTGCTCAGGTAGCGCTCCTTCGTGAAGGGCGAGCCTTTGAGCAAACCGGCAAGGCTGGCGACGATGGATTTGATAATGCGCATCGGATTGGCGACCAGCAGCGTTCCCGCGGCCGCCCCGGCAATTATCAGCAACTCGGCCGGCTGCACAAGCACGGCCATGTGCCCCTTCTCCATGAGGAAGCCTCCGATGACGGCGGCGAAAACAAGGAAGATGCCTATGATGGCGAACATGACGAATCCTCCTGCGCAACGGATGCGGCGCTGTTGGAAACAGCTGCGGTTACACGGTTCCCGCCCTCACGGCTGCTGGCTTGCATCGCGTCGCGAGCCCGCCGCAGCAGTTGCGCTAAACCTTCTGAAGCATCGCGGCCGGCCTGCGCCGCGCCGATGCTCACTGTGATCGAGATGCGGTCGCCCCACCAGCGAAAGTCGGCGGTGCGCGCCAGGCCGTCCAGTACCTGAGCGTGCGCGGTCAGCATGTCTGCACTGCGCTCATGCGCCACAATCAGGAATTCATCGTCGCCCCAGCGGCCCATCTCCTCCGTCGGACGCAGGCCCTGCGCCACGGCATGGCGCACCTTTTCCAGCATGGCGTTGCACGCTGCCGCACCGTGGGTTTTGCGCAGTTCCTCCGCTTGATCGACCGTGATCCACAAAACGCCCAGCGGACTCCCGCCGCGCGCAAAATCGTCGAACTCGGTTTGCAGCCGCTCTTCCAGCTCGGCGCGGCTCTCCGCCGCTCCCTGATCAGCGCTCGATTCCCCGTGTGGCAACGCATCGAGGCTTTCCGCCGGATGAAACAGCAAAGCCGTGCCGATGCGTTCGCCCAGCCCGTTGCGCAAAGCCAGAATGCGCACCAGCACCGGCACTGCGTGGCCCAGCTTATGCCGCGCCTGAGCCAGCGACCGCCGCACCTCTGCCACAGCGCCCGGCGCATGCGACTCTTCCATGCCGCTTCGCGCCGCAAGCAGCGGTTCCAGGCACTCCGGAAATTGCCGCCCTTGCAGCTCCACGGCAGGGTAGCCGGTAATGCCTTGCGCCGCCTGGTTCCAGAACATCACTACGCCGTTCCCGTCAAAAAGCCCCACGCCCTCAGGAACGCTGTCGAAGACGGCTTCGAGCAGTTCCGTGCGATCAGTCATCGAAGCCTCCTCGCTGCGCGCAAGTTTCCCCGGCGATTCACTCGCAACATACCGGCGTGCGGACGCAGCGCTTGGCGCCCACAATTCTGCATCGGCCCAACGCGTCACAACTTCATCGCGAGATTCCGTAATGAGGGAATTCAAATGTGGAAAAGGAGACGCGTCCGGCCACGGCCCTTGCGGAGACAAGCTTCCGGGCGCCTCTCGTATCGGTCGGCGAGAGCGTGATTCAAGCGAGAGCGTGATTCAAGCGAGAGCGTGATTCAAGAATGAGTTTGTATCGGTCCGCCACTGGCATTTCCGACCCACGATGAACGAAACTTTCGGTGCCCCATCCATCGAGCGTCTTTTGCTCGATGGGTGGGAGACCACGAATCTCGGGACGGCTTCGGTTCGGCTTAGTTTCTTGTCAGGGCATGACTTCAGTCATGCCGAAAGCGGCAATAAAAATGACGGGGCTTTAGCCCCTGAGGGAGAGCAGCCGGACTCCTCACAACAATTTTGAATCGCGCCGCACAAATCCTAGTAGCTCCGCACCCACTCCAGAATCGACCGCACCGCAATCCCGCTGGGACCCTTGGCAACGTAGGGCCGCGACTCCTCCACCCATGCCACACCTGCAATGTCGAGATGAATCCACGGCGTGTCTTCCGCGAAAGTGTGCAGGAACTCCGCCGCAATGCTGGCGCCGCCATATCGTCCGCCCGTGTTCTTGATGTCGCCGATATCCGACTTGATCAACTCCGCATACTCTTCGCCCAGCGGAAGGCGCCAGAACTTTTCCCCGGAAACAGCCAGCGCGGCTTCGAACTTTGCGCACGTGGAATCGTCGTTCGAAAAAACGCCGCCAGTGGTTCTGCCCAGGGCAACGGAAATGGCGCCGGTGAGTGTCGCCGCATCGATTAGATGTGTCGCTCCGAGTTGCCGCGCGTAGGTGAGTCCGTCGGCCAGCACCAGCCGCCCCTCTGCGTCTGTGTTGATGATCTCGATGGTCTTGCCTGGCTTATCTGGAGTGAGCGGCATCGCGGTCTGCACGTCGCCGGGTTTTTGCGCCGTGCCGGAAGGCATGTTTTCCGCCGCGCAAACGATCGCGATCACGCGCACCCGCGGCTTCAGCAGCGCAATGGCGCGCATCGCCCCCAGCATCGCCGCGCCGCCCGCCATGTCGTACTTCATCTTCTCCATATTGTCGGCAGGCTTGATGGAAATTCCGCCGGTATCGAAGGTGATGCCCTTGCCCACGAGCCCGAGCACTGGACCGTCCGCCACGCCTTCCGGCTCGTAACGCAAAACAATCAGCGCCGGCGGCTCAGGAGAGCCCTGCGACACGCTCCAGAACGCGCCCATTTTCAGCTCGTGCAGCTTTTCGGTCGAGTAGATGTCCCATCCCAGGCCAACTTCCTCCGCCATCTGTGCCGCACGCTGGCCCAGAATCGTGGGCGTCAGCTTGTTGCCAGGCTCATTCACCAGCGATCGCGCAAAGTTCTGGCTCTCGCCAATAATCACGCCCTCGGCGAAAGCCGACTCCATGGCCGAACGGAAAACCCCCTCCGGAGCAGCAAGGATGAAGGTCTCGATGCTCTGATCTTTGCGCTCACTGCGATAGGTGTCGGGATCGAAGTCCGCGATGAAAGCCCCTTCAGCGACCGCCCGAGTACTGGCTACAGAGGACAGCGCATCGGATAAGGGGAGTGCCAACGTCAGCTCCCGAATCCCCCGCGGTTTGGCAAACCGAACCGCCGTCCCGGCGGCTTCGCGTACGCTGTGCACTGTGGCCTTGGCCAGCTTACCGAGCCCCACAATCAGCAGCCGCTTGGCCGTGAGTCCCGCCGGTGCGTGGATGAGCACAGTCTCATTCGCGCCTGCTTTGTACTCGCCCGTCGCGAGCACCCCGGCCGCGGCTGCCTCAACGGCGGCGTCCGTGGTCAGCAGCATAGGCTGCGGTTTGGCCCCGGGGCCCTTTACCGTTTGCGTGTCAACGGCCAGAACGGCCAATAGTTCGGTAGCAATCCCCGCGATCGGGGCAAAGAAAATCTCAGTCCGCATGCTGCCTATTCTTCACGGGAAGCATGGTTGGTGGCAAATCTCGCCACAATTGAAGACGCCAAAACCCGGGCGCGCGCACGCCAAACCAATTTCGTGACATTTTATGTCATGATTCTTCGATTGACTTCAATGCATGAATGTCATATTATGTCATTTATTGGTACATCTCGTTGAAAATAGAAGGTATTCAAACTCGCATCAATGAGAATGGTCGCATCGTTATACCCGCCGTGATCCGCAAAGCCATGGGGCTGAAACTCGGCGATAGTGTTGACATGTCGCTTGAGAACGGCGTTCTGCGTGTCGAGCAGCAAAACGCGCGGATCCGCCGCGTTCAGCAGAGCCTTCGCGAGCTCGTACCCGCCGATCGCGTACTTTCTGACGAACTGATTGCCGAGCGCCGCGAAGAAGCGCGGCAGGAAGAAGCCCGGCGCGAGACAGAAGAATGGCTTGGCTAGACCTGTAGCTCCCGCCTACTCACACTCGCACTCACACTCACACTACGACCTGAAAGCTGATAGCTAGAAGCTACTGGCTGTTCCGATGCTTATTCGCCTTGATCGCCGCCCGCGCCTCGCGGTCCCCCTCCCGCCGCCGCTCCGTTTCCCGCTTATCCCAATCCTGCTTGCCCTTGGCCACCGCCAGCTCGCATTTCACCCGACCCTTCCGGAAATAGAGCCGCGTGGGGATGAGCGTATGCCCTTTGATCTGCGTCTTGGAGAGTAGCTTGCGAACTTCCTCGCGGTGCAGCAGGAGTTTGCGGGTACGCGTCTCATCGTGGTTGGCCATGTTGCCGTGGGAGTAGGGCCCGATATGCAGGTTCAACAGGAACGCCTCGCCATCCTTGATGAGACCGTAGGAGTCCTTCAGGTTGGCCTTCCCCTCGCGGATGGACTTCACCTCGGTGCCGCGCAGCGCCACGCCGGCTTCGAACTTCTCGAGGAGGAAGTAATTATGGCTGGCAGCCCGGTTGTGCGCGGCGTCGCGCTCGCCGCTCGCCACGGGGTCGCGCGGCTGGGCCGCCTTTTTCGCGGCCGGCGCGTCTTTGGGAACGATAATGTGGCTGCTTTGGCGGGGCATGGAACAGCATCCTTGAACGTCAATCGTAGCATCGGCTCGGCTTCGAATCGAGAGCAGCTCAGCTTTGTTAGAATGAGGCAGCGTTTTTCACCGAGTATAGGCATAAGGAATCTCATCAGTACGCCCCCTGGAAATCTTCAACCCCGGCTGCAAAACGCCGCTGCGGGTTGCGCAGGGGGATCTCGAGAAACGCCGGGGAGTAGGATGAATCGCACGCCCGCTCCGGCCGTGGCCGGCTTCATGACATCGAGAACTGTCTTCGCCATCGTCCTGTTTGCTGCCGCGGCAGGCTTTGGCTTGCCGGGCGCAAGGGTCTACGCCGAATCAGCCAACGCCGATTTCAAGCTGGGTCAAGCCGCCGAGGCTCGTGAAGACTACGACACGGCCTTCGACGACTTTCAGAAAGCCTCCAACAAAGATCCCAGAGACCCGCGCTTCAAGATTGCGCTTGCGCGCGTGCGCGTCACGGCTTCTTCGGTGCACGTCAGCAATGGCCGCAAGCTGGAGCAGGCCGGCGATTCCCAGGGCGCGCTCGGCGAATTTCTCCACGCAGCCGAGATCGATCCCAGCAACGAAGCCGCGCAGCAGGAGATCGCGCGCCTCCGCCAGAAGCAGGGTGAAAGCGCGCCGGTACCCGAGGTGGGGCTTCCCGAGCCTCCCGCGGAAGCCGAGCAACTCCAGTCCATCGAGTCTCCGCCAGAGCTCAAGCCAGTCTCGAACGAGCCGCTCTCCCTGCATATGGCCGAAGATTCCAAGGTGGTGTATGAGACCGTGGGTAAGGCCGCCGGCGTCAATGTCCTTTTCGATCCCGACTATCACTCGACCCGCATTGATGTAGACCTGAGCAATGTTTCGTTGCTCGATGCCCTGCGCATCGTGAGCGTGATGTCAAATACCTTCTGGCGTCCGGTCACCAGCAATACCATCTTCGTGGCCCAGAACACTCCCTCCAAGCGGCGCGACCTGGACGAGCAGGCCGTCGAGACCTTCTACCTGACCAACGCATGGCAGCAGAACGACCTCAATGATGTCGCCACCGCAATCCGCAACCTCATGCCCACCGCCAAGGTCTTTCCGGTGCAGAGCCAGAACGCCATCGTCATGCGCGGCACCACCGACGAGCTCCTGCTGGCGCAGCAACTCATCGACGACCTCGACAAACCCCGCGGCGAGGTCGTAGTCGACATCGCGGTGCTGGAAGTGAGCAAGAACTGGGAGAAGACCCTGGGAATGCAATGGCCCTCGAGCTTCGGCGTCACCCTGCAGCCCAACTGCGCGGCAACCAATTCCTGCAGTTCCACCACTTCCTCCACCACCACAGGCACCACCGGCACCACCTCGACTGTCAGTCCCACTCTTTACAGCCTCGCCCATCTCAACTCCACAGACTTTGCTGTCACCGTGGGGTCGGCCACGCTCAATCTGCTGCTCACTGACAACAACACCAAAGTTCTGCAGAGCCCGCGCATCCGCGCCACCGACGCGCAAAAAGCCACCATGAAGATCGGCTCCAAGATCCCCATTGCCACCGGCTCTTATCAAACCGGCGCGGCCACGGCGCTGGTCAGCTCGCTGGTCAACACCCAGTTCCAGTACACCGACGTGGGCGTGAATATCGAGATGACGCCCAGCATCCACTACGACCACGACGTTACGCTCAAAATCAACATCACCGTCTCCGCCGAGAGCGGCCAGGTCACCATCAGCGGCGTCACCGAGCCCATCATCAGCCAGCGCGTGGTCGACCAGACTATCCGGCTACGCGAGGGCGAAGCCAGTATCCTCGGCGGCATTCAAAACAAGCAGGAAGCGGTGAACTGGACCGGCATCCCTGGCTTGAGCGCCATCCCGATTCTCAAGTACATCTTCGGCTCCAAGGATCACACCATCCAGGACGACGACATCGTCTTCGTGGTGGTGCCGCACATCGTGCGTTCGCAGGAACTGGATCAGGCGAACCTGCGCGTCATCGACACCGGCCTGGGGCAGTCGTCCATCACGCTGCGTCATGGAGACGAAAATGGCGCACCCGCTCCGGCTGTGGTGCCCGCGGCACACACCATGCCGGCACGGAGCCCAGTCGTGGGATCGATTCCCGCGCAGAGCGCGATCGAGGCCGCGCCGCAGATGCTGGCGCAGATGCGCTCCGATTTGGGCTCCAATGGCAGCCCCACCGCCACCGCGCAAGCGGCCGTTCCGCAACCCAATCTGCCCATCACCCCGTCGCCACCCAGCCCGCCACCTGCCGCGCCTCAGATTCCGGCAACCGCGCCCCGAGCCGCTGCGCCGCCACCACCCACGGCCAGTGCCAGCCTGGCTCTTAACGTGCCCGCTACGCCCATGGCCGCAGGCTCCAGCTTCCAGGTTCCCGTCGTGCTCAACGGGGGAGCCGATGTGACTTCCATTGCCTTGCAGTTGCACTACGACACCGCCAACCTGCAATTGACCGGCGTTGCAGCCGGAGACGTTCTCAGCCGCGACGGCCAGCCAACCGGCCTCAGTCATGTTGAGGATCCGCCGGGAACTCTCGTCGTCAGCATCTCGCGGCCGCCGGGAACACGCGGCGTCACCGGCACAGGCGTCGTGTGCGTGCTTACCTTCCAGGCCAAGGCCTCAGGCCAGACCGGGCTTGGCATCACGCGCGCCTCCGTTGTGAACACTGCCCAGCAGCAAGTCCCGGTGCAGACAGGCCAAGCCACAATCGTGGTGAAGTAGGGTTGCCGCTGATGAATTTTTCGCGCACTGTCGGACAATTCGTTGCCTTGAAAGGGCACGACTTCAGTCGTGCCGCAAACGCCTCGTGTTTTGTATCAGGGCACGACTTTAGTCGTGCCGAAAAACTCTGCAAAGATTCGCGGGCTTTAGCCCCTGAGGGAAGCCTTCCCGGAATTCGACCAACGGCCCAGACCTCGACTCGCAACGTTTCGCTTTTCCGCTTGCGCAGCCAACGCGGTCTCACGCTGGTTGAGCTGATCGTGACCACGGCCATCCTCACCATTCTCATGTCGGCTGCCCTGCCCCTCGTGCGCTTCCAGGTCAAGCGGCAAAAGGAGCGTGAGCTCCGCGCCGACCTGTGGATGATGCGCGACGCCATCGATAAATACAAGGACGCCGCCGACAGGGGCGCATTCCAAACCAAGATCGAGAGTCAGAACTACCCGCCCGACCTGCAAACTCTCGTAGACGGCGTAGACGTGCAGGGCAAGAAACTCAGGTTTCTCCGCAAGATTCCCGTGGATCCCATGACGGGCCAGGCGGAGTGGGGATTGCGCTCCATGCAGGACGATCCTGATTCCGACTCATTTGGCGGCCAGAGTGTCTTCGATGTGCACTCAAAATCGCAGGGAACCGCGCTTGACGGGACCAAATACGCAACGTGGTGAAAACAGCTGAGGAAACGCATTTGCGCAAGGACCGTGCACAATCCGGCTTTACCCTCATCGAGCTGATGATCGTGATGGCCATTATCGGCATCCTCATCACCATGGCAATTCCCAGCTTTGTGGGCGCCGTCAGGCACGCGCGCGAGGCCGCGCTCAAAGAAGATCTACAGACCATGCGCACCGCAATCGACACCTACACCATGGACAAGCAGAAGGGACCGCAGTCGCTCGACGACCTGGTCCAGGATGGCTACATCAGAACCATCCCCGAAGATCCCATCACGCGCAGCAAAGACACCTGGGTAACCGACAGCAGCGAATCCATGTACTCGCTGGATGAGACCGAGCCTGGCATCACCGACGTCCATTCCGGCTCGACCGAAACCGGAACCGACGGACAGCCTTATTCTTCCTGGTAACTTTGAGAGTCCTCTCGTTTAGGCTCGCAACACAGACACCCCTGTCATCTGAGCAACAAAAAGGCGCGGCCTTCAAAACCTGCCCTGAGCAAAGTCGGAATGCATCGAAAGCCGCCATGAAGCGAACTGGGCTCAGTCCGGCGGGATGACAACCGTAATCTATACAATCATTCTTGAAACACGTTTTAATAGAGTGTTGTCATCCTGATCCGCGCCCGGGGGAGAGTCGATATGCCAGTTTTCCGCGCTTTCATCGCGCTCTTGAGCGCTGCCGTAATTTGCGCCGGCCTTCACGCCCAATCGGAAAACACCATCCACATCCGCCTGCTCGACGGCAAAACCGGGCTGCCCGTAAAGGCCTCGAACTATCTGGTGCGCGTTGACCACCATGACACCGCACATAACGAATGGGTCCACATAAATGACGACGGAACCGTCACCGTCACGCTGCCTCCCGACGCCAAGGAAATCGCCGTCAAGGCCACCTACGAAATGTCGACGGAGACCTATGTCAACTGTGAAGTCGCGAAGGAATCCGACAAAGACAGGGACATCTGGTATCCCATCGCCCAGATCCTCAAGTCGGGCGTGGTCGCTCCCAACGAATGCAGCCAGACCCATTACACCGCTGCGCCCGGCGAGTTCGTTTTCTTCGTCCGGAAGCACAACTGGCGCGAGCTGGATGATTAGGTCGAACCGCAATCAAGATCACGGATTAGCCCTCCTGCCGCTCGCCTCGCACTCGAAAATTGTAGCGCGGGCGTTCTCGCCCGCGCCTATCGATTAAAATTCGCTCGATCCGTTTTTACTGTTGTCATCCTGAGCGATCGAACGCCTTCCCTGCGCGAAGCAAAGGGAAGGTGAGAGGGAGTCGAAGGACCTGCGGCTGCATTTAGCCCACTTTGCGTTCATCACGTCGGTTCCATGGGATTCGCCCCGCAGCCCAATCGCTCGTTAAGATAGACCCGTGGCACTCGCCCCTCCATCTCCAGACGTTCTCGATTTTGTCGCTCGCATAGCGCAGGCCTACGCAAAGCTGACAGCGTCCCCATACGCCGATCCCGAATCCGGCCTCGGCGGCAAGCTCTTCTATGCCGGAGAACTGGACGAACAAGGTCGCGCTCTCGTAGTCGCTGCCAACATCGCCGGAGCAGCCACGCTCGTCGCATCGGCAGACCCCGCCCCACAAAAGCAGGCCATTCGTGAAGCCATCGCCGATTTCCTCGTCAATTCGCTCGACGAGGCCCTGCGCGTTCTCAAAAACCAGCTTCGCAAGCGCGAAACCGTTTCCGTTTGTGTGGCCATGGCCCCGGCCGCTATGGAGCGCCAGATGAACGAGCGCGGCGTCCAGTCCGACTTGCTCCGCCGCGACGTACCCATCCCGCCTTTCCATGAGGCACCTAACAATGATGAGAAAGGCGAATACGACGAAGCCGATCTGACCAGCATTCCGGCGCTGGTCGTCTGGCAAGTGGACTCGTCTCGTCGCAAGGATTTGGCAACGCTCGATGCAATCGCTCTAGAATGTCTCGACCCCAACGACTGGCCGCCCCGCCGCTGGCTGCGACTGGCTCCGCGTTACCTCGGCCGCCTCGCACAGGATCTGCACCTGCTCTCAACGAATCGCGAATTCGTCGCCCGCTTTTCCCAGCAGCTAAGAGAACGCGCGGACCGCAGTGAGATCGCATTTCCTTACGAGATTCGCTCCTACATACGCGGTATCGAGGAGAAGCAGTGGTTTGAAGCCGACAAATCATAGCCAACAAGCATCCTGTTCCCTGTTCCCTGTTCCCTGTTCCCTGTTCCCTGTTCCCTGTTCCCTGTTCCCTATTCCGCTGCCTCTTCGAGCCTCTGCCTCAACTCCTTAACCCCATACCCCGTCTTCGCCGAAACCGGCAAAAGTTCCTCGACATCGAGAGCTCGTTTCAATGTCGCCAGGCTGCGCGTGCGCTCGTTGCCGCTCATCCGGTCAATCTTGGTGGCAACCACCACAAAATCCCGGCCCGCGGCCCGCAGCCAATCCAGCAACTGCCGGTCGCTGGGGCGAGGCGGCACGTTCGCGTCCACCAGGCAGATACACAATGCTAATGTCTCGCGTTCCGCGAGATAGGGCTCGACAAAAGTCGGCCACTCCGCCGAGATAGACTTTGAAACCTTCGCGTATCCGTAGCCGGGCAGATCGGCGAAAATCATCTTCGGCTTTCCCCGCCCTTCCGACACTAGAAAAAAGTTGATGGCGCGTGTGCGCCCCGGCGTCGACGAGACTTTTGCGGCCTTCTCGCCCACCAGCGCGTTCAGCAAACTCGATTTGCCAACGTTCGACCGTCCCAGAAATGCGATCTCCGGCGCTTCCGCCCTGGGAAACTGCGCCGCCGAAAGCGCGGAAAGCAAAAATTGAGCCGGCCATTGCATCGCACGAAACCTCTCTCCTCAGTCTACGGGCAACGCATGCTGCACGGCCTCAGGTCCCCCGTAAAGAGGCATTCGCCGGCGCCAACGCGAAAACAATCGCTGCTGGCGCAGGGCTGCTCCCACGTGGGGGGTGCCCCCGGTCTCTCGCTTTTGGGGACCGAGGATGATGGCGGCGCGAACGCTGGCCACACCTGTCTTGGAATCGCCCTAACTCTCGCTCCCTTGCGCCCTCACGCGAATCTCAACAGACCCCGTCCCCAGCGTAGAGTGACGCGCAGTGATGCGAATCGTTCCCACGCGATCCGGCACCGTCCTGATGTACACCGCGCCCGCGCCTCCGTTCGCCTCCAGAGCAAACGGATTGTCGCCAGCAATTACCCCCGGCCCGTCGAGATCGAGCGCAACTTCTCCTCCGGCGAATGCGCGGGGCGCGCCGAACTTGTCCACAACTGCGAAGGCCAGCCGCGTGCTATCCGCGCCGTCGTTCACAAGCTCCGCATCGTCGGCATGCAGCCAGAAACGATCCGCCGCGCGGTCCGAAGAAAACCTGCGCGAAAGCACGCGCGTCTTGC
Organism: uncultured Acidobacteriota bacterium; assembly: GCA_963699385.1. GTDB lineage: Bacteria > Acidobacteriota > Terriglobia > Terriglobales > Acidobacteriaceae > Telmatobacter. The sequence continues at coordinate 74,436 of CAVOTQ010000017.1, read as the reverse complement.
CCACGTAGCCGTCAATGCGCAACTCGGGGCGCAACTCGGAATGTACCGCACCGTCCAATTTCAGATCCGCGAAGAACGGCGGAAACTTCAGATTCGGAAAATTCGCGCGATCGGGTTTGACTGTCGCATGCAGCTTGCCGTCAACGAAAATCTCAAGCCGCTCGCAATTCGAGAAGATGGCCGCTTGCTCGCCCGGACCCGACGGAGTTTGCTGCCCTAAGTCCCAGTAAAAATTCGGCTCGATCACCGGCCTTACCGACGGCTCAACTTGCGCCAGATAAAACGCAGCCCCCAGCTTCGGCAGACGAAAAACATCGGCGACACCGGGACATTTGATTGCCTCGTAATCGTTCATCAGGCTCGCGTAGTCGAACGCGCACCATGCAATCGTTCCTGCAATGCGGTTGTGATCCGCAACCCTGCTGTGCGCCTGCGCGTGATAGAGCGCCTGGCTCGTCTGTTGCACAATGTCGCCGGCCCTCCTGTACCTCACAGCGAATCCCTTGCCCAACGCGTAATTAAACTGCCCCACCGTCTCCGCAATCATGTAAGGGTAGCCGTCCACAGGATCGAGAATGCCCACGCTGTGATCGGGAGCGGCGTGATAATCGTCAAACGCAAACACATCCTCGTGCCACTCCTGCTGCCAGTTCTTTCTTGAGTCCGGCGTCATGGTTCCCGACGTAGGCCGCGAATCGTCCAGCGACTTGGCCAACTCGCGCGTGCGCCGATAGAACGCGGGATCGTTGCGCGACTCATTGATGCGCACGCCCCAGATCACAATCGCCGGATGGTTGCGGTCGCGTCGTATCATCGCTTCCACGTCGCGCGCAGCCAGGTCCTGCCAACTCTCGTCGCCGATGTACTGCCAGCCCGGGGGCTCCTGCCACGCCATCAACCCCAATTCATCGCAGGCATCCAGAAACGCCTCCGACTGCGGATAGTGCGAGCAGCGCACGATATTGCAGTTGAATTGCTTACGCAAAATCTCCGCGTCACGGCGCAGCAGGCGCGGCGGCGCAGCGAAGCCAAGATACGGATACAGCTCGTGACGGTTCAATCCGAACAACTGGGTGCGGCGGCCGTTCAGGAAGAATCCATCCCTGGCGAAACCTGCTTCGCGGAATCCGATGCGCGTAGCCGAACGATGCGCGGGGCGTTCGTCAAGAAAAAGCGTGACCTCCACGCGATAGAGATGCGGATGCTCCGGATCCCATAACTGAATGTTGCCCAGATTGCTGAGCGTCAGATGAAATTCCTGATCGGACTTTTCCATCAAAGCGCTCTGCGCGGATCTCGCAATCGTTTGTTCGCCCCAGCTCAGTTCAGCCTCCAGCCGAACGTGTACCGGCAGCGCTGTAGCCGCATCCACACGGCATGTAACCTCAACTCGCCGGCTGGGCTCGAGCACATCGACCGGCTTGGCAAATACTTCGCGCAAAAACACTGCGGGCAACGCGCGCAGTTCAACCGATCCCGTGATGCCGCCGGGCAATAGATAATCCACTGCGGCCGCCCCGCGCGGCGAGCCGGCCGGCGGCACGTTCTGCCAGCGCGAATCCACCGCAACCGCAAGCACATTTTCTTTCTCACTAGTAAGGCCGGTAATCTCGCGATCGAACGGATGAAATCCGCCCGCATGTGGTTCCAGGCTGCGCCCGTTCACCACGGGCGTCGCGCTCGCCATCACGCGATCAAAATGAACAAACAGCCGCAACCCTCGCCAGGCGGCAGGCACCGCAAAGTGGCGCCGATAGACAAAAAGATCCTCCCACTGCGATGGCGACCAGTTGCGCCACGAAAGATCGGCAACAGTGTGCGGCAATGTCACGCGAGCCAAAGCCGTGTCGTCGTAGCCGGGATCGAGCGCCGCAGCAGTAGATTTGCCCGCAAAAATCCAATCGCGATCGAGGTTGAGTACACGCCGCGCCGAGCCGATTGCTTGCGCACTCCTTGCGTTCGGTGTTGCCCAGTCCACGCAGGCTGCCATCCCGGCAAGCTGATTAAACGTTCGCCGATTCACACTCTCTCCCGCTCATTCGGTTTTGCCCCGTCTTGCTCAGTCTATCCGTCACACGCACTCGCCCATAAATTCGACCGCAAGCGCCTTGTCGATTCGGCATCAAAACACTGCATCCGTGCCCCATCCATTTCCGCGTCTTTTGCGGAAAAGGGTGGGATAGCCAACACCGCGCCGTTGCCCATCCTGAGGAGACCGATGTAGCGCCGGCCTCCCGGCCGGCTGTAACGCGGACGTCCCCGTCCGTGTTGCCAGCTTGCCCCATCCTATCGCCGGCTCTTGGGCGAAAGGGCAGGATAACCATCTCTAAAATTTCCCTCCCCACGCCGCCTTTGCCTCGAATCCTGCATCTTAATTTCTGTGTATCAAGTCGACAAAACGGAGGTAGAAGATGCGTCTAATCAAATCTTTTGTAATGCTCAGTTTGCTGTGCCTCTTCGGTGCAGGCTGCGCTCACGCGCCGGCTCAGATCGGTGTCGGCGTCGGCGTCAATATTGGCCCCGAGCCCTACTGTCCCTACGGGTATTTCGACTACGCGCCTTACGATTGCGCGCCCTACGGCTACTACGGGCCGGATTGGTTCTTGAACGGCGTGTTTATCGGCGTTGGACCCTGGTTCCACGGACCTCGCGGTTTTTATGGTCACGTAGACAATCGCTTTGATCCGCGTAACGGTTATCGTGGACCCCTGCCCCAACGTGGCGAGCATCCCTTCAGTGGCTTCCGCGCCAATGAAGCGCGGGATGGAAACGGCCACACCGGAACCGCCGGCCACGACGGAGGCCGCGAACACTCTCCCGGATTCTCCGGGCACGGTGGCGCAGGCGGGCGCGGACACCGCTAACCAGCACGGTCAGGTTAAATCTATCCCAAAGGAGTAATCCTTGCGGCCGGGGCCGGCAGTCACGCCGGTCCCAGGCCGTCGAAATTGCGGATGGATTGCGAATATTTATCCGCGCCGTCTGTTGCGGTCACCGCCCTGGAATTTCCAGCCGCGAATTGTTCGCATTCGCGGCTGGTTCGTTCTAAGGGATGCGCACCGGACCAACAACGGCCGGCGCTCCCTCGCCGCCGTTACCTACGGCTGAGACGCTGAATGTGTACTCAACACTCGATTGAAGACCATCGACAACGTTGAAGCTCGCGTGCCTGCCTTCGAGAGCAACAATGTTGCGACCAGTGAAGAGCACCTTCCGTCCGCCCGGATTGACGGTGATCGCATAGGCCAGAATCGGGCTCGACACTCCCTTGCTGCCCGAGTCGGGTTCTTCGTTGCCCTCCCTGCGTTCGAGCCCCGGAGGCAACTGGAAGTGGATGCTCACTGCGCCCTTGCCCGGATGTACGGTCACATTTTCGGGCGCAGCAATCGGCGCAAGCGGCGCGTCGCTCAGCGTCACCGGCTGCGACGGAAGCGAGGCTTCACCCACGCCCTGCTGGTTGACGGCAGCAACCGAGAAGGTCAGCGGCTGTCCATTCGGCAGGCCGGTGAACTTCACGTACGCGTTTTTCCAAAACTCCTCGTTTGAGACGCGCATCTCCGCACCGTTCGATGCGCGGACAAGATACGCTTCCACGTGCGAGCCGCCTTCGTTGACGGTTGGGTTCCAGGTTACGTCGGCATAGCCATCGCCGCCCCATGCGGCCACGCGGCTGGGCGGCTCTGGTGCAACGGGTGCCGCAAAACGCTCGTCGAGAATTTTTCGAAACGCCGCTTCGATTCCGGCGTTGTCAAGAATTTCCTTCGGAACCTGATCGAGCGAACTGATCAGATGATTATCCTCGACAAACACAGCCTCCTTGTCGGAGTCCTCATCGCCCTGCTGCCAGTAGTTACCCACGATTCGCAGCGGATCGTAGATCTTTCCCTCGTTGCCGTCGTACCAGTTGCGGTGGCGGCTGCCCCAATTATCGTGATTGGTATTGAACATCACGTTGCCGCGGATTGTGATCATCGACGAGCCGTTGTCGGTATAGATCGCATGGCCGGTGCTGTATTGATCGCGAACCACATTGCCGCTCACCAATTCACCGTCCTCGAGCGTCTTGCCAGTGCGGCACTGCGTGTAAATAGCGCCGCCGTCGGAGAGCACTAGCATCTGGTGGTGAATGAGGTTATCGGCAATGACATTGTGCGCGGAGTTGTTGGCTTCGCCGGCCATTTGAATCTTATCGGGCCAGCCGCCCCAGCCGATGGAGATAGCCGCGTAAGGAACCTGGTCGATCTGGTTGTGGCTCACCAACGTTTGGCGCGCATAACCGATGACGATGGCGATGCCGCCGCGATACTCCGCCCCGACATGCTCGAAAAGGTTGTTCACAATGCGATTGCCGATGGCAAAATCCGCATCGGGAGCGAGAGGAGCATCGACGCCGGCCAGTTCCAGCCCGTTGCCGGAAATATCGTTGAAGACCGATCCCTCCACCAGATCGTTTTGCGCACCGGGGCCAAGATCTAATCCCGCCGCGCCTAAATGAACGAATGCGTCGCGGATGAAATGCACGTCATGCGCATAGCTCAACCGCACGTTGCCTGGTTCCTTGGTCCACGCTCCATAAGGACACATGCCGCCCAGCACAAGTGAGCAGAGTCCCTGTTTCGACCAGCCTTCGGGCCCGGTCACCTGGTATCCGGCCTGAATTTCAGAGAAGCCGTCTGGACCGTTCGGTCCGAGCCACGTTGCGTAAGAAAACTGCACGCCGTCGAAAATTATGTTGTGCACGGGATTTGCCGCTGTGCCTCTCATCTCGACCAGCGTTTCTAAACCAGCCAGTTCAACATCGGCCTTGGTCAAATCCTCGCCCTTGCGCGGAACGTAATAAATCGTGGCGCTCTTGCGATCGATATAAAACTGCCCCGGCGAACTGACGGCGGCGGGTGCGCGCGAGGAAACAGGTTGTTGTAGCTATTGTAGGGGTACTAGTCAGCGTCGTTTTGGCCGGGAGTGTAGTAGCCGAATATCTTGCCATCCGGGAGCCACACTAGGCTTTGCCCAAACTTAGTGTGGTGCTCCTTCCCGAATACGTCGTCGTAGGTGATTTGTCCCCAGACAAACAAGGCCTTTTCAGAACCATCCTTAATCACGGCAACGTCGATACGTTGCTTGCTGCTACAGCGATTGAGCACGACCTCTACCTCGCAACGCGAAATGTCCTCCATGTGGCCCACAGCGGCGCGGCGATCTTCAATCCCTGGAAAGACGATCCGGCGCACTTCACACTTTGACTTGCGGCTGTTTCTCGCCAAAACGCTGTCCGACCGAGAATTCACAAAGTCCTAACGGTTAAGAGCGAATTGATCCCAGCAAATCATGCTAGGCCGGAAAGTTATGAAAATGAACGCCGATTGCATTTTGGCGAGGTACAGGCGGCTACGAGTCAATCTCGAAGCCAAACCAAAACCGGGAAACTCCAGTTATCAGTGGTTGAGAAATCGGGGGCAGGTCATCTCCAATCTCCACCGATTCAAGTTCCAGCCAAACTTTTTCCGAGAGGCTACCTTTCTCTTTACGGTTAATCGCAAGCCATTTCGTGCCCTGATCGCATTTTGGCGAGGGACAACACCTGAGATACTGGAAGTATGTTACGGCCATTTCGAGCAAGCGAAAGTCAGAAGGAAAAGCTCCTGGCGGCCGCACGGGAAGCCGCAGTATCCAGCCCTCAATTACTGACTTTCGCCCACGGCGCGCTTGGAACCCCACCGGAGGGCTTTGTGCATGAACACTTCCGGAGCGAGGTCGGTAGAGGATTGCGCGCATTCCAGACCGCCCGCGAAGCATTTCAGAAATGGAAAGAGTTCGATCTGGGATGGGTAGAGGTCGCGTACCCCCTTCCCGAGATCGCACTCGGCGAGTTAGTAGCCGTGGAGGCTCACACTGCCTGCTTGTGGTCAATAAATTTCAACCGCATTGTCGAGGTAGTGGACAACTCGAATCAGTTCGGGTTCATATACAGTACGACCGCTTTTCACGTCGAGGAAGGGCAGGAGCGCTTCGCCATTGACTTTGATGCAGAGAGCGAGTCTGTCTTGTACGTCATTGAAGCGGTGTCCCGTCCTCGGCACCTTCTAGCCCGCATTGGTTACCCTTTCTCGCGCGCGATGCAGCATCGATTCGTGAGGGATTCACATGCTCGGATGAAACTCTCTGTAAGCGATCCTAGTGCGTAGAGCGAAATACGAAGCGGATGAAATGTCTTACCACAACGCTGCCAACGGCGACAGCTAAGATCAGTCCATTGCGGGATTCCCAGACGCCACGGGGGATGTCTATTGCATCAACCACGTAGGCCGTGACAACGGTGACGCCCACCACGAGCACCGCGTCTATGAGTGCCTGTCTGACGTTCCAAGATTGCCTCAGCACCAAGCACGTAAGACCCCCTGCGCCTATCCCCAGCACACAAGTGACGAGTACGTAGAATACGATCACGATAGTAGCGCCTGTTGTTCCGATCATTTGGCGCCTCCGTTGCAGAAGGTTCTGACTTGCGCAAGGAAGTTCATCCACTGCGCGTTTTCAAATTCGTCGCCAAAGTATTTGAACCGCTTGGGTTGCGCGACGGTTCCCCCAAGATGAATGTTGAAGTTGATAGAGCCCGGTAAGGCAGTCGAAGCAGAAAACGTAATCCACCCAGGATATATAAGATGACCAGGAGTTGTTGTAAAGGTCATGCTCTGCGAATTCATCGACTGGACGTTTACAGTCAGGTTTTCATGATATCCGACGACGCTAGCCTGGATCGGAATCGTCGAACCTGGACCCATATTTGCGCGCGGCGAGAATGTGAGTTTTTCAGCTCCTCCATCTCGAGAGTAGTTTCCGAATAACGGGAAGTTGTTTTCCACTGCACCCATCACCTGACTCGCACTGGAACCACACGGCACTGTTTCATTGTAAATTTTCTCAAGGTTATTTATCGGTCCGCCCACGTCGGCCATGGTGGGAAGCCCCCAGAAAAATTTTGGTGCTTTTGGTGCCGAAGCAGGGACTCGACCGCTGCAGAAAAACTAACCCTTTTTATCAGCGGCAGTTACGCCCTTAAACCGGTGATTCCACCAGAATTGTCTTAGAATGACCACTCCAACGATTGCCAGCGGCTCCCAGTCGCCGACATGCTTCTACACACAATAAAAGCGTAAAAACGTAAAATGTCGAACTGCTATTGATTTGCGGGCTTTCCGACGCGGGATTTCATTCAGGTCAGTCAACGATGTTAAGAGTGGATGCGCCAACAAGATGGGTGCTCAATCAGACATGTCATCAGGATTTTGGCGCACATGTCCGGAAAGCCGATATACGGCCATGTTGCTCTAAGCGTTGTGGTCGCTGAGTGCTTTGGCGATTCACCAACACGACAGCTACGCGCACGCTTTCGGCTCACGGAAGGCGGGGCGAGCTACGCACGCTGGAGGTTTTGCGGTAGGCCCATACGCCGCAGATGGTTCCCACCAGAATCACAATGAAGTAGTGGATACGAATGATTGTTGCCAACAAGGTGAGCCCAACCAGAGGCAACCACGGTGCACTTGATCGCCAGGCTGTTATGCGCGACTTGGTTTCGTGCAATTCCAAGAGGAATAAGAATGTGAAGAATGTCGCGATTCCAACGCACGTCGATCCCATATGAAATTGCCACTCCGGGAAATTGTTTATCCGGCTTCCCCACACATCCAATACGTCTGGAAGTGTCATCTCAACGGCAATGAAGGCACACGAACCTCCCAACAACGCCAGGAGTAGCGTTGTAGGTGTGTGATTGTATTTATAAGTCGGACGGCTCTTCCGTCTACCCATCTAATTCCCCGGCAAAGCGGTCCACCGCTCAGCTTCTAATCGTCAGGACTGGGCAAGGAGCATCTACTATGATCCGAAAGGCTCCAGATGTTCTCATCTCCATGCTGATGTGCGATGTTTTCCGGATACCGAGCACGAGAAGTTCGATAGACCGCTCTCTGATGTGTTCAAGGATCTTGTCGTGCGCCCCGCCGACCGCCACATATGATCTTGGATCGCAGAATTCTCTGGCAGATTGCGGCACGAGTGCGTCAAGGGCACTCAAGAAGCGAGTCTGAAATTCGGCGATTCGCTCAGGATGTTCAATGACATCGTCCTGAATCACATTGAGCACGTCAATCTTCGCCGCGAAAACCTCCGCGAATGTCACCGCATAGGCCGCAGCATTGGCGGACGCCTCAGTAAAGTCGGTCGCAAAGAGAATTCTCTCGAAAGGGAACGTATGTGAAGTTACGGGTGGAATCTGGGGGCCGACGGTAAGCGCTGGCCATCGGGTGGACCTCAGGATTTTCTCAGCGACCGAGCCAATGATTCCCCGCTCCAACCGCCCTCCACCATGCGTTCCCAGAACGATCATGGACGGCTCGTGCGTATCCGCCAGGCCCGGAATAACAAATTGCGGTTCCCCTTCGAGAAGGACGGGAACGGCTTCGACTGAATTTCCTCCCAGAAGGGCTGCCTCTTTCGCCAGAAGATGCGTCAAGCTTCGTCTCTGCTCGCTTAACCGTCCGTCACCAATTTCAACCTCTAACGCGGCCTGTTCCAGCGTGAAGGCATGAGTTACCATCAGTTTTGCTGAGAAATAGGCAGCTATGCGCGCAGCGTAAAGGCCGGCGTTCTTGGAGCAATTAGAAAAATCTGTTGCATAGATAACGGTCTTCAGAATCAATTCGGGTCTGTCGCCAATCACTGGCATGGTGGCTATCTCCTGGAAATCGAACTCAACATCAAAATGATCCTTACGTTCTTCTCTCATGGAGAAATGGATACGATCCGCTAGAGGAGAGAATCCAACCACGCCGAAGAGGCCGCGGCAAATTTCACAAGGCTACTGACCAGTCTGGAACCGCACTACCGCGAGCGCGGTTTGATAGGCGTAGCGTGCATTCGCATAGGCGATCTCAGCCTGCGTTTGCGCCAGTTGCGCCTGGGTCAGCTCCACGATCCCGCTCAAGCCGATTTTGTACCGTGCCTCTGAAAGATCGAGGGCCATGTTTGACTGGTTCAGCATTTCCTGCGTGACGCCGATGCGCTGAAACGCGTTCTGTGCATTCAGGACCGCGGTGCGCAAATCGCGTGCAATCACATCGCGCAAGTTCCTCACTTGTTCCCCGGCAGCATTGGCGCGGAGCTTTGCCTCCTTTGCGCGGGCGTTGTAAAGAAATCCGTTGAAGACCGAAATGCTAATGTTTGCGCCAGCGGCGCCGTACCACGAGGATTGAATCTGATCCGCGCGCACCGGCGTACCACCCACCGCGGCCAGCGCCGAAACCGTCGGCATCCACAACTCGCGTTCGGCAGTGCTGAACTGGCGGGCAGCGGTGTAGCTCGAGTTGAGCGCGGCAAGATCGGGACGCGCGGCAAAAGCTGTTTGCAGCAGAGCCTCGGCGTCCTGGGGTGCAGGGTCGGGACTAGCCGTAGTCTCATCCACGAGCGTGTATTGCTCATCTTGTTCAGAGCCCAACACCGTGTTGAGGCTTGCCATGGCGTCAGCGGCATCATTCTGAGCGTCGAGCAAAAGCAGTTTGGCTTGCGAGAGTTGCACATCCGCAAAGCTCAGATCGAGATCCGACCGCAGCTTTGCCTTAGCGAGGGATCCAACCTGGTCCACCGTGGCCTGGCGCTGTTTTACCGTTGCTTGCGCCACCTTCAGCACCGCCTGGCTCGTCAACGCCTGATAGAAGGCCTGATCCACTGTCAACGTGATGTCGAGCTCTGTGGCACGCTCGTTTTCGAGTTGCGCCTGTGCGTTTGATTGTGCGCTCCGCACCAGGTTGTGCGTGCGCCCGAAGTCGGTGATCAGTTGGCTCACTGTCAAGCCGCCTGCGGCGCGGTCGTAGATCGACGGGTTGTTCAGAGCTCCCGCCGTGATGCGGCTATTTTCGTGCGCGCCCACAGCTGTCAAATCGCCCTGTACCGTGGGCAGCTCGGCAGAACGCACTTCCCGCGTTACCTGCGCCTGCGCCAGCGCAATGAGCCGCGCCACGCTGATGTTCGGGTTGTGCTCGATCGCCATGCGCTCTGCATCCGCCAGCGTCAGTCTCGGTCCCAGGTGTTCAACAGGCCCAGGGGGCGCCTGGGCATCCGGCAGTTGCAGCGACGGCATGGACGCCGCCGGCGCCTGGGTCTGTTGCGAGAGCATTGCGCACGGGAAAAAGACCAGTAACAATAACGCGCACGCGGCAGGGATCAATCTCCTCTTTACGGATTCAGTCATGTTTATTCCTCCGCGACTGCGGTCTTGTGTTCGTCCCGTCGATGCACTACCAGGTACACCGCTGGAACCAGGAACATGGTGACAACAACAGAGAGCGCCAATCCACCGATAATGGCCCGCGCCAACGGCGCATACTGTTCGCTACCCGCCTCCAGTCCCATCGCCATCGGAATCATGCCCAGCAGCGTCGCCAGCGAGGTCATCAGAATCGGGCGCAAACGAACCTTGCACGACTCCACCACAGCTGCTTTGAGCCCCATACCTTGCTTGTGAAGGATCCCCGCGAACTCGACGATGAGAATGCTGTTCGATACCACGATGCCGGCCATCATGATCACACCCATCAGCGACATGATGTTCAGCGAGCTACCGGTCACCAGGAGGATGAGTGCCACGCCAGCCAGCCCCGGTGGAATTGCCATCAGGATGATGAAAGGGTCGATGAACGAGGCGAACTGGGCCATCAGAATCAGATAGACGAGCAGGATGGCAATGATGAGGCCAACGCCGAAGTCGTGGAATGCCTGGTTCATGCTCACCACAGCACCCCTAACCTCGATGACTGTGTTCTTATCGTGCTTTGTGTCAGCCAGCAGGCGGTCGATTTGCCCGCCCACACCCTGCAGGGCCTCGCTCTTGGTGGCCACATAAATGTCGATTACGCGGCGAATCTGGTTGTGGTCCACTTCGGTGGGCGTGTTGATCTGTTGGATATTGGCCACCGCCCCCAAGGGCACGTAGCCCGCCGAGTTCCCATCGCCGGGCGTCTGCGATGAAGCTGGATCCGACTGCCTGCTCTCCTGCATCGGGCTGTAGCCCGCGGGGCGGACGCCGCGCAGCGGAATGTTCTTCATGTCCTCCATCGACATGTTGTCGATCCAGCTGTTTGCGTATTGCACCGTGACCATGTAGTTGTTGCCGCTCTTGGGATCGATCCAATAACTGGGCGCCACCATGCCGTCTGAAGTTAGCGCCGTAATCACGTCGTCGACCACGTCTTTGGCCGAAAGCCCGATCAGGCTGGCGCGCTCGCGGTCGATGTTCAGCGCCAGGCCGGGATAGTCGATGCTTTGCGGGATATACACACTGCTCACGTTCGGTATCGCTTTGATCTTCGCTGCCAGTTGCGTGGCCAGGGCATAGGATCCATCCATATCCTGCGACTTGATCTGAATGTCGATGGGAGCCGGCAGCCCTTGATTGATGACTGAATCGACCAGACCGCCAGCCTGGAAATAGGTCGACAGCTCCGGCATCTCGCGCGAAAGTTTCTCCTGGACGCGGCGCATGTACTCATAACTCCCGGTACTGTGGCCCTCCTTCAGGCTGGTCTGAACAAAAGCAGTGTCCATCGAAGCGTTGGTGGTGTAGATGGCCGACAAGTCGGGATAGACGCCGATGTTGGAGACGATCATATCCAGATCTTTTGCAGGTACCACGCTGCGGATGATGTCTTCGACCTTTGCGATGTAGTCGTTACTCACTTCAAGACGCGTGCCGCTGGGCATGCGCACGTCGATAATGAATTGACCCGGATCAGTGCGGGGAAAGTACGCGCGGCCAATGAAGGGAACCGTAACCAACAGCAGCAGCACCACGCCGCCTAATATTGCTGCGGCGGTAAATCCGGGCCGCTCCATCGCTCGCATGGCAAGCCCCTCGTACCGATTGAGCATGCCCTGGAACTTCTCATTGAACTTGGTATCGAAGCGCGTAAAGAAGGTCAACCGAGATTGTTTGCCTTCAACGTCGCCGCGCAGACGGATGAATTTGGCGCAATAGAGCGGCACGACGGTCATCGCAAAAAAATAAGAGGCAAAGATCGAGAGCACCACGCCCATCGCCATCGGAGTAAAGATATACTTGCTGACGCCGTTGAAAAACGTAACCGGAAAAAACACGATGGAGGTGGTGAAGGTGGCGGCCAGCACCGCCATCGAGACTTCCGTTCCTCCCTTCTCCGCCGCAACTTGTGGCGATTCTCCCAGCTCCATGTGCCGGAAGATGTTTTCGAGCACAATGACGCCGTTATCGATCAGCCTAGAGAAAACCAGCGCCAGTCCTCCCAGGATCATGGTGTTGATGGAGCCGCCCGTGTACCCGACAACCAGTAGGCAGACCACCATCGAAAGTGGAACGGAAAGAACTACGGCAATCATGGCGCGCGGGCTGCCCAGGAAGACGAGAATCATTACCCCGGTCAGCACCAGTCCGATCAGCGCTTCTTTCGAAACGTTCTTGATCGCCAATTTCACGAAAAGGGATTGGTCGAATACCACTGCTGTCTTCAGAGATTCGGGAATATCGACCAGATGTTTGATCGCGGTCTTCATTCCGTCGACAATGGTGATGGTGTTGCTGTCGCCGCCCTGCTTGAAAACCGGCACGTAAACGGAACGCTGTCCGTCGATGCGAACGATGTTGTATTGAAGAGCGCCAGAGTCGATCGCCTTGCCGATGTCGCCCACCAGCACCGACGAGTTGCCCACCGACTTCAGTGGCATCTGGTTCATCGAATTCGCATCGGGAAACTGGCTGTTGGCGTAGATGTTGTAATCCTTGGAACCGATGCGCACGTCGCCCGCGGGTAAAATCAGATTTGAGCTGTTAACTGACGTCACCACGTCGTTCAGGCTCAGGTTACGCGCTTCCAATTTCAGCGGATCCACGTAAATCTGAATCTGACGGTACGTTCCTCCGTAGGGCTGCGGTACTGATGCGCCCTGCACATTGGAAATCTGGTTGCGCACCTGGAACTGTGCCAGATCTTTCAAGTTGGTCTCGTTCAGCCCTTCACCCTTCAGCGTCACCAGGCATACAGGCTGCGTCGATGCGTCCATTCCCAGCACTACCGGGGGCAGAGTTCCCGGCGGCAGTCGGCGCAAATCGGCCATGGCCAGGTTGGCGATGTTGCTCAACGCCGCATTGGGATCGGTGCCGGGCTTGAAATAGATCTTGATCAGGCTCACGCCCGTCAACGAACGTGACTCGCTGTGGTCGATGTTGGCGCCCAGAGTGAAGAATCGTTCAAACGTATTCGTGATGTCGGCTTCAATCTGCTGCGGCGGCATCCCGTTATAGAACGTGGCCACCACCACTACCGGCATATCGATCTTGGGAAACAGATCCACCGGCATCTGAACGATGTTGACCGCTCCCACCAGACGTCACCAGCAGGCACAACATGATAATGAAGAAAGGGAATCTGAGAGCAAACTTCGGCATCAGTGCGCGCCTCCATCGCTCGTTTCGGCCTTCATGTCGATCATGCCGCCTGTCTCCTGCACGGTCTCTGAAGCGGGCGAAGCGGTCAGCAGCGGGTTCACTTCTTCGCCCTCCTGGTACTTATCCTGGCCCCCTACTACCACCCGGTCTCCAGGGTTGAGTCCGCTGGTGATCTCGGCGAGTTTCGATCCCTCGAGTCCCACGGTGACGTTGCGAATATGAATATGATTGCTGCCGTCGAGCACGTAGATAGTCTCCTGCTGCCCGTTGAGCACCAGTGCCTCAACGGGAATCGTCACCACGTTGGTTACGTGCGCCAGTTGCAACATCGTATTGGCATACATCCCAGGCGCAATGGAGAGATCCTTGTTCTCCACATCCACTTCCGTTTCCATGGTCCGGGTTTCGAAATTCACATCGCGCGTGAAGCGCACAATCTTTCCCGTAAAAGAACGGCCGATCGCATCCACGCGCACCTGCAACTGGTCCCCGGCCTGGACGTATTTCACATCGTCCTCGGGCACCGGGACGCGCAGCCGGAGAAGATTGCTCTGCGACAGCCGCACGATGGGGAGTGCCTGATCGTTGGAGTTGGTGCCGCCCTGGATCAATGCGCCGGTGTCCGCGTAGCGCCAAATCACGACCCCGTCCAGAGGCGCCGTCACGTTCGTGTAGCTTTCCATGGCCGCAATGCGCTGATTGTCCGACCGTGCTGCGTTTGCGTGTTGCTGTGCCGCCGCCAACGCCGATTTGGCTGCGTCTACCTGGGCCTCCGACGACAAATCCTTGGCCTGTGCATCGTCCAGTTCCTGTTGCGCAATCAACCCGGGCCTTCCCGCGGCCGCCTGCTTCAGCCGTTCTGACGCGGCGTGCAGAGCCGAGTGTTCCGCCTCGGCGCGACTCACCCCGTTCTGCGCCTGCGTGATCTCTTCTTTGCTCTCCTGGAGTTGAAACTCTGTTTGCTGCAACTGCGCCTTCAACTCCGGCACTTCAAGGATTGCCAGCGTCTGGCCCTGATGAACGACGTCGCCAATATCCACGTTGATGCGCGACATATAGCCGCTAACCTTTGGGTGCACATCCACTACTTGGTAGGGCTCGAATTGACCGGCCAGCGTCAGCACGTGCGAAATGTCGCCCCGCTGCGCTGTGGCAACCTTTGCGGAAGGAACAGCCGCGGCTCTCGCTTCCGATTTACTGTCCGCGGTGTGACAGGCAACCAGACTGGCCACCGCCGGAAACGCCAATCCCATGGCGAGAATCAAGGAAGTCTGCTTTCGCATGATTCGATTGCACCTCGTAAATGAAATCCTGTGACTGCCGGTGCCAAAATGATGTGACACGTTTGTCGGTGGAGAATAGGCCGCGCAACGCCAGACCAATTGGCCGGCGATAGATGCATCAATGCTTATGCGGCGAGAAAGAGCTAGGCGAGATTGGGCGGGGGGCGAACGAAGAAGATCTTGAATAGGCCGCGACGAAGATGCCACGAATGACTCGTGCGTAGTTTCGCAAAGCTGGATGCTTGCGGGTTCAATACGTGGAGCGCCAACAGCGAAATAAGAAAAAGGGCGGTAGGAACGGTGTTTCTAACCTCGGTGAAGGTTTTCGCTCGAACTACCTGTGGGCCTTCCGCAATCCCAGGCTGCTCATTTCTGGATAAGAGTTTGGCTTGTGGAATCTTATCGGAGACTGTCTGCGGTGGGTCATAAAGGGAAAGCTTATACTCGCAGACCCCAAGCGAACACACAGAAAGCCAGCCCCACGGACCCGAGGATCACCAAGAGACTGAATGGCCGAGTTGCACTCCATCGTTGCATTTTCACCGGGATACGGATTGAAATCCAACCGATTCGGCTGTTGCAACCCATGACCGTTCCGGCCCATGCAGGGATCACCGAAGTGTTCGATGGCACCATTGCACAACCAGGTTGCTCAACTCTTCGTCCAAAAGCAGCCCGATCGCCGCAGCAATCTCAATACGTACAAGCTGCCAGCCGTGTGTCGCAGTCAGATTCGATCCGTCCGCACCAGCCAGTATGACTAACCCATTACACCACCTGGCAGCCTTAAGCAAATCTGAAGTGTTTCTGAAGTCTCGACAATGCTCGCTCAAATCCTGGTAACCGAGCTAAAGTGTAGACGATGGCTGGTTCAGAAGGCATTCACGGCGACGATTCGCTCCATATTCTTGTCATCGAAGACGAGCGGAAGCTTGCTGGCGCAATTGCCGAGGGCCTGGCGGGGAGCGGTTATCGAGTTACCATTGCACATTCAGGGGAAGCGGGGTTGGAAGCGGTACGCGATGACGCCGTCGACGTAGTTTTACTAGATCTCATGTTGCCTCGGCAAGGCGGTCTGGAGACCCTCCGTGAGCTCCATCGATGCGGTTACAGAATGCCTGTGCTCATTCTGACGTCCAAAGGATCGATCGAAGATCGCGTGCGCGGTCTCGACGCCGGTGCGGACGACTATCTGATCAAGCCGTTCGCTTTCCCGGAACTGCTCGCTCGCGTGCGGGCCCTTCATCGCAGAGCGGCGCCTTCATCCAATTCCGTGCTGCAGCTTGCCGACCTCAGAATGGATGTTGCAGGACGGATTGCGACTCGGGGCGGCAAACCGCTCGATCTCACGGGGCGGGAATTTGATTTGCTGGAATATCTCCTGCTCAATAGTGGGACCGTCATTTCTCGCGAGATGGTGGCACGGGATGTATGGAAGACGACCGTGCGCTATACCTCGATGGACAACGTGATCGATGTCCACATCGCGCGCATTCGTCGAAAGATTGACGATCCTTTCCCTATTAAACTCCTCCATACTGTCCGGGGCGTCGGCTTTGTTCTTCGCATGGATGAGGAACGAAAATGACATTCTGGCCGAATCGAATCCGGAGAAGTCTCACGCTCTGGTATGTAGCGATCTTCGGCGGCGTGCTCGCTGTCTACATTTGTGTTGCTTGTATCGTGCAATATTGGCAGTTGAGCGAACAACTCTACCATGCCGAAATTCAGGATATCGAGACTGTGCAGGGCTTGCTTTACTTCAACGAAGAAGGCAAGCTCTCACTTCATGAAGATTATTTCAATCGGCCGCAGTCGAGACTGCTGATCGACCGGATGATGGAAGTACTCGACGCTGACGGGCGCGTGCTGTTCCGCAATAATCAACTCAAAGGGAACCGGCTGGGTGGTTTGCCGACAGCAAATGAAGGTGTCGGTGGATTCAGTCCTCGCAGGCTGCGACTCGCCGATGGAACCCACGTTTTGGCCATCAGCCACGTTCACTCCCTTGGAGGAACGCGTCTGCTCATCCGCATTGCCTATAGCGCGGAAACGCTTCGGCTGCGAACAATCGAACTCCTGGGACTTCTCGGGCTAGTATTGCCGGTTGCGCTCATCGCCGCTGGACTTGCCGGTTACCGCGTGGCCGGGAAGGCTCTCGATCCACTCGAAAAGATGGCGCAGCTCACCGAGGGCATTACTGCGCGTCGCCTCGGTGAACGGATTCCCGTCAGGAATCCAGATGACGAACTTGGTCACATGGCGCGCGTATTGAACGAGCTCCTCAAGCGTCTTGAAGAGTCCTTTGAAAGCTTGCAACACTTCACCTCGGATGTAGCGCATGAACTGAGAACTCCATTGGCCGCCATGCGCAGCGTTGGAGAAGTGGGCCTTCAAGGGAAGCGTGGCGCCGAAGAGTATCGAGACACGATTGGAAGCATGCTCGAAGAAGTTGCAAAACTCAACTCGATGGTTGATACGCTTCTGACCTTAGCTCATGCTGAGTCCGGTGCCGTCGAACTGCATCGAACCATTTTCTCGTTCATAGAACTGGTGAACGAATCGGCAGCAGTTGTCGGTGTCCTGGCTGAGGAAAAGAACCAGGCAATTTCCGTGAATGGGGACTCGGGAATCAATATCTGGGCTGACTACGCCTTGTTGAGGATGGCTGTCGTCAACCTTGTCGACAACGCTGTCAAGTATTCGCCGCCGGGCAGTGCAATCCGGCTTTCGCTGCAGGCTGAAGATGGAGCCGCACCGTCGGCGGGATTCGTCGAACTCGACATTGAAGACGAAGGACCGGGAATTCCGGAGGGCGCAAGGCAGAGGATATTTGACCGCTTCTTCCGACTCGACGAGGCACGGACTCGAGATGCGGGAGGCGCAGGCCTGGGATTGCCAATCGCTAAATGGGCAGTCGAAGCCAATGGCGGCAGAATCTTCGTGAAGTTGGGGCAGGCACGTGGCGCCAAATTTTGCATAAGAATTCCGGTCGCCGAAGGGTCTTCAGACGAGCGCCCATAAACTGCAATTCCAGCAAGTGCGGCTTCATGCGCCGGACAAGCCGAGTGCCAGTCCTCAGTTTTCCTGCACAGATTAAATGTGTAATAAACGGTCGATGCACCAGCCGCGCGAAAGATGCGTGGGTGAAGAACTCTGCTTTCACATCGCAAAATCGACTTCGCTGCGCGCCCGGAACTTTCCTCTTGCCGCCGCATTTATACGAGTGTGAGAGGTGAATAACCATGAGGCATTGGAGGACAATTATCGCGATCGCCGCTTTGGGGCTTGCGGGGTTGCCGGGGTTTGGCGCCGACGTATCCAACCCCGCCAGCTCTGCTGACCCTGGGCGTCCAGGCACGGTGAACTATATAGAGGGCGCTGCATTTATCAATGGAAGACCGCTGAACAACCGCAACGTGGGCAACGCGGAACTCAATGCCGGCCAGGTGCTGACCACGGGCTCCGGGAAGGCTGAGATTCTGCTTACCCCAGGCATTTTTCTGCGCGTGGACTCGAACAGCGCAGTGGAGATGATCTCGCCAGACTTAGCGAAGACGCAGGTTGATCTCGAGCATGGCCGCGTCGGCATTGAAGTGGACCAAATCTTTCCCCAGAACATGGTGCAGATCGTCGATAACGGCGTAACCACGCAACTCTTGAAGACCGGCTACTACGAATTCGACGCCAACCAGCCGGAAGCGTTGGTGTTCGACGGCCGCGCCGAGGTGGAAACAGGCAACGGTAA
This sequence comes from uncultured Acidobacteriota bacterium, assembly GCA_963699385.1. Lineage (GTDB taxonomy): Bacteria > Acidobacteriota > Terriglobia > Terriglobales > Acidobacteriaceae > Telmatobacter. The sequence continues at coordinate 55,931 of CAVOTQ010000017.1, read as the reverse complement.
GTGGGAGTCCGTAAAGAGCCATCACGAACTGGCGCTTGTGGCCGATGGATCGCGGGAAAAGACCGTGAGCTTCGATTCTCACCCCACCAACGACGAGCTCTACAACTGGAGCAGCCTGCGCTCGCACTACCTGGCCGAAGCCAACAACCAGATCGCAGGCGAGTACGCTTACACGCCGGGATTCTATCCGGGATGGTATTGGGATCCATACATGTGGAACTACACGTTCCTGGGCTGGGATCCGTTCTATAGTCCGTTTGGCTGGGGCTTCTATCCGTGGAGTGGCTTCTATGGAGGAGGCTTCTATGGCGGCCGTGGTTACTACGGCGGCCGTGGCTTCGCGGGCGGTGGATTCCACGATGGTGGTGGATTGAGTGGCGGAGGATTCCACGGCGGCGGGGGAAGGCGATAAGTAAAGCGCCTGAAACGCATCGCAGGAAGGTGGCCGGATCGTGGATCCGACCACCTTTTTTGCTTCAATCCTCGATTCTCCACCTGATCGACTATTCCCGGTGATGCTAACTCCATCTCGAGTGTCCGCAATCGCGCGATGTCGCCGCTCTTCATGTCGATGACGGCTGATTCATATGTGCAACAGAGACGTCCGCCACAAAGACAGCCAAAAGCCATACGCATTCGCAAGTGAATACCGGCCAACGACAACGAGTGGTGAACTCGAAAACTTCAGAGACACTTCAGAATCGCTTAAGGCCGGCCAGCGCTTTAATGACTGAAGCGAGTGACGGCTGCTATGCCGAAAACAGAATTGGCAAACAAGCCTGAATTCCAAATGACACCCGTACTTGATTTCCTCAAGGCTGTCTCGCGCTTTGATGAGTGCGGCAAGTGAAACGTGAAAGAAAAAGAAAAGGCACCATGAGCACGTCGAAAGTTATCGTGTTGTCTCTTCGAAAGATGAAGTCGTGCTTGTTAACGGAGGTGGTGGGCAGCGTGAGCGCATTTCGAAAGGATCATGTGAGTTTCGGGAGAGATGCCGGAAACGGCGTACATCCCGACGGGTCTACAAGCCAAAGGGGGAATCACGTCCTGATTGTAGGTCCAATGGAGTCAGGCAACGTGGTCCGATCTGCTTTGCTCGGGGAACCGAACTTGACGATTTCAATCGTCGACGACTATCGAGAGTTATGGACGATTCCAATCCAGGAGATCATTCACCTCGTCATTCTCAATAGGACGCTCTCGACAATCGAACTCGAGGCCTCCAGTCGCCTGATCCGCCAACGGTGGCCTCGCACCAAGATTTTGGTAGTTCGCCACGGCGAGGGATTTATGGAGGATGCGCTTTACGACGATCGCGTCACGGTGGGAGATACACAGGAAGCCTTGCGTGGCAGAATCGGGCGCCTCCTGGTCAGTCATTTCGAGAGGAGCCGGCAAGATGCCCGTTGATAGCCCGTCAGAATTCTTACGCGTGTACGGACAAGCGAAAACAAGAGAATACGGCCGGACGAACATTGAATCAGATTCGGGGGCTGACACAAGAGTTTCGCAGCTCAGCCCTCGATCCGAAAAAAACATTTCGTGGCCAGCTGCCCGGGCCCAAAATGAGGACGGGACTCCTTCAAATGCCCCGGAAACAACTCTCGCCAGATTTGAACAGACAATCATCCAGGATCGTCCCAGATTGCTTTGGCAAGCGCAACGAATCGTGGGTCGCCGAGAAATCGCGGAGGAAATCGTGCAGGAGTCCCTTTTGAGGGCATTCAGAGCCTTGCCGCGCTTTCGCGGCGAGTCAGGGATGAGAACCTGGCTCTATGCGATTGTGCGCAACGCAACTCTTGAGCACGTCCGAAACCACAGAGAGCCAGTCCATGTCTCGCTGGAAGACTTCTTCGATGCTGATCGGTTGTCGGCGTACGATCCGCCCGATGCCCGAAACAATCCGGAAGATCATTGCGAGACAGCGGAAATGCAAACCATCCTACGGGACGCACTTGACGGGCTGGGTCATTGTTATAAAGCAGCATTCCAGATGTGCATCCTGGACGAGAATACTCAAAGTGAGGCGGCTGCTGCCCTTAACGTCAGTGTCGCTAAGATCAAGTCGAGGGTGTGTCGGGCAAAGCGAATTTTATCTACCAGGGTGCGCAGACGCGTAGGCCTTTTACTTCCCGCCCGGAATCAAGATCGAGATACCCTAAGATTGGCGCTGCGCTCGCGTTCGGCGTAGTCATGGACCTGGTCAAGATTCCCATCTTTGCCCGCCTCCGTATCTCCTGAAGACCCGTGTGTAACTAAATACAAATGCGAGGAGAATGAGAATCCATTCAAAGGATTTCCGGGTACTGCCAGGGAAGGGGGTCGAACCTCAGCAAGAGGCCAGGGATTACTCATGATTCACTCAGACTTGAATTGTTTGACACCTCACACACTTGACCGGGTGGGTGATCATTATGACAGGGCGCCAGGATCCGACCCGAGCTTGAGTCCATTCTGTCAGCGTCACTTCCTCGGGCGTTTGACGATGCAGATTGTGCCCTTTCCAAATAGGAGATTTTCAACTCGATGAAGATCTTTGGCAAACTGTTCCTTGTGGGAGTCGCGGTATTTGCAGTTCTTCAGCTAGTACGACCTGGCATCCCAGCCAAGCCCGCAACTGCCGAGTTCGAAGCACCGATTGAAGTCAGGCGAATCCTTGAAAAGGACTGCTACAGCTGCCATTCGGACCAGCGCCGGCTCTCGTGGTTCGATGAAATCGTACCCGCTTATTGGCTCGTGCGGCACGACGTCCTCACGGCGCGTGAGCACTTGAATTTCTCAACACTGGGCTCGAAGCCTCCGGCCATGCAGAAGGCAACGCTCTACGAAGCTGTCAACATGATCCAACTTGGCGCGATGCCGCTTTCAAACTTCGTGAAGCTCCATCCCGATGCGAAGGTTACTCCCGAGGAACTCGCGACACTGAAGGCGTATCTCTCGCCATGGAAGCCACTCCCGGTCTATCAGAATCCGGTATCCGAAAGCTCCCGAAAGAAGACCGATGACGTACGGGCGATTGCTGCTGCGGAATCCAACTCACCGGTACCTCTAACGACCGTGCGCCCGGAGTTCAACGGAATCCCATTCGATGCAAGCTTCGAAAACTGGAAGCCGATTAGCACCACTGATCGCGGCGACAATAACACTTTTCGGTTCATTCTCGGCAACGACATCGCTGTAAGAGCGGCACTGTCCGGTAACATCTCGCCCTGGCCGGACGGAGCGCGCTTCGCAAAGATCGCCTGGCAGCAGGAACTCGGTCCCGATGGCCTGTTGCATCCTGGCAAATTCGTGCAGGTGGAGCTGATGATAAAAAATGCTCATCTCTACAAGGACACCGTTGGCTGGGGCTGGGGCCGTTGGCGCGGTTTGGATTTGAAGCCCTATGGCCAGGACGGGCGTTTTGTAAACGAATGCACTGGCTGCCATCTGCCCGTCCGCGGCAACGACTACGTCTATACGCTGCCGATCACATCGATTCAGGCGAATGGGAATGAAGTGGTGAACAACAACGCCGCCGCTCTTCCGCCAAGCCTCCCGTATCAGCCCCTCGGCTGGAGGGCAATCACCATGTACGTTGACCCGAAGACACGCACGACGGCGACGCTCTACGGCAACGACGCCGCCATTGACGGCATGGACGCCCGAGGTCAAACCACGGTGAGCGGACCGCCGGCGACTACGTACTCAGCCGGTGCTGTGTTGGCGCTCGTTACTTGGGCGCAGCGCGATGATCCGCACTGGTTCGGCGCACGCATCCCCGCTGCGCCGTTATCTATCGAATTCGTGAGTTTCGCGGCCACTGGGCGAACGGCCGATTACCGGAGGTTTGCGGGCGCGGGACTCCTCGAGGAGTACCCTGTGGCGAGCGAGGCGGCACGGCGAGTGAGCTTCATGGTTGGCCTCGTTCCGGCGCGACTGCCGTAGTCCCGTATTCTGACGATCTTAGTGATGAAGGAGACGCGACACGTGGATATTCCCGCAGAAAATGCGAAGAAGTCTGGTCTCAGCGATTATTTGGCAGCTGAGCGCACTCTTCTTGCGTGGATTCGCACCGGCCTGGCCTTGATGGGGTTTGGTTTTGTGGTGGCGCGCTTCGGACTGTTTCTCCAGCAGATTCAAATCTTGCAACGCACCCCCGCGTCGGCGTCCTACGGTCTGTCCCTGTGGTTCGGCACCGCACTAATGGCGGTTGGGGTCATCGTGAATGTTGCCGCAGGGTGGAACCACATCCAATTGGTCCGGGAATTGGATCGCGGTCAGACATCTCATTCCCGCCCCTGGATCATGGCGGTCACAATCGCTTTTTTTCTGGCGCTTGTTGGATTGGCCATGGCGATCTATCTCATTTCGATCCGAATTTCAGCACATTCATAGTCCGAGTCCGGAGAGGAGGCCAACATGACGCTGAGCAGCGGCAACGGGATCATCGACTTATCCAGCAATCACTCGGTAGACCAGACGGTCGAAAGGCTCAAAGGGATACTGGAGGCGAAACAAGTCAAACTTTTCGCGCTTGTCGACCACAGCGGAGAGGCAGAAAAACTCGGCATGAAAATGCCTCCTACCAAGCTGTTGATCTTTGGGAGTCCCAAGATGGGGACTCCGGTCATGCTGGCCGCTCCCAGTGTCGCCATCGATCTCCCGCTCAAAATTCTGGTCCGGGAAGATAGCCAGGGAAAAGTCTGGATTTCCTACAACAGTCCAGCTTACTTAATGGAGCGGCACAGCGTCCCGCTGGATCTGCTCAAGAACATTGCAGTGGTGGAGACGCTGGCAGTCAAGGCAGGCGAGTAGCTCGTGCCGGAGATCAAGTCTCGATTGAAGCCCTGTGGATCTCCGGTTGACGACCGGGGATTCGATTGAAGGAGTCGAGCGGGAAAACTGCGGCCTGCACATTTTGGCTGAAGCGAAGCCCGGTTTGGCAGCTCGGTCGCCGTGCAGGAATCAGAATCCGTTGAGCTTGGCTTCTGCAAGGCCGCCGCGGAGATTCGTGACACCTTCAAAGCCGCTTCCCTGTAGCGCGCAGGCGGCGAGATAGCCGCGCTGACCCTTTTGGCAATAGACGAGAATTCTGCGATCATGCGGCAACTCGCCGAGGCGGTCGCGGAGTTCACCCAGTGGAATATGCACGGCGTTCGGGAGAATGCCAGAATCGGCCACTTCGCTGTTTTCGCGAACATCGAGAAGGAACTCTCCATTCGGCTTCCAATCCTCGGGTGAGATGGTCACCACATCGCCACGCACAATGTGATCGGCAACGAATCCCGCAGTGTTGACGGGATCGTTGGCCGAGCCGAACGGTGGCGCATAGGCCAGGTCGAGGCTCTCAAGATCGAAAACGGTCATTTTACCGGCGATGGCAGTGGCAAAGACATCGATGCGCTTGTCGACACCGTCCTCACCCACAATTTGCGCACCTAGCAGACGTCCCGTTCCGTCTTCGGCGAGAATCTTGATCCGCATCGGCCTTGAGCCGGGATAGTAGCCTGCATGGTTGGGATCGATGGTGACGCTCGAGAAGAAACTGAATCCGGCTTTGGCAGCCTGCGCGCTGTTGAGGCCAGTAAATGCAGCGGTCATGTGCAGGACACGGACGATGGAGGTTCCGCGTCATGATCAGGAGTTTGGAGCGGTCCTGAATCTCGCCGGCGATGTGGTAGGGCAAGCCGCAATTGGCAAAAGAAATATACGGGCCCCGCTCGAAGATGGCTATCGAAGCCGATTCATCGACGCGACGGGCGCGAGCGGCGGCGGCTCGTCGGCTACAGCGGAACCAGAGTAGATGTACCCCGAAAGCACGTCAGCTGAGTGGCTTTTTCCACAAGAAAAAGCTACCTTTCACGACTGAACGCAAGGGCGCACTTACTCTGGTTCCGCTCTAAATGATGCAAAAACGGCCCCGCCTAAACGGGGCCGCATTATTTTAACGGTAGTAATTTGGCCTTGCCGCAGGTTTCTGCTACTACTGGCGGACGACCGTGCAGCCGTCCAGGGACATGTTGAACATCGTGGTGCCCCCCTCTTTGTAATTCAGCTGCCGCGGGATCGGGAACCCCGCGATCGTCTGGTACTCGACGCCCGCTTGCGCTTCCTGCACCGGGCCAGGCGGATTGCCCATTTGCTGTATGTGCTCCACGAAGCGCTCCACCAGCAACCCTTGTGCCGTGGCCTTGTAAGTGGGCTCGAGCTTCATCGAAATGCCGCCTGTAATCAAATCGGACTCTTCGAGCAGAAGATCGCTGGAGAATACCTCCGTCACTTCCCACCCGTTCGATCCTTGATGCAGCGTGAATGTGGACGGCCCTTGTGTCACGTCAAATCCCGAAGAATTGGCGGGCACGAAAGAGCCATCCATAAACCTCGTCCATATCCCCAGAAAGCCCAGCAGTGTCTGGTCAGTGTTCTGGTGCCCCTGGGTCAGCACGGAGGTGGAATCCGCGTCGGTGGCGCTACCCGCAGCCGGGGTCCAATCCAGCGTGGAACCACCCTTCAGGCGCGCGTGCAGCGTAATCGCCACCCCGTTCAGCAGCGTCACCCGGCTGTCGCTGTCGCTGACGGCCGTGCCCGGATCGGCGCTCGCAATCAAAGTGTGCCAATCTGGATGGACAGCGCAGTCGAAGCCGGTCAGGCCTGCCTTCGTGGTCGAGTAGTACATCGTTCCGGCCTTGGCCAGAAGTGCGTCGATCGCAGCCGAGCTGGACTGTCCCGCGATTGAGGTTTGGGCGTGTAAGGTTGCCGCCAGGAAAACGGCAAGAACGGGGCCTGCTGCACGTCGCATCCGCGCGCACTGGAGTTTGAACATGTTCATGCTCTCTTTCGGAACTCTCACGTATTGTTCATGGTTTGTTGATGGGGGGCCATCTGTCAAGAGAAGAGCATGAGATTCCTGGGCGCGCTCATGTATGTATGCCTGAAGTCTCTACCGCGGTGCGACGCGGCAAAACCCAGCCAGCCGGGGGCATTTTTCAGGAATTGCAGCCATCCACCTAACTAAAACCTAACTAAACGACTAGGGCCACCCGAAGGCGGCTCATTCTAATCAACTTGAAATTTTTTGGTGCCGAAGAAGGGACTCGAACCCCCACACCCTTGCGAGTACGTGGACCTGAACCACGCGCGTCTGCCAATTCCGCCACTTCGGCACGGGAGACCGCTCAGGCAGGACATGCCGAGCAGGCAGCAACTCTGAGTCTCGCAAATGCGGAACGTAGTGTCAAATTCCGCCCGCGCATTCAACGAGTTGCGACCGGGGCCTTTCGCCCCGGCCTCTTCATCCGGTTCGCGCTACGCCAGCCCCGTTCCTATACCAATTTCGCGTCGAGCGTGATCTCCGTGTTATTGGCAAACAGTTTCGAGATCGGGCAGCCCGCCTTGGCGTCCGCAGCCGCCTTGTCGAAAACTTCCTTGGTGGCGCCGGGAACGTTGGCCGTCGTGTTCAACGCAATCTTCGTGATCGCAAAACCACCATCCACCTTGGCCAGGGTCACTGCCGCCTCGGTTTCGATGCTCTTGGGCGTCAGTCCTGCGCCGCCCAGCTGTGCGCCCAATGCCATTGAGAAGCAGCTCGCGTGCGCCGCCGCAATCAGTTCCTCCGGCGTGGTGCCGCTGGTGGCGCCCTCAAACCGCGTGGCGAACGAATAGTTGGCATCCTTTAGCACGCCCGTCGCCGTGGAAATCGTGCCCTTGCCTTCCTTCAGTGATCCTGTCCAAACCGCACTTGCCTTGCTTGCCATAGTCCCTCCTTGGGGGATTCAAGAATCCAGTGGTTGTGTTGGGGTTCCGGCGCGTGTTCTTCGGGAAACACCGGGGCGCCGTTCTTGCTGCTGTTTGATCCGGCCCTTAAATATTGCATCCGTGCCCCATCCATTTCCGCGTCTTTTGCGGAAATGGGTGGGAAAGCAAAAGCCAGGGTAGATCGATCCTGGAACTGCCTCAAACTCTCGAGCGCCTGCTCGTACCGCATCGCGCAGGCAGCTTCACCTTTATGTTAATCTGTCCGCCATGTTGCCGGAGCGACCCCGCATCCTGAATTCCGACTTTCCCGCCGGTTCCCCACCGGAAATCTCACAAAGTGGTGTGCCTGCCGATGCTGGCATCGACCACCACTGCCAGATCTGTCCCACCTGCAGTCATCGCCTCACCGGCCACCACTGCAAACTCGTCTGCACCCACTGCGGCTACTACCTCAGCTGCGCAGACTATTACTGATAAAGATCTGGTTTTCGAGCCGATGGAAAACAAACCCTCCGTGCCCCATCCTTTTCCGCGTTTCTTGCGGAAGAGGGTGGGATAACCCGAACAAACCCTCCGTGCCCCATCCTTTTCCGCGCTTTTTGCGGAAAAGGGTGGGATAACACGCACCCCAATAATGCGAATGCACGCGGTCCGAGACTCAAAAAATAATCTTCCCGGCCACCTGCAGCTCACGCGCGGGAAGCGCCGAGTTGACGACGCCGAAGGTGCCTCCAAGAGACGTGTTCGGATCGCCGAAGTTCGTTTCGTTGGTGATGTTAAAAGCCTCGCCCCGAAGCTGGAACGTTGCCTCATGAGTGATTGGGAAATCCTTGGTCAGGCCCGTATCCAGTTGCCAGAAAGCGAAGCCGCGTACGCCGTCGCGCGGCGAGTTACCAAACGGCGCATTTGCCGGCGGTGTCGTGTAGGCCGGAGCAGTGTTGCTGTTATTCAGGTATTGAATGCCGCTAACGGCCGTGTTGTAAGCCCGGGTTGAATTCATAATCGCAACTCCCGGCACCAGGTTAGGCCGGTAGGCATTGCGGCCGCTGATGGTGATCAGCGACGAAACCTCCGTGTTGTTGTTGGGGCTATAGGCCATCGTCAACGGATCGCCGCTGCGCGCCTGGAAAATGTTGGTCAACTGCCATCCGCCCAGAATCGCGTTCCCCACCGGGCCCAGGTTGGGCAGCAGCCATTGTCCCCTGCCCATGGGCAACGTCCACACCATGGCTGTCGTATTTACAAATGGATGGTTGTACGCGGAAATGCCGCGATCGGCCTGCCAGTTGTACACGTTCTGCACCGACGGAATGCCGTTGCCGCAGTTGTTGCAGTTTCCGCCGCCATCGAGCGATTGCGCAGCAATGTCGATGGCCTTCGACCAGGTGAACGAATTCAGCAAATACAACCCTTGAGAAAACCGCTTCTCCACCTTGGCTTGCAACCCGTTGTAGTTTGAATAACCCCAGGGCAGTGTGCCGATGATCGAACCGAAGCCGGGATAGCTGAAGACGCGCGACTGCAGCGTGGCCGAACCGGTAGATGTTGTCTGCGGGTTGGCCTGATTGATGTCGTTGAAGAACACCTCATTGATGCCGTTATTGCCAACGTACGCAACATCTAACAGCAAACTGTGGCCCAGATCGCGCTGCACGTCCAGGAACCAGCTCCGCACCTGCGTATCGGGCGAGCTATTCGGCATATATTGCAACGCCGCGTTCGAGGCGTCGGCGATCGTCCAGGTCGCGGGATTCGCCATATTCGTCGGGAAGCTGGACTCGGTGTTGAGATAGCCGTAGCTTCCTGTCGCGGCGCTGGCGGGATAACTGGGATAAACGAACTGCAGCGCGTCAATGCCGAAGGGCGCGTTCAGAGTTAGATAGCTTGACCCGGTGCGGTTCCAATGCGAGTAACTGATGCCGTAGCCGCCGCGCAGCACAGTTTTGCTATCGATGCTGAACGCCGCGCCGAATCGGGGAGCGAAGTCCTTTTTATTTGGATTGACCGTATAGCGGTTGCTGGAGCTGGCCAGGATCATGGTGCTGGTAGCGGGATTGAAGTTCGAGAGCTGGTTGTTGGCCTCGTAAATCGGGGTGTAGTACTCGTAGCGCAATCCCATGTTGATCGTCAGTTTCTGGTTCACTTTCCAGTCGTCCTGCACATAGCCGGACCATCCCCAATCGCGGATGTTGGCAATCGTCGGACTGGTCAGTCCCATCTCCGTGCGGTAGCCCAGCAGGAAGTCGGCGTAGTCGAACTGCTTGTTGGTTTGAGCGTCAACGGGATTCAAGACCGTGGGAGCAGGATCGCCCACAACCGCGCAGAGAGGCACACCAGGAGCGTAGAAAACGGTGTAGTAATTGTCGTAGCAGTAGCCGCTCATCTGCGCATCGTAGGCGTCACCGCCCATCACTGGATGCAAATCCTGTTGCGCCACATGCAGATTCTGGTACTCAAAGCCGGCCTTGAGAGTCTGGCCCGGCAGCAGGCGGGTGTAATTCACCTTGGGATTCCATGTGGTGGGATTTTGGTATTGCGGACTGGTAAACAAGCGGCCCAGGCTGGTGAATCCGCCATCCACAAAATACTCGTAGGTCACGCCACCGGTGTATTGCGGGTCGGTTGGCAGCCCGGTTATGCCGAACATCTGCAACATGCTGGGTCCGCCCGCCAGCGGAGGCGTCTTGCCCGCCTTCATCTTCGAAAAACCGAAACGAGCCTCGAACACTGAGACCGGGCTGATGGTCCATGTGGCGCCGCCCACGATCTGCATCATCGGCGCATACACGTGGCCGTCGCCGTTCGCGCCCGCCGTCCCCGCAATCGATCCCGGATCGAAGGCGTCGAACCTGGCTTGCGAGTAGCGCGCAAACAAATGCAGGCTCTTGCTCATGTCATAGTCCACCTTCGCGTCGCCCTTGTCGCGATTGAAGCTGTTCGGATCGAGAATGATGTAGTTATTGGTCGGGTTGCTGTTGGTGTTCGGCGGACAGATACAAATTCCCGTTAGCGTCCTTGCCTTCCATCAGCGTCGCCGCGTAGTTGATGACCGCCGACGCGGGAATCTGGCCGGTTGGGTATTCCTTGCCGCCGACGCCGCCCAAAGAGGTCAACAGGCCCGCGGCAAATTCGGTGCGTCGTGTTGCACGGGTTCGGATTGGCGTTCGGGCCGCCGTTCGGGCCCGCATAGGGACACGGGTTATCGATGGGCAGATACCCCTTTGAGTTATTCGGGTCGCCGGGATCGTCGATCAGGTAATACTGACCTGAAGTCCCAGTCAGCGATCCCCCGCACGCCCCGCCCGCAGTCGTCGGACTGACCAGGCCGCGCTCATTGCATGTCGGCAGCGTAGAAGTTTGCGTCGAGGAGCTCGATTGCCGAAAACCCTCGTAGTCGATGAAGAAGAACAACTTGTCCTTCTTGATTGGACCGCCCAGCGTGGCGCCAAACTGGTTCTGGTGCAGGGCCGGTTTGCCGCCGTTGCTGGGCAGAAAGAATCCAGCCGCATTCATATCCGTGTTGCGATTGAACTCCCACAACCTTCCGTGCAGTTGATTAGTGCCAAAGCGCGTGACCACGTTGATGGTGGCTCCGCCTGCGCGGCCATACTCCGCGCTCATATTGTTGGTCACCACCTGGAACTCTGCCACTGCATCCGGCGACAACTGCACCACCTGGTCTGAGAATCCCTGGTTTGAGGTGCCGTAAAAATTGTTATCCAGCCCGTCCAGTAGATAGTTGTTGTAAACGCTGCGCAGGCCGTTGATATTGAACGACCCCTCGCGTTGCGTGTAGTTCGTGCCCAGCTCGCTGGACTGGGAACCACGCCCGCCGTCAGCTCCACCAACTGCGAGTATTCGCGCCCGTTCAGGGGCAGCTCAGCGATCTCCCGCGCGGCCACCACCTGGCCGCGCTCGCTCGATTCGGTCTCCAACTGCGTCGCCTCCGCCGTAGTCGTCACCGAGCTGGCCACCGTGGCCACTTTCAGTTGCACATCCACGCGCTGGCTCGCGCCCACGGTCAGTTCGAACGTTGCTGCGGCCCCTTGAAAACCCTGTGCCGTCACTTTCAGCTCATAGGAGCCGATCGAGACGTCCACGAATCGGAACTCTCCCCGATCGTCCGTTACTGCCGTCTGCTCCACTGCCGTTGCCATGTTGTGCAAGACAACATTGCCGCGCGCAACCACTGCCCCGCTGGGATCGGTCACGGTGCCAAGAACAGTTGCCGTATCGAATTGCGCCCTGGCACTGGCCGCCAGAACTGCTAGAAACAAGCAAAGAATAAAGCGACGCATCGAGATTTCTCCTCGGGTCAAGATTGGGCTCCTCGTCGCACGCGCAACTGCGTGGCTGCGCTGAATGTCACCGTTCATAAGCGGGTTTGGGGCGCGCCTTCGCGAAGACATACGATTGGAGAATCTTGAGTCTTGCCAACAATCTAAGTCGCGCACATCAATTGTCAACAGAATTCACGTAAATGCTTGGTTTAAATACATCCCAGCGTGACTAAAATCGCCCAGTAGCGCCGGCCTCCCGGCCGGCTGTAACGCGGACGCTCCCCGTCCGCGTTCGAGCGTGCCCCATCCTTTTCAATCACGAACAGGGTGCCCCACTCTCGTTTTGAAACGGTGGGAAAGCACGAACCTAAACCACCGGTTTCGTTTCACTGCCCGTCTCTCTCCGTCCGCGCAAAGCTATCCAGCGGCGCAGCCGGCAGCAAATGCGCGCGCGTCAGCACCTTGCGCGCCAGTCCCGTCAGCGCCATCCTCGCCGCTTCGCGCAGCGGCACCCAGCGCCGCTCGCCCGCCGCGACCGTCATCCCCTCGATATCGTCCTCGAACACCGTCCGCACACGCACGTAGTAATTCACCTGCATAATCGCGTGGCGCACGGTCATGCGCAGTCCTTCTCCGGCACATCGGCAGCGGATCAGCATCGGCAGTTCCCACATGCCCGGCATCACCGTCTGCTACGCGGACCGCTGTTCCAGCAGCACCTCGCGCCCACCTGGCCCGCGCCGCTTTCCCGCTGCAGATTCTGTCCGCACCGAAAGCGCGTAGCCCACGGCGCGGCTGATCATCGGCGCCCGCCGCGGCGTCTTGTGCTCGCCTTGCGTCTTGCAATCCGCCGTCAGCGGGCACACCGCGCATTGCGGATTGCGCGGCGTGCAAACCGTCGCGCCCAGCTCCATCATGGCCTGATTAAAGTCGCCCGGCCGCGCGCGATCGAGCAGCCGCCCCGCCAGATCCTGAATCTTGCGCCGCAGCGCTGCCCCGCCGCCCTTGCGGCTGCCCGCGTCCCAGCCCGCCAGCCGGCAAAGCACGCGCTCCACGTTGCCATCCACCACGGCCACCGGCTCGCCGTGCGCAATGCTCGCCACCGCCGCCGCGGTATACGCGCCAATCCCCGGCAACACGCGCAACTCCTCCGCCCGCGCCGGCAAATTCCCTCCCAGGTTCGAAGCCACAAACTGTGCTGCCTTGTGCAGCATGCGCGCCCGCCGGTAGTAGCCCAGCCCGCTCCACAGCGCCAGCACATCCTGCTCCGGAGCCAGCGCCAGCGAGATCAGCGTCGGAAACCGCTCCATGAATTCCTGGTAGCGCTCCACGACCACCGCCACCCGCGTCTGCTGCAGCATGATCTCCGAAACCCAGATTGCGTAAGGATCTGAACTCTGCCGCCACGGCAAATCGCGCCGATTCCGCCCGTACCACTCCAGCAGCCGCAAGCGCAATGCCGCAATCTTCGCAGGATCCTCGTCGAACCTCGCCATGGGGAAAGATTACCCCAGCAACTCCCCAACAATCCCCGCCGCCGCCTTCAGCGCCGCATCAATCTGCCCCTGATCCTTGCCGCCGGCCTCCGCAATCTCCGGCTTTCCCGCCGCCCGATCCGCCCACAATCTTCGCCACCGCGCCCACCAATTTCCCGGCTTGAATGCGCTTCACCAGTCCCGGCGTCACGCCCGCAATAATCGCCACTTGCCCTCCGCTTGCGCCGACCCAAGCACCACCACGCCCTCGCCCAGCTTTTGTTTCAAATTATCGACAAGCGTCCGCAGTTGTCCGCGCTCCAATCCATCCGCACGATGCGCGAGCACCTTCACGCCGCCAACATCGACAGCTCGAGAAACAGCCTCATCCAGTCCCCCCGCCGCCGACTTCATCCGCATCTCTTCAATCTCGCGCCGCAGCCGCTTCAGCTCCTCTTCCTGCGAAGCAAACTTCGCCTTCAACCCCTCCGTCAAATTCTCAACCGAAGGCACAAACTGCCCCGCCACCTGCGCCAGCTCAAAATCCCGCCGGAAAGTATCCAGCGACCCCATCCCGCTGATCGCCTCAATCCTGCGCACGCCCGAAGAAACCGATTCCTCGCCCGTCAGCTTGAACAGTCCAATCTCGCCCGTCGCCCCCGTATGCGTACCGCCGCACAGCTCCGTCGAAAATCCATCCGCCAGCCGCACCACCCGCACCTTGTCGCCATACTTCTCGCCGAACAGCGCCATCGCGTGGTATTCATTCACGGCCACGTCAATCGGCACATCCTCCAGCGTCTCCACCTTCGCGTTCTCCAGCACCTCGCGATTCACAATGTCCTCAATCTCCTGCAACTCCTCGTCCGCCACCCGAGCAAAATGAGAAAAATCAAACCGCAGCCGATCCGGATGCACCGCCGAACCCGCCTGCTTCACATGCGTCCCCAACACCTGCCGCAACGCCGCATGCAGCAGATGCGTCCCCGTATGATTCCGCTTGATCGCGTCGCGCCTCTCGCCATCCACCCGCGTATTCACCAGGTCGCCCACCGCCAGATCCTGTTTCAGAATCGCCTTGTGCGCCCGCACGCCCTGCACCGGCAGCATGCAACCCACAATTTCCGCCACAACCGAATTCCCATCCACGCTCAGAAAAGCTCCGAGATCGCCCACCTGTCCGCCCGAGTCCGCATAAAAACTCGTGTGGTCCAGCACCACCTCGACCTCATCGCCCGCCGAAGCCGCCGGCACCCCCACGCCACCCTTCACAATCGCCAGCACTTCGCAATTCGTCGAAGTCAGCTGCCGGTATCCCTCAAACTCCGTCTTCGGCAAATCCCGAAACGCCGGACTAGCCGTCTTCTGCGCCCCACCCTTCCACGAAGCCCGAGCCCGCGCCTGTTCGGCTTCCTTCGCGCTGCTCAAACCCCTCCATGTCGAACGCAATTCCCGCATCCCGCGCCGCATCCACCATGAAATCCAGCGGCAATCCGAAAGTCTCGTACAGATGAAAGGCCTTGTCGCCGGTAAACGTGCCTTGCATCTCTTCGTCCAGACGGCGTCAGGCCAAACTTCAGCACGCGATCAAACTGCTTCTCCTCCGCCTCCACCACCTTCGCCACGCGCTGCGGCCGAATCCTTCAGCTCCGGATAAGCCCCCTGCATCAAATCCCGCACCGCAAACACCATCTCGAACAGGAACGGCTTCTCCTGCCCCAGCAACCGTCCATGCCGAATCCCCCGCCGCATAATCTTGCGCAGCACATACCCGCGCCCTTCATTCGACGGCACCACGCCATCATTAATAAGGAACGTCGCCGCCCGCGCATGATCCGCAATAATCCGCAAGCTCGCGTTGCCCACCAACTCTGCCAACCCGTCAGCCGCGTCTTTTGTAGCGCCGGCCTCCCGGCCGGCTGTAGCGCAGGTCTCCCGACCCGCGCTCTCGCCAACTCGCAGCTCCGTCAATTCCGCCGCTCTCACAATCAGCGGCGTAAACAAATCCGTCTCAAAATTGGAAACCTTCCCCTGCAGCACCGCCGCCACCCGCTCCAGCCCCATCCCCGTATCAATCGAAGGCTTCGGCAGCGGCGTCAGTCTGATAGCTGACCGGCTCTCGCTCCAAGCATCCTGGGACCGTCGGAACGGTCGAACTGCATGAAAACCAGATTCCAGATCTCCACATACCGCGCATCGTCATGCCCAAACGGCTTGTCCACGCCGGGAGTCTCTGCCGCCTCAATCCCCATGTCGTAAAAAATCTCGCTGCACGGCCCGCACGGCCCCGTCTCGCCCATCTGCCAGAAATTATCTTTCAGCCCGTACTCGAAAATCCGCTCCTTCGGCACGCCCACTTCCAGTCCAGAACTTCTCCGCCTCATCGTCGCGCGGACATTCCACCCCGGCGAATCCGCGCCCTCAAAAATCGTCACGTACAGCCGGTCTTTGGCGAATCCCAACCACTTCTCGTCCGTCACCAGCTCCCACGCAAACTCGATCGCATCGCGCTTGAAGTAGTCCCCAAACGAAAAATTCCCCAGCATCTCAAAGAACGTATGATGCCGCCGCGTGAAGCCCACGTTCTCCAAATCGTTATGCTTCCCGCCCGCGCGCACGCACTTCTGCGACGTCGTCGCCCGCGAGTACTCCCGCTTCTCCGCGCCCAGAAAAAGGTCTTTGAACTGGTTCATCCCCGCGTTGGTAAACAGCAGGGTCGGATCGTTGGCAGGCACCAGCGAAGAAGAGTGCACACGACGGTGCCCCTTCGTCTCAAAGAAGCGCAGAAACAGCTCCCGAATCTCATTTCCCGAGCGAAATTGCATAGCTTTTAGTGTATCTATCCCCGGTCCCCAAATGCGAGGGACCGGGGGCACCACAATGACAAGAAACCCGCCCCGGCGCTGCGACATCTAAAGGATCAGAGATCGATCGAAGATGTAGTCGGAGGATGCAATGGATACCCGCGCGATCCTGGCCTTGCTTGAGGCTAAACCCGGAAAAGAACAGGAACTAGAGGCATTCTTGAAGTCGGCTCAACCGTTGGCGGCTGCAGAACCCGCGACCACGACCTGGTACGCCCTGAAACTGGGACCCGCGAGGTTTGGTATCTTCGATACTTTTCCAAACGAGGCCGGACGCCAGGCACACCTTTCGGGTCCAATTGCCAAGGCTCTGATGGCGAAAGCCAGCGAGTTGCTGGCCAAGGCACCGCAGCTGGAAATGGTGGAAATCCTTGCTTCAAAAGCCTGACGGCCTTTATTGAGAGCTGCCTGTTTCATCGGTCTCGATATTTTCGAGGGCCGCCAGATCTTCCTCCGGCACATCCCACCGCCGCAGAATCTTGTAGATCGTCCCGGTCGCGAATCCCGCCGCCACCAGCCGCCGCACCACGCGTGCCGTTTCTTTCTCATTCGTCGGCTTCTTGATCCGCTTCCGCTCCAGGTGTTCCCGCGCCAGCGTCTCCTCGTTGGTCTCGCCGTAGCGCGCGCCCACGGCCTCTTCAATCACCTCAGCGCGAACGCCCTTCCGCTGCAAATCGTTGCGCACCCTCCGCGCCCCCAGCTTCTCATTCTCCTGCCGCAGTCGCGCATAAGTTTCCGCAAACTTCTGATCGTTGAGATACCCATGCTCCTTCAGCCGCCCCACAACCCCCCGCACCGCCGCCTCGCCCGCCTCTCCCGGCTCCGCCCGCGTCGTCATCAGCCGCCGCAATTCCACTTCAGTCCGCATCCGCCGCCCCAGCGCCCTCACGGCATACTCGTACAGCCCCGCTTCATTCAGCGGTGCCTTCTTCTTCCCGGCCTTTCGCGCAAATGTCATCGAGCCTTCGTCCCTAGCGGACTAATTAAGCAGTTCGCATCACCGCAAAACTGTCATCCTCAGCGAGTCCTCGCAAGGCGAGGACGAGTCGAAGAACCTGCAACTGTTCTTGCGACCTTCACGCCACACGAAAGCCCCGTGCCCCATCCATTCGGCAGTCTCATCGCAGAATGGGTGGGATCGAACAAAACCCAAACCCCCGCCCAGAAGCAGCCCGCAACATTCCGCGCCCGCACAGACAAGCTAGCAGCTAGAAGCTAGCGGCTAGAAGCTGGCCCCGTCCACTCATCCACCCAGTCATTCACCGTCTTCCACCAGAGCTGCGAGTTCTGCGGCTTCAGCACCCAATGCCCCTCATCCGGGAAGTACAGCATCTTCGACGGCACACCCAGCATCTGCAGCGTGTCGAACAACTGGAACCCCTCGCTCACATCGAGCCGGTAATCAAGCTGCCCATGCACCACCAGCGTCGGCGTCTTGAAGTTCTTCGCATAGAGCGACGGCGACCATTTGCGGAAGGGATTCTCCGCTATCCGGCTTGCCGTAGTAGTCCCAAGGATGCCCCTTGAACTCCCAGATGTTGAACCAGTCCTCTTCCGTCGATCCAAACGCCGACTCCGCGTCGAACATCCCGTCGTGGCTCACAATGCACTTGAAGCGGTTGGTATGCCCCAGCACCCAGTTCGCCATGTATCCGCCGTAGCTCGCGCCCAGCGCGCACTCGCGGTCCTTATCGATAAACGGATAATGCTGCTCCGCGTAATCCAGTCCCTCCATCAGGTCGGTAAACGGCTTCCCGCCCCAGTCGCCATTCACGCCATCCACAATCGCCTGCCCATACCCCGTCGACCCGCGCGGATTGATCATGATCACGACGTATCCATTCGCCGCAAACAGCTCCGCATTCCACCGATAGCTCCAATCGTCACCCCAGGCCCCCTGCGGCCCGCCATGAATCAAAAACTTCACCGGATACTTCTTCGCCGCATCGAACCCCGGCGGCCGAATGATGAATCCCTCGAGCTTCGTCTTGTCCGCAGCCGTGAACCAGAAAGATTCCATCTTCGGTAGATCGAGTTGGGCGAGCAGCTCGTCGTTGAGATGGGTGATTTGCTGAAGAAGAGGCCTAAAGGTCGGGCTGTCCGCATTCGCTGTCGTCGGATCGAGTCGATATTCAATGCTGTAAACCTCTGAGGGAGAGTCGACGCTCATTCGCAGTTGCGACGATCCTGTCCGCCTTTAGATGAAGGTCGCTGAACTCCCCGCTCAAATCGACCGGGTCTTTCCGATTCATATTGGACGGTTCGGTCGTCGGAACATAGAACAATGGGGCCTCCCTCCTTGTCCGAGGAAACGAGATAGAGAGCTCGCGAATCTGGCTCCCACGCGAACTCCTCTACCCACAGATCGAACTTGGGCAGCCGATCAACAGTCGTCTTCGCCACGCGGTCATAGAGCAATAAGCCGGAACTTGTCGCTCTCATACCCCGCCCGCGCCTGGCTCCGCCAAGCCAGCCACTTCCCATCAGGCGAATACGCCGGCTCCAGATTCCCGCCCGCCGAAGTACTCACCTTCACCGGCTTCGCATGCGGATCGGTCAGGTCGAGCGCAAAAATGCTGGCGCTCGTCGACACTGCCGGCACCGCATCCACGTTCTCCGTAAACGCCAGCTCTTTTCCATCCGGCGAAATATCGCACCCGCATCCAATCGGGTCCGTCGGATAGTCGGTCGGAACATCGTGCACATCGCCCGGATTCAGGTCGCGCATTCCACTGCCGTCCACCGAGACCAGAAAAAGGTGCGACCGCTTCTCCCCCGTGTAGTGGTTCCAGTGCCGATAGAGCAACTGCGTAAAAATCTGCGCCTTCACTTGGCTGTCGGCTGCCTTGGCGTCGCGATCGTAATTGCACTCCGCCCCCGCGCCGTTATCGTCCGGCACAATCACCGGGCAGTCGGGATACACCGGCGCCGTAAACACAATCGACTTCGCGTCCGGCGACCACTTGGCGTTATCAATCCCAAGATCGAGATTCGTCAGCTTGTGCAGGTGCGTCGCAGCCCCCGTCACCGCATCGAAATCCGCCAGCCAGATCTGATTCGCCCCCGTGCGCCCGCTGATGAATAAAATCCGCTTGCCGTCGGGCGCAAACTGCACACCGCTGTCGCCCGGCTGCGCCACCCCCAGTTTGAACGGGGCCGAGCTCTCATCCGTCGAACCGGCGGGAGTCGCGCCCACAATCGCCTGCAGCCACAACTCCGCCGTCTTGGTGTTCTTTTCAAGATCGACAGTAGTTACGGAGTAAGCCAGCCACTTCCCATCCGGCGAAACAGCCGTATCCCCCAGCCGCTTCATCTGCATCATGTCCTCAAAAGTCATCGGCCGTTTCGCGGCAGGAGTCATGGGCCGCTCGGCCGCCGCAGTCTGCGACCCCGCCGGCTGCACGCCACCCGCAGGAGCGCCATTTTGAGCCCGGCCAAATCGTGGCACTGCAAGAACCGCGGCAAGTACCAAAAGAACTGAAGAAAAACGCATAGTAACCCTCATTCCGCGAAGCAAATACCCGAAGCGACCGTACCGCCTTCCGCTCCGGAGGAGCGGCCGAGAATAGCCCAGGGCCGGGGTCCCCACGGACAGGTCCTCGTCCGTGGGGTGGAGCGTGGAGTCCGCGACAGGCGGACGAAACCCTGGGATCGCCAGCCAGCAACCGTCTCCGCCCCGTAGGGCCGGTCGAATCCCAAACAAGAATTTCGAGAAAGCGATGCAAGCACCATTCAACCCGCATCGAACCCGCCAGACCTCAACTTCGCGAAAAGAAAGTGTACACCTGCCAGAACTTTCTCACCGCCCCCCACCCCGCAAAGAAACTCCCTCGGAATTGCTGATAATTACGCCCCTCCGGCGCACAATGATGCTATGCAGCTTGAATCCCATCTCCGTCGTGGCCTGGTTCGAACTCCGTGCGAATCGCAGCGCGGGCGGAAATTAATTAAAGAAAAAAAAATTGCCCGGTCCGTACCCCGTACCCCTCCCCCCTCCCCCCCACCCCCCCTATATCGCCGCGTTCCGCGTAATCACCTCGCGGTACCACTCCGCGCTCAATTTCGGCGTGCGCTTCAGCGTCTTGTAATCCACGTAGTGAATCCCGAACCGCTTGCTGTACCCATCCGCCCATTCGAAGTTGTCCAGCAGGCTCCATAGGAAGTAGCCCTTCACCGGGAACCCCTCCGCGGCGGCCCGTTGCAGGTGCGTCAGATGATTGCGCAGATACATAACTCGGTCGGTGTCTTCAATGCGTCCC
This sequence comes from uncultured Acidobacteriota bacterium, assembly GCA_963699385.1. Classification (GTDB taxonomy): domain Bacteria; phylum Acidobacteriota; class Terriglobia; order Terriglobales; family Acidobacteriaceae; genus Telmatobacter. Next base: position 35,316 of record CAVOTQ010000017.1, on the reverse strand, counting down.
TCCGCCGAAAGCACGTCCGCAGACGAGCAGCCGTTCTCGGTGATGTAAACCGCGCGCGGATTCCAGATCTCGCACACGTTGCGCACCGCCCAATAGATACACTCAGGCCCGATGTAGAGCCACGGCGAGGCCATCTTCGGATACGACGCAGGATACGGCTCAATCGCGTAGCCGCGTGCCGACCCGTCAGCACGAACGTAAGTCGGCGTGTACACATTCAGCCCCACAAAATCCAGTGGGCTGCCGATAGCCTTCATGTCGCCCGGCTCCACGTGCGGCGCATTCGCTCCTTCGCGCTGCAAATAGCTGTCCGGATAAGCGCCTTCCATCAACGTCGTAAGAAACGGCGCGTTCTCCTCGCGCGTGGCTCTCCGTGCCGCTTCCATGTGCGCGCGATTTTCGATCACCGGCACGCAGACCCTGGCATTCTCCGCCAGTCCCACCTGCGCCGCGGGCGCGTTGGCGCGGATCGCCTGCACTGCCAGTCCGTGCGCCAGAATCCCGTGATGCCGCACCTGGTTCACCTCTGCGCGCGGCAGCTTGAGCCCCGGCGCAAACTGGCCGACTTGATAACTGAGGTCGGTAAAGCAGGCGAACTCGTTGGTAGTCATGAAATGGCTTACGCGATCGGACAACTGCCGCGCCACGTAGCCTGCGTAATCGGCAAAGGCCAGCGCCGTCGCGCGCGATTGCCAGCCGCCCGCAAGCGCCGCGGGCAGGTCCCAATGGAAGAGCGTCACGTAAGGCATGATGCCGTTCGCGAGCAGCTCGTCCAGCACGCGCTTGTAGTAGTCGAGGCCCGCCTGGCTCGGCTGGCCGGTGCCCTGCGGAAAGATCCGCGACCACGCGATCGACATCCGGTAAGCGCTGACGCCCAGGTTCTTCAGCAGTCGCACGTCTTCTTTGTAGAGATGATAGGAATCGTCGGCCACGTCGCCCGTATCGCCGTTGTAGGTCTTACCCGGAGTATGCGAGAACACGTCCCAGATCGACGCTCCGCGTCCGCCTTCGTTGACTCCGCCTTCAATCTGGTACGCGGCCGTCGCGCAGCCCCACACAAAGCCATGCGGAAATTGCCGGCTCCCCGGCGGCTGTTGGGCAAAAGACGAGTGGGGCGAAAACTCCGGCAGCGAAACTCCTGCCAATGCGGCCGCTGCAGCCGCGACTTTGCCAAATTGCCGCCGCGTGATCTCTTTCATAGACGCAATCGCCCTTTCGAAATCAAAGGCCGATTATAGAGCGAAACCGGAGTTGGAGTGAATTATTGAGCATTGTGCAAGGTCGCCGCTCCCTGTCGGTCGCGTCGACTCGAGTGTCGTGGCTTCGGTGTACAGTAACTCTGGTTTCGCTGTAGTCGAGCGAGGATGGAGCGGCTGGTTGATGCACACTGAACAAAGCTGTCCGATTTGGGCCAGCCTATTTCTTGCATAGGAACGGACCTGATGAAGCATCGCTCGCAGCCAACACGCTGCGCTCTCTGGCTTCTTTCATGAACTCCGCAGCGTTCACATTGTCGCGATACTGCGCCAGGCCAAGACGAATCGCACTCACCATTTCTTCCTTGCTGCATGGCTTGGTCAGATAACGGAAGATCTGGCCCTCATTCACCGCCGCAATTGCGCGCCTGAGGTCCTTGTATCCCGTGAGCAACATCCGCACCGTATGTGGCGACAATTCGCGCACCCGGGCCAGAAACTCGGCACCATCCAATCCCGGCATGCGCATATCCGAGATCACGACAGCAAACGGGCCAAACAAATGAATCAGCGCCAGTCCTTCTTTACCGCCAGGAGCGGTTTCAATCGTGAATTCGCTGTGCAGGTTGCGCTTGATGCTATCAAGGAGGTGCTGGTCGTCATCAACGAATAGAACTTGGCTTGACAATGGGTCGCCCTCATCGGGCCTCATCGAGTCGTTGCGTCTGCCACCGAATGGAATCATGAAGCCCGCAATTCTGCTTCTCCGCGCCGCAAGCGCATGGAGCAGAACTTTTCCACTGGATTTATCGGCAGCGTTGCCCCGCACCATCAGGCCGCGTGAGGAATTCTTCAAAAGCAGGGAGCAAAGGAACAAGGGAGCGAGAGAGGGAGTGGCGCGTGCACGCACAAGGGCCGCAGCTTTTCTAAAGCTGCGGCCCTTAAATTCCCAGATCGAATCTGGTCTTACATTTCTTTCACGCCTTCGACGAACGCCTTCAGCTTGCGGCTCCGCGAAGGATGACGCAGCTTGCGCAGCGCCTTGGCTTCGATCTGCCGGATGCGCTCGCGCGTCACCTGGAAGCTCTGGCCCACTTCTTCGAGCGTGTGCTCCGAGCCATCTTCCAGGCCGAAGCGCATCTTGATCACGCGTTCCTCGCGCGGCGTGAGCGTGCGCAGAACCTGCGAAGTGTACTCCTTCAGGTTCACACCGATGACGGCTTCGGAAGGCGATACTGCCTGGCGATCTTCGATGAAGTCGCCGAGGTGCGAATCTTCCTCTTCGCCAATTGGCGTCTCCAGCGAGATCGGTTCCTGTGCGATCTTCAGCACCTTGCGCACTTTGGCCACCGGAATGTCCATCCGCCGCGCAATCTCTTCGCTCGAAGGCTCGCGGCCCAGCTCCTGCACCAGTTGACGAGACGTGCGAATGAGCTTGTTGATCGTCTCGATCATGTGCACCGGAATGCGAATCGTTCTAGCCTGGTCCGCGATGGCACGCGTAATCGCCTGCCGAATCCACCACGTCGCGTACGTCGAAAACTTGTAACCGCGCCGATATTCGAACTTGTCCACCGCCTTCATCAGGCCGATGTTGCCCTCCTGAATCAGGTCAAGGAACTGCAGTCCGCGGTTGGTGTACTTCTTGGCAATCGAGACTACCAGTCTTAGATTGGCCTCGATCAGCTCTCTCTTGGCCTGTTCGGCGTCCATGTCGCCCTGGATCATCTCGCGCTGCGTGCGCTTCAATTCGACAATGGAAACGCCCGCATCGCCTTCAATTTTTTCCAGATCAGTGCGGCAATTCTTCTGCTGCCTACGGTATTCCTTCTTCAGATCCTCGCTCTTCGAGGCTTCGTACTTCTGTTCAAGCGACCGGATCTGCCGCTCCAGCGTGCGCATGGTGTCGACGGTCTTGTTGACCTTGTCCAGCAGGCGCTTGCGCTCCAGAGCGGTGTATTTCAGTTCGCGCACGATGCGCGACACCTGCACCTTCTCGCGCGCAATCGTCCAGCGCAGCTTCCGCGCTTCCTTCACCTTGGCCTTGTTGCCCGGCGCAATGGTGGCGAGCTTCTCGTCAAGCTGCGCGATCTTCTTCTGGTGCTTCACCAAAGCGTCGGTGCGCGCGACAGTGGCTTTCACGCGCGTCATCACGACCTCTTCGGTCAGCTCCTCCTCGTCGAAGATCACAACCTCTTTGATGTTGCGCACGCCGCGCTTCAGGTCCTCGCCCAGCGCCGCGATCTCCCGAATGACAATCGGGGAACGCGAAATCGCCTTCAGCACGCGCATCTGTCCGCGCTCAATGCGCTTGGCAATTTCCACTTCGCCTTCGCGCGTCAGCAGCGGCACCGTTCCCATTTCGCGCAGGTACATGCGCACAGGGTCGTTGGTCTTCTCCAGCGTTCCCGGCGTCAGATCCAGCTCGACGTCCTCGCCTTCTTCCAGCTCGAAATCCTTATCGCCTGGAAATTTGGGCGCGTCAAGCAGGTCGATGCCCTGACCGCTGATAGTGGTCATCAGATCGTCAAGATCGTCGGCAGAGCCAATCTCATCCGGCAGCGCGTCGTTCACTTCGCCGTAGGTCAGATAGCCTTTTTCCTTGCCGGTCTCGATCAGTCCAGTTACTTCTTCTTCGAATTTGTCGTCAATCGCCAAATGATTCCTGCTCTCTTCGGCACCGCGGGACTCCCCGCGCTCTGCCCGTTTTCATCTTCGGCCGTAGCACTCTCAGCCCGGCCCGTCTCGCGTTTATGCGCGCGCCAATCCACATTGCATCTCGCCACACTGCAACCCGTCGCGTCGCAACCCGCGGAATCCGCCGTCCCTGATGCCACGTGAATCGTCCCGCATGCACCTGCCTCGGTGCCGGGCTCGATATCGCGCAAGCACGAAGATTATTTCCGTGAGGAAACCTTCGCGCGGACACAACCGCATCTCCGCTAAAGCGGTTTTAGCTTGTCTCGGAATAGGATGGCAGCGCTTCAGGTTTCGCCTGGGTCGCCCGCGAGCCGAAGCTCATGTGTGGGGCAAAGGGGGCGCGCATCCTCACTGAGATCAATAGATTACTACAATCGAACCCGGTAGCGCCAGTACAAATTGGGCGGCGGAATTAACCCCATTTGGCCCACGGCCGGCATTTCAGGCGCGGATTTCTCTGTCATCCGCTCCATTTTTCCTGTTATTTAGACGCTCGAAAGGGCCTTTTTGATGCAAGATCCGCACGATCGGACCCGGCTGGCGGCCTGAGCTAAATTCTATTGTCCTGAGGGTTTGCGGCGGCGGAGCAGCTGTAGTGCCCGGTCCAGCTCCAGCTTTTGCTGGGTCAAAACGGCCAACTCTGCAAAATCGCCCTGCCGCTCGGCCTCGGCAATCTGCGCGCGAAGGTCGCGGAGCCGGATTTCGATGGCACGTTCCTGGACCTCCTGCAGTGCGCTCGCCACCTCGTCCTCTTCCGGCGGGCGACTTTCGCCCAGCAGCGCTTCGGCCAGTAAGGCCCGCTGCGCCTCGTCTTCCACAACCTCCATCGGATTATGGGCCGCACGGACGGCCAGCACTTGCATGGCCTGGAAAGCCCCGAGGTGCTCAAACCACGCGGGCTGTTGCGCAATTTGTTCTGCCACTATCCTCCGCGCCTGCTCTCCTTCGGGGTCGATAATCGCCAGCGCCCGCAGCAGCACCCTCTCCACTTCGGTCAGCGCCGCGCGCCGCGTCTCTACTCGATCCCGCCGTTTCAGCGCCGCCTGACGCAATTCCTCGCGCAACACTGCCGAGTCGATGCCCAGCTTTTGTGCTGCGTCCCCCGCAAATTGGTCCCGAGCCAGCTTTTCCGGAATGCGGCGGATGTGCGGCAGCAGAAAGTTCAACGCCTTCACCTTCTGCTCCGCGCTGGCGCCGGGAAATTGCATCCGCGCCCGCTCGATCAAGTAATCGGATTGCCGTCGTGCCCCGCGAATCGCTTCTTTATAGGCCTCAACGCCCCGCTCGCGGATGAACCGGTCCGGGTCCAACCCGCCCTCGAGCGTGATCAGCTTGATGGAAAAGCCCTCTTCGGTCAGCAGAGAAATGGACTTTTCCGCTGCATTCGCGCCGGCCGCGTCGGGATCGAAGTTCACGATCACATTCGATGTGTGCCGCTTCAGAATCGCCACCTGCTGTTCAGTGAAAGCTGTCCCGCTGGTCGCGATCACGTTCTGGATTCCGCGTAGAAAGACGCTGATGCAGTCCATCTGCCCTTCCACCAGCAGCGCAAAACCCACGGTCCGGATCGCCGTCTTTGCCTTGTCCAGGTTGAAAAGCACCTGCCCTTTGGAATAGAGCGGTGTCTCCGGCGAGTTGACGTACTTGGGCCCAGCCTTTTCCCCCTCCGCCGCGGTGCCCAGCGTGCGCGCCGTAAACGCAATCACGCGTCCGCCCTCATTGCAAATGGGAAACACCACGCGCTTGCGGAAGCGGTCGTAGATGCGGCCGTGGCCGCCGTCTTCCTGCTCTTTGGAACTGAAGAGGCCGCTCGCGCGAAGGGTCGCATCATCGGCCATGCCGCTGAGCCGGTCGCGCAGGGCGTTGAAACTGTCTGGCGCGTAGCCGATCCGAAATTTCTTGATCCCCTCATCCGAAAGCCCGCGACCCGCAAGGTATTCGCGCGCCAGCGCCCCTTCGGGCCCGCGCATCTGCTCCTCAAACCATGTAGCCGCCGTCTCATGCAGTTCCAGCAGCTTCGTCCGCAGCCGCGCCTCGGCCGCCTCCTCAGGCGAAGAGAACTCCCGCTTGGGCAACGGAATGCCGGACTTTTGCGCCACAATCCGCACCGCTTCGGGGAACGTCACGTTCTCGATCTTGCCCACGAACGAAAACACATCGCCCGACGCCTGGCAGCCAAAGCAGTAAAAGAACTGCTGCGACCCGCCGTTCACGTTGAACGACGGCGTTTTTTCCTTGTGGAACGGGCATAACCCTTTGAATCTCTGCGCCCCTGCGTTGCGCAGTCGAATGTAGCCCTCGATCACCTTCACGATGTCGGCCTGCTGCTTGACGGTTTGGGCGAAATCACTCACGGGTGGGTAAAGACCAGAATACGACTCACATTCAGAAGCCGCATGGGCGCTATGTGGAAGGCGTGGAAAGCGGGGTCCGCATCGCCTACGGCGCCACGCTCCGGCAACGGTTGCGAAATAATGGAAGAAATGCCGGACGCGAAGAGCAAGAACGATTTTGTCGGGATCGATTTCGGGACCACGAACAGCTCCATCGCGCGAGCCAATGGCGACGCGGCTGTGGAGTTTGCTTCCTTTCAGTTTCGCGGCGCGGAGACCTCCGCCTCCCGCTCGGTCCTATATCTCGAGCAATTCAAGTCGCCGAGCGGCATCAAACGGGCGCACTCGTTCACGGGGCCCGCAGCCATCGAGCGCTATCTTGAAGCGAGCGAAAAGGGGCGCCTCATCCAGTCGCTGAAGTCGCACCTGAGCAGCCGCTCGCTTACCGGCACAGAGGTGTTCGGCAGACGCTACCGGCTGGAGGATCTGCTTTCGCGCATCGTTACGGACCTACGCCAGCACGCCGAGCAGCAGTTCGGCAGACCTGTGCGACACGCGATGGTGGGGCGACCGGTACGTTTTGTTGGCGCGGAGACGGAGGACGACGATCTTTTTGCCGTCGAACGCATGCGAAAAGCGTTCGCCACAGCTGGATTTGAGCGTGTGGAGTTCGAGATGGAGCCGGTTGCCGCAGCTTACGCTTACGAATCCACTCTCGATCACGATGAATTGATTTTGATCGGGGACTTTGGCGGCGGCACCAGCGATTTTTCGCTGCTGCGGGTGGGGCCCGGCGTGAGGGCAAGTGGGCAAACGGGCGCCGGCTTGCTGGGCAATAGTGGCGTGGGCCTTGCAGGAGACGCGTTCGATGCGCGCATCATCCGCAAGCTCGTCTCGCCGACGCTGGGCTCGGACTCAGAAGCACGCTCGCTAAACAAGATTTTGCCGGCAGTGCCGGCGTGGATCTATGCCAACCTCGAGCGCTGGCACTATCTGTCGTTCCTGCGCACCAACACTGTCCGCGAGATTCTGAAAAGCGCTCGAATCCGCGCCTTGGAGCCGGAGAAGATTGAGGCGCTGATCGCGCTTATCGAGCAGGATCTTGGGTTCGAGCTGCACCAGGCTGTACAGCAGGTCAAATACGAATTGTCACGCAGCCAGGAAGCGGAATTTCGCTTTTGCAACGAGACTTTGGATTTGCGAATACCAGTGACGCGTATCGAGTTCGAAAGCTGGATCGTGGGGGAACTGCAGGCAATCGAGCGATGTGTAGACGGACTGATGAGACATTCGGGAGTGGACTCGCGCGACGTCGACTGCGTTTTCCTGACCGGAGGCAGCTCCTTCGTACCCGCGGTGCGACGGATCTTCGCGGACCGGTTTGGTGCGGGGCGCATCCGCGGAGGGAATGAGTTCACTTCTGTGGCGCATGGGCTGGCGCTGTGCGCGGCGGAGTCCTTCCGGTAGACGAGGAAGAGATTGAGTTTGCCCGGAATCGCCCGCCTCCGGTCAGAGAATTATTTGTTGCAACGAATAATATCTTCCCGCATCCAAAGAGACGAAGACCAAGATGCCCCTCAGGCATCCAAACAAATGTAAAAGGAGGCATTTCGCCATGACCACCGCGACATCCACACCCGCAACCACCACCTGGAACATCGACCCCGCCCACTCCTCGGCCGAATTTAAGGTCAAGCACATGATGATTTCGAACGTGAAAGGCAGCTTTTCAGGCCTTTCCGGCGCACTCACCGAGCACGCCACGGACTCGACCCTCTCCTCGATTGAGGCCTCGATTCCCCTTGCGACGATCTCGACCGGAGACCCACAACGCGACGGCCACCTGAAGAGCGCGGACTTTTTCGACGCCGAGAAATACCCGACGCTCGACTTCAAATCCACCAAGGTCGTGCGCAAAGGCGACGCGTACGAAGTGACGGGCGACCTCACGATTCATGGCGTTACAAAACCCGTGACATTTGCCGTAGACGGCCCCAGCTTCCCTGGCAAAGATCCCTGGGGAAATACCCGCATCGGGCTTTCTGCCACCGCGAAGATCAACCGCAAGGACTTTGGGTTGGAGTGGAATGCGGCCCTCGAGACCGGCGGCTTCCTGGTGGGTGACGAAATTTCCATCACCCTCGACGTGGAGTTCATTAAGGCTGCTCAGTAAGGCCGGAACGCAGGCATGGACGGTCGCGCGGCCGCCCCTCGCAATTACCTGTTGCAACGAATATCTCGCCTGTGCATCCAATACCTGATCGGCAAAATCGAAGGCGGTCGCGCAGCGCGTTTCGGGCTTTCCGGCCCGGAATTGCCATGCCGGAAGCAGCCGCGTCTCCCCGATTCTGTCGTTGGAGGTCCACCATGTCACTCAGAGCCGTAAAAGAGATCTACCAGACCAAGCCCACCATCGAGGGAGCCGGCGTCAAGCTCCAGCGCGCCTTCGGCTTTGGCAAGACGCAGGAATTCGATCCGTTTCTGCTCCTCGACGATTTCCGCAACGAGAATCCCGCCGATTATCTGGCCGGTTTCCCGTGGCATCCGCATCGCGGAATTGAAACCATCACCTACGTTTTGGCCGGTGAGGTAGCTCACGGCGACTCGCTTGGCAACAAAGGTCGCATGACCGCAGGCGACGTCCAGTGGATGACCGCCGGCAGCGGCATCCTGCATCAGGAAATGCCCAAAGGCGACGAGCACGGTCGCATGCACGGCTTCCAGCTGTGGGCCAATTTGCCCTCGCATTTGAAGATGACCGATCCGCGCTACCAGGACATTCCGGCTGGCGCCATTCCCGAGGTGACGGAGGATGACGGAACGAAAGCGCGCATCATCTGCGGCGAGTTCTGGGGCAAGAACGGGCCGGTCGAGGGCGTTGCGACCGAATCGAATGTTGCCGCGCGCTATGTCGACATCTCTGTGCCGCCGTTCACGCGCAAGCGCATCAAGGTGGAGACTACGCGGAACGCCTTCGCCTACGTCTTCGCCGGATCGGGAACCTTCCGCGACGCCTCAGCGCCGCAGGCCGTGCTCACTGAGTCGGCGATAGACCCCAACGCGGCGCCGCTCTACGACGCGAAAAACCATTCGCTCGTGCTCTTTGATCGCGGCGACGAAATCGTGGTCCAGGCCGGCCCAGAGGGCATTCGCTTCCTTCTTGTCTCGGGCAAACCGCTTGAGGAGCCGGTGGCATGGTACGGTCCCATCGTGATGAATTCTCAGGCCGAGCTGCGCCGGGCTATGGCCGAGCTTCAGGACGGCACCTTCATCCGCCATAAGTGAGCCGTCAACTACCTGACCCCGGCACGGGGACCAACCTCGGGCTGGGGTCGAGTAGCGTCCCGTTGCGTTGGCTCGCGTCGGTGTCTGCGAACGCGTGCATCAACCACGCGCTTTCCTCTTAAGAAAATCGCTTTTCTTATTGCTTTTGGCAGGATCCTGTGTCTACACTGGTCAGCGGCGAAGCGCGGGCATTTTGGACCGAACTCTATTTCTCAGCCACATCGCGTTTTCTTGTTCATTTTGTTCGAGACGGCAAGAAATGCTTCCGCGATCGCGTCTACAGCCACTCGCAAGGTGCTTCAAAGGAACGGTTCGATGAAGAAGCAAGCAGCAGCTCCGAAGCAAGGGCACGCCAAGGGCCCCGCGTACAAGAATTCGAGCCTTCCCTCAGCGCGACGGGCCAAAGACTTGCTCTCGCGCATGACTTTGCAGGAGAAGGCTGCGCAGATGCTTTGCATCTGGCAGCAAAAGTCGCAAACGCTCGTAGACGCTGACGGAAACTTCGACGCAAAAAAAGCCAAAGCTGCGTTCCGCAATCGCCGCGGCCTGGGCCAGGTAGGCCGCCCGAGCGATGCAGGCAAGGGCCTGAATGCCCGCAAGATGGCGACACTGACCAACGCCATTCAGAAATTTTTCGTCGAAAACAGCCGCCTTGGAATTCCGGTCATCTTCCACGAGGAATGCCTGCACGGGCACGCCGCGGTAGACGGAACCAGCTTTCCGCAGCCCATCGCACTGGGCGCTACCTTCAATCCCGAACTGGTCGAAGCAGCTGTACACCATGACGGCCGCCGAGGCCCGCTTTCGCGGAGCGCATCAGGCGCTTACACCGGTAGTCGACGTGGCGCGCGAGCCGCGTTGGGGCCGCGTGGAAGAAACATTCGGCGAAGATCCGTATCTGGTTTCGCGGCTTGGGCATCGCCGCGGTGCGCGGATTCCAGGGCGATCGCACCTTCAAGGACAAGCGCCATCGTCATCGCCACGCTAAAGCATTTCGTCGGCCACGGCCAGCCGGAATCCGGCATGAATTGCGCCCCGGCCAATGTCTCTCTGCGCGTTCTGCGCGAGACGTTTCTCAGCACATTTCGCGAGGCGTTGCGCGAGGCCGGCGCCATCAGCGTCATGGCCTCCTACAACGAAATCGACGGCGTCCCGTCGCACGCCAACCGCTGGCTGCTGCGCGACGTGCTGCGCAAGGAGTGGGGCTTCAAGGGCTTCGTCGTTTCCGATTACTACGCCATTTGGGAGCTCGGCTACCGTCCCGACACGCACGGCCACCACGTCGCCGCGGACAAAAAGGAATCCTGCGCGCTTGCGGTGAAAGCGGGCGTCAATATCGAGCTGCCCGACCCGGATTGCTACCTGCATCTGGTCGAGCTGGTCCGCAAAGGCGTGCTGAAGGAATCGCGAACTCGACGAGCTGGTTGCGCCCATGCTTTTCTGGAAATTCGAGATGGGCCTGTTCGACGATCCCTATGTCGATCCCGATGAAGCCGAGCGTGTGGTCGGCTGCGATGACCATCGTGAACTGGCGCTCACCGCCGCGCACGAAGCGATCACGCTGCTCAAGAACGAAAACAACCTCGCTCCGCTCGATCTCGAGCAAAATCAAGTCCATCGCCGTCATCGGACCCAACGCGAACCGCAGCCTGCTAGGCGGCTACAGCGGCGTGCCCAAGCACAACGTCACGGTGCTCGATGGCATTCGCGACGAAAGTCGGCAAGCAAGTCAAAGTTCTCTACAGCGAAGGCTGCAAGATCACCATCGGCGGATCCTGGAACCAGGATGAAGTGATTGCGAGCGATCCTGAAGAAGACCGCAAGCAGATCGCCGAGGCCGTTAAAGTCGCCAAGCAAGCCGACGTGATCGTGCTGGCCATCGGCGGCAACGAGCAGACCTCGCGCGAGGCCTGGTCGCTCAAGCACATGGGCGACCGCACCAGCCTCGATCTCATCGGTCGCCAGGAAGAACTGGTCAAGGCCATGGTCGCGCTGGGCAAGCCGGTCATCGCGTTCCTCTTCAACGGCCGGCCGCTTTCCATCAATTATCTAAGCGAGAACGTGCCCGTCATCTACGAGTGCTGGTATCTCGGCCAGGAAACCGGCCGCGCCGTGGCCGATGTGCTTTTCGGCGACTTCAACCCCGGCGGCAAGCTGCCCATCACCATTCCGCGCTCGGTGGGCCACTTGCCTGCGTTCTACAACTACAAGCCATCGGCGCGGCGCGGATATCTCTTCGACGATGTGTCGCCGCTCTTCGCCTTCGGCTACGGCCTCAGCTACACGAGCTTTTCCATTGGCAACCCGCAATTGAGCAGGAAGAAAATTCGCGCGCGACGGCTCCGCGCGCATTGTGGTCGACGTCACCAACACCGGACAGCGCGAAGGCGCAGAAGTGGTGCAACTCTACATCCGCGACTTGGTCAGCTCAGTCACCCGTCCCGTCAAAGAGTTGAAAGGCTTCCGCAAGGTGCGACTGCAGCCAGGCGAGACCGCAACCGTCGCCTTCGACATCACGCCGGCGTTGCTCTCCTTCTACGATGTCAATATGAACTACGTCGTCGAGCCAGGTGACTTTGAATTGATGGTGGGCAACTCTTCCCGCGACGTGGATCTCAAGAAAATTATTCTCCACGTGACAGCGTAGACGCTGCCGACTAGGCTGGTGAACGACGAGGCGGCGATGATCGAGAAACTTTCCTTCCGAGAGAAGTTTGGCTACAGCCTGGGCGATCTGGCAGCCAACTTTGTCTTTCAGGCATTGCTGGCCCTGCAGCTGGATTTCTACACCCACACCTTTGGGTTGACTGCGGCCCAGGCCGGAACGATGACACTCGTGATCGGGCTCGGCGTAGCGTTCCTCAACCCTGTCATGGGCGTAATCGCGGATCGCACTCAGACGAAATGGGGCAAGTTCAGGCCATGGCTGCTGTGGACCGCGTTGCCTTTCGGCGTGATCGGCGTACTCACCTTTACTACGCCCAACATCAGCCCGGGAGCTAAGGTCGTCTACGCGTGGACGACTTATATCCTTCTGCGCGTCATCTACACCGTGAACAACGTGCCGTATGCGTCGCTCAATGCCGTCATGACTTCCGATCCCGACGAGCGCAACAGCATTTCGACGTACCGGCAGATCGCCGCCAACTCCGCAGGCTTTATTGTTGCCAGTCTTGCCATCCCTATGGTCGAGATTCTTCGGCCATGGCGATGATGCGCGCGGATACCAGTACACCATGGGCCTTTTGTCGGCTCTGAGCGTCGTCTTCTTCATCGTCGCATTCTTCTCGACCAAAGAACGCATCCAGCCCGATCCCCAGCAGAAGAGCTCCCTCAGCCAGGACCTGTCCGACCTCTTCAAGAATCGTCCGTGGGTTGTGCTCTTTCTGGCCACTTTGTTTTATTTCGCGGCCATCGTTATTCGCGGCAACGTGATGCTGCCCTATTTTCGATTCATTCCCGGGAACGTGGACCTATACTCCTGGTTCAACGGCTTCGGCCTGGCCGCGCTGCTGGCTGGAGTTGCCTGCTCCACCGCGGTCACCAGGCGCATGGGCAAGCGGCTCCTGTTTATCGCCAGTATGGGATTGGCCGGCCTCTTCAGCGCGGCGCTTTTGATTATTCCTCCGCACGCGACCATCACCATCATCGCAACCGAAGTGTTGCGCCAATTCTCGTTCGGACTCTCCGGACCGCTGATCTGGTCGATGATGGGCGACGTGGCCGACTACGGTGAATGGAAGACGGGGCGGCGCGCCAGCGGCACGGTCACGGCGGCCGTGGTTTTCGCGCTGTGGGCGGGTCTGGCGTTGGGCGGCGCTGTCGCCGGTTGGATCCTCGATTTGTATGGCTTCGTTTCCAAAGCTGATTTGCAATCGGCGCACGCGCAATCGGGCATCCTGCTGACGGCCAGCGTTTATGCGGGGCTCGCTTTCCTCGCGGCGGCGGTCTGCATGTTCTTCTATCCGATTTCGCGCGAACTGAATCAGAAGATCGCCAACGAACTCACAGAACGGCGCAAAAGCTTCGCGCCGCGAGGCTAACGTTACGAACGGCGTTCCGTGCCCACCCTTTTCGCGCTTTTTGCGAAAAGGGTGGGAGAGCGAAAAGCTGGCTATACCGATTCTGGAACCGGTTGAGCCCTTGAAGTGGGAGGAATCATGCTTCGCAAAAAGTCGACAACAATCCGATCCACAATCTACCTTAGCCTGATTTTTATCGGCACTGCGGCCGCGGCGCATGCGCCCACTTCGCTCAAGGCCGCGTTCAAAGGCGACTTCGTCATCGGTGCGGCCATCAACGCGTCGCAAATCACCGGTCAGGATGTCCGCGGTGACGCGATCATTTTGTCGCAATTCAATTCCATCTCGCCCGAAAATGTATTGAAGTGGGGGCTCGTCCATCCCCAGCCGGACAAGTATGACTTCACGCTGCCCGACCAATACGTCGCCTTCGGCCGCAAGCACCACATGTTTATCGTGGGGCACAACCTCGTTTGGCATAATCAGGTGCCCGCGTGGGTTTTTCACGACGATCATGGCAACCTCCTCAGCCGTGACGCTCTACTGGCGCGCATGCGCGATCATATTCATACCGTCGTCGGTCGCTATAAGGGAAAAATACAAAGCTGGGATGTTGTGAACGAAGCGCTCAACGAAGACGGGACAATGCGCGATTCGCTTTGGTGCCAGATCATCGGCGACGACTATATTGAAAAGGCGTTCACTTACGCGCACGAGGCCGATCCGCAGGCGCAGCTCACCTACAACGACTACAACCTTGAAAATGAGAAGAAGCGCAACGGCGCCATCGCGCTCGTGAAAAAGCTGCAGGCGAAAGGCATCCCGATCGCGATTATCGGCTTGCAGAATCACGACAATCTCACCTGGCCCACGGCGGACGAGGAAGACGCCACGATTTCAGCGTTCGCGGCGCTGGGGCTTAAGGTCGCGATTTCCGAACTCGACGTCAACGTGTTGCCCAACGCCGGTCATCAGCCAACTGCCGATGTCACGCTAAACATCGCGCAGGATAAGGCGCTGAATCCTTACGCGAACGGCTTGCCCGACTCCGTGCAGCAGCAACTCGCCACGCGTTACGCCGATCTCTTCCGCGTTTTTCTCAAGCATCGTGGCACAATCATGCGTGTGACCTTCTGGAATGTCTCGGACGGCGATTCATGGCTCAACAACTGGCCGATGCAGGGCCGGACTAACTACCCGCTGCTCTTCGATCGCAACGGCCAGCCCAAGCCCGCCTTCGACGCGGTCATTCATGTTGCGTCGGAGAAGCAGTCGCATTAAGCGGAGGGTGCCCCGCACTCGCCGGGCTTTTGTTTTTCCGGCCAGGGTGGGATTCGGCGAACGCCCACTGATCGCCGAGGAAGAAGTTTACGATCGAGCAGCACAAAATCGCGATTGCATTCGCCGCCACGACGGGAATGTGCGCGCCTCCTACCAGCAACGGCATCAGCGCCAGATTTCCCGCCAGGGAAACCAGCCCGTTCGACAGGTGAAACCGGATCAAATGCCCAGCCAGCGCCCCACGGTCACCAGCATGCCCCATCCTAAACACGCTTTTTGTGTTTAGGGTGGGGAAGCGATCGCGCCACGTGTAATGCAGGTGCCACACAAAATTGTGCAGCAAAGTGATCTCGATCGCGGCGGCTGTAGCCACCATGTAATGTCCAGGCGCGAGGCGGTTGATGAGCGCCAGCGCGCCGAGCTGCACGGCCATGCCCACGGCGCCCACCAGGTTGAATTTTCCCCAGCGGGCAATTTTGCCCCCGATCTTTTCCGTTGGCGCATTATTCATTTGAGTGGCACCGATTTCGGCGGTTCTGACTTCAGAGGTTCCTGCCGGTAGAGTTCGGCGGTGTGCCGCACTGCGACGAAGATCGCCATCGCCGCCATGATGACGGCCGCAATCGCTCCTCCCAGATCAAATAGGAGAAGTCGATGTCCGAAAATATTCGAGTACGGGCTGCGCAGCGCCGCCAGGCTGCCGAGCGCGAGCAGAATGCGAATCTCCGTAGGCCCGAAGATCCCCTGCGAAAGCTGGAAGCACGACAACGTGTATGTGGCCAGGTAGCTTTCACTCGAAAGCACAAGAAACGCAATCAGCATCGCCATCGCCGTTGGCCAGTGCAGCAGTCCCGACGCGCCCAGGCCGCACATCAGCGCCACAGAGCCGAGAATGTCGACGATGTGATCGACGTAGAACCCGTAACGCGGGCGTTCCTGCCGGCGCACGCGCGCGAGGGTTCCGTCCAGGCTGTCGCCCAGCCAGTTCAGCGCCAGGCACACGATCACCAGCAGCAACGCTCGCCGGTCCCAGCGCGACAGCGCATAGCAAATGCCGGCTGCAATCTGCGCGCCCAGTCCGAGCAAAGTCAATTGGTCCGAGCTCACCCATTGCGGAGCCCGCTCTGCCATCCATGTAAGCGCCCGCTTCTCCATGCGCGCCGTCAAGGCCTGATTCACCCGCTGCGCGTTCCGGAACTTCGGTTCCTGACCTGTTAGTGCTACTTGTGTACTCATAATTTTCTCCTCTCCAAGCTTTTGCATTCGTGCCCTGTGTCAGTTGTTTGCTAGTCCGGCACGCCAATCAGCCAGACCACGCGAAAAACAATGTTGTGTTGATTGGGATTCGCATTCGCCCAGTAATCGCGCACTTCGAATTGGATCGAATGTTTGGAATCGATCGTTCGCGAGAGCGCGAGACCGTAATCGAGCGCATTGCCGGTCTCAAACATGCGCGTATAGCCACCGACGACCAGCGGCAAATTGTGTTTTATTGGGTGACCGAGGGGGAGCACAACATCTGTACCCAGGTAGCCGGAGACAGAGCTCCGATTGGCCTGCGGACCCATTACGCCGGCTTCGAGGTCAAGAAAAGGCAGAATCGAAAACATGCCGCCGCATTGTGCCGTCGGCTTCACCGAAGCTGAGGATTCGGATGCGCCTGCGCCGCACGTCAGTCCGGCGCGATAGTTCCACTCGTACGCTCCAATACCCGCTGATTTCGGCGCCGGATTTGGCGCGGGCGATGTTTGCGCCTGCGCGCATGCCAATGCCGGCAGGAAAAAAACAACAAAGATCCCTCGCACCATCTTGGTTTTCATGGTGAATCCTTTCTGCATCGTTTTGTGATGAATTAGATTGCGCTATCTCCGCATTGCATTGCTCGTGGCGCGCAACGTAAACTCCAGCGAATCGCGCGGCACGCTCTCAATGAATGGCCCGATCACCCACCCCAACCCAAGCGGAATCGAACGCGACAGCGTAACCGACTCGATCTGGATGTACAGTCCGCCATCCCGCTCCTCGTAACTCCAGTAGGTATTCATCCGCCACAAAAAACCGTGCTCCTCGCCCGGCCCCAGTACGCGCTCGTGCGCCGTTCCCGGCGAGTCGATCTCCGTTATGTTCGTGCTTCGGGTAGTGCTGTATCCGCGCTGGGCATCCAGTCTCCCAAACGTGATGTCGTAGGTCGTATCCATCACCACGGTCAACACGTGCTTCTGCTCGACCCGCATCGTGGTCTGAAAGTGATCCCCCTCGTGTTCGAGAATGCGCGCTGTGAGTACCTGCGGCGAATAGACCTTGGGATAAGCATCGAAGTCTTTCATCAGCCGTTCGAAATCCGCCGCCTTCCCACCGGGAATAAACGCCGTGCCGCGCCAATCGTGCAGTAGCGCGCCGGGCAACTCCGTGCCCACGCCACTTGTCAGTTGGTCGATGATCAATTCGCCTTGGCGCGGCCGCGCAAAATCGACGGGAGCCAGAAAGCCGTTAGCCGACCGATGCTGCGCGTCCAGTCGGGCCTCAACGCCCTGCGTATAGGAGTTGAAAGCCGCCGTCGCTGCGGGCGTGGGCTGCGCCGCAAGCCATGCAGGCGCGGCCAACAGGAGCAGTAGCCCAGCCGCTGTCCAATTTCCGCATCCGTTTTGTTTGCATCCGTTCATGCTTCGCACCTTACCGGGTCAGACGTTCGGGCGCAATGCAAGTTGTCTCATTTGCGGGATGAAGATTTCTCACCGTGCAAGTGCTTCGATCGCGGTGACTTGAGAAAAGTTCTCCAACATGCAGCCAAGTCTCGCTTGCAAATCTCCATCAGCTACACTGATCGAAAGCCATGACGGAAGACAGCACCGGCCCGCAGTCGGCCCCGCGCTATCGCTTCGGAGTCTTTGAGGTGGACGCCGCCACGGGAGAGCTTCGCCGCCAAGGGTTGCGCGTCAAGCTGAACACCCAACCCTTCCAGGTGCTCCTCATGCTCCTCGACCGGCCCGGCCAACTTCTCACACGTGAGGAGATCTCTCGCGAGCTGTGGCCCGATGGAACCTTTGTCGATTACGAGCACGGTGTGAACTCGGCGGTCAACCGCATCCGCGAAGCCCTCGGGGACACGGCAGCCAGTCCTCGCTTTCTTGAAACTCTCGCGCGCCGCGGCTATCGATTCATCGCGCCTGTCGAACGCGTTGATTCAGGAAAGGACTTCGCGTTTCGCAAAGGTGTTACGGCCGGAGAAAGCCAATCGCTTTCTGCTTCCGAATCTCTGGCGCATCCGGAAGAAGTCTTGAATTCCTCTGATGCGCCTTCGTCTCGGCCGCGCCTGCAGATTCTCGCTAGAGCAGAGGAACTCCCCAAAGTCTCCTATCGGGTTGCGCAATCCCTGTTCATCCTGTTTCAGTTGATGTACCTGGGATTTTATGTGGGAGCGCTTGCCAATCTTGCTGAGATAGAGGACCTATTTTCGCCGTTGCCGAATGCGGCTGCGGTGTATCGCACCCTCATCGTCACGGCCGCTATTCTCATCCCCGTGCGCGCATTCGTGCTTTGCGCCGCGCTCTTGCACGCTCCGGGATTCCGCGAGAAGTTCCTGAAGATCTGGCCGTTTCTAGTGCTCTTCGACATGCTCTGGTCGCTCTCGCCGTTCCTGCTTCTGCACCACATCAACTTCGGATTGGCGCTCGCTTGCACCACGTTGCTCGTCTACTCGCCCTTCGCACAGCGCTCCCTGGTGCTGATGGGCGCGGGCGAAAAAGACGCGAAACTGCGCTGAATAGCATAGCCGCTTCCCAAAACCATTCGCGGTTTCACAGTCTCACAGTTTCTGTGGGGTTAGACGTTCTTGTCCATAAGTTACTCATTCTTTGTAAGTTCTAAGCGTTTCGCAGTTTCACAGCCGTTTTCTCGATTTTTTTCTTTGTTTAATTCTTTTCCAATTTAATGGGGGGGGTGGGGGGAGGGGGGAGGGTAAGAATTTTCTTTATTTTTTTGATTTCGCACCGACCACAATATGTGGGGGTAGATGCGCATGTGGGAGACAACTGACCGCAACATCCAGGGGCAGGATGACAACTTAATTAACATGGTTAATTTTATGGTCAATGGCAGTGTGGGGGGCGGCGCATCTTGTGCTGAGACCTGAGTTCCGGGTGAGATGGATGCGTTCAGCATGAAATGATTGTGCGCCGGAAGGGCGTAATGATCTGCAAGTTCGGAGAGGTTTGTTTTCGGTCTTATCCATGCGGTGTTCTGTCGGCGGTGTTCTGTCGCCCGCTGAAGCGGGCTTTGGGAGATAAGGTGTCCGCGGATACCCCAGGCTTACGTCTGGGGCTACCATCTGACGCCCGCTGAAGCGGGCTACCGCCGTGCGCCGTGCGGGGGTCTGGAGACCCCCGCTACAGCCGGTCTGAAGAGGGTACGGAAAAGGCGTCTTCGCGAAGGAGGAATCGCGCAGGGGCTAAAGCCCACATTAATTTTGCAGCACTTGCGGCACGACTAAAGTCGTGCCCTGACACTTCTTGCGGTCCTGAAAGAGTTTTTCCGCAGCCTGTCGAGACCGGCGGTACAAGTTGTCGCAGGCTAAGGGAGAA
Source organism: uncultured Acidobacteriota bacterium (assembly GCA_963699385.1). Taxonomy (GTDB): domain Bacteria; phylum Acidobacteriota; class Terriglobia; order Terriglobales; family Acidobacteriaceae; genus Telmatobacter. The sequence continues at coordinate 15,919 of CAVOTQ010000017.1, read as the reverse complement.
ATTGCGCGAGCTCGGTTTGGGCGCGGTCGAGGTCTTCGGGGATGCCGATGTCGAGAAAGAAGCCGTTGACCATGAAGGCTGCGGGGCGAAGACGCGCGACTTCGGGGACGAAGAAATCTCGCTCGATGGAGAATTTTTCGGGGAGAGCGGGCGGCCAGGCGAGGTTGCGTGAGAGAACGTAGGTTCCCGCGCTGATCAGTTCCCGGACCAGATCGGCCCTTCTCCTCAAAGCCGACAATGTGTTGGTCTTCAATCGTCACGCCGCCGTAGCGGCTCACGTCATCGCGATGGACGACGGCGAGAGTGACGGTGGCGCCTTGAGACTCGTGGAAGCGCAGCATGGCGGCGTAATCGGCATCGAGAAAGGTGTCGCCGTTGAGCACGAGCACGGATTCTTCGCGGGCCTGCGCGAGCGCGAGGCGAATGGCGCCTCCGGTGCCGAGGGGAACGCTTTCGACGATATAGTCGAGGGCCATGCCGTGGAAGGACGCGCCGAAGTGGTCCTGAATGACAGTGTGCTGGTGGCCGACGGAGAGCAGAACGCGCGTGCAGCCGGAGCGGCGCAACTGGGTGAGCAGAATTTCAAGAAAAGGGCGGCCGGCGATGGGGGCCATGGGCTTGGGCAGGCCGTGCAGGCGCGACGCGAGCCGCGTGCCGAGACCGCCGGCGAGAATGATGGCTTCCATGGCGATCGCTCCTTCGAGCGTTGATGAGGTTTATGCTTTCCCACATCTCAGAATCGAGATGTGGAGCACCCGTTTGGTCGTTGGCCTGACATGTGCGGGCGGGGACGCCCGCACTACAGCCGGCGGGGAGGCCGGCGCTACTTCCTGAGCCCTAGCCAGTTGCCCATGGAAACAGCGGCGCTCTACAAGCAGGGAGAAGATGTGCTCGAGGGCCAGGTGCGCCTGCTGGATGTACATGGTGACATCGGAAGGCATGCGCAGGCAGTAGTCGCAGAGCGGCGGCATTTTTGCCGCCTGTGCTTTCCGGTGAGGCCGATGGTGACGATGCCCATGGTGCGGCATTGCTCGAGGGCGCGCAGGATGTTGGGCGAGTTGCCGGAGGTGGAGATGGCGAGGAAGACGTCGCCCGGCTGGCCGAGGGCTTCAATCTGGCGCGCGAAAACACGCTCGAAGCCATAGTCGTTGGAGACGGCGGTGAGGATGGAGGTGTTCGTGGTGAGAGCGACGGCGCGCATGGCGGGACGGTCGTCGACAAGGCGGCAGACGAACTCCGCGGCAATGTGCTGAGCGTCGGCGGCGCTGCCGCCATTGCCGGCGACCATTAGCTTGCGGCCGGCCAGCAATGCGTCGGCCGTGGCATGGGCTGCGGCAACGAGGGTCGCGTGCAACGCGGCGTCGTGGGCCACGGCTTGCATCACGGCGAGGCCTTCGAGGAGTTTGGCGCGGACGAGATTGGTAGAGGGGTCGGGCGTACCGGTGGCTTCCACGCCGGCGGCGGCGATGCGCGGGCCTGGAGGCCGGCGGTACTTACTTGCGGATGAGCTCTTCGTCATGGCACTCTCCACACCTGCACGCCGCCGGGCGTGAAGTGGCATGCGTAGGCGGTGCCTTCGGCGTGACGGGCGCGCAACGCAGCGGTGACTTTGTCTTTGTGGATGGGATCGACGAGAAACATCATGAAGCCGCCGCCGCCGGCGCCGGAGATTTTGGCGCAGTACGCGCCGGCCTGGAGCGCACAGGCGTAGAGGGCTTCAATGTGCTCGTTGGTGATTTGGCTGGCCATGCGTTTCTTCGATTCCCAACTGGCGCGCAACACCTGGTGCAGGCTGGAAAAATCGCCGCGCAGCAAGCACTCCTTCATGCGGAAGGCCTCTTGCTTGATGGCGTGCATGGCATCGAGGGCAGGCTCGTTGCGGTCGCGCACATTGCGCGATTGCTCCTGAATGATGTCGGCGGAGGTGCGGGATTTTCCAGTGAAATAGAGCAGCAGCGAGGCCTCAAGCTCGGAGACGACCCACGCCTTGATGCGGAGCGGGTTGACCAGCACGCGGCCGTTGCTGCCGAACTCCATGAAGTTGAAACCGCCGAAGGCCGCGGCATATTGGTCCTGCTTGCCGCCCTCGAGACCGGCCTCGACGCGCTCGATGACGAAGGCGGTATGCGCGAGCTGGTAGTCGTCGAGGGGAAGATTGAGCCACTCGGCATAGGCTGCGAGCATGGCTACCACCAGGGTGGAGGAAGAACCCAGGCCGGAACCGGCGGGAACGTCGACCCGCGTGCTGATGCGGAGGCTGAGCGGCTTGCCCTGGTTGAACTCGCGGACTACATGGTTGTAGACGGCTTTGAAAAGGTCGAGATGGCCGTCGTTGGGAAGGACGGCGGTGGAGGGGTAGGAGGCGCTCTGGGCGAGGTCGGCGGAGACGAACTCGACTGTATTCGTGTCGAGAGGCTCGAGAGCGGCGTAGGCGTAGTAATCGATGGTGGCGTTGAGGATGGCGCCGCCGAATTCGTCGCAGTAGGGAGAGACGTCTGTGCCCCCACCGGCCAAACCCAGCCGCAGCGGCGCTCTGGAGCGGATCAACATAATTGCTGCAGCCCATTGTAAATGCAGGGAACAAGGGAACGAGGGAACAGGGAACGAGGGAACGAGGGAACGGAACGGGAACGAGGGAACGGGACGGGGAACTGAGGGAACTAGGGAACTAGGGACTGAGGGACTGAGGGACTGACGAACGAGCGACCGGCACAGTAGAACGCAAACTGCGCTCTGCTGTGCCGGTCTTGTTTAGTGAGGCAAATTTAGTGAGGCAAGATGAGCAGACTGGCCGCGAGCAGCTTCTCCGTGAGGCGATCGACGGCCATTGGGTATTTGTAAGAAATAGTGCGAACGGCCATGCCGAGCAAGATTGCGGTCTCGGCCTGGGTGTACTCCTGCAGCACGACCCGGGCCAGGATCTCGCGATCGAGACTGCCGAGCTGAGCGATGCATTTCTCGATATCAAGGACAAAAATGACAGCGTCTTCGAAGGTGCGGATGGGACGGCTGGAAGCCCAACCGCGCCCGACCGAATCGGCAAGGAGAGACGGCGCCCTGCCCACCTGCATGGATGCGTACAGGTAGCGCCGCAAAAGGCTTTCTGTGTGTCTGCGGTAGAAGGCGAGGTTGACTGGAGGCTTAGCCTGAGCGGGCGCCGGGTCTGCCTGCGGCTGAGCCTGGGGTTTTCGTTCCCATCTCCTGCGTTCGATCCGCCATTCTTCCTGGACGGCGCTTGTTTCCCAAGCCATGGGCAACTGGAGAGCTGCGCTCATTGCGCACCTCCCGCAGCCTGAGCTACCGCCCAAACCCTGGCAAGTTGCTTACGGCCCGGACGGCCGCGCCGCTTGCGACTTTCCGGGGTTGGAAACGTTCTTAACTTGGACTCACACTCTTTGCAATACACACTCTCGAGTGTCTGGGCGCGATACCAAAGACAACCGCACCCTTCGCAAACTTTCAACTGTACGCGCACTTCCATGACTGATTCTCCGTATTTGTTTCATCTCCCGACGGAAGTTTGTGTTGCAGGTTGTTCCGCGGGGTGAAGAGAACCAGGCGAGGCAACTCAGATTTCTCCTGTCCTGATGGGGGATTGCCACCTGTGCTCTCTTGTTGTCTGTCATGACCATTTGTGCGCAGATCCTGGAAATTCCCGATTGGCGTGTTTTCCGACGCCGTTTGAGGCGCCGCCGAAAATGGGAGGAGGAAAGCCGGAACTCAACAAGTTGAGCCGGCAAATGTTCATTCGCAGTTTCTGGAGACACGATTTCGCCTCCGCTGAAGAACTAGCGAATGAATCTTTTCCTAAAGATTCCCACAAACCAATGCGTGATTAAGTTAACTCAATGTAGACATTTGCTTCTTCTGCGTCAACGTCGGTCCACAGATTTCCAATCGATCCCTTTCCAATCTCCTCATGAACACCGAGAATGAAGGCCGACAAGGGCTGACAAGTTTTCCAAGAGAAAGCATTGAAGCTTAATGCTCATTGCTGGCAGCAAATTTTCCACAGATGAACTTTACTCAGATGCACGAGCACCTCCGGTTGGAACTGCTGCGCAGGATCCAGCGGGGCACACTCAGCGTCTCTCTATTGGCGCGGCAGACGGGATTTGGGCAGGCGCACATGTCCAATTTTCTGCGCAGCCGGCGGCAGCTTTCGCTGGAGGCGATGGATCGGATTCTGGCCGCGCAGCGGCTGACGGTGGCCGATCTGCTGCCGGCGCTGCCGCGAGACGGATTCTGGCCAGAAGATGAGAGCGCGGGGGCGGTGCCGGTGGTTTCACACGCCACGGCGCTTTTTGAGCCGGTGATTCGGCCGTCGGCGGTGCAGTTTATGGTGCACTTGCCGCCCGGGGCATTGCATGCGGTGCACGCCAGGGCTTCAAACGTGCGCCGCGCATGGCAACGCTTTGTCGCAATTCGCGTTTCGGCGGCGGACGCCCTGCCCATGGAGCCTTTGGTGCTGCCTGAGGCGATTGCGCTGATTGACCGTCACTATAATGTGCTGCTTCCCTACCGGCCGAACCGTGCCAATCTTTATGCGGTCCGGCACGGCTCGCACCTTACTCTCCGCTATGCGGAATTTCAGTCGAGCCGCTTGATTCTGCGGCCGCAGAATATTGCGTTTCCGGTGGAGCTGATCGCGATGGATCCAGAGGAGTCGCCCAGCGATTTGTTGACGGGACGGGTGGCGTTAATTCTGAATGAGATTTGAGGGGATCGCTGAAGCTGTTCTGCTGCGCCGGGGCACCTGATACATTACTGCCGTGGCACTCGACGGAAAGCGATTGCCGCGGCAAAATCTCATGGGAGCGATCGATGTTCATCAGGCAATTCAGCGAGGGAGAGCCTTTTCGCTGCGCGGGAAACGAGTTTGTGATGCTGCTGCCGCGCGACGCAACCGGGGCTTGCGAGGTGGTGCTGCAGATGGTGCGGGCGGGCGGCACGACGCCGCCAAACAGCCACGAGAGCTTCATGCAGATTTATTTATTTTGGGCCGGCGAGGCGAAGGTGTATATCGGCGGGGAGATCGAGCAGGTGCGGGCTCCGGCGGTGGCGTTTGTGCCCGCGCGCACCGAGCATTGGGTGGAGAATGTTTTGGCCGACCGGGAGCTGCATTATCTCTACATCAGCGTTTGGCCGGACGGGATTCCGGCGGAGGAGCGGGAGGGCGGATGGAAGAACGTGTACGCCAAGATTATCGATAGCTACGTTAGCCGGGGGTATCCGGTCGATGGGAAATGAACGAGTGTGAGTGGGAGCGCGAGTGTGGTGTGAGTGTGAGTGTGAGTTTTGAAGTGAACGAGTGAAAGAGTGAGTGGGCATGAAGATTACTGACGTTGCGATCAGTGTGAGGGGTTTTTCGATCGGTCAGAATATGTTCCGCGGGCCACATCACGTTCGGCGGCGATGAGGTCGTCTGGGCGGCCGAGATCGCGCCAATAGGAGCCATCGGCGCGGAAGCCGAGGATGGTGTCGCCCTTGGCGGCAAGGCGCACGTAGGCATCGATGATGGAAAACGTTCCCTCTTCGTCGAGCTGGTCGAAGATGCGCGGCGAGACGACGTGAATGCCGCCGAACGCGAGGGCGGATAATGCAGGTCCTTCGACTCGTCCGCCTGCGGCGGACTCGCTCAGGATGACATCGGTGGGATTGGAGTTTGCAGCGCCGCGGCCCAGAAGCTGGCCTTGCGCGCTGAAGAGCAAGGGGCGCGAAGTCGGGCGCTTGGCGACGGCGAGGGTGGCGAGGGCGTTGTGTTGCGCGTGGAGTTGCGCCATGCGCGCGAGATCGATGGTGCTGAGCACGTCGACGTTGTGAATGAGGAAGGGCTGGTCCGCATCCGCGCCGGGTTCGAGGAAAAACCATGCGGCTTTTTTGAGGCCGCCGCCGGTGTCGAGTAAGACTTCCTCGCGCGAGACTTCGATTCTCATGCCGAAGTTCTGGTTGGCTGCGAGATAAGCGACAACCTGATCCGCAAAGTGATGGACATTCAGGATCACTTCGCGGACGCCGAAGGTACGCAGTCGGGAGAGCGTGATTTCGAGCAGCGTGCGGCCGGCGACGGTGACCAGCGCTTTGGGGCGGTCGTTGGTGAGCGGCTGCAGGCGTGTGCCCAGACCCGCGGCGAAGACCATCGCCTTCATTGCGGGGGATTCTCCCAGCCAAGTTTTTCAAGTTGCATGTGGCGCACTTTCACGTCGACGCCTTTCGCTCCCGCGAAGATGTTCTGCCAGATGCTCGGCGAGATAGACAGAACGGTGCTGGCCGCCAGTGCATCCGAAAGACACGCATCAAATTGGAGAAGCCGCGCTGGCGATAGTTGGCCACGCTTGAGTCGACAAGAGAAAAAGCGTGCTCGAGAAACTCATTCACGCCTGGCTGGCGGTCAAGATATTCGATGACGGCCTCATCCTTGCCAGTAAGTTGCCGGTATTGCTCTTCGCGTCCGGGGTTCGGCAGGCTGCGCCCGTCAAACACGAAGCCTCCGCCGTTGCCGGATTCGTCGGCGGGGATGCCGTTGTGAAACGAAAAGCTGAAGACGCGGACCGTGAGGCCGGGCGCGGGCGCGGAGAGGTTGCGCAGCTTTTCTGAAGCCTGCATGGCCTGGAGGGCGTCGAGCAGCGAAGGCAGCGCGACCGGCAGGCGGACATTGTGAGCGAGCCAGCGCAGGTTCTTGAGCGCGTAAGGAACGCTTTGCAAGAAATGCGCCTTGCGCTCGTAGAAACCGCGGAAGCCGTAGGCGCCGAGCGCCTGCAGGATGCGCACGTAAACGTAGGCGTAGTAGTGCTCCATGAAGGCGTCGCGGTCGAGCGAGATGTAGCCGGCCAGCGAGTCAAGATAGTGGTCGAGAAGCTGCTGGCGCAAAGCCGGCGGCAGATCGGCTTTGCCGTCGTAGAGCAGCGAGGCGATGTCGTATTGCAGCGCGCCTTTGCGGCCGCCCTGGTAGTCGAGAAACCACGGGCTGCCGTCGCGCAGCATCACGTTGCGCGATTGAAAATCGCGATAGAGAAAATAGTCGTGCGGGGCGGCGAGCAGCAGCTTGGTCAAGCGGCTGAAGTCGACTTCGAGCGCCTGCTCGTTGAAGGGCACGCCGGCAAGGCGCAGAAAGTAGTACTTGAAATAGTTCAGGTCCCAGGCGATGGACTGGCGGTCGAAGCTGGAGCGCGGATAGCAGACCTTGTAATTGAGGTCGCGGCCCGCTTCGACCTGAAAGCGCGGCAACGCGGCGACGACCCTGCGGTAGGCCTCGACGACCTCGGGCGCGATGGCGTCGCCGTCGCGATTGGCGCTGAGGAATTCGAAGAGCGTGGTGTCGCCCAGATCTTCTTCGAGATACGCGCCGTGGGCCAGATCTTCGGCGTAAATTTCCGGGACGGGCAGGCCATGGCGGCGAAAATGCCGGGAGAACTCGAGAAACGCAAGGTTCTCTTCGCGCACGGCGTAGAGAATGCCGACGGCGGTGTGGCCCGAGCCGGCGAGCCGGATGATATTGCGTCCCGAGCCGCCGAGCTGGCCCTGCAGCGGCTTCACGTGCTCAGCCGGGCGAATGAAAATGCTGCTCGAAGAGGCGTTTAAGAACGTCCATGAAAAGCTTCCCTGTTTCTCGTCATGATACTTGGACAACGATAGCGATGCAGGGGAAGGGGGCGCAAGACGGAGCGCTTATTCCGCTTGATGGTGCGAATCCACGCCGTCGAAGCGCGTATAGGAAGAGTTCCAGTGCATTTCGACGATGCCCGGTGGGGCCGTTGCGCTGCTTGGCAATGATGATCTCCGACTTGGCTTTTTCTTCGGCCGACTGGTCCTCGTCGCGGTTGTAGTAGGAGTCGCGGTGGATGAAGACGACCACGTCGGCGTCCTGCTCGATGGAACCTGACTCGCGCAGATCGCTCAGCATGGGCCGCTTGTCGTCGCGCTTTTCGTTGCTGCGCGAAAGCTGGGAGAGCGCAACCACGGGCACCTGCAACTCCTTGGCCATGGCCTTCAGACCGCGCGAAATGGCGGAAACCTCCTGCACGCGGTTCTCGTAGCCTTTTTTCACGCCCGGAACGGTGGCCGACATCAACTGCAGGTAGTCCACGATCACGAGATCGAGCACGCCGCCGGAGTTCTGCTTGAGACGCCGCGCCTTGGCGCGCATCTCTGCCAGCGAGCCGCCGGCGGAGTCGTCGATATAAATACGCGAATCCACCAGGAGGCCGAGCGCGGACTGGAGCTTTTCGTGCTCCTGCTTCCCGAAGAAGCCCTGCTGGAGTTTGCGCTGGTCAACGCCGGCCTGCGATGCCAGCATGCGGCGCACCAGCGACGCCTTGCTCATTTCCAGACTGAAAATGGCAACGATTGCGTTGTGGCGAATGGCTGCATTCTCCGCAATGTTGATCGCGAGTGCGGTCTTTCCCATCGACGGCCGCGCGGCAATGATGATCAGCTCACCCTTTTGCAGGCCGCTTGTCATGCGATCGAAGTCAGTGAAGTAAGTGGGCAGGCCGGTGACCTCGCGGCCCTGTTTATACAAATTGTCAATGGTGCCGAAGTAGTCGCGGATGATGATGTCGAGAGGTTGCAGCCCTTGAGCGAGGCCGGATTGGCTGACTTCGAGCAGTTGCGATTCGGTTTCGTCGAGGACGCCGATGGCATCCTGGCTCTGGTCGGCGGCCTTGGCGATGGCGGCCGAGCAGATGCCCATGAGCCGGCGCAACAGGCTCTTGTCCTTGACGATGCGGATGTAGTCTTCGATGACCGGGCGGCGGGGCAAGCCCTCCGTGAGCGAGGCCAGGTAGGCCACGCCGCCGACGGCTTCGACCTCCTTGTAGCGGGAGAGCTCGTGGGACAGCGTGACGATATCGACCGTGCGGCCCGTGTCGATTAACTCGCCCATCCGCAAGAAGATACGGCGATGGGAGTCGAGCGAGAAATCATCGGGCTCGATGTGTTCCGCGGCCTCCGCGTGGGCAGCATTGTCGAGCAGGATCGCGCCCAGGATGGTCTTTTCCGCGTCGAGGTTCGCGGGCAATCCGGTATCGAGGGTGAGGTCGGGGATCGTGGCCATCTCAAGAATGAGTTTAGGACAAATACGGTCGACCGCCGACTGTGGACAAGGCTCCCCAAAGTGGAAGCTGAGGAAATCTAAGCACTGGAAAAGGGCATCGGGAATGTAAACGTCTGATGCGGAATGACCTGCTCAGGCGCGACCGCCTGGGCAGGTCATCGCCGATTCAGCTCTTTCTGGCTGGAACCTTATCCCCCGCCTTGCGCGCTTCGGACAGTCCGATGGCAATCGCCTGCTTTCTGCTCGTGACTTTTTTGCCGCTTCGCCCGCTCTTCAATTTCCCTTGCTTCATCGCACGCATTTCTCTTTCGACGCTTTTTCCTGCTGCGGGCGAGTACTTGCGGGTGGATTTCATTCCGGTGGTGGATTTCTTCTTTGTTGCGCTGGTCGCCATAGCATCTCCTTGCCTGCTGAGATGGCTTCTCGAATCTTTGCGGTTGTCTCGACGTCGAACGGAGTTTGAGCAGTGTTTGGTGAATCGAGATACAGATGGCTACGGCACGGAAGGCACCGGACAGGGGCTAAAACCCCGCTGTTTTTTGGGCTTTTTTCGGCGCGGCTGAAGCCGCGCCCTGATACAAACTGGTTGCGCCAGGATTTACCAAACACTGCCTAAGCCTCTCTTACGATGGCCGGATCTCGTATTCCAACTTGCCGGTGGCGTGAAGCTCGACGACGGACAGGGTCTTGCCTGGAACAGGACCTTCGGCGGTGGGGCAGCCAGCTTCGGGATTGGCGCAGGGAGCGGGCGCGTGGCCGGACCTGGGAGTTGGAGCGGGGCCGGCGCTCATTTGCGCGGTGGAAACGACGCTGGCGGGATCGAAGACAGGGACGCGCTCAGTGATTTCGCCGTCGCGCTCGACGGTGACGCGAATGCGATCGTCGGCGAAGGTTACGGTCTTTTTCCCGCCGCCGGGGAGCGGGTAGCTGATCACGGTATTGCCGTCGCTGTATGTGGCATCGAGGCCCGTCGCTTCCACTGGCAAAGCACCGCCGGCCGAGGTGCCCCATGCGGTCTCTCTGCCATTGGTTTGCGATTGCAGGAGGACGCCTTTTTTGGGCGTCCAGACGAAGGTGAGACCGAGGCGCTGTTGCTCGGAAATGACTTTGGGCGCGGAGGCGAAGGCTGCGTAGTAGCCGGGACGACGAATGTAGGTGAAGACGATGGGTTCGCGGGTGTCTTTCAGTTGCTCGACGAAGTGGGTCTGGGCCAGCGGCCGCACCAGCTTGCGTGCTTCGGCCATCTGCTCGGCGGTGGGGTGCCAGTCGTAGTGCGCGCGCTGCAGGAAAACGTACGGCGACAGGGCGCTGAATTCACCCACGGGAAGTGGATCGACCTGCGGCCACTGCTTTTCCATTTTTTCGCGGGCGGCGTGGATCTGTTCGGCGCGGCGCTCGGGAGGCGTGGCAAAGGCGCGCATGATGAGGCAGCGATCGGCCAGCGGCGTATCGACGGCGGGAAAGATGGAATGCTGCTGACGGCATTCGATGCTGCGGTTGGCCACCCAGAAAGGCTGGCCGGGCTCGGGCAGGATGTTCATCGAAAGCCATTTGCCGAAGCGGTTTTCTTCTTCGATGAGGATGTTGCCGAGGGGCGTGCCACGCCAGTAGTGATAGGCCATCTGCAGGTTTTCGTGGTGGGTGTTGAGGGTGTAGCCGAGGTCGGGGCCGTCGTGCTCGTACATGTAGCCGCAAGGGCTCTGGAGATTGGTGGGGCTGGCCTCGACTTGCTCTTTCAAGCGCGCCCAGAGGTCGGCGTCAGGGTACATGGAGAGAAAGGCTGCGCCGCCGGCAAAGATGTTGGTGAATTGGTTGGAGTAGCTCTTGCCGTGGCTCAGGAGGTCGGGATCGTAGAGAGTGGCGTGGACGGCTTTGCGGCAGCAATCGATGGCGCGCGCATGGAGGGCGGGCGCAATGGGAGGGCCGGTCTTGAGCAGGCGCAGCGCCTCGGAGATGAATTTAACGGAGAAGGCCGTGGCGGCGAGGTTCCACTGCTGGGGGCCGTACTCGCTGAACTTGCCGTCGGGGCTTTGCATGTTGCACCAGTACTCGAAGGCGAGCTCGAGGCGGGCGCGCAAGGCGGGGTTGGCATAGAACTGGTTCCAGGGACGGCGGCTTGCGTAAAACCAGGCGAGGGTGAGGATGCTTTCCATAATGCGGGCGTTATAGGGATGGAGATTTTGCGTGCCACGCCATACGGAGATGTTGATGAAACCGCGATCGGGGCCTTCAGTTTCGATGCTGTTGGCGATGCGCGGCAGATAGGTGAGGTTGAAGGGCATGTCGAGGTCGGCATCGGAGAAACTGGAGGGTTTCAGTTTTGAGGGGTCGAAGGGAGGGACTTCAGGGACGGCGCTGCCGGTTTGGGCGAAGAGCCGGGACGAGGTGAGAAGTTGCGCGGCGGCTGCGGTGATAAGAAACTCTCTGCGATTGATCATGATTTAGACCCCTTTTCGTAAACGTTAACGATTCCAGCCCTCAACCCTACACGATGGGATTGGGGAGGTGTCAAGGTGGGGGCAGAGATCAGGATCACCGATCAAGGATTGCAAGCCACGCATGGCCTGTTGGGCGCAGAATCTGAGCGCTTAAAGCAGCCCGAGAGGCAAGTCTCACGTCTTTAATGATGTTGGGGTCAACACATGATTCGGTCTTTGAAGACTTTGGCGAGCTTGGTGTGCCTTGTAATCACTGCGCTGCTGACTTCTGGAGCCGTTTCGGGAGTTGATGCACAATCTCCGGTATCAGAAGGTTCTGACACGAGCCCGACCGTCACCGTATCAAGCATTTGCGGGAAAAATAGCACCTACGACAGCATTACGACCGACGCGAGCAAGCCCTCCGCGCAAAAAATCTCCTTTGGCACTGCACCTGTCGAGTTGACTATTACGTCGACGGAGGTCGACGAGCGGCCGGTGAATTCCAAGCAGGCATCCACCCCGGACTTTTGCTTCTGGCACGTCCTTTGGTTCGGAGTGAACGTCTCGACGGTCGGCGAAGTTTCAAGCTTTGCGGACGGAGAAGGTGCATCTCGCGGCGGAGGAGGCGGCAAGCTCGATCCTGAAGCATTCGCGCGGCTCGAAGAATTGATGGTCCATCTGCCCGACGACGGCCATCGCTTGCCTGAGTTCGGCAATCGCATTATGGTGCGCGTGGAGCGCGGCGAAAACGTGACTGTGCGTGTTTACGACCGCGCGCACCTGCCCGACGAAATCCTCGAGATGATCCGGTTGACGGGTGCGAGAGTGAAGGTGGTCACGCCGGTCTTCAAACCCGACGATGTGTGGACCGGTGACGAAGCCGAAAGCTTGGGGCTCGGGATCGAAAGAACTCGTGGACGTAACGCAAATGCATTCAGCCCCGACAAATCTATCGGAGTGGTGCACGACTTTGTGACCAAAACGCTCACGGTATACAAAGTGACTCCGAGTTCGGCAAATGGCTGGCCGCAGGATAAGAACGATATTCTTCGCGTGATCGAGGAATTCTGGCAGCCCCCGGTTTATGGCGGCTACTGGGTGAACACCGAGTTCAGTCCTGACGGCCGTTGGCTTCTGGTGACGTGGGGCAACCGCATCGGCGCGCTGCTCTACGACACCAGCACCTGGGAGCCCGTGAACGATCTACACCTGTTTCCGCAGAGTCTGAAGGAATACCTTCCCAGCCCCGACTGGGATTTGGGCGTCGCCGTCACCGATGCGGGCGAAGCCTTGATCTGGGATCAGCAATCGCATCGCATTCTGTCGAAGCTCCCGGCACTCGGAGAGTTCGAACCGGCTCCCACAATCCACGATCGTAACGGAAATCGCGTTTACGACACGCCGAGCGCGGAGATTCGGTTCGCCGCATTTTCACCTGACGAGAAGCGCGTTGCAATTTATAGCGGCCCTGACAATGTCTACAAGCTGCGCCTGACGGTCTGGGACGTGGCCAGCGGGAAAATGCTGCGCGAGTTCTGGCCGATCGCTTCATCGGGCAGTTTTTCCACGACCTACATCTCGGGAAAGCCGACGTGGTGGAATGATGGCCGATGGCTGCTTGCCGGCTACAGCACGGGAGCAGGCTACGGTCTATGGGACGCACAGACAGGACAGTTTCTTGGCACGTTCGACGCGGCTGGATGCCGCCAGGCCGCTGACAGCGTTGTATCGGCCGGGGACAAATTGTTCCAGCAGTGCGTTGTGCCAAGAGGAGAAAAAGGAGGGGCGCTGCAATGGAGCGTGGAATCGGTCAAGCAGCAAATTGTAAGTTGGCAATCTGCGCAAGGACCTCCTTAGCTTCCTTACGCTCAGCCCTACGAAAGCCAGATCTCGTACTCCGGTTTGCCGGGGGACAAATGCTTTATTGGCCGTCCGTCATCGCGGCGTTGAGGCCGTTGAAGATTTGGTCGAATTTGCCGGATTCGGCGGCGAAGCGCAGGCGCTTGACGTTTTCAACGCAGATTTCGGCCGGGGTGGGCTGCTGGTTGAGGATTTCGATGACTTCGGCGATGAACTCCTTGAGGGGCATGGCGCGGGGATCGTCGGCACCGTTCATCAGATCGGTTTGCACGTAGGGAGGAATCAACTCCAGCACCTCGATGCCGGTCGAGCGAAGCTGGTAGCGGAGCGAAAGCGTGTAGGAGTGGAGGGCGGCCTTGGTGGCGCAATAGGTGGGCGTGAGCGCGAGAGGCAGAAACGCCAGGCCGGAGGAGACGTTGACGATGGCCGCATGCGGCTGCTTTTGAAGATGAGGCAGGAGTGCCGCGGTGAGACGGATGGGGCCGAGGAGATTGGTGGTGATGATGGCCTCGGCGTCGGCAAGATCGGGCTGCTGGGCGAGAAGTTTCTCCGCGCGCATGACGCCGGCGTTGTTGATGAGAATGTTGAGCGAAGGAAACTCGGCGACGGCTTTGGCGGCGAATTCGCGGATTGCAGCGGCGCTCTGCATATCGACGGGGAGGGACTTCATGCCGGGGTTGGCGGCGGTGGTTTCGTCGAGTGCATGCTGGCGCCGGCCGGCGATGATCACCTGGTTGCCGAGCGCGTGAAGGGATTCTGCAAGCCCGCGGCCGATGCCGGAGCCGCCTCCGGTGATGAGGATAGTATTGCCGGTGAGATTCATGGCGTTGGTATCTCCACAGGGTGATGATAGACCGATGGTGTGAGGCGCAGGTTGCCGCAGCGGTGCGCAAGCGAGGACGCCCGCACTAGAGCCGGTCTGGAGAGGCAGGCGCCTTCGCGAAGGAAGAATCTTGCAGGGGCTAAAGCCCACCTTAATTTTGCAGCACTTGCGGCACGACTAAAGTCGTGCCCTGACACTTCTTGCGGCCCTGAAAGAGTTTTTCCGCAGACTGTGGAGACCGGCGCTACTCTTCCGGCAGAACCGCTGCCGTGCAGTTCCGGAACTATGGTGCAGATTCGGGGCTGCGTTCAGCCATTTTGGGAGCAGAATCTGCGATGATAGCAAGACGCGCCTGAGGACAAGTTGACGAGATAGGAACCACCGTTCAAGTGAAACCCGCAATGCGCCGAGTGGCGCTGATCTACAACCCGGTATCCGGCCAGTATTCCGCGCGGCGCAAGGCAGCCATCGAGCAAACTCTGGCCGTGCTTCGCGAAGCGGGCGTCGCGGCCGAGGCGTTGGAAACCAAAGAGGCGGGAGAAGCAACGATTCATGCGCGGCAGGCGATGGACGAGGGTTGCGATGCGGTTCTGGCCTGCGGCGGCGACGGCACCGTGCACGAAATTCTGCAGAGTCTCGTCGGCAGTGACGTGGCGCTGGGCGTGATTCCGCTGGGCACGGCGAATGCGCTGGCCGCGAACCTTGGCCTGATCGGCGCGCCCGCCAAAGTGGCGCGCAAGCTGCTCGAAGCTGAGCCGACGCGCATCTCCGTGGGACGCATTCACTACCAGGACCAGGCGGGAATCCTGGCTCGCGTTACTTTGTCGTGGCCGCGGGAATCGGCGCCGATGCGCTGGTGATGTCGCGCATGGACGCGGGGCTGAAGCGGCGGCTGGGCTACGTGCTCTACCTGATCGAGTGCATTCCGACCTGGGCTACGTTTTCGTTTCCTCTCTTTGAGGCGGTTCTGCCGGCCAACGGACACGGCGACGGCCGCGTGGTGGATGTGTCGCAATTGCTGGCGGTGCGGGTGCGCTCGTTTGGCGGAGTTTTGAGTCAGCTGGCTCCGGGCGCCAGCTTGAGCAACGGCAACCTGAGCCTGCTGGCCTTCAAGACCCAAAGCCGGATGCGCTATCTCAAGTTCCTGCTCGCGGCGTTGGCCGGCCGGCACACCTTCAAAGGCGCAGTCGAGCTGCTGGAGACGCCCAGCATCGAGTGCCGCGCCCACAACGGCGGCGGCGAATCTCTGTTTGTGGAAGCGGATGGCGAAGTGCTGGGCTCCCTGCCGGTGCGCCTTGAAGTCGTGCCCCACTCGCTGACGCTGCTGGTTCCTCCCGGCGCTCAGCCCTGACGCGATCCGTCCTGCGGGCCGCGCGTGCTGTGGCGAGAGCTTCCATGTAAACAGCAGCAGTACAATTCCCAGAACCACTGCAACGACAACCGCATGGAGCGCCACGTTCCAACCGTAGTGCTGGACCAGCGCGCCGATGCCCTCGCCCTCGACGGTGCGGCCGAGATAACCAAACAGGCCGAGAAATCCTGCGGCCGTGCCCACGGCCTTTTTCGACGTGAAGTCGAGCGCGCTCACGACGAGCAGCAGCACCGCGGGATAAACAAAGAATCCAATCACGCCGAAGAGGCCGAGGCTGATCCAAAGTTTGCCCGGCGGACCGTAGATGATTCCCAGGTACGACAGGAGCACGGGAATTTATGGCAGAGAGCAATACGCAAAACTCAACGCGTCCCCCCCCCCACACATAA
>CAVOTQ010000016.1:0-115415 GCA_963699385.1 uncultured Acidobacteriota bacterium | reverse complement strand
AAGGCCTTGAATCCTGCGGCAGCGGCCTCAGTCTTCTTTCTGACCTGCTTCACCATCAGGCCGCCCTGCACGCCGAAATACTCGGCCATCTGCGAGGTAAGCGGCTCAACCATGGCGCCCACATTCAGAGTGCTGGTGAAGAGCGACATGTGGAAGCCGCTCGGCGGTATAGTGCGCGTCGCCGCCGCCCATGATGCCCATGCGTTGGCGCCGGCGCTCGCGACCGCAATGCCGCTGACATCGTTGCCGATCCTGCTCCAGACATCGTGGTCGAGCGCCTTGCGGTCGACCAACTGCACGGCCAGGGTTTGAATGTTGCCGTCGCGGCTGATCTCGAGCGAGACATTGCGGCCCGGAGGAATCTCGCGCAGCATGCGGCGCAACTGCTCGGCGCCCGCCACGTTCTGGCCGTTGATGGCCAGCACCACGTCGTTGACTTTCAGGCCGATCTGGCCGGCGGGCGCATCGTGATCGATGAGCGTGATGACGGCGCCGCGTACTTCCTTGAGCTTGAGCGCCTGCGCTTTGTCGGCGTCGACGTCGGTGATTTCCACGCCCAGGTAGCCCGACGGGCCGGCATGCGCCAGCAGCGGATCGGGATCGGAAAAGATGGAAGCGAGTGCTCCCGCCTGGGCATGCGCTGATGCGGCGCAACGAGCAAGCAGGTGCCACGGCCAGCGCGGCCGAACTGAGCGCGGCGCGAACGAATGCGGCGAAACCGGGAATTCCAGGCAACGTACGGTACGGCCTCAAAAGGTGCTTCATGGCTGTGTCTCTCCTTGCAGTTTGTCATACCGGTCTGCGCTCATAAAGACGGCGCAGTTGCCGGAAGGGTGAGCGAGTTTATTGCGTTTCCGATACCCGGCGTAATACCTGCCGGGAAACATTCCGGATCTGGGCATTGTCGTCAGAGTTCGAGACGGAATAGAGCACCTGGCGAACGCTGGTATCGGCGTCGACAGGCTCCAACAAACCGATGGCGGCGGTGCGGATGGCCGGGTCGTTGTCATTCAGCACGGCTTCGAGCACGGCATCGCGCACGCGCACGTCGTCGGCCACGTAAGGCTCCAGGCCCTCCAGCGCCTTCTGGCGCACCTTGGGGCTGCGATCGTATCGTAGCGCCACCATCAGCGCCTCGCGGATGCCGGCGGGCTGGCAACTGTGGCCAGCGCGGCACTCGGCCGCCAGCAGCGACACAGAGTCGTCGCGCACGCCCGGCGAAGAATTATTCTCTGTGGCCAGCATCAGCAATTGCCGGATCTGAGGATCGTCGAGCGATCCCTCCACCTGGCGCGGCACCAGCTGGTTGTAGCTCACGTCCACAATCTCGCTGTTAGGCTGGCGCACAATGCCGGAGATATTGGCCACATTGGCAAGCGCAGGCAGGTCCGCTTCGGGTTGCACCTTAAAGCCGGCCGTGTTGGCGGTTTGCCCGTCTGCCGCGTGGGCTGCGCGGTTCTGCGCGTACTCGTAGCCGCCCAGGACGCCGGCTCCGGCTCCGGCCACCAGTAGCAATACAGCCGCCACGGGCGCGGCCTGCAGGCTCGCAAAATTGTTCAGGATGCGTTCGCCGAGGCGCTCGTACCAGCGCTTGGGAGGCAATGCGTCCAGGGCTTCGTCCAGGCGCAGGCGCGCGCGGGCCACCAGATTCGCGCCGGGCTCCGCAACCGAATGCGCGTCGGCCAGAACCTTAAGCGCCCGCACCTGCTCGCGCTCTTTCTGGCACTCCGCACAGCCGGTTACATGCCGATCCAGCTCGTGCGCCTTTTCGTCCGACAGCTCACCATACGCTGCCGTTACCATCCGCTCGTGTGCTAATTCGCAATTCATGTCTATGCCTCAAAAAAACAGCTATCAGCTATCTAGCTCGCCGTGCGCAGGCCGAGCTTATCGTTTTTTTCCTGCGCTCGTTCTGCTCCATGTTCGAGCCATGGTTCCTTCGCTACAAACCGGCTAACGAGCTAAAAGCCGAGAGCAAATAGCTGGTTTCTACCTCAACTCCGCCAGTTGCGTGCGCAACTTCTTGGTTGCGCGGAAGAGGGTATTCTTGGCGGTCTCTTCCGTGGTGTTCAACATCTCGCCGATGGTGCGCAGCCTCAGCCCCTGGTAATGCTTCAGCTCGAACACCATCCGCTCGCGCGGTGTGAGCTTGCCGAGCGCCGTCTGAATCTTTCTCGCCCAGCAGCTTGCGGTCCAGCTCACGGGCGGGATTTGAAAACGACCGGTCGTCGGAGACCGAGGCCAGCAGGTCGATCTCGTCGCCGGTGCGATCCACCACCACGGCGTGATCCTCGCGGCGGGTCTTGCGCCGGCGCAACTGGTCCAGGCACAGGTTGGTCACGATCCGGTAAATCCACGTATAAAACGAGCACTCGAAACGGAAGTTGCCGATGTACCGGTAGGCTTTCAGGAAAGCCTCCTGGTAAATGTCCTCGGCATCGTGTTCCGATCCGGTCAGATGCAGAGCCAGCCGCAGCACCTGGTGCTCGTACTGGCGCACCAGCACATCGAAGGCCGACGCGCGAACCCGTCTGCGCTTCGCGGATCAGGTCCATTTCAAGCGCACGACTCGCCGCGCGCTCCTCTTCCCGGCTCGCGTCGGTACGATTCTCGCTATCCCGGCCCGAGCTTCCCCGGTTAGCCCCGTCCATTGCTCTCGTCGCAGCCATGCCTGGAGTGGATTGTACCCTCCGCCCGGCTGCCCGAGCTAAATGGCTGTCGTCTGAACCGGGGCGAGTGGAATACTGACCGCTTCTGCTTCCATTGGATCCGCTCCCGGAAGGTAAAGCTGTGCGCAATGGAATAGACGCGGGAGCGACGGGTTTGGGGAGCAGGGAGAATAGCAGGAGCCAAGGCACTAAGGGACTGCGGGACTGCGGGAGCAGCAGGGAGCGACGCCAGTAGCCGATAGCGCGGCTATGTCGCGGCTATGCATGCACCGGCTCGCTGCGGCTGCTGGCCTCGCACGGTAAACTGGGAAGCGATGACTGGAAATCTCTTTGAAAACACGGGGATGGCGGCGCGACAGAGCGCCGGCGGATGGTTTACAGCGCACTGCGACGGGGGATCGCGGGGAAACCCGGGGCCGGCGGGATATGGCGCGGTTTTGGAGGACCCCCAAGGGCGAGGTGGTAGCGCGGCTGAGCGAGTTTCTCGGCCACCAGACCAATAACTATGCGGAATATAAGGGTTTGCTGGCCGTGCTGGCGTGGGCGCTTGCGAACGGCGTGCGGCGGCTGCGGGTTTTCTCCGACTCCGAGCTGATGGTGCGGCAGATGAAGGGGATCTACAAGGTGAAGAACCCCGGGCTGCGCCCGCTATGGGAAGAAGCGCAACGGCTGGCGCGGCAGCTGGACGCTTTCGACATGCGGCATACGCTGCGGGGCGGGAATAAGGAAGCCGACAAGCTGGCGAACGCGGCGATGGATAAAGGAAAGGGGAGCTAGCGGAGTTAGCGGGTTTAGCGGAGCGGGCTTCCCCCCACCCCAGCAGAGCTAAGACGGGGCACCCGGCAGGATCAAAGCTCGATTCAGCTTCCGAGCGTCAGCAACTGAGGAGGGAACAATGTCCAGGCGTCTGATCTATCCTTTAATCGTTTTCCTCGTCCTAATTGGTGGCGGAGCTTTGGTTTTTATTAAGGTAAGTCATCTATCGATTTCCAGCCCTTCGGCCAGAGAAGGCCGCCCCTCATTTGATAAGGACCTAGTGATTGGAACCTGGGACGATATTCTGGATAGTCAGTCCTTTGAATTCGGGCCTGACGGCACCGTTCTTATAGCAGTCAGGGACGAAGTTCCAGCGCGCGGGACATATACGGTAAACGAGAAGGGCTTAGGTGTGACCATCGTGGTCAATGAAGTAAGCAGTCAGTTCCGCTGGCAGGACGGTCGACTGGTTCCCTCAATACGAGATACCTTGGGATACAACATATTTTCAAAACGGCCGGCTGAGTCCATTTACCAGACCATTCCCTGCGTACAAACAACCGGCGGGGTTCTCATTAATAGGGGGAACGGTAATTTCGAGATGCCCGAGCCAGAACACCTGATTACAACTAACTCTCAGTTGGTTCTGATGATGGTGGCTGGAGCGCAATGGACCCACAAGGCCAAGGAGGACACCACTCAAGGAACTGAGTGCATCGGGTACACACGCTTGCCTGACGAGATCACAAAAGATATTAAATTCAGCGGGGAAAAGACACCAAACCCTTCCATTCTTAATAAGACAGTTTTCGCTGTGTATGAGGTGAGGCAATAGACGCGACTACTGAAATGGAAAGCGCGCGAAATGCTCGAGAAATTTTATGCCTTTTAGGACCTAAGACAGTGCGAAAGGGCAGTGCCAAATCCGCCCTCCATCCTTACTCACTTTGACTGTCCCGATCCCGCAGGCGCTCTACGCCTTGCGCCCCAAATCATTCCGCCACGCGCAACCATCCTTTTCCAGCAAGTGGTCGGAACACTCCGGCCCCCACGAGCCGGCGAAGTAATTGGGAAATACTTCAGGCTTTTTCGCCGCCCAGGCTTCGAGAACCGGCGTGTAGAGCGCCCAGTTGGTCTCTACTCCTTCGCGATCCGAGAACAGCGTCTGGTCACCAAGCATGGCGTCGAGCAGGAGGCGCTCATAGCCGTTCGCGCTCGACTTGCCAAATGCCGACTCGTAGTCGAAGTCCATGTTCACCGGGCACACCGCCATCTGCGCGCTCGAGGGCACCTTGGCGCCGAAGCGCAGCGCAATGCCCTCGTCGGGCTGGATGCGGATAGTCAGCAGGTTGGGCTGGATCTCAGGGCAGGGACCTGCGGTAGCCATGCGATTGAAGATCAAAAGCGGCGGCTGCTTGAACTCGATCGAAATCTCCGTAGCCCGCTTCTTCATGCGCTTGCCGGCGCGCAGAAAGAACGGAACCCCGGCCCAGCGCCAATTCTCGACGGTGAGGCGAAGCGCCGCGTAGGTCTCCGTGCCGGACTCGGGATTGACGCGTTCCTCGTCGCGATAGCCGATTACGTGCTCGCCGTTCACGATGCCGGGGCCGTATTGCCCGCGCACCGTTTGCAGAATGGGGATCGCCGGAATCGCCTGCCACACCTTGAGCTTTTCGCGGCGCACGCTCTCGGCCTCGAAGCTCGACGGCGGCTCGAGAGCAACCAGTGCCAGCAGCTCCATCATGTGGTTTTGCACCACATCGCGCAGAGCTCCGGCCTTCTCGTAGAACGGGCCGCGTCCCTCCACGCCGAGCGTTTCCGCCACGGTGATCTGCACGTTGTCAATGTAGTTGCGTTTCCAGATGGGCTCGAAAATCCCATTGGCGAAGCGGAAGACCAGCAGATTCTGCACCGTCTCCTTGCCCAGGTAGTGGTCGATGCGGAAAACCTGTCTCTCCTGGAACACCGCGTTGACCTGGTGATTGAGTTCGCGCGCCGAATTGAGGTCGTGGCCGAAAGGCTTTTCGATGACCACGGCCACGCGGCCTTTTTCCGGATGCGCCATGCCCTGCGCGCCCAGGTTCTCCACGATGCCGGCAAAAAACTCCGGCGCGGTAGCCAGGTAATAGAGCCGGTCGGGCCCGATTCCCTTCTCTTGGGCGATGCGGTCGAGTTCGGTCTTCAGATTCGCGTAGTGGGCCGGATCATCGAAGTTGAGCGGGAAATAACTGATGTGGCTGACGAAGCTGTCGAGCTTGGCATCGGTCGCTTCGACCCCGCCCGATTCCACAATGCCCGCGCGCATTTCGGCCGCGAACTCGTCGCCCAACGGACGGCGCGCCACGCCGACAATGGCAAACTGCTTCGGCAAAAGGTTCGCCTGGAAAAGATGAAACAGCGCCGGAAACAGCTTGCGCTTGGTCAGATCGCCCGAGGCGCCAAAGATTACCAGCACCCCCGGATCGGGAATGCGCTCTCCGCCCTTCGAAAAATGCGAAAGATCCTCGGGGCGCACGCTCATCTGCATGGTGGCCATGTTGTGTTCAACCTCCGGCGGGAAAAGACAGCCTCTAGCTGCTAGCTTCTAGCCTCTCGCTCATCGTGCGAGAGCACGGGCCCTCGACCTTCTGCAAATCAGCTAGAAGCTAGTGGCTAGAAGCTAAGTTCAGCCCTTCGCTTTGGCAAAGCGCTTGTTCACCTCGGCCCAGTTCACCACGTTCCACCACGCGGCCAGGTAGTCGGGGCGCTTGTTCTGGTACTTCAGGTAGTACGCATGCTCCCACACATCGTTGCCGAGGATGGGATAGAGACCCTGCGACAGCGGCGAATCCTGATTGGCAGTGGTGATGATCTTGAGCTTGCCGCCCGTGAACACAAGCCAGCCCCATCCGGAGCCGAACTGCTTGGCCGTGGTTTCGTTAAAGCTCTTTTTGAAAGCGTCGAAATCCCCAAAATCTGCAGAAATCTGCTTGGCGATCTCGCCCGTGGGGTGGCCGCCGATGCCAGACGAATTGGCCGGGCCCATGATAGTCCAGAACATGGAGTGGTTGGAGTGACCGCCCCCGTTATTGCGCACCACGCCGCGAATGTCCTCCGGGACCGCGTTCAGATCGCTGATCAGGTCGTCGACGGTCTTGGCGGCGAGCGCCGGGTGGTTCGCCAGTGCCCCATTCACATTGGTGATGTAGGCCTGGTGGTGCTTGTCGTGATGCAGATGCATGGTTTCGGTGTCGATGAACGGTTCAAGCGCGTTGTAGTCGTAGGGAAGCGCTGGTAATTCGTATGCCATTGGGGAAAATCTCCTTCGTTCGGATTGTACTGGGTAGAGGGGCCTGACATCAGGCCCAAACTCCGCTCTGTGTATAAAAAGATGGATGCGAAAACCAGCAGACAGGGTGCGGGAATGTTCGCAGATTGAAATGAATGCGGCATGAATGACGGTTTATTGATTCAGAAACAGAATATTTCCTCCGTGCCCCATCTATTTCCGCGCTTCTTGCGGAAATAGGTGGGAAACACGTGCCCGTTAAATTGATAAATCACTGGAAGGCCAATCAGGCGTCGCTTCGATCGCCCGCAGTCGCAGAAGGGGGAAACCAGGCCGGCGAGCCCAACGTCAGGCGTGCCGGTGCGCCGGTTGGCGGGCGCGATTCAAAGATTTCCAGAGGCCCCACCCCATCCGCATCCACCGCCAGCACGATTCGGTGCCCGGCATAGTCGAAACGGCAAAACCGCCAGCGCTTCGGTTCGTCATCGACGCCCGGGGCAACTTCAAGACGAATGGCCTGAGGGCCATTCTCAAGTCGCGTCACCTCCGGCCCGTCGAAGAGGAACGAAATCCCGTCGAGCGGGAGCGAGAGTCCCATACCGCGCGCCTTGATATATGCCTCCTTGAGCGTCCAGAGCGATAAGGCGCGATTGGGACGCTGGGCATCGGGCATCGCATCAAGTTGCGTGCGCTCGGCTGCAGAGAAAACCCGCGGAGCCAAAGGAACAATCTCTTTGGCTCGCGCAAGTGACTCGACATCGACCCCGACCGCAGGGCCTCCCTCAGCAACCGCCGCCCTGGGATTCGCGACGATGCCCGCAATGGGGCGCGCAATCAGGCACACCGCCAATTCTAGGCTGTTCGATTGGTTGAAGCGTAAGCCGCATTCTGGAATAGGGGACGGCTTGCCATACTTGTTGACCGAGAAACTCCACTCATGCGGCGGCAACGGCTGCGCATGCGAGAGCGCCACACGGGTCAAAGCATGCGTCGCAACGAACTCAAGGCGGTGCCGAGCAAAGCGGAACCTCGCCGCGCGGGCGCGCTCTGCATCATCGAGCAGTGCGGCGCAGGCCTCTTCGACCGCGGGGTCGGCAAGGTCGCCCGGATAGGCGAGCCAAAGCTGAAGCCCAAACTCGAGTCCAAAGTTTCCCGTCGGGTTTTTGCCGTCCTCAGATTCCATGCGATCGCTTGCTCTCAAGCATAAAGCCCTTCGACAACAAGGCGAAAAATAGTCTACAATCCGCCCCAACGATTCGCGCGCGAGCCATCCCACGGCGGCTTCTCAAGCGGAGGTCAGCGCACGGCCAAAGCGCAGGGAGGTCGGAATGCCCATGGCATCGCCGCAAGTGCGGCACAATTATCTGGCCATCGCTGTGGCCACGGTGGCCTGCTTTCTCTTCGAAGCCCTCTGGTATTCACTTTTCCTGGACGTCTGGCTCCAGGGTATCGGGCACGACCGCATCTGGCTGTCGACCACACGCGCCAATTTGCCTTTGCAATGCGTGATTGCGCTAGTGGCGGAAGGGCTGATTGCAGGAACCATCTCCGGGTTCATGCAATTGACGGGACCAACAACCCCGGTGCGCGGCATACGGGTTGCCGCATGCCTCTGGCTCGGCTGCGTCTTCTCGACCATTGCGGTCGCAGACGTCTTTGCGTTGCGTAGCTACGCGTCGTTCGCCATCAGCAGCGCATTCTGGCTTGTCGGCATGGTGCTGATGGGCGCCATCATCGGCGCGTGGAAAAAACAGGGAGTAGCCAATAGCCATTAGGAAGGGGCCGGGAACCGGCAGCGCTCTTCCCTATTGGCTACTGGCTATTCCCTGCCCTTCATTCTGGCGGCGGATAAAACGGCAGCTTCTCGTTCTTCGCGTTAGCGCGCCGCACCGTCACGTCATCAAAAAGCAGCGCCGGAGCCATCACCGTGGTCGGTACGTCTCCGTAATAATTCCCGACGAAGAGATCCTTGCCGGCAGCCTCGATGCTCGAGCGCAGAGCGCGGTCGTCGACATCGTCGAGCACGGCGCCCCGCACCAACTCGCGCGTGCCGTCGGGACTCAGGCGATAGAGCAGGCGCGGCGTGCGCGGCCCACCCATGGTTTCAACAAAATATACGCTCGGCAAACCGCGATCCATCGCCATGGCGAGCAACTTCTGGTTGAGTTCGCCGTCTGCCAATCCGCTGTCCGCGCTGATCTTGAGCACCCCGATCGTGGGACGCGCCGGTCCGGTCACGCCGGCGCGGCCGTGGCCGTTCGACTGCGGAAAGTCGCGCACCGGCTGGCGGCCGATGAGATAGTTGTCCAGCTTTCCTGAACTGATCAGCTTCACCGCCTGCGCCGTCACGCCTTCATCGTCCACATCGTAGGCTCCGATCAGGCCTTTGCCATCGAACGTCTTCAGTCCGGGATCGTCGATCACGTTCATGAAATCGGGCAGAACGCGCGCGTGGTAACTTGATGCAAAAGGCCCGTTGGTACGCGCCTCCGTGCCCAGAGCGGGCCGCGTGGCAGTCACCGCCGTCGCCAGCAGCGAGCGCAGCGTGTCCGTTGCCGCGTCGGCGCTCATCAGCAGTGGGCCGTGATACTCCTCTTCAACCAGCGGTGCCTTGCGCAGCTCGGCCAGCGACAGAATCTCATCCACGGCATGCTTGGTAAAAACGGCTTCCGCATCAAGATCGGCGACTGAAGTTCCCGCCGACGAGTACGACCGGTCGATACTCATGCCATCGGCGGCCTGTGTACCCGCGGCAAACGACTCCTCGTATTGCGCCCCCGACTTGCGGACGATGGTGCCTTCGCTGGTAACAAGCCAAGTAGTGGTGGCGCGAGCGCGAAAGCTCGCTTCCGCGTACTCCACGTCGCGCTGCGTTGCGCTCACCGTGGGATCGGTGCGATAAAGGCCGCTCAGCCGCGCCACTCGCTCCCTCCACGCGCTCTCATCAAGCTGCAACGCAAATGGCGTGGCAAGTGACACGATCGGTTTCTCCTGGCTGAAGTCGTCGGCCTGCGGCGGCGTCTGTACCTGCTTCAGCTCGGCCTGCTTTTGCGCGTAAGCCGACAGCGCATTCTTATAAGCCTGGTCCGTCGCCTGCCACAGCGCAGAGCGCAATGCGATTGGATCGTCGTCGAGGGCCGCCAACTCGATCGAGCCGTCGCCGCGGCCCCCGGAGCTGTCGGTCTTGTAGTCGCCTACGCGCACCGTCACGCGCGCTACGCGCTGCCGTATGCGTCCCGCGCCTTCGCTCGCGCCAAATTCCGCCTTGGTTTGGAAATCGTCGATTTGCTCGATGCGGTACTGAATGAAGAACGGCTTCGCAAAGCCAGGCAACTGGAGCTGGCTCATGCTGCGGTCGAGCTCAGTCAGCATCGCGGCGAGAATCGGATCTTTTTCGGCGTCAGCGCGCGTGGGC
Organism: uncultured Acidobacteriota bacterium; assembly: GCA_963699385.1. Lineage (GTDB taxonomy): Bacteria > Acidobacteriota > Terriglobia > Terriglobales > Acidobacteriaceae > Telmatobacter. Next base: position 105,307 of record CAVOTQ010000016.1, on the reverse strand, counting down.
TGCGCAGACGCAGTTGACGCGAGAAGAAATACGGCGAGAAAAAGGCTGATCGAGAGTTGCAGTTTCCCACCCATCCCGCGGTCTTTCTTAGGAAAGCCCGCCGGAAGGATAGGACACGGCGCTGAGTGGGACGCGAGACGGCTCACTTCACCACCTCCGTCTGCTGGTCGGTTCTTGTTCCCTTGTTCCCTTGTTCCCTCGTTCCCTGCATCTCCGGGATAGGCAAAATCGGCGGCCGCGCCGTTCCCTGCGCCTGGCGCTGCGTCTCGATCTCGCTCAGCAGCATGGCCGGAGCCACGGCGCTCACCGGAATCGATCCCGACTCCGCGCCGCATATGCCGTCGAACACTTCGCTCTTGTCGCCCGTTACGAGAATCTTTTTCATCGCCGCCAACGGAGTGCCTACGATGCTGACGCCGCGCACCAGCTCGTCGGGCCGGCCGTCAACATACACGCGCCACACCACGAGCGGAATAACTTGGAACGCCTGCGGCGAGCTGCGCTGCGTCACCGCAAAACCGGAAGAGATGTCTTCAAAGTAGAGGCCGTAGGGCTTGCCCTGCTTCTTCGCCTCTTCAATCAGTTCCTTTTTCAATTCGGCGTCAGGGACAGTCTTTGTCGAAGTCACAATCAGGTTGCCCTGTCGCCCGGTCGGCACATATCCCGATTCCGCTCGGCCGTGGCCGTTGGATGCGCCAAAACTCGCGATCGGCAGGCGCGACATGAGGAAGTTTTTGAGCACCCCATCCTCGATCAGCTCCACGCGCTGCGCCTTATCGCCCTCGCTGTCATATTCGTAGTGACCGCCGAGAGAAATGCCGTTGAAGCTCGTCAGCGTGGGATCATCGGCCACGGAAAGAAACGGCGGCAACACCTCTTTGCCAAGATCTTTCGTGAAGGTCTGGCCTTCCTCGTCGCCGCGCTGGCGCTGGCCTTCGAGCCGGTGGCCCAGCACCTCGTGGAAAAACACGGCTGCGGCGCGGCCGGAGAGAATTGCCGGCCCGTCGAACGGCTCGGTCACCGGTGCCTTGCGCAGAGCTTCCAGGCGGGCGCCTATCTCGCGCACCGCTTTCTCAAGATCGGCCTGTGCAGGCAATCCTTCCGGCGAATCGGCCTCAAAGGTCTGGGCAAGGAACAAATCCATTCCGTCGTCGGCGCGCGTTACGGCCACGATCACCAATCCCGACTCCACGTAAGGCGTCACCAGCTCCGCGCCCTCCGACGAAACAAAGTAGCGCGTCGAGCTTTGCGCCGCGAATCCCACCTCGTTCTGGTACACATCTGGGAATTCACGAAAGATGCGCGAGAGCGCCCGCACGCGCTGCTCCCATTCCGCTTTACGGATCGCCAGTTGCGGCGCGGGTTTCTCCACATGCACCTGTGGAGCCTCCCGGCTGAAATCCGGCGAAGTGTCTTCTTCCTTGGCGCGCACTTGAGCTTCGGTTTTCACGCGCAGGTAGTTGTCCAGGGCGTTGCCGTAACCCGTATTGGTCGCCAGCCACAGGGTGCGTGCGATCGCCTCGCGATCGTCACCCAGGGGCAGCGCCATGCTGTTCACCGCTGAGCTGCGGTGCTCGCCGTGCGTGTTATCCAGCCCGGGACTGCCCACGCGCACCTGCACGTCGGCCATGCGTTCCTCGGAACCGCCGCTCGTCGTCAGCGCCCCGTACTGTGCGCTGATGGTCAGCATATTCGTGTCGTGCACCGAGTAGCTGATGAAGTAGGGCGGCGGCTGTTTGTCGTCGGGCACAGCCGCGGACTTGCCCAAAGACGTAAAGGCGCGATGTAGCTCGGCGTTCATGGCGTCGAGAAGCAGGGGCGTTTCCGCCGGCGCATAAGCTGGCGCCGCCTGCTGAACCTGACCCGCCTGCTGGGCGCGAGCCGCCAGCGGCAACGCCAGCAGGGTTAGCACTGCGACTGCATGGAGGGGACGACAGGCCCGCCGGCACTCGCCGGAGGCTGAAGATTTGTATGGCGTTGGGGTCGGGGTTTCGGGTAAAAGCATGTCTATAAGTGATTGTCTCAAAGTTGCCCGGTGCATATAACTCGGCAACAAAATGAGGCCTCTGTGCTTCCCCTTTTGAGCGCATTTAGGAACAATGTGAAGTGTGACCCTGTTGACCCCCATCAATGAGGAGATCCCCCATGACACTTAGACGCCGATGGTTGCTGGCGTTGTACCCAGTGGTTCTGATTGCCGGCTTGGGTTCCCTTACTTCGGCGGCTCAACCGGCCGCGCCGCCTGCTGCTCCCATCTCAACCGTCTCCACCGTTCCGGTGCAGGCCGCTCCCCAGCAGGCCTACACGCTGCCGCCCGATAGGCTGGCCAAGGCCATCGCGCTCAGTCGCATTCGTAACTTCCTCAATCTTGCCGGCTCCATTTGGGGCATCGTGTTCTTGTGGCTGCTGCTCGCCTTCCGTGGGTGGACCGGCATCGAGAAATGGGCGCAGCGAATCTCAAACCGGCGCTGGGTCCAGGGACTGGTCTTTTTCGCCGCATACATCGTGATCACCGCGCTGGCCGGGGCCGTGATCGACGCCATCAGCAATCACTACGAGCGCGCCTACGGCATCAGCGTCCAGGGCTGGGATAGCTGGCTGGGCGACCAGGCGAAGGCGCTGGCATTGACGCTTCTGTTCGCGGTACCGGTTCTGCTGCTCTTCAACTGGATTGTGCGCCGCTTTCGGCGCTACTGGCTGGGCATCTGGGTCGTCACCCTGCCGATCCTGGTTTTCCTGCTGTTCATTCTTCCGCTGCTGGTTCCTCTCTTCTACCAACAGGAACCGCTCCAGGAGAATCATGCCGCTCTGGTCGAGAAGATCGAGACCGTCGTGGCGCGCACCGGCATCGATATTCCGCCCAGTCGCATGTACCTAATCAAGGCCAGCGAGAAATCGAATGGGATCAATGCGTTTGTGGCCGGTCTCGGACCGACCAAGCGGTACGTGATGTGGGATACAACAACGAATCAGATGCCGGATGATGAAGTGTTATTCGTGTTCGGCCACGAAAGCGGGCACTATGTGTTGCACCACATTCCCAAGGAACTTGCAGGCGATGCCGCCGGGCTGTTCTTTGTGTATTGGGCGTCCGCGGGTTTGGCGGCATGGCTGGTAAGGCGCTATGGAGCCAAGTGGGGCGCCGTGGATCTTGCGTCGCGCACCGGCTTCGTAATGCTTCTCTTCACCGTTTCCATTGCCGGCTTCCTCACCCAGCCGGCGGGCAGCACCTTCAGCCGCTACTTTGAGCATCAAGCCGATGTCTACGGGCAGGAGGCGATTCACGGTATCGTGGCCGATCCTCAAAAAACCGCAGTCGCCGCATTTAATAAGCTGGGCGAATCATGGCTCGAAGATCCCAATCCGAATCCGCTGATCGAGTTCTGGCTTTACGACCACCCTAGCGTCGAGCACCGCGCCGAGTTCGCCGCGCATTACAATCCATGGGCCAACGGAGGCCACGGCGAGTTTTTCAAACAGTGAATCACGCACCGCTTCAAAAAGAACCCTCCCGTGCCCCATCCATTCGTCCACCGCCGCGGAAAAGGGTGGGAAGCCACGCCCATTAAAGCCGTTCAAAGATGCCCGCCGCGCCCATGCCGCCGCCCACGCACATGGTCACCATGCCGTAGCGAGCGTTTCGCACTTTCATCTCCCGCAGAAGCGTTGCGGTCAACTTGGCTCCGGTGCAACCCAGTGGATGACCGAGCGCAATCGCTCCGCCGTTCACGTTCACACGCGCCGGGTCCAGATCGAGCGCGCGGATGATGGCTAGAACCTGCGCCGCGAAAGCCTCATTCAATTCGATGAGATCGACGTCGCTTAGCTTGAGCCCGGCGAACTGCAGCGCTTTGGGAATCGCCGTGATGGGTCCGATGCCCATCTCCTCCGGCAGGCAGCCTGTGACAGCATAGGAAACCAGCCGCCCCAGCGTCTGAATACCCAGCTCGCGCGCGCGGTGCTCCTCCATCAATACCGCAGCCGCTCCGCCGTCCGAGGTTTGCGAGGAGTTGCCCGCGGTCACCGTGCCCTGCGCGTGAAACGCCGGCCTCAACTGCGCCAGTGCGGCGGCGGAAGTGTCGGTGCGCGGGCCCTCGTCGACGGAAAACTCCTTTTCTCTGATCTCAGGCTTTCCCTGCTTCACTCCCGGCGCGGTCCCCGGCGCACTCATCGTCACGCGTACCGGAACGATCTCTTCCGTGAAGCGTCCCGCTGCCTGCGCGGCCACCGCCTTCTGGTGGCTCGCCAGAGCAAAGGCGTCCTGGTCGTCGCGCGAAATTCCAAAATGGCGGGCAACGCGCTCGGCCGTCAACCCCATGGTCATCAGCGACGCCGGGTAGTTGGCCGCGAGCCATGGATTGGGGCTGGGCTTGTTACCGCCCATCGGAATCAGACTCATCGATTCCGCTCCGCCGGCCAAAATCACCTGTGCGGCGCCCGAGCGAATGCGTTGATTGGCGAGCGCAATGGCCTCGAGCCCCGAGGCGCAAAGCCGGTTCACGGTCACGCCTGGAATCTCCACCGGCAATCCCGCACGCAACGCAGCCATACGCGCAATGTTGAATCCCTGCTCGCCTTCAGGCTGCGCGCAGCCCAGAATTACGTCGTCGATCTCGCGCTTGTCGAGGCTCGGCACCCTGTCCAAAGCTCCTCTCAATGCAGTTGCGGCGAGGTCGTCGGGGCGAGTAGTCGAAAGCGCACCTTTCGGCGCGCGCCCCACAGGCGTGCGAACGGCTGCGACCAGAACGGCTTCCGGCATAAGTAGCTCCAACTACAGTAGACAATAAACAACGGACAGCGAATCTGCCCTGATAATACCTGCGCCGATGTAGCGCCGGCCTCCCGGCCGGCTGTTGCGCGGGCGTCCTCGCCCGCGCTTCCCCGCCAATCGCCAGGGTTTTCATATTCTTCCGGCGCCTCGCGTCGAGATTAACCGCGATGAACTAACTGCCTCGCTGCCGCTAGGAATCCCTGGTGCTGCACGTGATCCTAATCCCGCGTATCGACCACCGTCCATGCGCCTTTTGCGAACACGCGATAGATCGTCCTGCGGTCGATGACGGAGTCGGCCAGCGCGTCATGGTCGAGGCGCGGCGGAGGATGCTTCATGCCGAACTGAGCATCGTGAATCACTTCCGGCGACGCGGGATCGATGCCCCAGTTGAAGCCAAGCACATTGGTCGCTCCGTGCGCCTGCAGACAGTCAGTCTCCGCCGCCGAGGCCAGCACCATCGGGTCGCGCCCGTTCGAAAAGAAGACCAGCAGCGAGACCCTGCCATCCACCGAGCAAAGTACCGCCCAATCAGAAGAGCCCTGGTGCTCAAGACTGGCATGGATTACGTTTTCCGGTTGGTGCGCCTCGTAGGTCTGCGGAATCACGCACCCGCGTTGCGTCAGCACATTCCCTACGGCAGCCGGCAGTTGCGGAAAAGCGTTGATGGGAAGATGACGGATGAGGTAAGGAGTCGGCCGGCCGTCAACCGCCACCTGGCCGGAGGAGTTGAGGTTGCCGGGATCTGATTGCTGCGCGGAGACGACAAGGGCTGAGGACAGCAAGAGAACTGCGACTCGCGCCTTGAAAACGGCCAAAATCATGATCGGAACTCAGGAGCATTCTAGCGCTTAGTTGTTCGCTGTGGCTTCGACCGGTAGGCAATGTGAAGGGAGGGTCCTGTACATCGTAATCGCGCTCGGGATCAGGCCGAGTTCCATCAGGGCCGCAATCCACGCAAAAAGGTGAATCGATGCGGCTGAAGGAATATCGCTCAGGGGCGCCAGAACGACGATGCCAACGAAGATTGACAGGTACACGCGCTCGCCGCCCCGTGCGCGGCGTAAGACGAAAATGAAAACTCCAACGAAGAGCACGGCAGTGCAAAGGTGAAGAGTGATATCGAAAGGTGTCGATGGAAATCGGTATCGGGTGAGCCAACTCGTGTGCCCGGGCATATAAAGTTCAAAGAGATAGCGGAGATTCCTCAACGTGATAAGAATCCCGACGCAAAGAGCGATGATCGCCCCCCGGCGACTGTGAAAGACGAGCGAACCTTGGCTTTGATCGCTCATTGACGAGCCCTCCCGCCTTGGGTTGTGCGTCGTTCAGCGTTTTTTGATGCCTCCCCATCTTCGGTATCGAACGCATCTCTGCAAAGCGCCTCACACCATTCCAAGGCCTCCTGCTCTTGCGCAGCGTCCGCAGCCAAATGTCGGTACCCTTCAAGCAGCGACTGCTCATCTGGTCTCTTTGTGCTCGAAAATCCCTTCACTGAATCGCCCTCAGCCACCAACTGAACCATACTACCGCAATATCCTGTCCTAATTGCGCAGCGGCTTGCCCGTCTTAAGGGTAAACGCGATCCGCTCCTGCGTCTTCCGCTCGCCGCAGAGCGACAGAAACGCCTCGCGCTCGAGGTCCAGCAAATACTGTTCGCTCACCAGCGTGCCGGGCGTCACGCGCCCTCCAGCAAGGATGTACGCCGCCCACCGGGCAACTTTCTGGTCGTGCTCCGAGGCGTAACCGGCCTCGCCCATCATATAAATGCCGGTCTCAAGCGTAGCCAGCGCAGCCGTGCCAGGAGCGGGAATTTGCGTGCGCGGTTGCGGAGGCGCGTAGCCGGTTTCCGCCAGCACCGCGGCTTGCGCCTTCGCGTCAAGCAGCAGGCGCTCGCGGTTCATGGTGATGCGATCAGATTGCGCGAGCAGGCCGAGCGAGCGCGCCTCCGCGGCCGAAGTGGAAATCTTAGCCATGGCGATGGTTTCGAGCGAACGCCGGAGAGCCGTTATGAATTCAGCGGATTGCGCAAAGCGCGAAGGCGCGTCTTTTTGATCCGGCGGCGCCAGCGCCGCGGCCGCATCGTATGCGCGTAGCAACATCTCCTTGGTCCCGCCACCAGCCGGAATCAACCCCACGCCGGCTTCAACCAGGCCCATATAAAGTTCCGCGTGCGGTTCGCGCCGCACGGCGTGCAAGCAAATCTCCGCGCCGCCGCCGAGAGTAAGGCCGAAGGGCGCCGCGACCACAGGCCGCGGGCAGAATTTGATGGCCGCGGTCATCTGCTGAAAATTGTGGATCACCTGGGCCAGCTCATCCCACTCGCCCTCCTGCGCCGCCAGCAGGAGCTGCATCAGATTCGCGCCCACCGAAAAATTATCGCGATCGCCGGTAATCACAAAGCCCGCAAAATCGCGCACCGTATCTGACGCGGGATTGAGAACCGCGGCAATCAACGAGAGCACGTCGCCGCCAATGGCGTTCTTGAGCGAGTGCAACTCGATGCACCCGATACCGTCGCCGAGATCGACCAGCGACGCGCCGGAATTCGAGCGCACCACCGCGTGCGTGCGGCGAAAATCGGCCACGCGCGCGTGACCCGGGACCGCGGGGATAGCTACAGTCTGCCCCGTCGAAGGCTGGAAGCACGCATCTTTGCCGGGCGCGTACCAGCTTATGCGCGAAGCGGCCAGCAACGTTTGTACAGCCGCGCTCACAGGCAGACCCAGCGCCTTCATGCGGCTCACGGTCTCCGCCACGCCGGCCGCATCCCACATCTCAAAGGGGCCCATCTCCCAGTTGAAGCCGGCGCGCATTGCGGCATCGATCGCGGACGCGTCGTCGGCTACCTCGCCAATGCGCTCGGCGGCAAAGTTCCACAGCGATGCCAGAAACGGCCACAGAAACGCCGCGGTCTTGTCTTTTGCAGGATCATTCTTGAGCAGTAGTTGCAGCCGCTCCGGCAGCGTCGCCGCGTTCTTCGCCATTTCGAGCGCGGGCAGCGCGGCCTTCGCCAAAGGGCGATACTCGAAGGTCGCAAGATCCAGAACCATGCGCTCGTCTTTGCCGTCCGCGCCGCGCACTTTTTTGTAGAATCCCTGTCCCGACTTGTCGCCAAGCCAGCCGCGCTTCAGCAGTTCTTCGAGTACAGCCCCGAACTTTCCTCCGCTCACGCCCTCTGGGAAGTTGGCAGCAACGTGCGCCAGGATATCGATGCCGACCAGGTCGGCGAGGCGAAAGGTTCCGGTACGCGGCCAGCCGACGGCGGGGCCGGTCAACGCATCAATTTCTTCAATCGTGAGCCCCTGTTCCAGCATCAGGTTCGCAGCATTGAACATCACCGCGATGCCGATGCGGTTGGCAATAAAGTTCGGCGTGTCGTGGGCAAAGACGACTTCCTTGCCGAGCATGCGATCGGCGAAAGCAGAAAAAGCGGCGACCAGCTCCGGATCGCTTTCCTCGGTCGGAATCACTTCGAGGAGGCGCATGTAGCGCGGCGGATTGAAGAAGTGCGTCCCGAAAAATCTCTTGCCAAGCCCGGGAACGGCACGCCGCGATGCGCGCGATGGGCAAGCCGGAAGTGTTGGTCGTCAGGACGGCCGCTCCGCCGAGGTGCGGCAGCACGCGCGTCAGCAGCGCAGTCTTGATTTCAAGATTCTCGGCCACGGCTTCGACCACCCAATCGCAGTCTTTGCATTCCTGGGCAGATCGTCGTCGAAGGTTCCGGGCGTGATCAGCCGGCTGAGCGACGCCTCAAAGAATGCGGCCGGCTTCGCTTTCGCAAGCGCTTCGAGAGCGGCTACTGCCAGGCGCCCGCTCCGCGCTTCCCGCTTTTGCAGGAAGGTCGAGCAAGAGCGTTGGGATTCCGGCATTGGCCAGATGCGCAGCGATGCGCGAGCCCATGGTTCCTGCGCCAAGCACCGCGGCGCGCCGCACCAGCAGCGGCTTCGCCCCCATCTTCGGTGCGACGGTTGCGGCCGTGGCAGCAATGCTCATGTGGGCTCTCCCTTTAGGGCATCAAGGCGGGGATCTTTCAGCGGGTCAGACGCTGGCAGCATACGCAACACGGCGGTGAGGGGTCAAGAATCGGAAATGCTCAACCGTTGATCAAGTCCGCGATGAATCATGAGCCGTTTGGATCTATTCGCACGCAGCGAGCAGGTCAAATCTTATCTCTTGACTCGGAACCCACCTTATGCCTACATTGTAGGCATGGCAGATTTGTTAGGCACGTTTGAGCAAGCGGTGCTGCTCTCGATCCTGCGCCTGGGTGAGGACGCATACGGCCGAGCGATCCTGCGCCAAGTCCAGATCTCGCTGGCGAGAAGCGTGGTTGCTGGGGCCGTTTACACCACTTTGGATCGCCTGGAACAGCGTGGGTTCGTCGCTTCCAGGCTTGCGCCAGGCACGGCGATCCGCGGAGGCCGCGCCCGCCGCTATTACGTGATTGCAGCCGCGGGGAATCGTGTGCTTCCCGACGCGCAAAAGACTATGGCGAAAATGTGGCAAGGCGTGAAGCTGCCCATTGGGGTGAAGTCATGAGCCGCCAATTTCCACCGCGCTGGGCGGAATTTCTGCTGCAGCAGCTACTGCCGGCGCGCGATCGTGAAACTGTGACCGGCGACCTGCATGAGGACTATGCGGAATTCATTGCGCCGCAATTTGGCCGCCTGCGCGCCAACCTTTGGTACTTGCACCAGATCTCCAGCATCGCAAGACGGTGCATTGGAGAAGGAGAAACGATGACGAGATTACTTTCTCTGACCTCGGCAGTCACGCTGCTGTGCGGCTGCTGGCTGGCATTCATGGAAGTCTTGTTGCGTCATCCTGGATTCGCTGCGCGCGCCGCCGTGGCATTGCTTATCGCGGCAGCCGGCCTGGCCACGCTGTTGGTACGCCTGCTCCATTTTGGGGTGCGCAGCGAACGCTGCCTTTGGGCGGCAGCTGCGGCCCTCATCGGCTTGGGAGTGTTGAGCTTTCTTCGCAATGCACGAGCCGCTCATTTTGAGGGCTTCGTATTCGTGATCTCTATTGTGCTTGTGCTCCAGGGCTTGCTGATGCTGGCAACTCTCGGTCGCCAAAGCCACCCCGGCCAAACCGATCGCCGGAACATAATCGAGCGCTCCTAGTACTCGACCTTGTTCGGTGACGCGATCCACGCTGCAAAGCTGGCCCACGCCTCATCGCCCAACAACTGCGTTGCTCGGAGCTTGCGGTCGGCAGTGTCTTTGCGCAATTCCGCGTAGAGAAACGCGTCGTCAAATCCGGCGCGGGCCGCATCGGCGGCGCTGGCGCCGTAGTACACGGCGTCAACCCGCGCCCAATACGCGGCCGCCAGGCACATGGGGCACGGCTCGCAACTGGTGTAAAGCTCGCAGCCGGCAAGCGTAAAGGTTCCCAGCGCTTTGGCCGCGGCGCGAATGGCATTCACCTCGGCATGCGCCGTCGGGTCGTTCGTCGCCGTCACCGAGTTCGCGCCTTCGCCCACGATCTCTGCCGTCGCGCACGATCACCGCCGCGAACGGCCCGCCTTTGCCCGAGGCCACGTTCTCAGTGGCCAGCGCAATGGCGCGGCGCAAAAACTCCGGGTTGGGTTTGCCGGGCACGTTCCTCGTTCCTCACTCCGCACGGGAAATCGCAAAGACAAATTCAGTATGGCACAGCGGTCGCGTCTGATTTCGAGATTGACGGCTCGCTGCGATCCGGCAGCCGCGCGGAAGTAAAATCCCCTCATGGCCGGCCCCGCAACTCTTCAAGCGCTGAATGCGCGCATTGTCGCGTGCGATCTCTGTCCGCGGCTGCGCGCCCATTGCGCTGAAGTGGCCGCGAAACGCCGCCGCGCCTACGCCGATTGGGAATACTGGGGCCATCCCGTGCCCTCGTTCGGCGACCCCAAAGCGCGCGTGCTGGCGCTGGGCCTCGCGCCGGGAGCGCACGGCTCCAATCGCACCGGAAGGCCATTCACCGGCGATGGCTCAGGCGACTTTCTGTTTCCGGTTCTGCACGCTGCCGGATTTGCCTCGCAACCCACCGCAACCTCGCGCGACGACGGCATGAAGCTCAGCGGCCTTTGGATCACCTCCGTGGCGCGCTGCGCCCCGCCGGGCAACAAACCCACGCCGGAGGAGCTACGCAACTGCGCGCCGTGGCTCGACCTTGAGATGCAATTGCTCACCGAATTGCGCGTTGTGGTGTGCCTGGGCCGCATCGCGTTCGACGGCCTGCTGGCGCACGAGTCGCGCCTTGGCCGCTTGCCAAAACGCGCCGGATTTCGTCTTCGCGCACGGAGCCGAATACAAACTTCCCGGCGGACTCATCGCGATCGCCAGCTATCATCCCTCGCTGCAAAATACCAACACCGGCAAGCTCACGCGGCCCATGCTGCTCACGTTTTCAAGCGGGCGCGCAAGCTGGCAGGGCTCTAACGGAAAGCGCGGGAGCCAGCTGCATCGAAGAGAAAGGAAGCACAATGGAGCGAATCGACAAGAGCAATTCTGAAGGATATGAACTCTGGACGAAGCTGGCACCCAAGCCGCACGGACCCGAGAATCCCGTGGACCATTGGACGCCGGCGCTCCTGCTCGAGCGGGCCGCGTATCTGCGCAAACTGGCGAAGCACGGCGACGGCTCCGCGTCGGAGACGCTCAAGGAGTATCCCCAGCACTTTGCCATGCTCTCCTTCCGCAGCCGCAGCGGCGAGGTGGAGGTGCACGAACGCTTTGCGGATCTGTTCGTGGTGCTTGCCGGAGCGGCCACGCTGGTCACAGGCGGCACGGTCACTGGCGCGCGCATCGTCGCCCCCGGAGAAACGCGCGGCGATTCCATCGCAGGTGGCACGCCGCAAAATCTGCGGCCGGGCGACGTGGCGCATGTGCCCGCGGGCACGCCGCATCAGATGCTGCTCAAGGGCGATGAAACCATCACCAGCCTCGTCATGAAGGTGCAGGAAGCTATTTAGGAACGCGGCGAAGCCGGAGCGCAGCAACCCGGACAACAGCGGCAAGAATTGGAGCGGGAGACCGGGATCGAACCGGCGACATTCAGCTTGGGAAGCTGACGTTCTGCCACTGAACTACTCCCGCCATTTAGAATCAATCATTTACGCGATTGATTAGCACTTACTGTCAGATTTACAGTCATCTAAGCTACAACTTACTCAAGTCTTCAGCCGAATTCCAGCTAGGATTTAGTGCTCGAAGACCCGGGGATCAGCACCCTCAGGAAAGAGCGATGTGGAACAGGCTGACAGTAAAGCTGACAGCAAAGCGAATCGAAAAGCTCGCCTCACACAGTATCGCAAGAACGTCGGAGGCTGGCAATTCTACGCAGCAGTCCGCAACCTGGATGGCAAGCCGAACCCGGAGAAGATTGTCATCGAAGGGAAACAGGTAAATTGGCAGAGCCCCGGCGCTAAATTCTACCTTGACTGGCTCGATCCCGTGAGCGGCAAGCGTGTCCGCGAAATTGCCGGAGCCGGTCCTCGTGAAGCGAAGGACGCCTGGTTTAGGAAGAGCATGGTCCTCGCCGGGGAGGAGTGTTGAGGAATCGTTGAGACTTGCCTGTCAGCGCACCGCGCAGAGCCGGCCTCCAGGGCCGCTCATTCACTTCCCTTTACTTCGAAGGGTACGGTTAATTGCGAGTGATCGCCGCTGATGGTCGTAGCCGTAATCGTCAACTTGTAGCGGCCGGCCGGCGCAACTACGAGACCCTTCTCCGTAAAGAGATTTGTCGAGATGGTCAGGCTGTCGTCTTGTGAAAGGGTGCGGGAAAGATCGACGACGGAAGTGGCCAACGCACAGGCAGCGGTGGCTGGCTCAACCGAGCAGGAAAGGTGTACGCGGCCCGAGTAGTCCTGCGCATGCAGGGTGATGACGCTGGGCACAGAGGAACCGGCATTCACTTCCACCGGCTGCCACTGGATGGCAGGCGCAGGGACCCTGGGAATCTTATAGACCCGGATGTAGTCGACAACAAAATCCGCGGGACTCGGAGTTGCGGCGTCAGGGCTGCCGGGCCAGTCGCCGCCGACCGCGAGATTTAACACCAGAAAGAACGGATGGTCGAAGACCCACTCGCCGCCTTCGGGCAGATCGTTGGCGTCGCGCACAAAGAAGATGTTGGCGGGATCGTCCACGTAGAACTGGATCATGCTCGGCGACCAGATGATGCCGTAGGTGTGAAAATTTCCATCGTCCACGCGGCCGCCGTCGGGGAGCTTGAAGTCGTGCCACAGGCCGTTGGCCCCGAAGTAGCGGGGGCCGTGCAGGGTGGAACGAACGATTGTGGGCCCGAGGCCGTTGCTGCGCTGGGTGACCGAAACATTTTCAACGATGGTGACGGAACCCGAGGCCGGCCATCCGGATGTGAGATAGTCTGAACCCAGCATCCAGAATGCAGGCCACAAGCCGGTCCCCACCGGCAGTCTCATGCGTGCTTCAATGCGGCCGTATTGAAATTCCTTTAGTCCGCGGGTTGTGATGCGAGCTGACGTCCATTTGCCGTCGGGTTCGCGCTCCGCGCGCAACACCAGGTGACCGTTCCCATCGAGAAATGCATTGGGATGGTGTGGATCGCAGGCGGATGGATTGGCGCCCCGCGGTGAGCAATAGGTTTCCGTCTCGCCGTTGCCCCACCCCTGGTTTCCCACCTCATCCCGGCTGCCCGTATCGTAGGTCCACTTTGACGGATCGGGCAGTTGTTCCGCGGCGCCATTGAATTCATCGCTCCATACCGGTTCGCCCCATTGGAAGGCTTGCGTCAGCGGCTGCGCGGGGCGGGTGGCGTGCGTGCCCAGGAAATAGCCAGCAACAAAGACACCGCCCGCTGCGACAAGACCAAGTGCAAACTTCAGGAGCGAACCGCGCCTGACGCCCGCAATAACTCTGTGCGCGGCGGTCGGCTCCGGCACCCGGTCCGCGGAGCTCTGCGCTGCAGTACGTGAGTTCTCGTTCTCCGCTAACTCCAGGGATGCATCTTCCGCCATCTGTGCAGCCACATCGCGTTGCAGGAACTGCGGAACGTAGTGTCCCAGCGGAAGCACAATTTGCAGTGGATGATCGCGCCAGTCGGTCTTGTACAGTTCGCGGAGCTTCTTGCGAAGAGAACGGGCGGTAACGCGAACGATGGGATCGACATGAGAATCGAAATTGGATTCCCGGCGGCCGAGGGCTTCGACAGCAATCGAATATTCACGAATGTCGTCGGTCTGGCCTTCGAAATACTTGTTGCAAATGTAGAAAAGAAATCGAACCAAGTTGGTAGAGCGGCTGAATTCAGGATCGCTTAGGACACGCTTGAGTTCCTCGCGCTCTTCGTGGAAGTTATCAGCTGCCGGTGGGGTCGCATTCGGTTCAGGAGGCACGGATACCTCAGAATTCTGAAGTCCTTCCCACGATGCGCCAAGTTGCATTTTCACCTACCGCACCATCCCCGCACACACCACGTTCGCACGCCCGGCCTCCCCGCCAAAATGCTTGTTTGTACTGAGGGTGCGGCGTTCCGCCTGGGTTTTTTCAAGCAGGAATCATAGCATTTTGGAAGGCGCGAAGATAGGCAGGTGCGACCGCAGGGCAAGAGGGTGGGCCGGCCGGTGGCAAGAGAGCGCCGGCCGGCCGCGGAAGTGGTATTAGAGTCATCTATTTGCAGCAAACCGCGGGATCAGGGTTTGGCGTTGCCGGCGCGCTCATCGCCGAGCCGATAGACACGAACGTAATCCACCAGCATACTCCCGGGAAATTTCGTCGTGGCGTCGGGATTGCCCGGCCAGTATCCGCCGACAGCAACGTTCAGAACCAGATAGAAGGGATGGTCGAAGACCCAGTGATAGCCGGCAGGAACATTGTCCGGGGTCTGCGTTTCATACAGAGTACCGTCCACGTAGAAGCGGATGGCGCGCGGTTCCCACTCGATGGCGAAGACGTGGTAGTCGTCGGCGAAGCTGGCCTGGTTGGGTAATGTGAATGCGCCGCCCAGCGGGTGGCCGCCGGAGTAGCCAGGCCCGTGCAGGCTGCCGTGGACCATCGAGGGCTCGGAGCCGATGTTCTCCATAATGTCGATTTCGCCGCAGGCCGGCCAGCCGAGATTTTTGAAGTCGCTGCCGAGCATCCAGAATGCGGGCCAGAGTCCCTGCCCTCTGGGCAGCTTGATGCGGGCTTCGATGCGCCCATACTTCAGCGCAAAGCGGCCGCGCGACTCGATACGTCCCGAAGTGTAGTCCCTCCTCTGCCCGTCCTTTCCCGCGTAGGATTCGTGCCGGGCGGTAATCACCAGTGAGCCATCTTGCTCGTGAATATTCGAGGGACGATCCGTATAGTACTCGAGTTCGTTATTGCCGTACCCCGAGTCATCGATGATGCTCGCCCATTTTGCGGGGTCGGGACGGCTCCCATCCGGACCGCTGAACTCATCGCTCCAGACGAGCGTGCGGCCGTTGGCGGACGTATCGCCGCTTGGAGGCTGTTGGGTGGCCGCGCTTTGGGCGGTTACGGCCGCAGTCAGGTTCAGCATAAAATTTGCGTATACCAGGCAGCGCATCAATCGCGACATTGTTCCTATTCCTTCTGTTCCGCGCCGGCAAAAGGCGTCATTACGGCTCTCGGGGCGGCTCAATCAAAAAACTCTGCACTGCATGGACCCATGCTTAGAAAGCGGGAGCCCGATAAAGGCGAAAAAACTCAGTTGGTGTAAATCCGCACGTAGTCGACCAGCATCTGCGCTGGAAACGGCGTGCTGCTGTTGGGTGACCCCGGCCAGGAACCGCCCACGGCCAGATTGAGAATGATGAAGTTGGCTTGGCCCGCATCGAACGGCCATACTGCGCCGCTCAATCCGCTGACGCTCGACGGGCGTGTAGGTGACATAGGGCTGCGTCGGATCGTCGACGTAATACGCCACGCTGCCCTTGCTCCAGATCATGCCGTAGGTGTGCCACCCGGACGCGGTCTGGCCGCTGAGGAAAGTCGAAAACCGTGCCCAGATTGCCGCCGGTAAAACCTGTCCGTGAATTGATCCTTCGTTCCAGTCGGGCGTTCTCGGCTGCGTTCACGCGCTCCAGCACGTCCATCTCGCCGCATGCCGGCCAATTGACGGTGGCGATGTTGTTGCCCATCAGCCATGCCGCCGGCCAAAATCCCTGCGCCTCCGGCACTTGCGCTCGGAATTCGATGCGGCCGTACTGAAAGCTGAATAACCCCTCGGTCTTGAGCCGCGCCGAAGTGTATACGCCGGCCGACGGCTGCTCGGCCACGATGTGCAGGTAACCGTCGGTGCCCACATAAACGTTGGGCGCCGAAGTCGTGCACGGCGAGGCCGACGAATTCCATGCGCAGTAGTCTTCCAGTTCGCTCGTTGCCCCAGCCGCCCGCACCTGTGTCGTAAGTCCACACTGCAGGGTTAGGCTCGGCGTTCGCGCTGGTCGAATTTGAAAACTCGTCGCTCCACACCAGCGTGCCCGAAGGAATGTTCGGGGAAAACGTCTGACTTGTGACGGAACTGTTCGAGTCACCGGAAGCCGCGGCCATCGCATTGACTGTCAGGTTCGAGGCCACCAGAAACGGCGCCTCGTAGATTTGTGAGGATGTGGTCGGCGTGGAGCCGTCCACGGTGTAATAAATGGTCGCGCCCGACGTTGCAGATGCCAGCGTGACCACCACCGCGCCGTTTTGCGCTGCAGCCGTAGCAACAGCGGGTGCGGCTGCAGCCTGCGAACCGGATCCCGAAATCGGAGTCGACCCTCCTCCGCTGCCGCAACCCGCTACGAGCAGAATGCCTGCGGCCAGCGCACACCGGAGCTGAAACCTCACGACATTCGACATGGTATCGTTCTCCTCGAACTTAGGGTCTGTTTCAGCGATTAAAGTGCGAGCCGCAAGCTAACCTCCGGGCAGGAGGAGTGCCTCTGCCCGGAGTCCGATCCGTGCGTCAGAACGTGAACCGCGCGCCGAACTGGCCCACGCGCCCACCGATTCCGCCATAGTTGATGATTTGGCCAAAGGTGCCATCGGCCATGTTGGTGTCAGGTCCCGCCAGTGCGTCGCGATTGAACACGTTGAAGAACTCCAGCCGGAACGTCAGGTTGTAACGTCCTTCGGACCCATCGCCACGCTCTTGTGCAAGCCCAGATCTTCCGTAGCCAGGCCCGGGTTCCGCACCTGCGACTGATAGTTGCCGCCATTGCCGAGTTGCGGCGCCGCTCCTCCGTATGCGCCCGGATTCGGATTCTGGAAGCAGCTCGTGTTCAGGAACGGCTGGAAGAGTTTGCGCGTGCCAGTCGTTAGCTTGCAGCCGGAAACCAGGTCGGCGTAGACCGCATTGAAGCCCGGTAGTAGTTGGTCGAATGCACTGAAATCGGCGTGCCGGTGTTGTAGTGGAAGTCGCCATCCAGGCTCCAGCCGCCCATGAATGCATCGGCGAGTGCGCGGTCGTTGCTCATCATCCACTTGCCCCGCCCGAAGGGAAGGTTGTAGATGATGTAGCCCTTCACGATGTGGGTCTCGTCGAAGTCAGAAATATCCTTGGCTTCGTCCTTCAGGTCATAGGTATTCTGCAACGATCCGGTTCCCCACAACTCCTGGAAATCGCTGTCGACGTCGCCATGAGTGCGCGACCAGTTGTAGCTGCCCATCAGCGAGAGCCCATGCGCGGCCCGCCGCGTCACGCTGAATTGCAGGCTCTTGTAATCGGAGTTGCCTAGCGGCACGCCCACCGAAAGCATCGGCCCGTAGCCTGCTTCGGCCTGCGGATACGGAGTCAGGCCCTCCCAGCCCGGACCCGCGCCGCCCCAGTAGCCGTTGTACGATGCAGGGAATTTCCCCGTCACCACGTAGTTCTGATAGTTGGCGAAGGTTGGCTGGTTGGTCTGGAAGGTGCCGCTCTGCAGGTGATAGCTGTGGCTCTGGATCCAGTTCACGTCCAGCTTTGTCACCTGGTCGAGCTCGCGCTCCACGCCGAGGCTGTACTGCTGCACATTGCCCGGCGTCAGCGAGCGCGGATCGACGCTGATCACGTCGGATTGCGTGTATTGCGGCGTCTTCACCTGGGTTGAGGTCGGAGCATATCCGTTATCCCACTCGAAGCCGCCTTCCTGTGTTGTCGCGTGGAAGCCAACATCGCCGGCCTGCTGATAAGGCACGCCGCCCCACTGATTCATGTTGAGTGGAGTGAAGAACACGCCGAAGTTGGCGCGCGCCACCATCTTGTTGGTGATCTGGTAGGCAACGCCGATGTGGGGCGAGTAGTTGTAGTAGTCCTGGCGGGTCTCGAACGATTGGCTGCCGCTGGTCAGGTATTGATATTCGCCATATTCGCCCGTGACCGGATTGAGCGCGTTGAGCACGAAGTTAGACCAGTGGCCGTACTTCTCGTGGTAGGGATGGTTGAAATCCCAGCGCAGGCTCAGGTTGAGCGTGAGCTTCGAGTTCACGCGCAGCATGTCGCTGCCGTACCAGGAGAAAGCCTTGCGCCGTCCGTATTCGTTGTCGGGATTGTTTGTTTCAGCGTTGTACACATCGCCCAGCAGGAAGCTGCCAAAAGCGTTGCCGACCAGGTCGTAGGCATTAATGTCGTACCACGCCGGCGCGGTGTTCGTGGGATCGAAGATGATGGGATAGCCGCCCATGAACGTGCCATTGTCCGTGGTGTAGTTGAACTGCATGGCGCGGAATTCCACGCCCGCCTTCACATTGTTGCGGCCGTGGTTCCATATCAACTCGTCGTTGTAAATGAAGGTATTGCCGGCGTAGTAGTCGTTGTACTGACTGCCAATCGACGAGAAGTTCCAGCCGTTCTGATAATTCGCGCCGCCAAAGTACATGCCCGAATCGAAGTACATCAGCGGGAAGTTGCCGGCGCCGTTGTAGCCGCAGCAACTTGCTGTCCCATTTGCCGGTCTGCGAAACCGCGATGCTGGGATTGCGGAAGCGGTTAAAGGTGGCGTAGACGGTGTTGAGCAGGTTCGGCTTGATCGTGATGGCATCGCTCAGGCGCGCGCCCGGCGCCGTCGTGTTGTGCCAATAGGAGTTGGCCAGTGGTCCGCCGTAGGGCGCAGTCGCCGACCACGCGCCGCCCTGATCGGCGTTGACGCGCGGATAGTCGTCCCAGTAGAACGATCCGGCGAGATGCTGCCGCGTGCTCAGGTTGTAGTCCATCTTGAAGCTGGTCTGCGTATTGTGGAACCACGGATCGGGCTGGTACGCTGGGCCGGCGTCGTTGGAGGTCAAGCTCGATTCCGGCTGGTAGTACTGGTGATACAACTGCAGAATTTGCGAAGTGACCTTGCTGATGCGGTTGGTGGGAATGTGATTGTTGACGAAAACGCAACCGAACCCGGCCGGCGTGTTCGACGTGCCGACGGGTGTAACGCCCGTACTCGCAGGATCGATGATGGCGCCCTTGTAAACGGGGTTGCCGCAGTTGTCGATAGCCGGGGAACCGCCGTACGTGTCCACGGCAACGCCGGGCGAGAGCATTGGGCTCAGGTCGGCGTAAGATGCTACGGAGCCATTCGAATTCAAACCCATCATCGCGTCCGTGGGTACGGTGCGGCTGTTGGGGCCGGTGCTCCACATCGACTGCATGTAGCGCTCGAAGGCGAAAAAGTAAAACAGCTTGTTCTTCTTGATCGCTCCTCCTTCACTGCCACCCCAGTCGGAGAGCGAGTCGCTGATCTTCAGGTACGCCTTGGCGTTCGCCGGATCAGTGATAGCCGCGAGCTTGTTGCTGGCGCTCAGCGCATCCAGATCAGTAGAGTGCACGAAGCCGAAAAGGGAGCCGTGAATCTGGTTGGTTCCCGACTTCATTTCGTAGCGGAAGACGCCGCTGCCGCTGCGGCCCGCGTCGGCGCTGATACCGGCGGTGTCGGCTTCAAACTCCTGAATAGCTTCCATGGGAGGCTGCGACTCGCTGATGTAGCCGCCCAACTGCGAAACCGCCGAAGTGCCGTCGATGAGCACCTCTTTCGGTGAGCGCCATGCCGCCATCAATATGGGAGCTGTAGTCGGATCCCTCGGCGCCCGGCACGTAGGCAAAGATGAAGTTGGAAAGATTGCGGCTGCCTTGGACATTCAAAGGCAACTCGCTCACCGCTTCGCTATTCAGGTTATTCGAGACGACGGTGTCCTCGGTTTGCAGGATGGGCGGCGCGCTGGATACTTCGATGGTTTGCGTCGTCGCGCCGATTGCAAGCGACACATCGATCTCCGCCACCTGGCTGATCAACAATGTGATGCCCTTACGCTCCAGCGTCTTGAAACCGGCCGCTGAAAAACTGACCGTATAGGTGCCCACCGGCAGGTTTTCGACTCGGTAAAAGCCTTGCGCATCGGTCGCCGTAGTTTGCATTGCGTCCGTGCCTGTGTTGATAACCTGCACGCGCACTCCAGGCAGTACCGCCGACGATGGATCCTTGACCGTACCCGTAATAGTTGCCCGGTCCGATTGGGCAAACAGGGGTAGGGCAAGACCGCATGCCACGAGTGCCGCAAGGGCCAGGATCTTTTTCATTGCCATGGTAGTTCCTCCGTAAATTGGCACATTCGACCTGCCGGCGCGTTTTCTCCTCCGCTGCTTGTCTCGATCATTCGTGCTGGCCGGTCAGTAGAAGAGTTCCGCACAGGCTCCCCAAAAAACAAGCCCATTCAACTCCAGGCTCACTGGAATTGAATAGGTAAGCCATCGATACATTTACGGGTGCATCGCATGGCGATGAGGTAAAGCGAGCAAACCCAATCGCACGCCCTTTGCCGCAAACATGCAGCAACTTCGCGCAAAAGTATAAATGTTCAAGTGGTTCGAGGATGGCAGGTTTTTGTAGCTTCGAAAAGCGGCGGGGCAAAGAACCTCTGAAATTTACGGGTAAATCTAAGAAGCCCTGGACTCATTTACCGTAAATTGCGACTCCCGAAGACCCCAAAACCGGGATCACGGGACTCGGTGCTTCTGCGCGGCAAGCGCGTTGTCGAGGTTGAATTTGGCGTTGGACATGCCAGGGCTTATGCGCAGAGCCGTGTCGCAGTGGCCGATGGCTTCGTCGAGACGGCCCAGGTGGAAGAGCACGAAGCACAAATTGCTTTCGTTATCGGCATCGCCGGGAGCTAGGATTAACGAACGTTCGATGTGGCGGCGCGCTTCCTCGAATTCACCGCGCGCCGCCAACAGCAGCCCCAGGTCGGCCTGCGCGCTGGCCAGATTGGGGCTGAGATCAAGTGCCTTCGTGATATTGGCATATGCCTCGGCCAGCTGCCCCGATTTCAGTTGCTCGTGCCCCAGATTGGCGAGTGCCGCGGCATAATCGGGAGCGATGGCCAGCGCCGCGCGATACAACGCGACCGCCTCACCTGAGTTGCCTTCGTCCGCCGCAACTACGCCCAGGTTGTTGTCGATGATGTAATTGTCCCTGGTGACGGCTAGCGTGTGCTCGAACAGCGTGCGGCTGTTCTTCCAATATGCCGCCTGCTGGTGTGCCGCCGCAGCCAGAACAGCGAGCGCCAGAATGGCCACAGCCACTGTGGCGGCACGCAGTGCGGCGTGGTTCTCGACGAAGTCCGCGACGGTCCAGATGAGCGCGATCGATAGGCCCACCATGGGGACATAGGTGTAGCGGTCGGCCATCGCTTGAACGCCTACCTGCACCAGGCCGATGACCGGCACCAGCATTCCCAGGTACCAGAGCCAGCCAACTGCGAAATACGGACGCTGCTTTACCCAATGCCACGCCAGTATTGTGAGGGCAACCAGGATCAGCACGGCGAATGCCACAGCGAAAGGCGCGGGCGGCCGGGCTGGATAAAGTACGGCCAGATCGACGGGCCAAAAGGCCTTCTTCATATAGTCGACACAGGCAACGGCCGCGTTGGCGATGCGCTCGGGCAATGGAACGCGAGTGAGCGATGCCACGGCGCCGTAGCCGCGTTGCGCCATGAATGTGAGCACCGAGGCCACCGCTGCCATGGCGAGGAGTGGCGTCTTTTCCACGAGGAGGCGGCGGACGGGGGCGGCCTTGAAAGGCCATGCGATGCGGCGAAGCGGCCAGTAATCCAGCAGCAGGAGGACGAACGGAAATGTCACTGCCATGGGTTTCGCGAGCAGGCTCAGTCCGAATGCCACCGCCGCCGGAAGGTAACTCCTGACGCCAGGCCTTGCTTGTATAGCGGATGTAGAGCAGGAGCGCAAGCATCTCGAAAAAAGTGGACAGGACGTCTTTGCGCTCGGAAATCCACGCTACAGATTCAACGTGCAGCGGATGCACGGCGAAGATCGCGGCCACAAGGGCGCATCGCCACGGCTGGAGCGTCATGCAATCCAGCGCGAAAAAGAGCAGGAGAGCGGAGGCGAGATGGAATGCAACGTTCACGAGGTGCTGCAAGCCGGGATTCCCGCCGAACAAACTGAAATCCAGCATGTACGAAATCCACGTGAGCGGGTGCCAATTGGCGTAGAAGAAGGTTGTGAAGGCCCATGCGATGTTCGAGGCTGTAAGACCTGCCTTCACCCACGGGTTCTGGTAAACGTACTGGTCGTCGTCATAAGCCACGTAACCGTGGGCCGCGGTTTGCGCGTAGATGGCCAGAACGGCCACTGCCAGCAACAGGCAGACGATGATCGAAAGCGTTCTCGATGAGGAAGGTTCGGCGAGCAGATGAGCCGGCCGAGACGTTTCTTCCTCATCGTGCGGCGAATGCGATGCGCCGTGGCATCTTTTGTATTTCCTTCCACTCCCGCACGGGCACTTGGCGTTACGGCCAGGCTTGGGCGAATTGGACATCATGGGCGCTCGCCATCCAACTGGTCACAACCACTGTGACCGCGTACTTATAACTGGCGCTCCGAGTTGGCACATGCCGCGAACCTCTAATCGGAACTGCGGTCTACTGCCTTCATGACAACTCTGTCCATGCGCTACCGAATGCGCAGCACCACGCCAGCGCTCAAGCGAAGATTATTCTGGGCTCCGTTGATTCCGTTGGGCAAGCGGGTGAGAAGATAGTCGGCCTCAATGGGGCGGAGGGCAATGTGGCGGGCGATGCGAATGTCGAATCCACCGCCTGCGATCATGGCGAAAGCAGTTGCCGTGTCTGTGGGGCCTGCGGTGACTGGAAAGTAAGAATTGAATCCGTGCGCCGCGCCGAAAAGGCCTTGTGCGAAGGGCGCGAACCTGCGGTGGAATGAAAATGAAAAGCGCGGTCCAGCAGTGAACGAAATCAGCGATAGCCCACGCCCGCCATTGTTCACGCTACCAGTGTTTTCTCCGCCGAAGTCTGCGACTGCGCTCAACCCGCGATAGATGTGCAACGCCCCCTCAACATTGCCGCCATTCATGTTGAAGCAGCCGCACTGGCCGGGGTTGGCGTTGGCGCGTAGATAGCTGTATGCGAAGGAAACCTCGAGCAGCGCCACGTCGGATTGCGTTTTGCCGGTGAGTAAGGGATCCGGAGATCCTGCGGGGTTGGTCGCACTTTGCGCAAGCGCAACGCAAGGCATAATCGCACAGCACAGAAGAAGGATCCGAAAAGTTCTCATAGCGCTTCTCCTATTGCTGCGTGATCGTGACACCGACGTTCACGGTTTGCGGGCTTCCGGAGCTGGGCGTTACAACCACTGTCACCGTGGAGCTGCCAACCGGGGTGACATAGGCGCCAAAACCGCCGCCCGAGATGCAGCCCGCCAGACCGGCCAACGTGCCGATGAGCAGCACACACAGACACAGCCCGAAACTTCTCGGATTCTTTGTGAACAACTTTCGCTTTCGGCGAAGTGCAATCACTCCCAGCAGGCTGCCCGGGCACCAGAAGGCGATTGCCGTCAGGATCGCGCCCGGCCGCGGCGTGGGGGCCGATTCCATCCGGGCCTGGATGGTGACGACGTCCGTGTTAATCGTCAGGACAATGTTTAGTGGCTGGTTGTTGCCCGTCAGTGTCACGGAAGTGACAGGCACGCCATTCAACGTGAAGACGCCGCTTGTATTAGCGGGCAGGCCGGAAACACTCAAAGTGAAAGTCCCGGTGTAGTTGCCCTGCGGCGTGAATGTAATCGTGGTTGCACCGGGCTGCCCCTGAACGATCGTGATGTTGTTTGGGTTGGCGCTGAGCGTGACCGAGGGCAAAATCACTGTGAGGGGGTAGGTCTTGTTGGCCGTGTTGCTGGAGGAATCGGTGACCGTCGCTACGACGGTGTAAGCGCCGGCTGTGTTGGCGGTGGGTGTGCCAGTGATTGTGCCTGTTGTTGACCCGATGCTCAGCCCCGAAGGCAGCCCTGTGGCGCTGAAGGTATAAGACCCCGAGCCGCCACTGGCGCTGATTGTGGTGGCGGTGTACGCCTCGCCGACATCACCGTTAGGCAAAGAACTGGGGCCGGCGACGGCCAGGAGCGAACTGACGCTAAGGAAGTAGGTCATGTTAGCCGTCTTGCCGGTCGAATCTTCGACCGTCACGGTGACGGAGTAGGGCGATCCAGCATCGGTAGTGGGTGTGCCCGAGATGACGCCTGAAGCAATATTGATGCTCAGTCCCGTCGGCAGCCCTGTGGCGCTCCAGGTATAAGGTGGCAAGCCGCCGCTGGCGGTGATGGTGGTGGGAGTGTACGCCGCGTTGAGAGTCCCGGCGGGCAAGGTGGCGGGGCTGGCGACGGCCAGGCTTCCATTGACGGTGAGGGAGAAGCTCTTGGTAGTCGTGACGTGGTTCGCATCGGTGACCACGACTACGACGGTGAAGGGCGATCCAAGTTGGGTTGTGGGTGTGCCGGTGATGACGCCTGAGCCATTCGTGGTCAGCCCCGGGGGCAGCCCTGTGATGGTCCAGCTATAGGGCGACGTGCCGCCACTGGCAATGATGGAGGTCGTGGGGTATGGCACGTTGACTACACCGGCGGGCAAAAAACCAGTGGTGATGGTCAGGGGCAAAGCACTAATCGCGAGGATGTAGGTTTTGGTAGCCGTGAGGCTGTTCGAATCTGTGACCGTCACTATGACGGAGTAGGGCGATCCAGAATCGGCGGTGGGTGTGCCGGTGATGGTGCCTGAGGAAGCTCCGATGCTCAGCCCCGCGGGCAGGCCTGCGGCGCTCCAGGTGTAAAGCCCCGAGCCGCCGTTGGCGCTGATTGTGGTGGCCGTATACGCCACGTTGACAGTACCGACAGGCAAGGATGCGGGGCCGGTGATGGTCAGGCCTCCACTGACGGTGACGACAGCTATATCTGTCACCGTGATGGTTTCGGGATCGCTCACGTCGACGAGCTGGACCTGTGTCGCGCTGTCATTCACGGTGACGGTCTCGGGATCGTTAATGGTGATGGGCCCTGAGGATGCGCTGTTGATGGTGAGCGCATAGTTCAGCTCCGTATTGTCGCCCAGTGAATCGGCGACCAGAATGGTCAAGGGCGCCGCAGTCTCTGTGGCGCTGGGTGTGCCCGAAATAAGACCCCCCGTCGACAGCGTGAGACCCACGGCGGAGAGTGCCGTTCCCGAAATTACGGAAAACGAGAACGGGCCGCCCGCGGCGCCGGTGGCCGTAAACATCTGCGAATATGGTGTTCCCACTGTGCCGGCGGGCAGAGAGCTAGGCAAAACCGTGAAGTCTGGGTAAATGGTGAGCGTATAGTTTTTCGTCGCCGTGTTGCCCAGCGAATCGGTGACCTGCACTGTGAAGCTGTAGGAGCCGGACGCGTTGGGATAGCCTGAGAGATCGCCTCCAGACGTAAACGTGAGCCCCAGGTTGGTGAGCGCTGTTCCGCCAAAGGTGATGCTCCATGTGTATCCGGTCCCGCTGCCGCCGGTTGCAGTGAAGTTTTGAAAATAACTCTCATTCGGAAAGCCCGCATAGAGTGCGCTGGGAGAAATCTGAATGGGGGTCGAAGCGGTGCAGCCCGACGGGGGCGCGACGAAGTTGAGGACGGGCGGCACGGCAGGATAACTGGAGGCCGGCTGGATTGCATAGGTATAGCCGGAGACCGAATTGACTACTGGGTAGCCGAGTGGGGTGGGAGCCAAAGAGCTACCGAAGAGCTGCGTCAGCGAGAAAGGCGGTCCGGCGCACAGTTGCGATGTGAGGCCCAAGGCGCCCGATACATATTCGCTGCTCACCGACAGCACCAGTTCGGTGGATTCAGAGTTATAG
Organism: uncultured Acidobacteriota bacterium; assembly: GCA_963699385.1. Lineage (GTDB taxonomy): Bacteria > Acidobacteriota > Terriglobia > Terriglobales > Acidobacteriaceae > Telmatobacter. The sequence continues at coordinate 79,432 of CAVOTQ010000016.1, read as the reverse complement.
TTCATTTCACTCCAAGGCGCCAAGGAGCTATAGAGGTTCGGCATCGCTGCGCTGCTGCTGAGGACGGTTTCCGGTGTGGTAGCACCTGGCGCCAGGTTGTATTCGAGCAGCAAGCCGGGAGTCGTCGGCGAGTTCGAATTGAATGCAAAGACGTACGCAACGTTGCTCGTGGCGTTTATGTCAGCTCCGCTGATGGCTGTGTAGGTATCGGAAGAAGCGGCGGAGATGGTAGAGAGCGCCGCGCCCGGAGTAATATCCACGTCGCTGTTGTACGAGTAAGGATTGGTGGTGTTGGTGAAGAAGAGCGTCTGCGGCGCTGTCGCGTTGAGGACGGTGATGGGCACGCTGAGATTGGTGGTGGAGGCGCTGGGATTATTGTTGACCAGCACCAGCTCGCCTGCGCCGTTGGAAAGCAAAATGCCCACATTGAACGGAGTCGGGCCCGACCCGCCGCTGGTGTTGTAACCGACCACGTGCTGCAGATTGTTCTTAAGAATCGCACTGTAATTCGGGTCGTAGACAAAAAAGCCCGACGTGCTAAAGGTTCCAGCGAGACCGGACGAATTTCCGCCCAGATCGTTGATATAGACCACGTGGTTCGAGGTGTCGATGACAATGGGTCCGTACGGGACGGAGTAATCCATGTTGAGCGCCGTGGCCGACGAGGCAGACCAGGAAGCGATGGGCAAAATGTAGAGCTGATCCATGAACGCGCCGTAAGAGTTCAGGATGTATACGTTGCCCTGCGCCGTGTCCACGTTCATCTCCACGTTCGAGAGTGCATTGGCAGTGATCTTAAGCAGGGGGCCCTGCGTGCAGGAACCGAGGCCCATGGTTTCGTAAGCCGCGTACAAGGCGTTGCCGGAGAGCATCGCCACATAGATGCGGTCATTGGCGGAATCAACATAGACTGCCCCAGCGGAGACGCTGCCGCTGATGCCGGAGAATGCCGGGCATCCCTGGCCGGACACGGTTGCGCCGTTTGCGATCACGGTTATAGAAGAGTCAGTGTTCAACACCGCGTTGTAAGCCTGGCCGGCGGCGTTGTTGGAGTTGATGGCGAGCGCGTTGCTTTCGCCGCTGATTGTGCCGAGTGTCTGGGCGCGCAGCATGGGAACACAAAGCAGAAACAGCAGAATTGCGAAAGCGGCGACTGAATGGAGGAACTTGCACCGCCGGGCGACTGCATCCGCGCAGGCTTTCGCCGCATTCGCGTCACGAATTGTCGCTGGCCGTCTGCCCATCTCGCTTCCTCCTCGCCTGACTGCGCGCCGCACGGGGCTGCCGCTCGCTTGAGCTACTGGAAGCTGATGGTGACGGAGACGTTGATCGTGTCTCCGGCCGCAGGGACGTTCACAGCGCAGGAGATCTGGCCCGTGCCGCCGCACGGGGTGGACGAGCCTGTTCGAGGTGGGCAGCGGAGCAGGCTGCCAACTCGATAGACCCCCAACCGGATGCCGTTACTGACTTGCGCAGACGGCCAGGTGCAATGGAGGTGACCGCACAGAGTCAAGAATGTCTGGATCGTCGTTAATCGTGATTACGCCCGCGCGCTCGCAATCACTGCGTTCCGCTGAAAGCGATGTTGGCCGAATTACGCCGCTGACATCGTACTCGCTACTGCTCAACGTGGGAAAGCATTGGGCCCCGCGGGCGAAATTCGGCAGGAAATCCTGTGCCGCCGCATGTTCGACGCAGACCGAACCCGGCTGCTCCGGACTGAGTACAACCATTTCGACACGGAGCTGGTCCGCTCGTCAGAGAGCTTGTACAGCGGCACGCGGCCGATATTCGCGGTGGCGCCATCGTATGAAAACTGCATAGTCCGCCGGGCGTGTAACGCACCAAGAGGCAGCGCGGAGCGAGGGCTTGTTGCCCGCCGGGCTGTACGAGCGCATTCTCAAACTCGGTGTGGGAGACGAGCTTTCCGTCGGGGCCCTTCACCTCGATCATCCAGTGGCCGTGAACTTTGATGCCTTCGTGGGTTCCGCCGGGCTGGCGTTTAGCCGGCGCCGCCGGTTGCGCGGCCGCGCGACGGCGCAGCCTTTGCAGGAGCAGCCGCGGGAACCGCGGGCGAAGTTGTGCTTGCCTGAGCGCGTCCCGCGAGGGAGTTGGAAAGCACCATGGCGAGGAGGGCGGCAAGCACCAAGCCTGGCCCGGCGATTCGTGCGATGACCTCGTATTTACCGTTTGTCTTCATTTTGTTTCTCCTCTCCGCTGTCTTTTCTCTAAAGCTCTGAAACTGCCGCTTGGTGCAGTCGGCAATTCCCTCCTGCACCCCTTCGGTTCGCCAACATTGCCGATACTTTCGCTGCTCCGCGCTCACTGCAAACGAAGAAACACATGCGGCGGATCGACAAAGTTGAGGACGCAAATGAATGAAGCCGGGAAGAGATGTCTTCATGTAATCGAGGCGCAAGTGCGGGAAGCCCTGTTATCTGCTAAAGCGAAAACCATCGGAGAAATCGGACCAGGGAAGCGAAAAATTTCTTTGATAGCCCGCGGCCGGGGACAAGAAACTCAGCACGATTACTAACGATTGATCTTTAGTTTCAATAGGTTGACTTTGACTCCGCGAGCGCTTATCTTTGTTTTCAAACGCTCCGCAGGGGTCTCAAGTCGGAGGGCAAGTTGCCCCAACTGCCGTCCAACACTTTCAATGAGCTGCTGGCGACTTGGCAGGCTGGCGACGACGAGGCCTTGCGCGCCGTATTCCCGCGCGTTTACAACGAACTGCGGCGAGTGGCGCATCGTTACTTGCGAAAGGAACGTCCCGACCACACTCTGCAAAGTGCCGCACTTGTCCACGAGGCCTATCTGCGGCTGGAAAAACAACGCACAGGCCCGTTCGAAAACCGCGAGCATTTTATCGCCATTTGCGCGCAACTGATGCGACAGATTCTGGTGGAGCATGCGCGCGGCCGAAAAGCCGCAAAGCGCGATGGAGGCTACCGGCTCTCGCTGAATGAAGATCTGACGGGCAAGTCGCCGGCCGTCGACATGATCGCGCTGGACGACGCTCTGAACGAGTTGGCAAAACTCGATCGGCAACAAAGCCGCATCGTCGAGATGAGATTTTTCGGCGGTCTTTCCATCGATGAAACCGCTTGCGCGCTGAATCTCTCGCCCACTTCAGTCAAACGGCAATGGGCCACGGCCCGGCTTTGGCTGCATAGCCAGATGAGCAACGCAGCCGACCTATGACACCCGAGCGCTGGGAACAGATTCGCGATGTGCTCGAAAAGGCGCTGGAACTGGCCCCGGACGAGCGCTCTGCTTTTCTCGACGAGGCGTGCTCCTCCGATCCATCGCTGCGCAAAGAAGTTGAAGCCTTGCTCGCGCAGAGCGCCAACGTGCCCTCTGGATTTCTGCAATCCTCCGCGATGGCGGAAATGATCAGCGTGGAGTTGGAGAGCGTCAACTCTGCCGCTGCGCTTGAAGAAGGGCAAGAATTTGCGCAGCGCTTTCATCTGATTCGCAAGCTGGGCGAAGGCGGCATGGGACAGGTGTGGCTGGCGGAACAGACGTTTCCCGTGCGCCGGCAAGTGGCTTTGAAAATGATCAAGGCCGGCATGTACGACGAGGCTGTCGTCGAACGCTTCCAAGCGGAGCGGCAATCGCTGGCGATCATGGAACATCCGGCGATCGCCAAGGTGTTTGACGCGGGGACAACGCCTCAGGGTCAGCCGTATTTCGTGATGGAATACGTGCCCGGCTTGCCGATTACGGAGTATTGCGATCAAAAGAAGCTCACCATCCGCGATCGGCTCGAGCTCTTTATTGAAGCCTGCGAAGGCGTGCAGCACGCGCACCAGAAAGCCATCATCCATCGCGATCTGAAGCCGGCAAACATCCTCGTGGTTGAGGTGGATGGCAAGCCGGTGCCGCGCATCATCGACTTCGGGCTGGCCAAGGCGGTCACGCATGCCATCGCCGGCGACGCCCGCAAAACACAATTCGGAAACCTGGTAGGCACGCCCGGATACATGAGTCCGGAACAGGCCGATGTGAATGTGCAGGATATCGACACGCGCACCGACGTGTACTCGCTTGGAGTTGTTCTCTATGTGTTGCTTTCAGGGCGAGAGCCGCTGGAAAGCAAACAGGGCCAGAAGCAGCAGCTCGATGAGTTGCTGCGCAAGTTGCGTGAGGACGAACCACCGAGGCCGAGCACGAGAACCGGCAGCGATCGTCAATTCTCAAGCACGATAGCCTCAAGCACGATCGCGGAAGCGCGCAGCACCGAGCCCAGGCAACTGACCCGAGTGCTGCGTGGAGACCTTGATTGCATCACCATGAAGGCTCTCGAAAAGGATCGCGCTCGCCGCTATGGCGCGCCCTCCGATTTGGCCGCCGACATTCGTCGCTACCTGGACCACGAACCGGTCCTGGCGTGTCCGCCAAGTGCCTTTTACCGCAGCGGCAAATTCGTGAAGCGCCACAAATTCGCGCTGGCGGTGGCGTCGGTATTCGCTCTCATGGTTCTTGCCGGCGCAGTAGCCATCATAAGAGAAGCGCAGATTGCGCGCATGCAGGAGGCTCGCGCGGAGCGTCGTTTCGAGTCGCTGCGCAAACTCACTGACTCAATGTTGTTCGAGTTTCACGACTCGATTGAGACCTTGCCAGGATCCACTTCCGCACGCGAGTTGGTGGTGAGCCGCGCGTTGGAATACCTTCAGCAAATTGAGACGGAGGCGAACAATGACCCCGCTACTTTACGTGACCTTGCCGCGGCTTACGAGCGCATCGGGCGCATTCGGGCCGAAGAGAATCATCCCCACCTGGGCGGCGCTGGTTCGTTGATCGAGGCGAAGCAGCTTTATGAAAAGGCATTGGGAATTCGCCGGAAACTGGCAGCCGCGAATCCTGGCGACGCAAGCCTACAGGTAGATCTGCTCGGGACGATGACGCTCGTCGGCTCCATTCATTACCTATTGGGAGATCTTGATGGCGCTGCCGAACTCGGCCGGCAGCGGCTGAAGATCGAAGAACAGCTTCGAGCGAGTCACGACTCAGAAAAGCTGGAGTACGAGATTGCCGATACGTTGGTGGCCAACGGATTCTTCAAGATCTGGCTCGGTAACTACAATTCTGCTCTCGACGATGAGCGCCACGCGCTGACGATGAATGAAGCCTTCCTTCGCGCCGACCCAACCAGCCTGCGGAACCAGCGCAGAATACTGATCTCACATAATTGGATTGCTTTGGCGCTTAAGTTCGACCGGAAGTTCGCTGCGGCCGCGGATGAATATCGACAGTCAATTCAAATCGCCGAGCAGCTCGCCGTTCGCGACCCGAATAACACCAGCGTTCAGGCATTTCTCGCGGGCGACAACGAGGAATTGTGCAAGTCCCTGGCTTATGCGGGCTCATTCTCTCAAGTGCGAAGCAGTTGCCAGAGTTCGATTGCGATGAATGAAAGCATGGTGAAGTCCGACAAGAGCAACGTGCAGGCCGTCGCCGATCTCGCTTCGTCGAACCTGACGATGGGGCTGGCTCTTTATCTCATGCATTCGCCTCGCGAGGCTTTGGTCTTTGCGCAGCGTTCCGACTCCATGTTTTCTACAGTGGCTCTACGCGACCCCGACCCTCTGTCCAACGGAATGGTTCATGCAGTAGCCCTTTTGTATGCGGGTAGGATTGAGGCCACTCTGCATCGCACTGAAATGGCAAGTAAGAACCTTGCAGAGGCCCAGGCATTGCTTGAACAGCTCGCAAAGCGCAGCCCAAAACACCGGTACATTCTGGACGCGCTCAACGAAACTCGACAGGCAATTGAACAGCTACCGCGCGATACGGCTCCTCTCGCCGTCCACTAGTCGATCGCCGCTCCAACGGCTCTTAGCTCGCTGCGTCCCATCCCATTCACCCACGATGCCGCGAGCGCCGCGATCAATTGATTCCGCCAACCGCCGGCTTGGTCGAAGCTGCAAGCGGCGTTGACAGCCGTTCGCGCTTCATGCGCATCAGCCGGTTCACAATTTTGTATTTGTCCCCACGATAGACGGACTTCACATGCTCTACCGGCGTGCCGTTTTCGAGATACGAGACCCTCGTAAACAGGAAAATCGGGCTCTGCGGAGCGATCTGCAACAGGCGCGCATCTTCCGCGCTTGCCTTCCCAACTTCCACCACTTCGTCGGTCACCATCAGCTGAATTCCGTATTGATGCGCCAGCTCGTCATAGAGCGAGGTCGTCGCATCGAAGGTCTCCATGAGTCCGGGGCAGAGCTGCACGGGCAGGCAGCTGGACTCAATGCCCATGGGAATTGAGTCGCCGCAGCGAACCCTGTGCAGATTGAAGACGCGCTCCCCATCGCTCAGGCCCAGGGTCTCTTTCACTTCCTGGCTCGGTGCCTGGATGCGGAACGACAGCACTTTGGAGCTGGGTGTGGCGCCCCGCGCCTGCGTCTCCTCTGAAAAGGAAAGGACCTGGCGAAAATCCCTCTCCAGCTTGATGCCGGAAATGAATGTCCCTTTCCCCTGCCGGCTGTAAATTACTCCCAGCTCGCACAGTGCGCCCACCGCCTGCCGCACCGTCATCTGGCTCACGCCCATGCGCGTTGCGATTTGCTGAATCGACGGCAGCGGCGCGCCCGGCTTCAGTTCGCCCGATTGGATCTGATCGAGAAGGCGCCGCTGAATCTGGTGATAAAGCGGAATGCCGCTCCTGCGGTCCAGGGGCGTTGGACGCGGCTTCCTGCTTCCGTTTGTCATCATCTCCGATGGTTCCACTTTGAAGTCAACCACCTTTCGGTGAAGCAAATAATCCACTTGAACTCTGGAACCGCTCTAAGCACTGCCGGCGGGCCCTGGCAGATTGCATCTGCCCGCTTTGCTCAACCAACTTATCGATTGCCCAAAAACACCGTCCATACACATTGCTAAAACTTCAAGAATTCTTCTGCCCGCATTTCATGCCGGCTTCAGACCCAATCCCGGGCCCTCAGGAAGCAGCAGTTTTCCTTTTTTCACGCGCACGCCGGCCCACGGGTCGTTCGCCACCAGCAGGTTGCCGTCGAGATCGGCGTAATCCACCAGCGGCGACAAATGCGCCGCAGCAGTTACAGAGCAGGAACTCGACACCATGCAGCCCAGCATGATCTTCATCTTCATGGCGCGCGCTACCTCGATCCATCGCAACGATTCCAGAATGCCGCCTGCTTTGTCGAGTTTGACGTTAATTCCGTCGTACGCGTCGACAAGTTTTGGAATCATTGTTACTTCGGTGCACGCTTCGTCGGCATAGATCGGCAGATGCACCTTGCCGCGCACATAGCGGGTCTCTTCCACCATATGCGCCGGCATGGGCTGTTCCACATATTCCACGCCCTGCGTTTCCAGCCAGTTGATTTTGCGGATGGCCTCTTCCTTGTCGGTCCATCCCTCGTTGGCATCCACGCGAATGGGTTTTTTGGTCACGCTGCGCACAGCTTCGATGGTTGCCTCATCGGTCTTCAGCCCCACCTTCACCTTCAGAATCGGAAAATCTTCCGCCTCGCGCGTCTTCTGGCGGGTGATCTCCGGCGTGTCGATGCCGATGGAAAAATCCGTGATCGGCGCATCCGCCGCGTCCAGTCCGAGAAATTTATAGAGCGGCACACCGAGCTTCTTGCCCAGCCAATCGAAGATGGCGATATCAACGGCAGCCATCGCGGCGTGCTGCTGGTCGCCCAGCGCCTTGCGGATGCCCGCAAGATATTTCTGATATTTCCAGGGATCGCCCGCGGTAATGTCGTTCGCAATGGCCTCAATGGCCTTCATCGCCGATGCTGGAAATTCCTGGTAGCGCACGATCGGTGCGCCCTCACCATGGCCGGAAACCCCGTCGCGCTGGTATTCCACCTGCACCGTATCGCGATATTCGCTGGACGACATGGTGGTCGTCCAGGTGTGGCGCAGCATCAAGCGCTTCAACCCAACCTGGACCGTGCACGGCCCCGGCGCGGATTGCGGCCGCGCCACCGCTGGCGCGAACGGAAGCACAGCGGCCGCGCCGGTAATCTTCAAACAATCGCGTCGATTTATGGCGCCCCAATTCATGTCCCGTCGATTCATGGCTTCACTCTCCGTATCGCCACCAGTATTTGCGTCCACGGCATGTCGTCCAGCCGGCTGATCTGCACGCCGGGGTGGTCGTGCGTCGTGTCGTGAATAAATTCGCCGTTGCCAAGGTACATACCGGTATGCGTGATTTTGGTTGGACTCGATCCGAAATACAAAAGGTCGCCGGGCTGGAGGTCCTTGCGCTCCACAGCAATCACGCCGCTCCATGAAGCTTGGATATCCGCATCGCGCGGCATCTCGATGCCACGTTGCCGCTCCAGCATCTGCGTAAACCCCGAGCAGTCGAAACCAAAGCTACTCACGCCGCCCCAGGTGTACGTGGTGCCGATAAACCGGTGCGCGAGTTGCAACATGTCGCCCATGCTCACAGGTGTGAAATCGTCGCTGATGTCGCCGCGCTGCACCCAGCCCATCTGCCCATCGACAAGCCGCACCTCGAGCCAGCGCTCGGTGTTCTTCGCCGGCGCAGGCGCAGGTTCAAGCCGCGACTCCCACGGCAATTCGAGCAGCGGCGCGTGCTTTGTCACGTCGGGTTCGCGATAGACGTTGGCGCTAATCGCCGTCACGCGCACCGCATCGCCCTTGGGCGCGTACGCGCTGCCGTTCAGCATTTTCAGGTCTGCCGCTTCCACCCAGCCCGTATACCCATCCGCGGTGCGAATGTTGAACCAGTCCTGGCTATTCTGGAGCGCCTGCACACCGGTGCCATACAGCGCCTGCGAAACCACATCGCTCGCAGCCGTTGCGTTCCTGTACATATTCACCACAGGCCGGCCCACCACCGCATCCGGATGGTCGACAGATTGCTGCGCTCGCGCCGGCGAGGCAGCGAGCAGCAAGCCCAGCGCCAAGCTGACCGCGATCGCCCGGCCTATACTGCCCGCTCCGCGGCGCCATGACCGAACGATGCTCGGAATTTCAATTGCGGCACTCACTCGATTGCTCCTCTCAAAACCACCCGTCGATTTCATGGCGCACTTGTTCATGGCGCACTGACTCGTGTTGCGATCGCATCGCGGTCGAGACCCGTTCCGCGCGGCGCAAGATTGGGAATCGATACCGGCAGCCGTCCGTGGATCGGATTTTCGCCAAACAGCGCCCGCGCCAGGCTCGTTGCGGAAACCACCGTGTTCGAATACGTGCAAACGTACGTCTTGATGCCCGGGACAGACCCTCCCGTGTAGGGATTGCCGAATGCAACTACTATCGTCTTCGCTCCCGCCTTCTTCACCATCTCAGTGAGCAACTGCATCGGTCCCGCATCGAGATTAGCCGAGCCGCCCGAGCGGCCCTCCGTAGTTCGTCTGGCATTCGGCACCGACTCAGCAACGGCAATCACGCTCCCGGCATCGCGCACCGCAGCCATCACGTCTTTGAAAATGTAACTTGAATTACTCGCATCGACGAAAAATACTGTGGCGCCTGGCGCACGCTCGTGCAGCTCACTTGCAAAGGCGCGGCCCCCGTCACTGCCGCGCGGCCGATCAGAGAAGATAACCGCAACGATTCGCGACGCCGGCCGTCCCGGCTGGTTCGCGTTGGCCGCCGGTTGCGCCGCAAGCGGAACCAGCTTGCCCGCATCCGTCACCAGTGTCACTGCCCGATCGGCAACGCTCTGCGCGATCGCCACGTTCTCCGGTCGCGCCACTTCCTCCTGAACATTGGCGAGGCTTACGAAACGGTTTTCATTCAACCCCACCGACGCCTTCATGCGCAGGATTTTCAGCACGCTCTGGTCGATGCGCGCCTTGGAAATTTCGCCGCGCTTCACCGCCGTGAGCAAGCCATTGTATGCGCCGCCAAGATCGCCCGGAACCAGGACCATGTCATTGCCCGCCTCCACCGCCGCCACGGCCGCTTTGCTCGATACCTCCGCCTCCGATCCCGAGAACACATGCGTGAGACCCGCCATGCCGAGGCCGTCGGTGACTACCAGTCCCTTGAATCCAAGTTGCCCCTGCAACAGATCCTTGATCGCGTGCGCCGAGACGCTCGCCGGGCGATTGGGATCGGGCTCAATAGCCGGAACAATCAAGTGGCCCATCATGATCGAGTCAACACCCGCGGCAATCGCGCTCCGAAATGGAACGAGCTCGACTGAGTTCAGCCGATCCATGCTCGCCGGCACACGCGCCAGGGTGAGATGCGAATCCGTGTCCGTGTCGCCGTGCCCCGGAAAATGTTTGGCCGTCGTCAACAATCCCTCGCTGCGCGCGCCCTCAATGTAGGCCGACGACCATTTCGCCCACCAGCGCGGGATCCTCGCCAAATGAGCGCGTATCGATGATGGGATTGGCGGGATTGGAATTGACATCCGCGATCGGGAACCAGTTCCACTGGACTCCGATAGCCCGCGACTCAATCGCACTGATGCGCCCGAATTGCCGTGCCAGATTTTTGTCGCCGGCCGCGCCGAATGCCATGGCGGCCGGAAACGCCGTCGCGCCCACAAGGCGCATCGACAGGCCGCGCTCGAAGTCGGCGGCAATCAGCAGCGGGTATTTCGAATCCTTCTGCAGTCGGTTGGTGAGCGCCGCTGCCTCCAGCGGCTCACTCATGATCAACTGCGGGCCCTCCACGACGTCGGTAACGCCGAAGCCGCCCACGTGATACTTCTTCATCTCGTCGCGCAGCTCGAGATATTCCGGACTCTCCGGGTTCAGAAATTGCACCCTCGCCCAGACCACGATCATTTGCCCAACTTTTTCTTCGAGCGTCATCCTGTGTAGGGTCGCCGCGGCCCACCGCTCCCCTTTGCGATCAAGGTGAACCGGCGGCGCGGCAACGGCGCATTGCGCCGCCATCGCGACCACCAACGCCATCCCACCCCATCGCATTCTGCTCGTTTCGAACTTCAACTCCGGCTCCTTCGCATCCAGCGACGCGCAATCGACTCGTAGCGCCGGCTTCCTAGCCGGCTGTAGCGTGGGTCTCCTGACCCACGCTCTCTGACTCCTGCAGCCTCGCCGCAGTGCAACAAAAATCAGTAAAGAAGATACTTCCCCCGCACCGTTTCAAAATTCTTCAGCGCATCCTGCCAATCCTCGGCTATGCGGCGCGGATCGTCGCCGGCCGTGAGTGCATCGAGCGTAGCCTTGCTGCGCATCAGCACGTCGATGCCGGCGATCTTGAAATCATTGGGATATAAATGCTCCAGTGCGGCCGCAACTTCCAACCCAAGCTCGGGCGCATCCAGCGCTTCGCGATTGGTGACGATAATGTTCACGCCGCCACATACCTGGTTTGAGTAATTCGAAGCGTTAGGCGTGAAATTAACCGGCACAAAGCGCACGCCGTCAATCTCCCGCGCATTCAAATAGCCGCCCAGCGTCGCCGCGTCGATCCACGGCGCGCCCACCAGCTCGAACGGCGTATCGGTGCCGCGGCCGACCGAAATGTTCGAGCCCTCAATCATCCCGATGCCGGGATAAAGTTCCGCTTCGGTCAGGCTGCGCATGTTGGGTGAAGGATTGATCCACACTCTGCCTGTCGAATCAAACCAGTCGCCGCGCAACCAGCCCTCCATGTGCACCACGGAGAGTTTTGCGCCGAGCGATTTCTCGCCATTGAAAAGACCCGCCATTTCGCCCACAGTCATGCCGTGGCGCACTGGAGTCCGCCAGTAACCGACGAACGATTCGCGTCCCGCATCGAGGATGGGCCCTTGCACGTGCGCGCCGTCAATGGGGTTCGGCCGGTCCAGCACCACGATCTCCTTACCCGCCTTCGCGGCCGCTTCAAGAAAATAACCGAGCGTGCTTTCGTAGGTGTAAAACCGCGCGCCCACGTCCTGAATGTCGTAGACAATCGCATCCACGCCGGCCAACTCTTCGTCCGTAGGCCGCCGCTTCGCATCTCCCTCGCCGTAGACGCTGTAGACCGGCACGCCCGTCCCCGCGTCGCGAGAGTTGCCGATCGCCGTCGTATCGAGAACGCCGGCAATACCGTGCTCCGGCGAGAAAATCGCAGCCAGCCTGACTCCCGGCGCGTGAGCCAGAACGTCGGCCGTGCGCTGCCCGTGCGCATCGACCGCAGTCTGGTTGGTCACGAGTCCGATTCTTACCGGGTGGGCGGGATCCGGATGCAGCTCGCGGAATCCGTCCGCTTCCAGAACATCAATCCCTACCGTCACTTCGCCCGTTCGCGCGGTAACGTGCCGCTCGCCAGTCATCGACTCACTGGGGCGGGGAATCGGCCCAATCCGCTTCTCTGGGTTTTCAGTGAAGGAAAGATGCAGCGCCCCAACGACAGCATCCGCCAGCTGCCTGCGCAGCGCGATCACGTTTCCTTTGCCGTTGGGATGCACCGCGTTGGTTAGCAGGATGATGTAGGTATCGCTCTCGGGATCGATCCACACCGAGGTGCCCGTGAATCCCGTGTGCCCAAAGGAGCCGACAGGAAACAGCTTGCCGCGAGGGCTGGAGTAGGGCGAGTCGATATCCCACCCCAAACCGCGCAAGATCGAAGTCGATCCCGGCTGTTGCGGCGTGGTCATCTCCTCAATTGCTTCGCGGGTTAGAACTTTCGGATGCTTGCTGAGCAGATTCTGCGCAAATTTGGCCAGATCGTCCGCCGTCGAGAACAGCCCCGCGTGCCCCGCGACTCCGCCCATTCTGCGTGCCGTGGGATCGTGCACCACGCCGCGCAGCATGATGCCATCCTCGTCGTATTGCGTGGGAGCGATGCGCGGCACCCAGCTCGCAGGCGGAAGAAATGCCGTCTCCGTCATGTCGAGCGGAGCAAACACCTGCGTCGCCGTGTATTCATCGAGCGGCATGCCGGTGACTTTCTGCACGATGAAGCCGAGCACTTCAAAATTGATGTCGCTGTAAACGAACTTCGTGCCTGGCGGGTTCGCGGGCTGCACCTGCATGGCCATTTTGAAGGCCGTGTCGCGGCCGTGCCATGGTTCCTTCAGATCCAGATCAGGCGGCAGGCCGGAGAAATGCGTCATCAGTTCGCGAATCGTGATCTGCCCTTTTCCGTTCTGCGCAAAATCCGGCAGATACAGGGCGACGGGATCGTCAATACGCACGCGGCCCTCGTCCACGAGCCGCATCACTGCGGTTGTGGTAGCAATCACCTTGGTCAGCGAGGCCAGATCGAAGATCGTATCCGCAGTCATCGCTTCGTGCGTCGGCTCGAGCGATCGTGAACCGAAAGCCTTGCGATACACCACCGCGCCATTGTGGCCGATGATCACGACGCCGCCGGGCATGCTTCCTTCGGCCACTGCCGCCTGCATCAGCGCGTCTACATCTTCAAAACCATGCGCATCAAAACCGCGCGCGTCAGAATGACTTGTTCCGTTCGCCCCCGTCGCCGCGTCCTGCGCGGCCAACACACGCACACCGCAAGCCACCAACGCGATGGCCAACAGAAAAACCCACCCGCTCCGCGACCGAATCGTTTTCAGAGCACTCCCCATGTCAACCTTCAATCGCCCGGCGAACATTCCCTTTGGCCCGTCGCAGGCGTCGTGCCGATTCAGCTTTGCCGGCGCCCGTCTTCAACATCACCAGCGCCAGCGGAACGCTCCTGCCGGCTTTCTCTAATGTTGCCGCGGCCTGCGCCCGATTCACCCTAGCCAACTCCTCCAGAATCGTAATGCCGCGCTGCACCAGCTTCTTGTTGGTCAAATGCAGATTGACCATCAGGTTAGAGTACACGTACCCCAGCCGCGCCATAGACCCCGTCGTCAGCATATTGCAGATCAACTTTTCCGCGGTCCCAGCTTTCAGCCGCGAAGAGCCCGCGAGCACTTCCGGGCCGACCTCGACTTCAATTGCCAAATCCGCTACCTTGCCCAGCGGGGTGTTGCGATTGCACGCGATGGCCACCGTCGCTGCGCCTTTGTCCCGCGCATGTTCGAGTGCGCTGATGGTATACGGCGTGTATCCGCTGGCTGCGATCCCCACCACCACGTCGTTGATGCCCGGTCTTCGCGCCGCAATGTCCCTGCGGCCCAATTCCGCGGAGTCCTCGCTGGCCTCTGCGGCCTTCATCAGCGCGCGCTCCCCTCCGGCAATCACAAATTGCACTTTCTTCGCGCTCACGCCGAAAGTCGGAGGAGACTCCGACGCATCCAATGCGCCGATGCGGCCGCTGGTGCCGCTGCCCACGTAAATCAGCCGCCCCCCGCAGCCAGCCGCTGCGCCACCAAATCCACTGCCCGGGCGATCTCCGGCAACACCTTGCGAATGGCGCGCGGAACCTTCGCGTCTTCCCGGTTCATCGCGGTCACCATTTCGAGAGCGCTCATTCGGTCCAGATTCTCGGTTGCTGGGTTGCGGCGCTCTGTCATCAACTTACGCACTTGCATTTCCAATCCCTTTTTGCCCCAAGGCCAAGCTCGCGGCATATCCCACGGCGAACGTCACCATGCTGCCCAAAGTCACATACCACGTAAACGCCACGCTGGTGAAGAGCCACAGGTAGAGGTTCAACGCCAATCCGCAGATCATGCCCATCATGGCCCCACTCTCCGAGGCCTTGCGCGTGAGCACGCCCAACAAAAACACCCCCAGCATTCCTCCATAGGCGATCGAAGCGATCGTCAATCCTACCTCGATCACCTTGCCGCCGTGCCGCGACAGCAGAGCCAGGCCGAACAGCACCAGCGCCCAAGCCACCATTGCCGCCCGCGACAGCCAAATGCGGCGGATCTCCGGCGTAAGCGGACGAAGTCGGATGTAGAAATCGACCATGGAAGTGGACGACAGCGAATTGAGCGCCGCGCTCAAGTTCGACATAGCCGCCGCGAGTATCGCTGCAATCAGCAACCCGCTTACGCCGTGCGGCATATGGCTTACGATGAAAACCGGAAAGATCGTGTCCGTTCGCGTAAAGGCGGTAGCCGGCGGATAGATACGATAAAACACATACAGCATTGCTCCTATCATTAGAAAGAGCGAAAACTGGAAGAAAATCACCACCCCGCTCGACAGCAGCGCGAGCTTCGCTTGCCGCTCGCCGCGTGCCGCCAGCAGCCTCTGCACAATCAGCTGATCGGTTCCGTGACTGGCCGTTGTGAGAAAAGCTCCGCCAATCACTCCCGACCACAAGGTGTACTTCGTGGTCCAGTCCAATGTGAAATCCAGCACCTTGAACTTGCCTGCCTGTCCCGCCACATCGCGCACCGTTGCCCACCCGCCGGGCACAAGATGCAGGATGGTCACTAGACCCACGATGGTTCCGGCAACATAAACCGTTTGTTGCATCACATCCGTCCAGATCGCCGCCTTCAGGCCGCCCTTCAACGTGTAGAGAAGGGTCAGCGCGGTCACCATCGCGATCGCCACCAGGTCGCGCGCAAAATCGCTCACGCCTGTCAGCAGGCCGCCCAGCGCCACGCGCACCACGATGGCTACCGCAAATACGCGCACGCCTTCAGCGGCTGCCCGCGTGATCAGAAAGACTCCTGCCGTCAGCGCGCGCAGCCGTTGCCCGAAGCGGCGTTCGATCAGTTGATAAGCCGTGACCAGCTGGCCGCGAAAGTATTGCGGGATGAGCACAAAACTCACCACGGCGCGGCCGATCAGGTAGCCGAAGACCAGTTGCAGAAAGCTGAAGTCTTTGTCGTACGCCAGGCCCGGCACGCTGATGACCGTCAGCGTACTGGTCTCCGCGGCCACGATCGAAAGCGAAATCGCCCACCACGGAATCGCGTTATCGGCGAGGAAATATCCCTTCAGCGTCTGCTGCCCGCTGCGGAAGCGCAAGCCGAAGAGCGTCACTCCGGCCAGATAGCAACCGATGACCACCAGATCCAGCGTGTTCAATCCCATGGCGGCATTCCTGCTTCTTCGGCACGGCTAGGACGATCAGTCTTGCATGAAAGCAGCCCCCTGCCCGATAGCCAGCGGGTTACAGCGGGCTGTGTCGACGGTGAGCGCGGAGGTGACGCCACGGCGGGCGTCCGAGGGGTATGGGCGCCCCTCGGACCTCGGTGAGTGGGTCAAAACTCGTACTTCAATGAGTATTGAAGCTGACGAGCCGGGGACAGGGTTGACGTAATCTGGCCAAAGGTGGAAGGCGTTGAAGCCGTTGAGCCCGGCGCCGCGTAGGAGGCAATGTTGCCCACGTTAAACGCATCGATGCGGAGTTGAACGAACTGCTCCCTGAAGGTGCGGAACTGTTTGAACAGCGAGGTATCGACGACGCGATATCCCGGTGCCCGCTCGGTGCCGACGTGCGCTGTTCCGAAGGAGTTGGCTGCCTCTGGCCCGTAAGCGCAAGCCACGCCGTTGGCATTGATTGTTGCCCCCGCAGTTCCGGTGCAAGGCAGAGCGTCTGGCCCTGTGCCGAACCAGTGTGCCAGGGTGCGGCCCGTGACGGTCAGCTTGTGGTACTGATTGGCACGTGCCCCCCCGTTGTTCGAGGCCGAGGCATTGCTGCTGCCGATGGTAATCGGGAAGCCGGAATACATAACGGCATCCAGGGACGCCTTCCAGCCACCAATGGCCCAATCGGTGAAGCGGTTGACGTTGGAGCCGAAGTCACGGCCGTGTCCGAACGGGATCGCATACGTGCCGACGAAGTTGGCTGCGTTCCTGGTATCGAAGCCCGACACGCCGTAATCGCCGTGCGGGTTGTAGATGTTTTGCGGGTAGACGCTGGGACCGTCGACGCCGCCGATCCCGAAGTAGCCGGGGTTGTTGGTCATGTTCTTCGACCAGGTGTAGTTGAAGGTGGACTCCAGTCCGTGGAACTGACGCTGGCGCAATTGCACCTGCAAGGCGTTGTAGTTCGAGTAGCCTTCAGCCGTCGTCAGGTAGACCTGGCCGCCAACGCCGACGAGGGCGTTGAACGGCCCTGTCGAAGAATTGCCCGGAGTCGTGTACTGATTGATGGGTTCAGGAATGACGAGATGCTGTGCGACATTGCCAACGTATCCAAATTGGAACGTGAAGCGAGACGTCGAGGAGCGTCTCGAGGGTGAGGTTGTACTGCTGAATCAGCTCGGGTTTGATGTTCGGATCCCAGGCTTCGTATTTGCGTGGAAGCTCCACCCGTAGTAACACCGGCCGTGAAGCCCTGGCTGACATGTATGGGTGTTCCAGGGGTCGTTGCCGTAGGCAGAACGCTGGTGTACTGATACTGAGGGATGAAGGGAGGGTTCTGGGTCATACGCTGGGCCGCACCCATGCCTTCGAAGTCGTCCGTAATGCCGTAGCCACCACGGATGACCATCTGCGAGTTCATCTGGTAGGCGAACGAAACACGTGGCATGAACTGTGTGTGGAACGGGTTGTACAGAGCGTTGCTTGCGCCATTCTTACCCGCAGTAAGCAGGCAGTTGGGGCAGTTCTGCGGGTTCTTGAAGTCCACGTTAACTTCCTTGTTGTTGACTTCGTAGAACGGCTGGTCATAGCCGTAGCGCAGGCCGAGATTCACGGTGAGCTTGGGAGTGACTCTCCATTCATCTTCGCCAAAGTATGCCATCCGATACTGGCGTTGGCCATCACGTCCTGCCGTACCGGCAACGCCCTGGAGTTCGGAAGCATCGAGAACGAAGTCCGCGAAGCCGTATCGAGTCGAGCCGTTCGCGCTGCTGAATTCGCCGTTGTACGCAAATTGACCCATGTTGCCGTTGTTGCTGGCGTAGTAGTAGTTTTCCTGGTAGCGCAGGATTTGTGCGCCACCGGTGAAGATGTGCTTACCGTGCGTCCAGGTCACCGTGTCGCCATAGTCGAAAATGTTGTCGATGGTATCCTGCACAATGCCCAAAGTTCCTATGTTCTTTTCGGCGCTGGAGATGTTCGATTCGGTGAAGCCGGGGTACGGGCTGGCGTAAGGATAGCCAATTTTGGCATCGCTGCCTGTCGGGAAATTGCCGAAGCTATCGGACGGAATGCCACCGAGATCCCAGATACGCGAGTAGCCGGCTCGAAACTGGTTCTGCAGGGTCGAGCTAAAGGTGTGTACTTCGTTGAGGACGCCGTTCCAGAACGGATAGTCATCGCCCCCTGGAAATTCGAACGCAAGTACGGACACGATAGGCGTATCGTAGGCACCCCCGTGGGTGAAGCGGGACCAGAGGTTGTCCTTTGCTGAGATCACATAGTCGACTCGAATGTCGCCCTGGTTATTCACGATGGCGGACTTGTTGTACCCGGCATAGTTGTTGGTATCCGGCGAGTTGACGTTGGTGCTGGGGCGGTTCGGCTGCGGATAGAACTGGGGGTTAGCGAAGATATATTTTGCAACAGGATTGAGGACTGGAAGCTGATCGTTCACATAGGGAACGGCTGTCGCGGCACCGTTGCCGTTGGCGGTGTTGTAGAACTGAATGTATTGCGTGGAAGGAATGGAATGACCGTAAGGGTCCGGCGCTCCCAGAAATTCGGAGAAGTCACCCTTGCCCATCCTGACCGAAGGCACCGAGATTACCTGGGTTCCCGCCGTGGTTTCGCGGAAGCCTAGATAATCCGCGAAGAAGAACAGTTTGTTCTTAAACACTGGGCCGCCGACGGTAGCGCCGAACTGGTTCTGGTGGAAGACACCCTTGGCAACATTGTTGTACTTATTGGCCCAGGTGTTAGCAGTGCCATCCTGGTTCTCGTAGAAGGTGTAAAGGCTGCCGTGGAACTCGTTGGTTCCGGCCTTGGTGACCATAAGAACCTCGCCGCCGTTCACATTGCCGTACTCGGCTGAAGCGTTACCGGTGATTACGCGCATCTCGCCGATTGCTTCCGGAGCGGGGTTATAGGCGATGGTGTTCTGCAGCGGTTCGTTGATGTCCGTACCGTCGAAAATGTAGTTGTTGGTCTGCATACGGTTGCCGTTGAAGGACGGCTGCGTCGACGAGGCAAAGGACGTGTCACGCTCTGAACCCTGCGAACTGCCCAGCGAACCGTAGGTCGGGAGGACCGCGCCGGGGACGAACACCGTCGCGGCAGAGAAGTTCTGGCCGCCGAGCGGCATGCTCTCGAGCGTGTTGGAGGTGACGGTGGTTCCGAGAGACGCGTCTTCCGTTTGCAGGATGGCGCCGGCCTCTGGTGCGATTTCGATGGTTGTGGTGACGTCACCGATTTGGAGTTGGAGGTCGATCTTGGCGATCTGGTCGATCTCCAGCGCGAAGGGACGCTCGGCGGTGATTTTGAAGCCGGCCTTTTCCGCGGAGACGACATAGGTGCCGATGGGAAGCGACTGCAAGTTATAGGAGCCGCTGCGGTCGGTGACGGTGGCGGTGGAGACGCCGGTGCTGACGTTCTTGGCTGCGACCCTGGCGTCGATCACCAATGCGCCGCTGGCGTCGGTAACGGTGCCACGGATGGAACCTGTGACGGTTTGTGCGCACGCGATGCTTGCGGTCGACACCAGCCCTATTGCGATCAACAGGGCAAAAAGGCCTTTTGCAAAATTGTGCGTCATAGAAATCGATTACCTCCTGAAATGTTTTTCGTTCTGCCAATGAAGGGCATTTCCTGCGCTTTTTACCCCACATCAGCCTTACCGGTTGAGAGGCACACAATGAATACGCCGGTCCGGCACAGGACGAGAAAACCATGCCGGCGAGGCTTGCATTGAGCGTTACAGGAGAGCCTTTTTCTGTGATAAGGAAGCGCCTCTTCTGGCAATGCGAGAGGTTTCCCTGTGCATTCTGGCTGCCGCGACGCGAAGACACGATGCCTTCAACCGCCTGACCGGAGCTTGCATGGAGTGTCCATGAATTCGGAGAACAGGACACGATTCTGCGCGGAAACGGCAACAATTCGATCGATACGTGCCAATCGCGCTAAAAATCCAACAATCCGCCAAGTCATATAGATGACTGGATGTATGTAAACCTAGCTTTGCTCAAAATAAATGTCAATGAAAATCGTGTAAAGAACCCACATTCCGGTGGATTTCTTTGCGAAGAACCGCCTCCGGCTCACCGGCGAGCCCTGCCGATGCCCGGATTGATCGGCCGTGCCCCATCATTTCGCGGCTTCTCGCGAAAGGGTGGGAAATCACGAGACCAGTTCCTCCCTGACCCCATTCCACGTTTATAGGCGGAAAAGGGTGAGAGAATGCGTGACGACCGATGGGACTCCTGGTCACCGTGCGGCGCGCTGCTTGCGAATCAGCCACATGACAGGCAACCCGCTTAAAATCAGCACTGTACCGAGCAACGATCCCTTCAGATTTCCGGCATAACTCGAGACCAGCACCACCACGGCCGACCCCACGAAGATGGCCGGGAGCACCGGGTAGCCCCACACCCGGTAGGGCCGAGTCGCGTCCGGGTTTTTGCGACGGTATACAAACACTGTACTGGCCGCCATCGCGTAAAACAGCCATTCGGCAAACACCGTCAGCTCGAACAATTGTGCAAAATGGCTTAGGAACAGAAGCAGAACTGTCGACACCAGCCCCTGCGCAACCAGCGAAGTGGAAGGCGAACGAAACTGTGGATGCACGTGCCCAAACCGGCGGAAAAACAGTCCATCGAGGCTGGCGGCATAAGGCACCCGCGCGCCCGACATAACCGTCCCGTTCAGGGCCACCAGGATACTCACGGCCATGGCCGCTGCCACAATTCCTGCCCCGTGCGTCCCGGCCACCACTCTCAGCGCCGCCACCGCCGGCCATTCTGAGCCGGCGATCGCCTCTGCCGGAAGCACGTATTGAATCGCCGCGTTGGTGGCCATGTAGAGGGCCGCGACTCCCAGCAGGCCTCCAATTAAAGCCAGGGGAAGATTGCGCCCGGGGCGCCGCACTTCTCCCGCCACCATGCTCAAATCGCTCCAGCCGTCATAGGCCCACAAGGTTGCAATCAGCGCCAGCATGAAGCCGTTCCAGCCGCCCACCGCGTGCGGCAATCGCGTCAGGAAGTGACTCCACGATCCGCTCGTGGACTGAAAACAGAACGCCACTACAACCAGAATCAGAACCGCCTTCAGCACCGTAAAAATCAGCTGAAAATCTCCCGCCTTTTTGATGCCCAGGTAATTAAGTCCCGTAATCAGCCACGTGACCGCAATAGCAAACAATTGCGACCAGTAGATCGTGAAAGGCAGGCCAGGAATCGCATCCGACAGATGGGAAAAGACGGGGAAGAATTCGAGGGTGCGCGCCAAGCCGAGAGCGACACTCGCGATTGAACCCGGCTTGGCCACCGTAAACCAGGTCCACATGTAGAGAAAGCCCGCCGTGTCCCCGTAGGCGCCGCGCAGGTACACATATTCGCCACCCGCATACGGCATCATCGTGGCCAGTTCGGCGTACGTCATGGCGCCGAAAAGCGACAGCAATCCACCCACGATCCACGCCAGGTACACCAGCAGCGAGGAGCCGGTGTCGCGCATCATCTCGCTGGGAATCAAAAAAATCCCGCTGCCGATCACGGTCCCGATTACGATCGCAATGGCCTCGCCCGCGCCCAGAACGCGCGGCAGGCCGGCGGAAGAGCCGTCGCCGGAGCCATCCCCGGAACCATCCTTCGCGGCGTGAAGAGCCTTCTCCATTTGTGATTGCGAGAATAACAGGAAGCTGAAGCAGAAGGCTCGATCTCCTTAGCGAATCCTCGCTCTCGCGCTCTTCGGTTGTATCAATACATAGGCTGCCGCAGTCCGCCAGACCGATTAATCAGAATGTAGCGCCGGTCTCCTGACCGGCTGTAGCGCGGGCGTCCCCGCCCGCGCCGATCGCACACGATTGCGAATTTATGCGACAAGAGCGTTACTCGTACGCCGGCGCCGGCGGCGGCGCTGTAGATGGCGGCACGGGCTTTCCGTCCGCGGTCTGCGCTTCCATCAATTCCACGCGCGTTCCGTCCGGATCGTAAAGATTCACCTGACGCTTGCCGTTCTTCCCCACCTGCACCGTGAGCGGCTTCGCATGGGTCAGGTAGTCCTTGTACGCGGGCCTGGATTCGAGTTCCGCCACTGCCTTCTGCACGTCGGCAACCAGAAGCGAAACATGATTCTTCGTCCCGAAGCCCGACGGTGTCTTGTCGTAAAGCATCAGCTCGATGTAATCCTTGCCGTCAGGAACGCGGAGATTCACCCAGCTCAATTCTTTTCCGTTGCTGCTGCCGCGCCAGGTCTCCGTAAAGCCAAGCACGCCCTCGTAAAACGCAAGCGACTTATCCAGATTTCCAACTAGAAAACCCACGTGGTAGATCGCGTCGGCAATGCGCGTGGGCGGCATAAACTTGCCCGCACTCTGCATCTCAATTCCCGTAGGCAGGCTCTCGACAAACTCCACCAGCGTGCCATCAGGGTCCTTGATCTCGAAGGCATAGTCGCCGGTGCGCGTCTTGCCGCCGTTACCCGGCTTCACATCAAAACCTTTCGCCCGCAAGTACGTGCGCATCTCGTCCACGTTGCTCACGCTGAAGCAGTAGTGGCTCATCATGCTGGGCGGCGATGGCGGCGCGTCGGTAAACAATTCGACGTGCTGGTGATCGTTGATCTTGATAAACGCAATGCGGGTCTGGTCCGTCCCCGGCTTATTCAGTGTCGTGTACTCGTCGAAGCCCAGCAGGTCATGCCAGAACGCGATCGCCTTCGGCAGGTCCGACACAAAATAGCCCACATGCGAGACTCCCGTAATTTGCGGCCGCTGCGGCGCCGCATTCTGCGCTCCGGAGCGCGAAGGAGCGAGCAACAAAGCCGCAACCAGCAGCAGGAAAAAACAAGTTCTTCGAGTCGGAAACATAGCCATCCCAGGTCCTTTTCTACGAAATTCGGAACGCAGTCGTGCGTCGCCGCCGATTATACGCGGTCCGCAGCGCTGAAAACTCCCGCGCAATCGGTCATACTTCTCGTGTGCACGGAATCCTGCGTTGGCTTGCCATTCTCGCAGTCTCCGGCGCTCTCAGCGCCTCTGGCCAAACTCCTGCGTCCATGTGGCAATCCGCTGTTGACCGCGCGGCGCGCCAGTCTCCCGACGCGCGCATCATCGTGCTCGATCTGGCCAGCGGCCGCCTGCTGGCATCGCATCAATTCGCCGACGCGGCCCGAACCGTCGCTGCGCCCGGCTCGACGCTGAAGCCTCTGGTTCTCTATTCGTTGATCCGCGCCGGCCGCTGGAATCCCGCAAACCGCGTGGCTTGCAACCGGCAGCTCGTCGTAGCCGGC
This sequence comes from uncultured Acidobacteriota bacterium, assembly GCA_963699385.1. GTDB lineage: Bacteria > Acidobacteriota > Terriglobia > Terriglobales > Acidobacteriaceae > Telmatobacter. The sequence goes on along the minus strand of CAVOTQ010000016.1, from coordinate 56,294 downwards.
CATCGCCTCGCATGCACCCACCCACTCGCGCCGCCCTTCGACGCCCGCGAGGCGCTCACCTGGTCGTGCAACAGTTATTTCGCCGCGGTGGCGCGCAGTCTCCAGCCCGGTGAACTAGGCCGTCTACTGCGCCCCACCGGGTTGCTCAGCCTCACTGGCCTTGCGCCTCAGGAGGCCGTGGCTGAATTCCGCGAGCCCGATTCACCAGATTCGCTCGAGTTGGCCTTACTCGGCGTCGACCGAGTGCGCGTCACGCCTCTCGAACTGGCCATGGCCTATCGCTGGCTCGCGCTCGAGCTCGCGGCGCATCCCGATTCCGAAGCAGCGCAGGTGGTACGTGCCGGATTAGCGGACTCGGCCAGCTTCGGCATGGCGGGCCAGGCCAGCCTCGGCGGCGTCGCTCTACTCGGCAAAACCGGAACCGCCGAAAGCGCCTCTTCGCCCCGCACCCATGGCTGGTTTGCGGGCCTCGCGCCCGCGGAAAATCCGCAGGTAGTGATTGCCGTGTTTCTGCCCGCGGGCCGTGGCGCCGATGCCGCGCATGTCGCCGGAGAATCGCTGGCCAACGGGCCATTGGTGAGACCATGAATCGCCAGTTATGGTCGCGATGGGCTTCGAGCCTCGTCGCCGCTGTCGCCGTAGCGTTCAGCGGAGTGCAATCGGCCCATCCGCCCGCTGCCATCGCCGCTGCCGCACCGTCGCCCGCTGACCGCACCACGCTCCGCGTCGGCATGTGGACCCTGTGGCACTATCACGACGTGACGCTCACGCCCACGGGGCCAAAAGAATTCACGTTGTTCCAGACGTGTGAAAAGTGCCCCGTGGAGGTGCTGCACGCGCCAGCGAAGATTCACGCCGAAAAGGACGGCTTGAACTTCTCCACCACTGGCAAAACGGTTTCTTCGGGCGAAATCCGGTTGAGCGGGCCGATCACCCTCGCGGCTCACGGCGAAACCGTAACCTTGCACGAGCCCGTCGCCATAACCGCACGCGACGGCGTTCTGATCATCGCAGTAACGCTGCCCGTCGAAAACTATGTGGAGCGCGTCGTCGCGAGCGAGAGCGGCCCCGACGACAGTCCTGAGTCTCTGAAAGCGCTCGCCATCGTCGTCCGTAGCTTTGCCTTGCATGAGACGCACGGCCACGCCGATTACGATGTGTGCGATTCCACCCACTGCCAGCTTCTGCACTGGGACGGAAGCGGCGAGCGCAACTCGACCGGCAACAGCGTTCGCAGAACCGCCGCCCACGCAGCCACGCTGGCAACTGCCGGTGAAACCCTATGGTTCCACGGTCAACGCGCCCTCGCCTACTTCGGCAAAGATTGCGGGGGGCGCACCGCTTCTCCCGACGAGATTTGGCCGCGCGCAAAACCACTTCCCTATCTGCCTTCGCAGCCCGACCGCTTCTGCACGGCAAACGGTACACGCCAGTGGGCCTCGCAAATCACGCGTGCGGAGCTCACCGCAGCCCTCGCCGCGCATGGCCTCGCGCAACCTGGCTGGCAGAATCTCTCCGTCGCCCGACGTGGCGTCTCAGGACGTGCCGTCGTCTTGCAACTCGATGGCGCCGAAATCTCCGCCGAAGACTTCCAACTCGCCGTCGGCGAGTCGCTGGGATGGAACCGCATTCCCAGCACGTGGTTCGAAGTGAGCCGCCAGGGCGATACTTTCGCCTTTCATGGCCGCGGCTGGGGGCACGGTGTGGGCTTGTGTCAAAAGGGCGCGGCGGCAATGGCTGCGCAGGGCCACACTACGCGTGAAATTTTTTCCCAGTATTTTCCCGGTGCGGAGACCGCAGACGAATCCACGGGACGCACGTGGCAAAGCTTCGCCGGCGATGGCTTTGTTCTAGAATCGCTCGAGGCCGGCGACGCAGCATTTTTGCCCGCTCTCAATCGCGCGCGCGCTGAGGCTTCTGAGCGTTCCGGCTTGCATGCCTCCGCTCCCTTTACCGTGCGCGCCTTCGCCTCCACGCCCGGCTTCCGTCAGGCCACGCTGGCGCCGGGCTGGATCGCGGCCTTCACTGAAGAGGATTGGATCGCCACGCAGCCCTTGCGCACTTTGGCCGCGCGGCAACTTCTGGCCGATACCATGCGCCACGAATTTCTGCATGCGCTGGTGGAGCGCGAGGCTGGGCCGAAGGCGCCGCTCTGGTTGCGCGAAGGGTTGGTCGAAGCATGGAGCGATGCCCCGGCAAAAACGCCTACCGCAGGGCCCAAGCTCACCATTGACGAAATCAACGCCGCTCTCGCGCACTCCGCAAGCGAAGACCAGTCCGAAACCGCGCATCGCGCCGCTGCGTGGTATTCCACGCAACTCCTCAATCGCTACGGCCGCGCGCAGGTGCTCGATTGGCTGCGTTCAGATGTTCCCGCCAGCGTCGTTGCCGCTCTCGGAAAGCGGTAGCTTCACAGGTCCTCGTACCGTACCGCCGGTCTCCTGACCGGGGTCCCTGCGGACAGGTCTTCGTCCGTGGGGTGGCTGACCGGCTGTACTGAGGGCCTCCCGGCCCTCAGAGACCGCATCAGACTTCGAATTCCCGGTAGTCGCACGTTCGCGAGAACTGCGCGCCAGCAGTACCGCCGCCCACGCCAGCAACAGAACCCAGCTCGCCATGGCCAGCAGAGAGGCTCCAGCCACTTTCAGGCTCACAGCCCACACCTGGTGCGTCTCCGTTCCATGCGGCTCGCCGTTGAAGAAATAACTCGGCAGCAGTACGCCCACGAGCGCGGCGATCACCGCGCCGATCCACCACTGCCAGTTCAGCATCATGCGCAGCACTCTTCGCCACGGCAGCCGACCTCCCCACTCGGCCGATGCCATCGCGTGCGGAATCACCTTCGCCGGAACCACAATCCAGCGCAAGATCCACTCCAGACCGCTGAACCAGGTTGAAATGTGCTCGTAAGTGAAGACCCTTGCCCGCGCGTTCGCCGAGGCGCGTGAGTTCAAATAGCCCGCCCACTGCGGAATCTGATCGTCACACCAGTCCAGAATGAACCACGCTAGCCAAACCACCGCGATCCAAACCAGCAGCGTGAGCGCGCCCACGGCGAACCGCACGCGACGCTCGTCTTGATTGAAGAAACTCCGCATGGTTCCAGCCTCGAGCACGAGTGTCGCGGCCAGCATGAGCAATGGCAGCAGCAACGTGAGCCCCACCTGCCACCAGTGATTCTCCGGCACGCGCGTCCACACCACTCCCACCAGCACGATCAGCAGCGTCGCCCAAAATTGCGCAGCCGTCCAACCCCAACCGCGGCCCACACGCAAAAACATTTCCTTGAAATCCTTCACGAACGCACCTCATTCACCCAGTTCACAGTTCGTAGTTCACAGTCCCTGGTCCCTCAGTCCCTTAGTCCCGGTCTTTCTTGCTCCCTTGTTGGCTGCATCCTTGTTCCCTCGTTCCCTTTTTCCCTTGTTCCCTGCTTTACTGCACCTCCAGCGTAGCGGGATCGGTGGTGGTTTCAATATTTGGCTGGTACATGGGTCCGGCGTCGGCCGGGCTGATCTGGAATTTGCCCGCGTTGTCCACCTTCAGCAGATAAACATACTCGCGGCGCACGGAAAAGTCGTCGTTGAAGAACGCCGCGCGGTCGTCATGGAATTCCTTGCGCGTAAAGAAGTCTGCCCACCAATCCGGCTTGTGATTGATCGTGTAGAGCCCGCTCTCCGGCAGAAACTCTGTGCCCGCCGGAATCGGATCTTCGGCCAGCAGGTATTTCCAACTCGTCCCGCCAAGCGCCAACCGCACCGCGATGATGTCGCCCACATGCACCGGCCCGTTCAGTGGAACCAGGTCATAAGTGATCGGATCGGTCGGCTTGTCCTGACGCTTCTGTAACAAGTAATAATCGCGCGTGATGTTCAGCGCCAGTTGGCCTTGCTGGAAGTTCTTGTGGTCAGCAGAGTACCAACTGTTTACAGTGGACCAGTACGTGATGCCGTTACCACTCTTGCGAATCGTCACCTGTCCGCCGTTCCCCGCCTGCGCCGCAGTCACCTTGATCTGCCAGGGCGCGGCAAGCGCGTCGCCGGAACTGAAATGTCGTTTTCCCACGCTCGTGCCGTTCACCAGCACCTCCACGTCCGACGTGTTGGCGAGTTCGCCGCTCACAGCCAGGTAATCAGTCAGCCCCTGAATCACCATCGACGTCTGCTTGGTCGAATACCAGTAGTCACCGTCGCGATGCTCAGTGAGCCACCGCGCTGCTTTCGGCATCAGCCCGCTCGAACGATCTTCGACGAGCAATAATTTCAGTGCGAAGGCCGTCGTCTCCGGCGAAGTATCGTCCCAGAAATCGAGCAAGCCGTCGTACGTGCCCACCCAGTACGCATCCACATCGGTTGCGTGCGCCTTCTTCTCGATCAGATCAGCGGCCTGCTTCGCGCGGCCATCGCCCGCCGCCGCCAGCGCCAGCCCAGTTAGCGCCAGTCCCTCGTCGCTCAACTTGTCGCGACTGCCCCACGCCTTGTCGAGCGCATCTTTCGGTGCGCCACTGGTCGTGGCCAGCGCATACACCGCATACGCCCGCAGATCGGGAATCATGTCAGGATGCGCGTTGAGCGTCTTGGTAAGCCACATCTGGGCTTTGCCTAGCCGCTGATTGTCGATTGGATAGCCGGCAGCTTTGGCCTGTCCCAGCCCACTCACCACATACGCCGTCATAAACACCATGCTCTGGTCGTCGGGCCACCAGCCCCAGCCGCCATCGTCGTGCTGGAAGCTGTAGAGCCGCTCCAGTCCCGCCTGCACTTCATCGTCAAGCGTCTTGCGATCGATGGGCGATTTCAAATGCAGCTTGTCCACTGCCTGCGCCACAATCAGGTCGGGCAGAAAGCTCGACATGGTTTGCTCGGTGCAACCCCACGGGTAGCTGGTCAGATAATCGAGCGCGTCAAACACGGTGCCTGCCACCGATGGCGCAACCGTGATCGTCAATCCCCGCGAGTTCACGTCGGATCCTGTGGAGTAGCTGTACGTCCATTGGTTTTGCCCCGCACCGGAAAAGACTTCGCCCGCGCCCGCAGCCCTTTGCTTCACGCCGTACGGCAAAACCGGCAGCGTCATCTGCAACGCGTCCGACTCCTCGTTGGTCAGCGCCTTGGCCGTAAACGTCGCGTTGCCCGTTTTCTGGGCCTTCACGCGCCAATCCACATAGCTCTCGCCCTTGGCGGGAATCGTCACCTTCTGCGTTTGCCCGCTCAGCACGTCCACTCCGCTCACGTCGAGTTCAAACGTTACGTCCTTCGACGTCGCCAGGTAGTTGTGCGCGATTACGCGCATCACCGTCTCGTCGCCCTGGCGGAAGAAACGCGGCGCGGCCAGCCTGACGATCAGGTTTTTGCGCACCAGTACGCGCGTCACCGCTCCGCCGGCCTTGCCGTCGTCCGTCATACCGCGAATCGTCGTGCGCCACGTGGTCAACGCGTCGGGGAAGTTGAATGTGACGCGCGCATGCCCGTCCGCGCCGGTACGCACATCGGCGTTCCAATAGGCCGTGTCGGGAAACGCCTTGCGCACCTTCGGCACCACCAGGTCCGACCCCGGTTTCACCTGCGCCATGCGCGGATGGTAGAGGCCATTCAGTCCCGCCAACATGGGGCTTTTGGTTCCCGCGTCTCCCTCGAAATAAAACTCGAACGAAGTTTGCGGATTGAGATACACCTCGCGCTTGGGATAGAACGAAGCCACGATGTCGCCCGTGGTATCGGGCCGCACCGAGTAGAGCGCCTCATCCACCACGCCGAAACTCAGATCAGCCTGAACGGGTTTGCCCGCGGCGTCCACCGCCTTCACATCGAAGCTGGCTTTGTCGCCGGGTTCGTATTGGGTTTTCGCCGGCGTCGCGGTAATCGTCAGCGTCCGCTCCGTCAGCGGAACCTTCAGGCTCTTTTGCGCCGTCATCAACTGGTCGTTGTGCACGACGATGGCGGTCACCACCAGGTTCGGCTGCGCCTGCTGCGTGATCGGCACGTCGAACGCAGTGCTCGTGCCCGCCGCGTGAATAACGCGCTGCGATTGCACCGTGTCGCCTTCGGTCGTCACCACCGCCCACGACTCATCCAGCCCGGTCACGAGCAGCAGGTGCGCGACGTCGCCCACCTGGTAGCTCTTCTTGTCCGCTACAATCTGCGCCTGTGCGTTGGATTCGTACATCGCACCCGCGCCATTCCAGATCCATACCCACGTCTGGCCTTGTACTGTCCGTTTCTCCGGCGTCTGTGCGCTGGCCGTCGATCTCAAAATCCCCGCTTCCGCCCAGCGGCAGATCCACCAGCACCGTTCCATCGGCGCCGGTCAGCGGTATCCTTGCTGGCCACAGCCGTCTGGCTCCGCTGATGATTCGTTGCATCCCACGTCTGCACCGCGGCAATGTGCACCGCCGTCTGCACCGGCTTGCCGTCGTAATCCTGCGCCGTCACCTTTACCCGCGCCGGCTTTCCGTTTTCGACCACGTAGCTGGTCGGCTCCACGCTCACGCGAAACGATCCATATGTCGCCAGCACCGTCGAGTGGCCGCTCACCTCGCGATTCGCCGCATCGGTCACGCGCGCCTCAATGCGATAGTCCTGGTCGTTGTGCTTGCCGTCGACCGCCGTAGGCAGCGTCACCGTCAGTTGGCCATTTGCGTCCAGCACACCTTGGTGCTCCTGCTGCTCGGTCTCGCCATACCCGGAATCGGTGTCGTCCTCATCGTCCGTATCGGCGCGATGCCGCATCAGCGCTATCGCCGTTTTCGTCCTCTTCGTCCTCATCCCACCAATAGTGCTGCGAGGTGTGAACGACGTAGGTCACATTGGCTCCTGCAACCGGCTCGCCAAAGAAGTACCTCGCCTCAATCGTGGCCTGAATGGTGTTGCCCTGAAGCACCCGCGCCGTCGCGGGCTTCACCGTCACCTGGTACTCCGGCTTCTTGTACTCCTCGACGTAAAAGCTGCCGCTGCCGCCCTCGTCGTAACGTCGTTCAGAATCGGCTTTCCTTGAAATCGATGTTGTAATACCCCAGCGCCGCATCGGAGGCAAGATCGAAGTCCGCCGCGATCGTTCCGTGCGCTGAAACCGGCAGTTCCTTGTTGAACACCACCTTGTCGTCGGGTCCGGTCACGCGCATCGTGAGCGTGCGTTCATCGGGCATCACCAGACTGTCGTTCAGTTCCTTGCGCACAATTGCCTTGATGTGGACGGTGTGGCCGGGCCGGTAAACGGGCCGGTCCGTATAGATGAAGTCGTGCTCCTGCTGCTGGTTCTGCGCGGCCGAATCCGTAACCAAACGGCGTCACCACCGCGGCGTCAGCTCCGTGGCGCGCCAGGATCCACACATTGTCCGGCTCCGCTCCCTCCGCGCCGCCGCGCACCGTATAAGTGAGCGATGCCAGGCCTTCGCTGCCGGTTTTGCCCGACGACTGCAGCTTTTGATCGCCCCACATCACCACGTCCGCCTGGTCCACCGGCGCGCCAGTCTTGCGATCGGCCACGTAGAGAATTGCTTTCCCGTCCACCGTCTGCTCCACCACCGCGATCTTCGTCACAATGGCCACGGTGTACGCCTTATAGGTGCCGTCCGTGGCCTCGATCAGGTACACCCCCGCGTCCAGTCCCCCGCCGTTCGCGTTATCGATAGGCAACACCTCGTTCTCGCTCACCAGCGCAGGCGGCAGCACCAGCTTCCATCGCGCCACCAGTTGGCTTTCGTTCAGCAAGGGAACCTGCGCAAACTGCGCGGCCCCCACCACCTGGCTGCGTTTTCCCAGCTTGCTCTGCCGCTCAAGAATGCTGTCCCGCGCCTCATAGGTAAATTGCCCGCGGAAAAAGCTTCGAATCAGCCACCAGAGATGCGCTTTGAAATCGTGAATCCGCTCCAGCCACGTCTCCTGATCGATCTGCTCGTTGGGCGAGTAGGGCTTCACGCCAAAGCTATGCGGATCCTGAAGTCCCGCAAAAAACTTCTCCGCATCGCGCACCTTGTACACGCGAAACTCCAGCTCCGGCACGTTACGCGCAAAAAGCTGAATCTTGACGCTATCGCCCGGCGCAAAGGTGCGCGTTGTCGAAAGCGAAAACGACCGCGCCTCGCCCCAGGCGGCGGGTGCAGCGGCGGCAGCCGCAAGCAGCGCAAGCACCGCACCAGCCAAAATCCAACTCGTCAGATAAGCGAGGATCGAACGGACCAAGTAAATGATTCCGCGAAAGGGCATCGCTTTAGTCGTGCCAGACGCGCCGTAGGCGCAACGATTGTTAGCCCCGCGCTTTAGCGTGGGGTTGAAAGTGGCATCGACCTCTAGCCCCGTAGGGACGGCGCCGTTTTGAAAGGGCACGACTTTAGTCGTGCCAGACGCGCCGTAGGCGCAATGATTGTTAGCCCCGCGCTTTAGCGTGGGGTTGAATGTGGCATCGATCTCTAGCCCCGTAGGGGCGGCGCCGTTTTGAAAGGGCACGACTTTAGTCGTGCCAGACGCGCCGTAGGCGCAACGATTGTTAGCCCCGCGCTTTAGCGTGGGGTTGAATGTGGCATCGATCTCTAGCCCCATAAGGGCGGCGCCGTTTTGAAAGGGCACGACTTTAGTCGTGCCAGACGCGCCGTAGGCGCAACGATTGTTAGCCCCGCGCTTTAGCGTGGGGTTGAATGTGGCATCGATCTCTAGCCCCATAGGGGCGGCGCCATTTTGAAAGGGCACGACTTTAGTCGTGCCATAACGAGCGCGAAGAACTTGGGGCTTTAGCCCCTGAAGGACACTTCCAGCTCGCCGCGGAAGATTCAGACAATCATCTGTCAATTTCATGGGGTGCCTCGCAGAATATTCCAGCGGTAGACGCCGAGAAAGTTGGGATTGCCCGGCGTAGGCCGCCATTGCGGCTGGGGATGGTCAAGAAGTTCAGAAAGCAGAACGCGGCGGATTTCACCGGGCGCCTCGTGGTCTGGTCCCGTGTCGTAGACAACCTCGGCCGCGGCGCCGCCCCGCGTCACAATCATCGAGTGCCACGGCGACGACTGCCCGAACTGCCGATAGAAAAGCAGGTCGCCCGGTTCGGCGGCGCGCACATCGCGGCTCACAAAGTAAGCATTGCGCTCCACAAGTGTCCGGGCGTCCGCGAACTGCGCAAATGCGCCGTCAGTCAAATCTTCGGCTGAAAATGCCCCCGGCTTCACGCGGAACAGCGCCGTGCCCAGCGGCGAGTGCGGGTAGCTCCACGCGCGAATCTCTCCCGGCGGCGCCGCAACCTCAATGCCCGTTGTCTCGAACCACGTTTCGTCGTGACGCTTGAGCGCCTCGCGGTAGCTGTAACGCAACAGGCTGGCGCAATCGGTAATCTCGGCGGGCACTTCTGCTAATGGTCTAGCCGCCTGGTACTCGGCAATCAGCGTGAACCAGCGCCGAAACGCCGCCTCGTCCGCCGGATCGCTCAGCCTCACAAAGTCAGGCGTTCCGTCGCCGTAGCGATCGCCATACTCATCGCTTCCGTGCCCCATCCTTTTCGCGCCGTTTGCGAAAAGGGTGGGAAAGCAAGGGGTCCGGTTGCACCCAATTCGGATTTCGCTGCTTGCCGCCTGCGCATGAACCGGCAGGAAGCGATGCATCAGCCGCCGCGCAGCCCTGCCGCCTCGGCACGCGAAACCCAAAATCAGCAGGAGCGCAACGATTGCCGCAAACGCAACCAGCCCTCTTCTTCGGCGGTTGCTTGCCGGCGGCCCGCCATTGAAAGCTCTGTCGCGCACGATCACATGAATACGAAGCCGCACCAATCGTACGGCATTTCTTCGGCAGCACGGCGAGTTTTCTTCCGCAACCGTTTTTGCTGCCGCGATCGGCGCCGGGCTAGTCCACGTGCACTGCCTCCCCGCCGCCATCGCGCCCTCCCCACCCACCCGCCTACGCTCGGAAGCAATGCAATCCGCACACCAGTCGATGTCGATTGAAAGCAAATGAATTGCCGGCCAGTACGCTGGCCTCATCCGTGTCACGGCGCACACAGTGTGTGCCGGCTGACACGCAACTTGAGACTCGCCGAACCGCACTCGACGCGTGCTAAAATCGCTGTCACTGGAAAGAGCATGATCGACGCCGAAGTCGACTACGGAGCAACGCCAGACCTGACCGCGAGCATGATTCGTGCGCAGCTCGACTTGCTTGTCCGTGACGACGTCTTTCGTTCCAGCAAACGCTCCGTGGCTTTTCTTAAATATGTGGTGGAGCAAACGCTGAGCGGATCAGCCGATCAGATCAAGGAACGCACCATTGGCGTCGAGGTCTTCGAGCGGGATCCCAGTTACGACACCAACGTCGATCACATCGTGCGTACCGCGGCCACGGAACTCCGCAAACGCCTCGCCACCTATTATGTCGACGAACGGCATCGCTCCGAGCTGCGCATCGATCTGATCCCGGGCTCCTACGTCCCGAGATTCGCGCTTCCCGGTCAAGGCCGCCACACTCTCATCGATCCTGAAGCGGAAACAGAGACGGCCGAAGCTGGGTTTGAAACCCACAGCGCCCATATCCAATTCGGACCGGTCCCCCTGGCTGGAAGCACGGCAGCAGCCAGGCAGATTCCCCACAGGTGGCGTCGGTATTGGGGCCTCCTGCTGGTTTCTGCCATCGCGCTTGCCGTCGCGCTGGGATATAGCTGGCTGCATAAATCCAATCCCGAAGACCTTTTCTGGCAGCCGGTGGTGGACACCCCGGGCCCGGTCCTCGTGGCCGTCGGCGATCATCCCAACGGCCCGCCTACCCTGCCCGACGCCGACGGAACCAGCAGCACGGTCACCCCGGTTCCCAGCTCGGATTCGTCGCAGACCGTGCCTTTTGCCGATACCGTCACCATCGCTCGCGTGGTCGGCGCGCTCGAGGCCCGCAACAAGCAGGTCCTCATCCGCAGGGGCAGTTCAAGTTCCTTTTCCGATCTCCGCGAGGGTGCCGTGGTGCTCATTGGCGCCTTCAATAATGAATGGAGTCTGCGTCTCACCCGCCAACTCCGTTACACCCTGGCCATGGATGTGGACAAGCACCTTATCTATATTCGGGACGCGAAAAACCCGGCATCGCGCAATTGGAGCTGGGCCACAAATCAGCCTCCCGAGCCGGTGACCGGCGCTAACAGCCCCAAGTTGCAGGACTTCGCCTTGATCTCCCGTATCCACGATTCGGAGACCGGACATGTGGTCGTCGTCATTGGCGGCCTCTATACCTACGGCACGCAAGCCGCAGGGGAGTTCCTCACCAATCCCGAGCTCCTCGAAGCCATCGCCACCCAGGCGCGAGCCAGCGGAGGCGCTCAAAATCTGCAGATTGTCCTGGGAACCACGGTGACCGACGGGACTCCAGGGCCGCCCAGAGTGCTTGCCGTCTCCGCGGAGTAGCCTTCACCGGGCCTCGGCCGTTGCCGCGACCGTCCTTCCATAACCGACGCAAAATAAGCAACATACAGAAATTCCTGACAGTCAGGGACGGTATCTGTCTATCCAAGTGTTAATTCGATTTACTAGAAACGCGGGGATCCACAAACCGGCTCGACCGTACGCGTCTGTTCTAGCGCGGCAACTCCGTTCCGGCCGGGCTCAGGCTCAAGATGATCGACAAAGTTTAGGAGGCGAGCATGAAAGCTCTTGTCAAACTGTTGGGCAGTTTTGCAGTCCTATCCGCGGTGTGCATCTGTGCGCCGGGCGGCAGGCTGCTCGCGCAGGGCTTGGGAAGCATCAACGGCACGGTGACCGATTCGAGTGGCGCTGTAGTCGCAGGCGCTGAAGTCACTGCCACCCAGGCTGCTACCGGAATTTCGACCCAAACCACCACGAGCAGCGAAGGCACGTTCGTTTTCCCCATTCTGTCGCCTTCGGTCTACAACGTCAGCGCCTCGCGCGCGGGATTTGAAATGTATACGCAGAACGGCGTAGAACTACGCGCCGACGCTGCGGTCACGGTCAACATCTCGCTCAAAACCGGCAAGGCAACCGAGACGGTAACGGTGAGCGCCGAAAATACCCAGATCGACGTGACGACGGGCACCTTGTCCCAGGTCATCGGCCAAACACTGGTGAGTCAACTTGCCGCTGAACGGGCGCAACGCGGCCGCACTCACCGAAGGAGTGGCCGGTGTCACCATTGCTCCGCCGGCACAGGCCGACCAGGGCAATACCAAGACCTTCCCCACGGCGATTGCGATCTCCGCCAACGGCACATTTACGGGGCAGACCAACTACATGCTCGATGGCGGCAATAACGTCGACGAATACACCAACGTCAACATGCCCTTCCCCATGCCCGATGCCATCCAGGAGTTCAGCATCGAGACCAACAACTACAACGCACAATACGGCCAGAACGCCGGCGGCGTAGTCAACATCATCACCAAAAGTGGCACCAACCAGTATCACGGCGACCTGTTTGAATATGTCCGCAATTCCGATTTGAACGCGATCGAACTACTTCACCTACAACGTCAACACAAAGAAAAACATCCCGGACCTGCTCAAACGCAATCAGTTTGGCGGCACCGTGGGCGGACCGCTCGAGATTCCGCACCTCTTCCACAGCAACAAGACGTTTGGCTTCTTCGGGTATCAGCGAACTATCGACCGCGAGTCGGCAGCCAATACCACCTCCATTCTGCCGACCATCGCCCAGGCTGGCGCAAACTCCTCCGGCGCTGCTCCGGGCACAAACAACCTGGTATTTACCGATTGCGTCGGCGATCCGCTCATGCCATCGGCGATCCTCACTCCGACCATTTCTTGCACGACGCCCGGCACTTCGAACGTATGGAGCTCAGCCGCGCTCAGTTCCGTCACCAAGAACTTCCTGGGTTATGTTCCAGCGTTAACCTCGGCTGGCTCCGTCTTCTACCAAATCCCGAACGATTACGGCTTCGCCGAGATCACGGCCAAAGTAGACACGGAGTTGACGCCCAAGGACAAACTGGAGCTGCGCTATTTCTCCGACGCGTACATCCTCACGGGCGTGGAGAACCTCACCAACGTGCTCTCCATCGAAGATGGAGCCGCGAACCACTACTACAACTCGCTGATCTCAGAAACGCACACCTTCAGCCCTCACATCGTCAACAACTTCATCATCGGCAATCAGCTTGACAACGACGCCCGCGGGCCGGTTTCCAATAGCCTCGATGTGGCCGATCTGGGCGTCAATATCTGGCAGCCGACGTTCAAGCAGATCAACCAGATCTACGTAGAGGGCGGATTCTTCGAAATCAGCGTCAACCCCCAGGCCTTCTTCCGCCGCGATAACTACACGCTGACCGACGACATTCACTTCCTGCTGGGAAGACACAACATCGACGCCGGTTTCCACGGCGAGGTATCGAAAGTCGACGTCAACAACCTCTTCGAGCAGCCGGGACAGTTCAACTTCAGTTCCAGCGCCAACGCCACGGGTACCGGCGACTCCATGGCCGACTTCCTGTTTGGAGATCTCTATCAAATGAACCAGGCGTCGGGGCAGTTCTTCAATCCCCGCGGCAAGTTCATCGGCGCATATGTGCAGGACAGTTGGAAGGCGACTCCCCACCTGACGCTCGACTACGGCATCCGCTATGAGCCGTTCAAACCCTGGCACGAACTACAAGGCCGCATGGGCAGCTTCTTCCCAACCCTTGGGCATCGAACACGCACTCCACCAAGTATCCCCTTGCGCCTGCCGGAATGCAGTTTGCAGGCGATCCCGGATTCAATCCCAACGGAGTCGCCTCGGCCTACAACCACTTCATGCCCCGGCTCGGTTTTGCCTAGGACGTCTTTGGCAATGGCAAAACCGCATTCGCGGCGGCGCCGGAATGTTCTTTGACAGCCGCATCAACAGCACCCTGTTCAACATCTACTCCAACCTGGCGCCGTTCATTACTTCCGTAGCTCTGCAATCCAGCCCCACCGGCTACCAGATGAACTGGGCCAATCCATACGGCACTGCCGGAGTCGCCAATCCCTTCACCATCGGCAGCCCGACGCCGCCACAGGTAACTTCAACCACTCCGATTTCCGCCTCCCAAAGCTGGCTGACCTACGATCCCTTCAAGGGCTTCCACGATCCGCTGACCTACGACTGGAACCTGGCCGTCGAGCAGCAGATGTCCAGCAGCCTCTCCCTGCGCGCGGCCTATGTGGCCGAGCACAGCAGCCACGAGTGGACCGACCATGGAGCTGAACCCCGTCGTCGGCGCAGTGAATGGAGCCGGCGGAACGCGCATCTACAATCAGACGCCGGGCTGCACGGCGACAAACAGTTGCTACCCGGGCACCATCACCGCGGCCAACACCGGCGGCAACACCAACTACAACTCGCTGCAGATCTCCGCCGAGCAGCGCGTGCGCTACGGCCTGACGTTGCTGTTCAACTACACCTGGTCCAAGGCGCTCAACGACCTGCCCTGGAACCAGGCGGCCACGTCGATCGGCAACAACAACTCCTACGTCTTCCCGATCACCATGCCGAACTTCAAATCTCTGGACTACGGCCCGGCGGACTTCGATCATCGCAAGTCTTGGCGACCTCGTATGTCTACACGCTTCCGAAGGTCTTAAACGATGCGCCCAGCGTTGCCAGGTACATCGTCAACGGCTGGTCGACAACCGGCCTGATCGAGTACCGCAGCGGCGATCCGCTGACCATCTTCGCGAATAGCGGCAACTTCGATGGCTCGCAACAGAGCCGCGATCGCGCCGTTTACACCGGCGGCGGAGCTTATGGCGGCACCACCTGCGCCGTAGGCGCTGCGAATTGCAAATCGTGGTTGAGTACGGCCGCCTTCTCCAATCCCGCGGCCGGCGGCTTCGGAAATGTCAAAAAGGGTTCCTTTGTCGGCCCGCATTATGTCGACTGGGACGGCAGCATCGCTCGCAAGTTCCCGTTCAGCGAACGCACCAGCCTGACCTTCCGTGCCGACTACTTCAACCTGTTCAACCACACCAACCTCGGCGATCCCAACACCACCTGCGGCGGCTCGGGCGCGGGTAACTCCTGCACCAACGCCAGCAGCACCTTCGGCAAAATTACCAGCACCAGCCCGCAAAACTGGGCCAGCACGGCTCCGCAGAACGATCCGCGCATCGCCCAGTTGTCGCTGAAGTTGGAATTCTAGTCCAGACGGGAGTGCGGCCTAACGCCGCACTCCCCGCCACTTTGTACGCTCTGACTTCGGTATCTAAACGCTCATTGCATCAGTTTGTCACTGGTCGAGTGCCGAATCGAGCGGCCACGGGAGGCCGCTCCTATCTCTAAACCCGAGCAGAACGCGAAGGCCACTCGATGATTGCAACGCCAGGATGGAATTCACAGGACCGGCTACTTAAAAGGCTGCTGGCTCTCTGCCTCTCGGCCCTGCCTGTCTTCTTGGCCCCGCCCATCTTGTCTGTCTCCGCCCTCGCCGAAGCACCCCGGCCCGCTGCTGAAGGCACTTATCACAATCCAATTCTCTTCGCCGACTACTCCGATCCCGACGTCATCCGCGACGGCGCCAACTACTATCTCGTCGCCTCCACCTTCCATTTCGTTCCCGGAATTCCCATTCTGCAATCCACTGACCTTGTCCATTGGACCATCGTCGGTCACGTCGTCGATCGCCTCGACATGGATCCGCGCTACAGCATGGTGGGCGGTAATCGCTACGGCAAAGGCGTCTGGGCGCCCTCTATCCGCAAACATGACGGTCTCTATTACGTCTACTTCCCCACGCCCAATGAAGGCATCTTCGTCTGCACCGCATCCAACATCACCGGCCCGTGGAGCGAGCCCGCAGTCGTCATCGCCAAACCCGGTCTCGAGGACCCCTGTCCCTTCTGGGACGACGACGGCAAGGCCTATCTCATCCACTCCATCACCGGCGCAGGTCCGCTCATCCTGCACCGCATGTCGCCCGATGGCAAGCATGTGCTCGATCGAGGGAAAGATCATCGTGCAGGACCCAGAGCATCTGCCGACCCTCGAAGGCCCCAAGCTCTATAAGCGCGACGGCTACTACTACATCTTTGCGCCCTTCGGCGGTGTTGGCGTCGGATCGCCAGGTCGTGTTGCGCTCGCGCCAGATCTACGGCCCATACGATTACCGCGTGGTACTGGCGCAGGGCTCAACCAACATCAACGGCCCGCACCAGGGCGGCTATGTCGAAACTCCCGATGGCGAGGGCTGGTTCGTGCACTTTCAGTCCGACGGAGCCCACGGCCGCATCGTGCACCTCGAGCCCGTGCGCTGGCAGGACGACTGGCCCATCGTCGGCGACGATCCCGACGGCGCAGCCGACAGGACAGCCCGTCGCCTTCAGGCCCCATTCCCGACCATTCCGCCGCGCCCTCCGAACAGCGTCCGCAAACCTCCGACGATTTCAATGAGGCCGTGCTCGGCCCGCAGTGGGAGTGGAACCATAATCCCGACGACGCCCACTGGTCGCTCGGCTGCGCGCCCCGGCTATCTGCGCCTCGTCCCCATGCCCGCCGACGGCCTGCTCTCGGCGCGCAACACCCTCACCCAATGCATGCAGGACAACTCCTTCGAGTTCACCGTCCGCGTTGACGTTGGCGCCATGAAAGCCGGCGCGCATGCCGGCCTTGCCATGTTTGAGGAATCCGCCAGCGGCCTCGAAATTGTGCAATCCGGCGATGCGCGTCGGCTCGATTTCTTCCATTTGTCGGAGCACGTCTCAGGCCCCGAGCTCTCGCAAGCCGGTAATCCAGCTCCGCGTGCGTGTCCGAGGCGATCAGGCCCTCTATTTCTACTCGCTCGACGAAGGCAAGACCTTCCATCAGCTCGGCGCGGCCACGCCCATCCGCTTCAGTTGGTGGAAGGGCTCGCGCCCCGCACTATTCGCCTGGACCTCCCTCAACTCCGATCCCGGCGTCGTCGATTTTGATTGGGTCCACTACCAGCCCCTAGCTCCCAATCCCTGGTAGCCGCCACTCGTACCGCCGGTCTCCACGCCTTTGTACCGCCGGTCTCCTCACCCTTTGTACCGCCGGTCTCCTCACCGGCTGTAGCGCGGGCGTCCCCGCCCGCGCTTCTTTTTCACTCTCTCCACTTTTCACTCGTTTCGCTCCCTCCCTCTTTCACTTCACCACGTGTTAGAATTTCTCCACATCGCACGCCATGATGGAAATTTCCTCTCCAGCCCATACATTCGTTGAAGTGATCGCCCCTGACCAGACCCGTCAGACCGTCACCGTCACGCAATCCCCGTTCCTCATCGGCCGCGGCGAAACCGACAACAGCGTCGCGCTCATCGACGGCCGCATCTCGCGCCATTGCGCAGCCATTGTCATGGATGACTCGGGCTACCGCATTGAAGACCGGGGCAATCGCTACGGCGTGTTCGTGAATGGCATCAAGGTGCTGCAGCAACCGCTCCGCGACGGCGACTTGATCGGCTTCGGCATCGATGACAGTTACCACATCGTCTTTCATGTCGGCTCTGCTCCCGAGGTGTCCGAGCCGCCCGAGGTCGCCAACCTGCTCACCCGCATCGGCTCGCTGTCCAAACTGGCCGGCTCCTCATCCGCCGACGGCTTGAGCAAGCTCAACCTGCTCCTTGAAGCCACTTCGCTGCTGCATTCTCAGCTCCCGCTCGATTCCGTGCTCGGCTCCATGCTCGATCACGCCATCTCCATCACCCATGCCGATCGCGGCCTGCTGATCGAACCCGACGCAGCCGGCGCGATGCGCGTGCATCTCGCCCGCAACAACAAGGGCGACAATCTCGACATTGCGACCATCAACCCCAGCCAGACCGCCGTCAATCAGGCCATCGGCAAAGAGTCCAGTGTCATCACAGAAAACCTCAACCTCGCCGGCGTCGATTTGAAATCCGCCGAGAGCGTTGTGGTGCAGGGTCTGCGCGCCGTGGTCGCCATCCCGCTCTACGCTTCCACCCGCGAAATTGCCGTTACGGGGGGCGGCGGCGACCTCAGGCACGGCCCGCTACTTGGCCTTATCTATCTCGATTCGCGCCGCATCGCAGCCTTTTCCGCCATCGACCGCCAGATTCTCGACGCCCTCGGCCGTCCAGGCCGCCAGCATTCTCGACAACGCCCTCCTGGTTCGAGCAGGAGCGCGAACGCCAGCGCCTCGAACAGGAACTTTCCATCGCGCGCACCATCCAGCAGGCGCTCGTGCCCCACGGCCTGCACGACTTTCCCCATCTCGCCGTCACCGGCGTGCATCATCCCTGCACCGAAGTCGGCGGCGACTACTTCGATGTGGTTCCGGTCAACGAAGACCGCACCGCAATTCTCATCGCCGACGTCAGCGGCAAGGGCCTGGGCGCGGCGCTGCTCACCACCATGCTGCAGGGCGCCTTGTCGGGCCTCTCCATGGGCGCCGATCCTGTCAAAGTGTTCAACCACGTCAACAAATTCCTCTGCTTCCACAGCGAAGTCGGCCGCTACGCCACCATGTTCATCGCCATCATCAGCCGCGACGGCAAGCTGGAATACATCAAGGCCGGCCATCCTTCTCCACTCCTGCTGCGCAAGGGCCAGGTCACCGAGCTCTACAACGAAGGCTCGTTCCCCGTCGGCCTCATCCCCGAAGCCGATTACGAATCCGCCCGCCTGCAACTCGAGCCCGAAGACACGCTGGTCCTCTACAGCGACGGCGTCACCGAAGCGGAGAACCTGAACCACGACCTTTTTGAAATTTCAGGACTCAGCCAGGCTCTGGCCGGCAAGCAGGACGTTCCGGTCGAGGTCCTCCAGCAGTCGGTCCTCGACGCCGTGAGCGCCTTTGCGAACGGTGCCAGCCAGTCGGACGACATCACACTACTCGTAGTGCGTTACCGCGCCACCGCCTGAGCCCGCACAGCAAAAACATCCCGTGCCCCATCCTTTCGCACTTTTCGCGAAAGGGTGGGAGACCACAATTCCCAATCCACTATTCGCAACTCAACGACAACATCCGGCGCCCCAGGGTTCCCCTGTTCCCTGCTTTTCACGTTCCCTTGTTCCCTCGGTCCCTTGTTGCCTGTTTTTCTTGTTCCCTTGTTCCCTTTTTCCCTTGTCCCCTGTTTTTTTGTTCCCTCGTTATCTTGTTGCCTGTATTGATACAATCCACTGCATGGCCGCCCCGACCTTTATAGGAAGATATGAAATCGTCGCCGAACTGGGCCGCGGCGCCATGGGCAGCGTCTTCAAAGCGACTGACCCCGCGGTCGGCCGTACCGTGGCTCTCAAAACTATCCATTCCACCGCCCTCAGCGGGGCCCAGGCCGCGGAATACCGTGCGCGTTTTTATCGTGAAGCCCGCGCCTCCGGCGTGCTGGCGCATCCCGCCATCGTTCCCGTCTTCGACGTTGGGGAGCACGAGGGCGCGCCCTTTCTCGTGATGGAGTTCGTTGACGGCCACACCCTCGACAGCGCCATGAAAAAGGGCGAGCGCTTCACCCTCGACCGCGTCTGCGAGATCGGCCAGCAACTCGCCGACGCCCTCGGCTACGCGCACCGCCAGGGCGTCGTGCATCGCGACATCAAGCCCGCCAACATCCTCATGACCTCCCGCGAGGTTTACGGCAGCGAACGGCCCCGCATCACCGATTTCGGCATCGCCAAGCTCGCGGCCAGTGAGATCACCACCACCGGCCAGATGCTCGGCACCCCCGCCTACATGCCGCCCGAGCAGTTCACCGGCGCTCCCATCGATGGCCGTGCCGACCTCTTTTCACTGGGTGTAATTCTCTTTTCGCTGGCCGCCGGCGAGCAGCCCTTCCTCGGCGAAACCATGACGGCTGTCTCTTACAAAGTCGTCCACGTCGATCCCATCCCGCCCTCCAAGCTCAACCCTGCCATCCCCCCGGCCCTGGAGGGCGTGATTCTGAAGTGCCTCGCCAAGAATCCTGGCGCTCGTTACCAGACAGGCGAAGAGCTTGCAGAGGATCTTGCCACTTTGCGCGTCAATCCCAACGCCACGCTCGCCTCGTTGGCTCCGTCCGCAATCGATCCCAACGCCACGCTCGCCGCCACCCCGAGCAGCATCTCGCATCCACCGGTCCATTCGTACGCAACCACGCAAAAGGCCGCCGCCGGGGCGAAGAAGCCCTCCAAACTGCCAAAAAAGGAAACTATCGCCGCGATGGCTCTGCTTGCTGTTGCGGCAGCCGGTGCGGGTGGCTGGTATCTGTACCACATCGATCACCCCGTTCCTCCGCCGCCGATCGTCAAACCTCCCGCCCCGCAGCCCATAACGCCAGGGCCGTTCAATGGCACCGATCTGCCTCCCGCTCCCCCCGCGCCCACGGCCAAGACTCCAGTTTCGGGCCCCACCCCGCCGGCCAAGCCGACGCCCTCCAAGCTCGTGCCGCCAAACACCAATCCCCAGACAGCAACGCAACAAACCAATCCGCCCGCAAACAAAACCGTCCCAACCCCACCCCCGGTCACGAATAACAATACGACGCCTCCGATCAAGCCCCCCGTCAAACCCACGCCGCCGGTCATTACCACCGACCCACACAAACTCGATCCCAACACCAACAGCAAATTCAAGATCCAGCTGAGCAATTTCCCCAAGGGCGTGCCTCTCACGGTGGAGATGAATAACAAGGTCTATCTGCGCTTTATCAGCGGCGACAAAACCGATCTCAACAACCTCTTCGTCCCGCCCGGCACGCAGGCATTCCACGTCATCGCTCAGAACGGCAGCAAGCAGGTCGACTCGAACACCGTCAGCAATGAATTCAAGGCCAAGAAGAAGAAGAACTTCAAAATCGAGCTGCAAAATCAGGGCAGCGTGCCCGCCGGCGCCTCTGCTCCGCTCACTGCCAACGCCACGATCGTCGTCTCGCTCTCCACTCCGATTTTTTAACCGTGCTTTCACAATCGTTCAATACCATCGCTCTATCTCACGCGGGACGTGTACATGTTGATCCGGCCCACAGACACTGCGACCGTGCCCCATATGCGCGACCGTGCCCCATCCATTTCCGCGTCTTGCGCGGAAATGGGTGGGAAAACATCTGAAGCTCATGGATCCTGCCAACCCGGCGCGCCGAGCTGCGGAGCCGAATATTTCCCCACGTCTAAGGAAGAGCGCAATGCAAATCTCCTCTGAAGAAATGGCCGGCGGCATCACCCGGGTTGCCTTGGACGGCCGCATGGACATCGCAGGCGCTGCGGCGGTGGACCTCAAGATGAACATCATCGCGGGCAGCGCCAAAAAACTCCTCATCGACTTGCAGAAGGTCGTCTTCCTGGGTTCGATGGGTCTGCGCTCCATCGTTATTCCCGCGCGCGCCGTCAATAGCCGCGGCGGCAAGGTCGTCCTGTTTGCGCCCAACGAGATGGTGGAATCGGTACTCAAGACCAGTGGTATCGATGCTCTGATCCCGGTCTGCCACGATATGAATGCCGCTATTGCCGCGCTCGGATAAGCTGGCAGCAGCACCGGCGACGTCCGTGCCCGCAATGCCAAAGCCTGAGAACCAAAGCCTGAGAAATCGATGACAGGCCCTAGCCCATCCTTGCTCCCATCCTCGCCGGACCCGCGGCTGACCCTCAAAAGTCAGCTCGATGACCTCACCCTGGTCAGGCCCTGGGTAGAGGCCCTTGCCGCTCGCTACTCCATTGCTGCTCAGACCCAGTTCGCCATCGAGCTCTGCCTCGAAGAAGCGCTCTCGAACATCATCCGCCACGGCTATCGCGGCCAGACCGACCAGTCCATCTCAATAGCTTGCACCGTCGCACGCCCACCCGCCAGCATCGAAAGTGAGGACGCCGGCGAACTCGTCTTCACCGTTGAGGATCACGCCCCGCCCTTCGATCCCCTCGCGCCCTCAACCGCCGCCCCGCGTCCCGCGCCCGCATCCATTCAGGAACTCCCGCTCGGGAACCAGGGAATCCGCCTCATGCGCAAGTTCGCCACCCGCCTCTCCTGGCAGCCACTGCCCAACGGCAATCGCCTCACCCTCGTCTTCGCCCACCCACCCCCGCCAACCCATAGTCCCTTAGTCCCTTAGTCCCTTGGACCCTGTCTTCTCGTTCCCTCGTTCCCTCGTTCCCTCGTTCCGTTGGTCCCCGTTTTGCTATCATTGCGTCTATAAGGTATGCGCGGCTGGCTTCCCCTTGCGGCCGTTTAGGCGGTGTGTGTGTCGCGACTCTTCCAGCGTCTTGTCTTTGCAGTTTCCGTAGTCATCTTTGGCGCCCTCGGCATGGGCTACATCCTTGGCGAGTTCGGTTGGTTTGGCGTGCGCGCCGGCGACGAGCAAAGTGCCGCCTACAGCCAGATGCGCGTCTACGCTGAAGTCCTGCGCAAGATTCAGAACTATTACGTCACGGACCCCAACATTCCCGAAGTCACCAACGGCGCGCTCCACGGCCTTCTCGACTCGCTCGATCCCGACTCCAGCTACCTCAGCGCCGCCGAGTACAAGATCTACAAAGACCGTCCCGCCACCGACAACGCGCAAGTGGGCGTCACCGTTTCCAAGCGCTTCGGCTACGCCACCATCGTCAACGTGCTGCCCGGCTCGCCCGCCGATCAGGACCACCTCCGCGACGGCGATGTGATCGATCTCATTGAAGGCCAGTCCACGCACGATCTTCCCCTGGCCCTGGTGCGCTTCATGCTCGAGGGCAAGCCCGGAACCACTGTGACCATCACCGTGGTGCGTCCCTTCAAGCCCGACCCGGACAAAGTCACGCTCACTCGCAGCGTGTTGGCTACGCCCGCGCTGGGTGAGCAGCTTTACGAGAATGCGTCCATCCTTTATCTCAAGCCCGGCGTGCTCACCGCCGCCCGCGTCGACGATATCGCCGCCCGCATCAAGGGCGCAGGTAAAGGCCGCAAGATCCTCCTCGACCTCCGCGACACCACGGGCAGCGACCCCAAACAGGGATTGCGCCTGGCCAACTTCTTCCTCAAGCAGGGCACCCTCGGCTCACTCCAAGGCCAGAAATTCCCCGTGCAGACCTTCACCGCCGACCCATCCCAGTGCCTCACCGACGCCCCTGTAGCTGTTCTGGTCAACCGCGGCACCTATGGCGCGCCCGAGCTCACAGCCGCCGCCATTGAAGGCCTCAAGCGCGGCGATGTTGTGGGTGAGCGCACCTTCGGCGAGGGCTCGGTGCAAAAAACCATCGACCTGCCCGACGGTGGCGCGCTCATGCTCACCATTGCCAAGTATGAAGACCCCGGCGGCAAGAAGATTGAGGACGAAGCCGTTACCCCCACGCTGGTCGTCTCCGGTCCCGAGGACAACGACGAGCCCATGCCTCAGTCCAACGGCGACGATCAGTTGAATCAAGCGCTTTCGCTCCTGAAGGCCAAGACCAGCTAATGCAGCAGAGCTAGCCGGGTTAGGGCGCAGCACCAAGTTCCCGCGCTCCGTCCTGACAAACCTCCCGTGCCCCATCCTTTCGCGCCTCTTGCGAAAGGGTGGGATCGCACAAGCCTTAGTTTCCCTTCTCGTTCCCCTGGTCCCTTGTTCCCTCGTTCCCTTGTTCCCTCGGCCCCTGTCTTTCCCACTCTTGCACCGCATGGTACTCTCGTCATTCCACCGCATCTTTCCCCTCTGATCCAGTGTTAGCCTTATTGGTAAGTGGCTGCTCCAGGAATCTGAGGAGCAGCACCCTTTGAGAGGCCTGATCTGCCTTGGCTGCTACCCCCCAACAGCCGCCAGCGAAGCTGCGGCCCGCATCACGCACCCCCGAATCACGCCCAGTCGATTCGCGCGTCGCAGCATCCCGCACTACATCCCTCGCCGCAGCCCCCCCGCGCCGCCCCCTCGGCCCGCCCCTCCCCGAACATCGCCGCCGCAAGCTCGCCGGCCGCTCCGCGCTGGTCGCGCTGCTCATTCTCGCCGCCGCAACCGGCTCGCTCGCCGGCCTCACCCTCGTCTACTCCGTCGATCTCCCGCAAATCCAGGAGCTCGAGCAGTACCGCCCCTCCACCACCACCGATCTCTACGACCGCAAAGGCCGCATCATCGGCTCCTTCGCGCTCGAGCGCCGCGAGGTGGTCGCCTACGACGGCTTCGCGCCCGTTCTGCGCCAGGCCGTCATCTCCATCGAAGACAAGAACTTCGAATCCCACTGGGGCATCAATGTCTTTCGCGTAGTCGGCGCCGCCTGGCACGACATCCGCTCGCATGGGCGCGCCCAGGGCGCGTCGACCCTCACCATGCAACTCGCCCGCAACCTCTTTCTCTCCTCCGATCGCACCGCCATGCGCAAAATTCAGGAGGCCTACCTCGCCATCCAGATCGAGCGCGCCTTTACCAAGCAGCAGATCTTCACCCTCTACGCCAATCAGATCTACCTCGGCAGCGGCATGTACGGTTTCGAGGCCGCATCCGAGTATTTCTTCTCCAAGCACGCCAAAGATCTAACCCTCACCGAGGCCGCGCTTCTGGCCGGATTGCCCAAAGGCCCCGCCGCCTATTCGCCTATCCTCAATCCTGAGCGCGCGCTCAACCGCCGCAACCTGGTGCTCAGTGAAATGGAGTCCGACGGCGTCATCACCCACGCGCAAGCCCAACAGGCCCGCTCGACTCCGCTCGGTCTGCACGTCGCGCAACCCGCGGGTGCGGTAGCTCCGTGGTTCCAGGAAGAAGTGCGCCGCGAGCTCGAAAAGCATTTCGGCTCCGAAGAGGTGCATGAGGACGGCCTTCGCGTCGACACCACCCTCGACCTCGACCTGCAGTAGGTCGCCAATCGCGCCGTGGCTGACGGCGTTGCCGCCTATGAACGCCGCCATGGATGGCGCGGCAAGCTCGAGAACGTCCTCTCCGACGACGTCACGCTCGATTCCTACCGCCATCCCGACTGGGCCGTCACCGCCGGCCCCGGCGACTACATCCACGCACTCGTCACGCGCGCGCTCCCGCTTGAAATCCACGCGCGCATCGGCCCTCCCGGCCAGCCCGGCTCCGAAATTGTTCTCCTCCCCGCCGACTGGCAATGGACCGGCCAGCGCTACGGCGACGCCGCTCGCCAAGCCCGGCGACATCATTTATATCCGCCTCACCGCGGCCACTGAAGGGGCCGAGCGCCGCGCTTCGCTCGAGCAGGACTCCGGCGCAGAGGGCTCGCTGCTGGCCATGGACAACACCAGCGGCGACATTCTCGCCATGGTCGGCGGCCGCGACTACGCAACGTCCGTCTTCAACCGGGCAACTCAGGCAGAGAGACAGACCGGCTCCAGCTTCAAGCCCTACGTCTACACGGCCGCGGTCGAAGACGGCGTCAAGCCCACCGACATCATCGTCGATGGCCCGGTCAACTTCGGCGGCTACGTTCCTCATAACTACGAGAACGACTACAAGGGCGCCATGACCGTCGCCAACGCCTTCGCCGAGTCGCGCAACATTCCCGCGCTCAAGCTGGCCGCGCGCGTCGGCATTCACAAAGTCATCGATGTGGCGCACCGCTTCGGCGTCACCTCGAACATTCCGCCTTATCTTCCCGTCGCATTGGGCGCGGTCGAAATCACTCTCGAGGAGCAGGTGGCCTCCTATGCCGTCTTCCCCAACGACGGCATTCGTGTGACCCCGCGTCTCATTCGCAAAGTCTCCAATGCCGACGGCATTGCCCTCTGGCAGGAGACTCCCGCCGTCAAGGAAGTCATCGATCAGGAAACCGCCCGCACCATGATGACGCTGTTGCGCGGCGTCACGCAGCACGGCACTGGCGCAGCCGCCGCGCAGCTGAACCATCCCCTCGGCGGCAAAACCGGAACCACTTCGGACTTTACCGACGCCTGGTTCCTGGGCTTCTCGCCCTCGCTCACGTGTGGCGTATGGGTCGGCTACGACAGCCGTGAATCGCTCGGCGAAAAGGAAACCGGCGCAGTCACCGCGCTTCCCATCTGGATCAACTTCATGCGCGCCGCCATCGTAGGCAAAGACGACGAACAATTCCCCGGCGACGACGAAAATCCCACGCTGGATAGAGCAGCCAACCAGCCGCCCGCAAAGCTTCCCCTCCCAGCGGCTGCACCAAAAGCAGCCGCGCCTGCCGTGAAGCCCGCGTTAGCCCCCACGAAAAAGCCAGCGGCGAATCCAGCAACGAGAGCCAAAACCAAGCCGGCATTAGCCCCAAGGCCCTGACGCAGCGCGAACCCAAACTCACGGCTCGACTCACCACGAAAAAGGGTGCCCCACATCTCGATTTTGAGAGGTGGGAAAGCACGCTCGTTGGAACCAGAAGCTGGAAGCTAGGAGCTAGGAGCTAGAAGCTGTCTCATCCGGAAATACCGCTTCGCCCGCGCCACGTCCATGAAGATCTGGCTTTTCAGCGCCTCCGGCGACGGCCACTCCCGCTCCCCGCGCAGCCGCATAAGGAATTCGAGCTCGATCGGCGTCTCCTCGCTCATATCTACAGGCTCAAAATTCAGAATGTGCGTTTCCACCGCGAACGACGCCTCGCCGAACGTCGGCCGGTTGCCGACATTCGTAACCGCCTGAAACGCGCGGCCCGCGATCTTCAGCCGCGTCACGTAAACGCCAAACGCCGGCAGCAACCCGTCGTAGGCCGCCAGATTCACCGTAGGCACCAAGCACCCGTGTGCCGATGCCGCGCCCGCGCGCCTGCGTGGAGAGCACCGTGAACGGCCGCCCCAGCATCCATCGCGCCCGCCGCACGTCGCCCGCGGCCACAAGCGCGCGAATCGCCGAGCTTGAAACCTCGAGGCCCGCGCACGCACACCGCCCCATGCAGGCGCACCGTGAAGCCCAACTCCGCTCCCATCGCGGCCAGTTCTTCCACGCCCGCCGCCGCTCCGTGCCCGAAGCGGAAGTTCTGCCCCTCGTGCATGGCCCGCACTCCGAGCGCGCCGACAAGAATCTGTTCGACGAACTCTCGCGGCGCGAGACCCGCCAACGCCTCGTCGAATTTCAGCACCAGTGCCGCGTCGATTCCCGTCTCCGCCAGCAGGCGCAGCCGTTCCGCAGTCGGCGTAATCAGCCGCGGCGCTTTGTCGGGACGCAAAAACTGCTCCGGGTGCGGATCGAACGTCACCGCGACAGCCTTCGCTCCCGTGGCACGCGCGTCGGCTATCACGCCAGCGAGAATCTCCCGGTGCCCGCAATGCACGCCGTCAAAATTTCCCACCGCGGCCACCGTAGGCCCGAATCCCGCGGGAATCTCCGCGAGCGAATGAAAGACGCACCGCGCATCTCATCTGGCCCCCGCCCCGCCGCTCATAGCCTCACGGGCACGCTCAACCCGTCGTAAGCCAGCTTCGCATTCTCCGGCAAGTTGCGGTTGGTTTCTTCGTGCCCCAGATCGTGCGCGATATGCGTGAACCAGGTTTGCTTTGCGCCGATGCGCCGCGCCCACGCGAGCGACTGCTCAACCGTCGCATGGCTGGGATGCGGCTGATGGCGCAACGCCGATAGCGCCAGCACTTCAACACCGTCTAAAAGCGCAAAGCTCGATTCCGGAATCGCGCTTACATCGGTCATGTAGGCCGCGTTGCCAAAACGAAATCCGTTAATCGGCATCTCCCCGTGCAGCACGGGAACGCGCACAATCTCCACGCCGTCGACCGCGTTGCGTTCCCCGAGCGGCTTCAGCTCCACGCGCGCCCGCGTGGGATACGTGGCTTGCGGCGAAAATGTGTAGGAAAAAACGTGCTCCAGAACCGCCGTCGTCGCCCCGTCGGCATAGAGTGGAATCGGTCCGCCCCGCCGCTCGGCGATAAAGCTCAGCGGCCGCAAATCGTCCAAGCCCAGAATGTGGTCGGCATGCGCAGTGCGTGTAAAACACCGCATCCACATGCGTTAGCTTTTCGTTCAGCGCCTGCTCGCGAAAGTCCGGTCCGGTGTCGATCACCACCACGCGCTCAATATCCGTCTCCGGCTCGCGCCAGCGCAGCAGCGCCGACGGCCGCAACCTGCGGTCGTGCGCATCCTTCGATGTGCACACCGCGCACGTGCATGCCAGCGTAGGAACCCCCATCGAGGTCCCCGTGCCCAGAAATGTGAGGGTAGCGTTCATTGGCGGTGAGTGCGAGTGTGCAGTGTGAGTGAACTGTATGCGCCGACCGCCCACACTCACACTTCACACTCACACTGTTCCCTAGTCCCGAGTCCCTTAGTCCCTTAGTCCCTAGCTTTTCACCGGCGGCGGCACGCCGGGCGCACCCACCATGCTGGTCAGTTCCAGAAAAGCCATGCGCAACTCAAACAGCACTGACTGCAGCATGCGATCCTCAGCTTCCGTCAGGTTGCCCTTCGTCTTCTCCGCCAGAACCCCCAGCAGGTCGATCGTGGCCCGCGCCCCCATGATGTCCACGCGCGGCCGCTGACCCTCCTGCGTGCCCGCGCCCATTTGCAGCATCGCGCTCAGGTAAAACTGCTGCACCAGGTGTTCGAATCCCACCGGCGGCTGCGGACCCACGGCAGGATTCTGTGCGCGGATCAGATCCTCGAGCCGTTGCGCTGAAGCGTCGTACGCGGCCTTTTGATGACTGCTTTCCTCGGCCGTCGGCGCGGGAGGAAGTTCCTCCGCCAGCTGCTTCTCCGCGCTCTCGGCGGGCTGCTGCGCTTCCGTCTCGCGGCCGGACGCCTCTTGACTGGCCTCGTTCACCACCAGGTGCGGTCCAGCCGACGGCCCTCCGGATCCGGGCGCGGCAGGCGTCTCCGGCTGCGTAGTCTGCGTCGCAGCTTCCCCGCTAACTTTTTCTTCCTCCGCCTTCATCTTGCGGCGGTCGATCACTTCGAATTTTGGCGTATCACTCATACCTATAAGTTTCTCATCCGCCCGGCCTGTCGCTCCACCCGGGGCCCCATCACGCATTTCCTGAATCTGACTCAGCGCAAACATTGGGTGCCCCGGGTCTCGCTTTTGAGACCCGGGATACCCCGAGCCTCAACTCCCCGCCCTCAATCAAGCACAAATATCCCGTGCCCCATTCTTTCGCGTTTTTTGCGAAAGGGTGGGACGCCACCAAAGCCGGGTGCTCCCTACCCTCGTCCCTTAAGCCTCGGCGGCGCAGCCAGAATGCTCGCCATTCCCTCGATGGCCCCGGCCTTGTAACGGAAGCTTTGGCTCTTCTCCTCCGCCTCCGCGCGCATCTTGCCCAGCGCAAACACCCGCGCGCCACTTTTCAGCGGCAGCTCCGCCGCGCTGGTGATGGTTCCCGCAGCCGTCCCGTCCTCCAGCTTCAATTCCGTTCCGCTTGCCGGCACAAGCCCTGTCAGTTCCAGCGGCCGCAGATGGCGGTGCACGTTGCCCCGCGTACGGATGCGCTCCACAATCTCCTGGCCCAGGTAGCAGCCCTTGCTGAAGTGCAGCGCCCGCATCTGCGCCGTCTCCTGCGGCAAATCGCGTTCCACCATGTCGATCCCGTACGCCGGAATCCCTTCGGCAATGCGAAACGCCTCCAGCGACGCCGAACCCACCGGCGTTGCTCCGCCCGTGCGCAGGCACGACCACAGCTTGGCCAGCCCCGCCGTCGGCAGCCAGAACTCGTAGTGCGGCGCCAGCACTCCATAATCGCGCAAGATCCGAACCTCCCAGCCATTCCAATCCACGCTGGTTCCCGCCATCGCGCTCGCGATCACCGGCAGTCCCACGCGCTCCAGCACCTCCGGCGCTAACGGCCCACTCACTCCAATCGCCGTTTCCGATCCCGCCTCGCCCACCTGTTCATCGCCAAGCGAAACCAGCTCCACATCGTCCATCACAATGAACTTATTCAGGTGCGCCAGCAGCTTATCCATCTGGTCGGCCGCAATCTCCAGTTGCAGCCCCGATTCCCCGGCAAACGGCGTGCCCAGCAGTGGATCGTCTTCGTTTTTTCGGCCGCCACTCCCACCCTTCTCCGCGTTCAGAGGGCTTCGCCGCTGCGGCGATTGTTCTTCCCCCGCTCGCCACACCGTCAGGTCGCCCTGGATATGCCCCTGCGCATTCAGCACCAGGTTCCAGGCTCCCGTGTTCGGAAAAAGATCGTTGACGGTATTCGTCACCATCCCGCTCAGCCAGCGGAATCGGTCAGCCCCGCGCACTTCCACCCGCCTCATCCATCCCAGGTCGTGCAGCGCGGCCCCAAACGCCAATGCCTCTGTTTCCACCTCCGGCGCGTCCAACTGTCGTGGGGTTAGCGCACCGCGGTAAACGGTCAGCTCGTGAGGTGTGTGTGCGGATTCAAGCAAAGTGGCCAGCGCAGTGGCCTGCAGGTTTGCTGCAAGATCGGAATTAGGCATAGGGGCGTTTCAGGCGTTTCCGGCGCCCTTTTCCTGGAATTCCTTGGCGCAGAACCGCTCCCTGATTATAGCCTTGAAGTGCAGGACGAAAATTGACCAATCAGGCGCTGGAGCCGGTTAAGTAAATCTGGTTTTGAATGGGCACGACTTCAGTCGTGCCGTAAACGACTCAATAGATGATTTGGGGGCTTTAGTCCCTGAGGATAATTGATGAACGTGCAGTCCAAGAACGCAATCTTCCCTTGGCGCGGGCTCCTTCTTGCTCTTCCGCTCTGTCTGGCCCTGTCCCCAGCCGCCCCGGCCCAAAAACCCACTTCGCCAACCGCTCCCGCCCCATCGCCGGCCTCATCGCCAAACGCGTCCGGCTGCACTCTGCCTCCGAGCCCGTCCCACGACGAGTCCAAGACCCCGTCCAAAATCACGCCCGAGCAGGCCCGCCAGCTCTTCGCCCTGGTCGATGTGCTCATCAAGTTCTCCTCCGAAGAAACTGGCCTTCCCATCAAGAGCTCCGTCAAGCGCCAGCTCACTTCTCGTGACGCCGTTGAAAAATACCTTGAAGAAAAGTTCAACGAGGACGAAGGCACCAAGCGCCTGCAACGCGACGAAATCGTCCTCAAAAAGTTCGGCCTCCTCGACCGCGATTTCGAACTCAAGCCGTTTCTCCTGCAACTCCTCAAGGAGCAGATCGAAGCCTATTACGATTCCAAAACCAAGACCGTGAATCTTCTCGACTGGGTCGGCCCTGACGACGAGCAGCCGGTCCTCGCGCACGAGCTCACCCACGCCCTTCAGGACCAGCATTCCAACCTCGAAAAATGGGACGACCAGACTCCCGACGACGTCTCCACCGACTCCGCCGGCGACAACGATCATCTCGCCAAAGACGAGATGGACACCGCGCGCGATTCCGTGGCCGAGGGCCAGGCGACCGCTGTCATGTGGGATTGCGTCCTCAACCCGATGGGCAAAAGCCTCATCAAGGATCCCGAAGTTCTCGATCTCGTCAAGACCCAGATGAGCAGCACCGAAGACTCCCCCGTGATGGCCCGCGCGCCTCTGCTGCTCTCCGAATCCATGCTCTTTCCGTATCGTGAAGGCCTCAGCTTCGAGCAGGACGTGTGGATGGATCAGGGCCAGGCCGCTGCCTTCGCCGGCGCGCTCGATCGCCCGCCCACCTCCAGTTGGGAAATTATCAATCCCCGCGAATACGAGAAGAGGCACATCCCGGCCATTCCGCTTTTGCCCAACATTCATCCGCTCACCGATCCCATGTACAAGCCGTACGACATCGGCCAGGTCGGCCAGCTCGACGTGCACATTCTCTCCGAACTACTCGGCAGCGACAACGCCGCCCGCGACCTCACTCCCGCCTGGAACGGCGGCCTCTACTGGGCCGGACAGTTGCGCAGCGCCACCACGCCCGCCGCGCAGGCCGATACCGCCTCCATCGGTCTCTTCTATCTGTCGATTTGGAAGAACGCCGACTCCGCGCAGGTCTTCGCCAGAATCTACTCGAACACTCTCGGCCGCAAGTATTCTCACGTGAACGAGCTCTCCTCCGGCACATCCGCCGCCGGCGACGGCTCGGTGGAGAAGATCTTCACCACCAATGAAGGCCCCGTCCTCATCACCACGCGCGGCAAAATGGTCTTCATCGCAGAGAGCTTCCCGCTGCCGCTGGCGCGCCAACTCACCGCCCTCATCTTCGACGCCCAGGGCGGAGGACCGATGCACATGGCGGATGCTCCGCTTGATCCCCGCAAGCCCTCGATCGCACCGGATGCGTCCGGCAGCGCCCTTACTTCCGATCTCGTACACTTCTTTGCCGAAGCCGGCGTGATGAAGAGTGTGGTTGACGCCGAACGGTTGGCGCTACAGCAACACATCGCGCCGTAGGCGAATTTGTAGCGCGAGTCTCCTGACCCGCACGCGGGGCAACTTCCGGTTTGGCGACAACACAACCCGAACGGAGACTTCTTGCTCCCAAATTGGGAGCATGGTATCCTCTGAGAAGTGCGAATCATTGCCCG
This sequence comes from uncultured Acidobacteriota bacterium, assembly GCA_963699385.1. Lineage (GTDB taxonomy): Bacteria > Acidobacteriota > Terriglobia > Terriglobales > Acidobacteriaceae > Telmatobacter. The sequence continues at coordinate 24,125 of CAVOTQ010000016.1, read as the reverse complement.
ATCGACCCTCAACGGATTCGTGAACAACCGCGTGGATAGCCAGCTTAGAGCAGGTGTGAAGAAGCATTTGGATGCCTGGTATGCGGAAGTCGAAAAGGCGTCCTGGAAGGATCCTGCAGAACTAAAGGCGCAGTTTCGCTCGGCCAGCATTGTTTCCGGCGAGAGAGTGGTGTTTAACATTAAAGGCAATGACTATCGCCTGGTTGTCGCCATCAACTACCACTATCAGATCCTGCTGATTATCTGGCTTGGCACGCACAAAGAATACGACAAGATTGACGTCACAGAGGTCGCGTATGAGAAGGAGCGATATGCGGATTCATCCAATTCGAACTGAAGCCGATCACGATTCGGCAGTTGGCCGGATTGCCGAACTGATCGGAGCCAAGCCTGACACCGCGGAAGGGGAGGAACTGGATATCCTTGCGACTTTGGTTGACGCTTACGAAGCGAAGCATCATGCCATCGATGCACCAGATCCGATTGCCGCAATTCAGTTTCGCATGGAGCAGCAAGGGCTCACGAGAAAGCACCTCGAGCCGTTGATTGGAAGCCGCGCGCGGGTCTCGGAGGTCATGACGCGGCGGCGCTCGCTGACGTTGGCAATGATCCGTCGAGTTCGAAATGAACTTGGCATCTCGGCCGATCTGCTACTGGGCCATTCGGAGAAGAAGCGTCGCAAGCGCCCGCGCCTGGGCAAGTTCGAGCGCGGCCTCGATTAATTCGAGAAGGCAAACTGCGGCTGGTTGAATCGCGTCGGCAATCGACTCCGGTCTCGGCCACTTCTTCGCCGAAGCCGGCGTGATGAAATCTGTAGTCGACGCCGAACGTCTGGCCCTGCAAAAATCACTCGCACCGTAAGCGAAATCGTTAGTACACTGCATGGAGATTGCGCAGCCAGCCCGCAAGAATTGCGCCGGCTGAGAGCAGGAGGAAGGTTTGAGGATTTCGTTGATTCGATGCCTGACATTCCTTGTTCTGGCAAACGGGATATGCGTTGGACAGGCGACGGCACCTTCGCAGGCTTCCAGCCTCGATGCCGCAGTCGCAGCGACACGAAGCGAACTGACGGCGTTGCTTAACGACTTTGTGAAGGAAACCTCCGCGTCGGGACTTCCATGTGCCATAGAGCCTCCGAAACTCGTCGTGCAGGACGTACCGTCCTTCGGCAGCTATGATCCGGATGCGAACACGTTGACCTCGCCCGCATGGGAGCAAATGGGGAGCGAGGAGCAGTCAATTTTCTCGAGGGCTACCGGACCCGGTGCCAAGGAAGCTGACGCACGCGCGGAGTTCGAGCTTGGTGTGCATCATTGGGTCTTTGTCCATGAGTTAGGACACTGGTGGGAAGCTTGCCGGGCCAAGATCGACCACGGCGATCATTATGGCTTCGAACTGGAGGCGGACAAGATCGCGGCAGCATACTGGAATGAACACGATCCATCTATCATTTCTCACCAACAGGCCGTATTTCAGGCGATTGTGGAGCATTGGCCCAGTCCGTTGCCAGCGGGCCAGACACAGGAAGCATACCTTAACAAGAACTACGACACGCTGGGACCGACGCCCGCCTACATCTGGTTCCAGGCCCAGATGTGCTTGTCCGCATTCGCACAGAAACCTATTCCTCGATTCTCTGCAGCTCTCGCCCAGGTCACCCGAAATTAAACCCGCGGGGTATGGCAGAGCGGCATTTTCCGGAGGCCTCGCGCTGCTTCGAGTGAATCACCGGCCATCCGGCAATTGCCTCTTCGCAAACTTCCCCACACTTTCGGTACGTTTGAAATTTTTCCTGCGGCCCGGCACAGCATGAGTGGCAGGATTTGCTGGAATCATCTGGACAATGTCTGCGTTTTCCAGAAGGAGTGGAAAACCCGCCCCATGCTCCCTCGCCCCCGCCGCTATCATGAGAGACCGGAGACGCAAGGAGACGCTCGTGCAAGGCAAGCTCGAACTCATGATGGGACCCATGCGCAGCAACAAGACCGCGGAGCTGCAGCGCCGCGCCGACATGCGCCGCCAGTACGCCAAACAATTTGTTCTCGTTCTCAAGCCCAGTGACGACACCAAGGCCGAGCCCGGCGTAGTCGAGAGCCGAAATCCCAACGGCGGCGGTAAAATGAGCGCCTTCGCCTTCAACTCCACCAATCCCTGGGAAGTTCTCCAGGCGATCCGCGACAAGGAGCAGGAGATCGGCAAGCGCGTGGAGTCTATCGCTATCGACGAAGGCCAGTTCGTCGATCAGCTCTTCCTTTTCACCAAGTACCTGCTTGACGCGGGCCACGATGTGCTCGTCGCCGGCCTCGACCTCGACTTTCGCGCCCTCCCTTTCGGGGAAATGCTCAATCTCACCTGGCTCGTGAACGCCTACGGCGGCAGCATCACCGAATGCATGGCCTATTGCGCCTGTGGCGCGCGCGCCCTCTACTCGCAGCGCCTCATCGACGGCAAGCCCGCAGCCTACGACAGCCCCATCAAGGTTCCCGGCGACTCCTACGAGCCCCGCTGCGCCGACCACTTCGTCCTCCCCGGCAAGCAGCACTGACTCCCAATCTCAATAGCTCGCATCGCAACAAAACTATCCGTGCCCCATCCTTTCGCGCCTTTTGCGAAAGGGTGGGAAACCACAATCGCAAATCCGCACAATTGCCCCGTGCCCCATCCTTTCACGCCCTCTGCGAAAGGGTGGGAAACCACAATCGCAAATCCGCACAATTGCCCCGTGCCCCATCCTTTCGCGCCCTCTGCGAAAGGGTGGGAAAGCGCCATCCCCAGCCCGCCAATTCCCCTCACCCGGCTCGGTGGACCCTCAATATTTCGTTGCATCCCCGTGGCAAATGCCCTATTATGACCCCACCCTGGTCGGACGTTGACAATTTCCGTTGAGAGGCATCACTATGCAATCGCGTGCAAGTGACCGCGAGCGTTCTCGCGTCGCGGGTCTATTCCCGTCATCGTTTGTCCGGACCCCCTTGATCGGCGTTTCCCCCTCGATCGGCGTTTCATTGCTCCGTGCCTCGTTGATCCTGCTGGTTGTCGGCGGCGCAACGCTGCTCCTCTCCGGCTGCGGCCCAAGGCGGGTACGCGCCGACTTCACGCACTACGAAAATAGCTATGCCGTTACCTCCAACCGCGAGGAACTGCTCAACCTGGCGCGTCTTGAGCAGCACGATCCCACCTACTTCTTCAAGCTCGGCCAGATCTCTTCGAGCTATCGCATGGAAGCCGCTCTTACAGGGAGCGGCACTGTGCAGACGGTCACGAGTCCGCCGGCCACCACAGTCCCCACCGGCACCGGCTCGCCCACCTTTCTTTACGAAAACGATCCCTCCTTCACCATGATTCCGGTCAGCGACGAAGCCAACGCGAATATCTTGTTGAAACCCGTCGACTCCACCATCTTTTACTCGCTCTACGTGCAGGGCTGGCGGCTCGATCAGCTACTCCGCCTTGCGGTGAACCGCGTCGAGCTCACCCTGCCGGTGCCTGCCGATCCGACGGTCCCCGGCAGTAAGACCGGCTGCAAAGTAGAGGTCATTCGCAACGTGCCTCCGCCGTGGTTTGACGCAGGCGGCAACTACTCAAGCGACGGACCCGCGGTCGCCAGCTATATCACCTTCCTCCGCGTCAGTGCGGTCATCTACGCGCTGCAAAAGCACGGCCTCCTTCTGTTGCGCGGAACCAATACCTTTGAACCGTTAGACCGCGCCTCCTTCCTCCCCAATCCCGCCGCCAAGCAAAAACCCGGCAGCGGCGACACCAGCGACGACGAAACCCCGTCCGCCACCAAAAACGCGTCCGGGAATGTCTCTGCCCTGGTCGTCGTTCAAAACCCGCCCGCGGCGGGCGGCGGTTCGAGCTCAAAAAGCGCGTCCGGCCCTGAGGCCAAAGACATCAACGATGCCGCAGCCAAGAATCAGGCCTGGGAGCTGCAGGGAGCAGACAGTGACGGTAACGGAGGCAAATGGATTTTAGGCACCAACACACTCGAGCCGCAATTCCAGCTGACCGCGCACCCCGACGAAGAGTCAGCCGATGCGGCTTATGTCGCGGAAGACCCCAAGCATTACGGTAAGAACGTTGACGCGATCAGAGAATTGCTGGAAAAGGATTTCGAGGAGCCGGACAACGGCATGACCGCACTGATCAACGGCCCCGACCTCACGGAGATTCTCGAGATGTTATACAACGGCTTCTCCATCGAAGAGTCGTCCACGGATCAGGATTCTGAAAAGAAATTGTGTGACGGGTATAAGTCCAACCGCATTTCGGCACACCTGGTTATGCGCTCCTTGATCGGCCTCATGGCGGCGGCCGCACAGGAACAGCAATCCTTCGACGTCATGATGGAAAAGCCATATCCGGTCCCCGCTGATTCCGCGGGAACCATCATGGAATTCTATTCAGCCGTGCACCTCGCCACCACGAACCAGCCGCCAACCGAGGATGAAATTGCGGACAAAATGGCAAAACTCGCGCCGCTCGCAGGCGCGTCGCTCAGCGCTGTCATTCCGAAAGTCGAACAGCTCCCCGTGTTGAAGCTGACATGGAAGGATGGCAAACCGCCGGATCTAATGCAGCTCTATGATCTCGGCCTGTCGGTGAAATACCGGGGCCAGGACTACGTCATTGCAGATTCGCAGCAGGGCAGTACGGGCGCGGAGGTCCCTGCAAACACCTACTGGAACCGCGATATGTTCCGCCTGATCAACGAACTCTCTTCGCAGGTCAGCATCGATCCCTCCAAGTTCCCGCTGCCCGAAGTATTGCAGTTGCGCACGGAGTAAACAGGGTTCATCAGGTCCGTATGCCCCTAATTCCCAAGGGAACCAATCCGCTTGTGCAGCTTCCTGAGGTGCTGGCCGTCGGCTTTTCCGGTCATCGAAAGGTTCCCTACGAGGCCAAAAGCCGTCAGGTGATTCGCGACTTCCTCGCCCGGCAAAAAGAGTCGCACCACGGCATCTTGATCGGCGTCTCCTCGGCCGCGGCGGGCGGCGATCAACTCTTTGCCGAGAGCTGCATCGAGCTCAATATTCCCCTGCGCATCCTTCTGCCCCGCCCTGCCGAGCAGTTTCGTGCCGACTTCGACGAAGCCTCGTGGCAACGCTCCGTGCACATCATGGAAAACGCCATCTCCGTTGAAGTCACCGGCCAGTACGAAGCCCGGAATCAGCAATACTACGACTGCGGCATCCAAACTGTGGCCGAGAGCCAGCTTCTGGTGGCGCTGTGGGACGGCCTGCCATCGCGTGGCATAGGCGGAACCCAGGAGATTGTCTCCTACGCCAGGAAAACCGGCCATCCTATCGCCTGGATTCACAGCGAAACCAGCGTGCTGCAATTTCTAAACAAAGAAGCACTCAAACTCATCGATACAAGCTCCGAGCTTGAGTTTCTCAACGGGCTGCCCGATGCGGGCATCTCTCCGCCCGGGGCCAACTCCCGCGACCTGGCGCAGGCATGGCTGGATAAAGCCGATGCAAACGCCAATCGTTTTGCGCCCCAGGCGCGTCGCGTGGCTTCCGTTCCTATCGTCTACACCGCGGCCGCCGCGGTCATGGCCGGCGTGGCGCCCGAGATCCCCGGCGCCGCACCGTGGCTTGGCATCAGCGCCGCGCTCGGCATTTTCTCTCTGGCGATGCCCGCTATCCTTCGCCTTCACACCCGGCAAGCGCTATGGGCGCGCACGCGCACCGCGGCTGAAATCGCCCGCTCCGTTCTCGTTACCTGGCGCACGCCCCGGCTCTATGAAGTGATCGGCGCAGAAGCCGCGCCCTGGCTCTCCGGCATTCTGCGCTCGCTCAACTTCCTGAAGATGGAAGATAATCACTGCGTCGAAACTCCGCTTTCAGATTTCAAGCAGGAATATCGCCGCGACCGCGTAGCTCACCAGATTGAATATTTTTCCCGCCAGGCGCGAAAGGCCGAGCGCCAGGAGCGGCGTTACGCAATGCTGGGAAAGGTTTGCGGTGCCGTGGCCACGCTCATCGCCGTCGTCTGTCTCTCCGGCGGGCTGCAATGGCTTGCCAATCACGGTTTTACCGGCCGGCAATGGCTGGCCTTCACCATGTCGGCGTTGTTTGAAGTGGCCACCATGGCCGGCGCTTTTGCGGCCGTGAAGGACTGCGCGCGGCGTCGCCGCCGCTATCGTGAACTCAGCGACGCCTTGCGCCGCTGGGACGCTCAGTTGGAAGCACTCAACACCTGGAATTCCGTGCTCCACGTCGTGGAGCGCATCGAAAGAGCCCTGATCGTGGAACTCTTCGAATGGCGCTCTCTCGTCCTGGGCGCGGCCTCGCATAAGGGATAACACCATGAAAAGAATTCTGTCTCTCGATGGCGGCGGTATACGCGGCGTCTTCACCCTCGAAGTCCTCGTCAAAATCGAGGAACTGCTACGCGAGTATTACGCAAAACAGGATCCCGAGAAAGCCAGGACCTTCGTCCTCCGCGACCACTTCGACTTCCTCGCCGGCACCTCGACCGGCGCCATCATTGCCACCTGCCTCTGCTGGGGCATGCCCGTCGAGCAGGTCAGAGACCTCTACCTCCGCGAGGGCAGCAAGATGTTTGAGAAGGTCTCCTGGCGCACTCCCACCGCTAAGCTGGCCGCACTCTACGACCCCAAGCCCATCTCCCAATTCCTCCAGCAAGTCTTCGTCGAAAAAGATGGAAAGCTCGCTACCCTCGCCAGCCCGCGCCTGCGCGACGGCGAAAAGAAAAATCTCCTCCTGGTCGTCGTGCGCAACAACACCACGGGATCGGCGTGGCCCCTCACCAACAATCCCGACGCCATCTACAACGACCCCACCAGGCCCGACGACAACCGTCTCATTCCCCTCTGGCAGCTGGTCCGCGCCAGCACCGCGGCGCCCGTATTCTTTCCCCCCGAGACCGCCAAATTGGGAGATACGACGTACGAGTTTGTCGACGGATCCATCACGCCGTACTCCAACCCCGCACTCATCTCCGCGCTCACCGCCATTCTGCCCGGCTATCGCGTCAACTGGACCCCCGGTCCGGAAAATATCCGCCTGGTCTCCGTCGGCACCATCGCTTTTTCCTCTGAGGTTCCCATCGGCGATCCCAGGGTCGGCCTCGGCATCATGGCCACCAAAATTCCCAACGCCGTTCTGCAAACCACCGCTGCCTTGATGCAGTCCATCGGCTGGCAACAGGACTTTCTCTGCCGCTGTCTCGGCGACTGCATCTTTGCCGAAAAGCTCGACCCACAAACCCAGTGCGGTGAAAAGCTCGATGCCGAAGTCGGCGACCTCCTCTGCGGCAATCCTGCCGGTGCTCCGCCTGCGGGCCGCAGCTGGTTCAGCTACGTCCGCTATAACCGTACCTTCCGTAAGAAGGAAATGCTGAAGATCCTCGAAAACGACCCGCGCCTCAAGCGCATCGACGCCGTCGACGCCATCCCGCGCCTGAGCGACATCGGAAAGCAATATGCTGAAGAAAACGTGAAAATCGAGCACCTGGTCTGAGCTCGTGCCCCCATCCTTTCGCGCACTTTGCGAAAGGGTGGGACGCAGATGGTTCCATCCGTATAAATTAAAGTCGCACGGTCAAAGACATGGGGAATGACACCATGAAAAGAATTCTTGCTCTGGATGGCGGCGGCATACGCGGCGTCTTCACCCTCGAGGTTCTCCTCCAGATCGAGAAGTTGCTGCGCGAACATTACGAAAAACGAGATCCAGAGAAAGCCAAAACCTTCGTTCTCCGCGACCACTTCGACTTCCTCGCCGGCACCAGCACGGGCGCCATCATTGCCGCGTGCCTTTGCTGGGGCATGACAGTGCAAAGGGTCATGGACCTTTACCTCGAGTACGGCCCCAAAATGTTCCAGCCTCTTCCCTGGCACCAGTTCTTCAAGAAACACCTCATTGCGAAATTCGCTGCCGCGCCCATCTCCGAAATGCTCGAAAGCCTCTTTCTCGAGCCCGATCCTGAAACCGGCAAGATGATGCCAGCCACGCTCGCCAGCCCCTTGCTTCGCAACGGTGAAAAGAAAAACCTGCTCATGGTGGTCCTGCGGAATCACACCAATGGAACCGCGTGGCCGCTCACCAACAACCCCGATGCCATCTACAACAATCCCGCCCGCGCCGATTGCAACACGCAGATTCCTCTTTGGCGGCTGGTCCGCGCCAGCACCGCCGCGCCCACTTATTTCCCACCGGAGAGGATCAAGCTCGGCGATACCGAGTATGTTTTTGTCGATGGCTCGATCACCCCATATTCCAACCCCGCCGCCATCGCCGCGCTCACAGCCATCCTGCCCGGCTACCACATCAACTGGTCCACCGGACCCGAGAAAATTCGCCTGGTCTCCGTCGGCACCCTTGCCTTCTCTTCCGAGCTGCCCATCGGAGATCCGAAACTCTGGGTGGGACATTTCGCAAGAAAAATTCCCGCCGCATTGTTGCAGTCCATGGGCTGGCAGCAGGATTATCTCTGCCGCTGTCTGGGCGAGTGCATGTTCGGTGAACTTCTGGATGTCGAGGCCGGTTTTCTGGTCGACGCTTTGGACGCCGCAAGCGACGGCAAATATCCCGTCTGGCAGCCGCGGCCCGGGGAGAGGTGGTTCAGCTACGTACGCTATAACCGCTCCTTCAAGAAGAAAGAGATGCAGGAGCTCCTCACGAAATACCCGAACCTCGGGCGCCTCGAGGCCGTGAGCACCATTCCCCACTTGCGCCGCATCGGAAAAGAATACGCCGAAGCAAACGTAAAGCTCGAGCACCTGGTCTAAAAGGCAGGGAACAAGGGAACGAGGGAACAAGGGAACGAGGGAACGAGGGAACGAGGGAACGAGGGAACAAGGGAACGAGGGAACGAGGGAACGAGGAACGAGGGAACAAGGGAACGAGGGAACAAGGGAACGAAGAGCAGGGAACAAGGGAACAAGGGAACGAGGGAACGAGAAAACTAGAAACAGCCTTCCGCTCTCAGCGATTAATGATCATCGCTCTCTGCCCTCTGATCGTAGATTCCTGTTCCGCATTCCCTGCGCTCTCGCTCCCTCGCTCCCTGCTTTCTTGTTCCCTAGTTCCCTCGTTCCCTTGTTCCCTGCTCTTCGTTCCCTTGTTCCCTGCTCTTCGTTCCCTCGTTCCCTGCTTTTCGTTCCCTCGTTCCCTGTTCTTTATTTACACGGCCCCGCCCGCGCGATATAGTGGCCTCAGCTTCGGGGTCAAGCTGATCATGGCACAAGAACCAGATGTCTTTATAAGCTACTCGTCCCTGGATGAGTCGGCTGCGGAAACCGTGTGCCGGGTTCTGGAACGGAATAAGATCCGGTGCTGGATCGCGTCCCGCGACATCCCTGCCGGAGAATCCTGGGACAATGCCATCATCGACGGCATCAAGACCACCAGCATCATGCTCCTCATTCACTCTTCGAATGCCAACGCAAGCGATCAGGTCAAACGCGAACTGCACCTCGCTCACGTCAGGAAAAGAGTCCTGATTCCGCTGCGCATCGAGGACGTGGTTCCCGACGACGAGCTCGAGTACATTCTGGCCACGGTGCAATGGCTGGACGCCGTCGAAAGACCGCTCGAGAATCAACTTGAACCGTTGGTCAAGCGCGTCAGCACCATCCTTGAAGAGTCCCGGCAAACCGCGCCCGAATCCGCTCGCCCATCCGCAACACACCTGCGCGTGGCATTGCTTTACCGGCGTGACGTAAAACCCGATGACTACGTTCTCTCCCTGCTCGAATCCGGCTTGCGCGCCGCCGGTCATCAGGTCTTCATCGATCGCCATTTGAAAGTAGGTGACGAGTGGGCCATCGAAATCAAGCGCCAGGTACAGCAGTCCGACGCCATCATTCCCCTCCTCTCCAGAGATTCGGTCAAGAGCGAGATGCTCGCCGAGGAACTGGAAGAGGCCTCCAAATCGGCGCAGCAAAATGCCGGCAAGCCCCGCATTCTCCCCGTCCGCGTCACCTATGAAAAGGGGCTGACTCCTGAAGAGCAAACCCTTCCCGAGCCTTTCTTCAGTGTTCTCGGCCACCTCCAGTACCAGGCCTGGGAGAGCGAAGCCGACGACAGCGTACTGCTCGCCCGCGTTCTCGAGAGCCTGGCCGCCAAAGTGCAGCGCACCATCGTTCCCGAACAGGAGCCGGGAGGCGCTGATCCGCTCGATTCGCCCTACTATATTGATCGCCCCACCGATCTCCGCTTTCGTGACGCCCTCGACCATCAGGACAGCATCGTGCTCATCAAGGGCGCGCGTCAAATGGGCAAAACCTCCTTGCTGGCACGCGGCCTCAAGTACGCCCGCGACAAAGGTAAGAAGGTCATCGCCTGCGACCTGCAAAAAAATCAGGGCAACCTCGCCAACATTGAGAGCCTTTACAAGGGCATGTGCGAAGTCATCGCCAACCGCCTCAATCTCTCCGTTTCACCCCGAAAAGTATGGGACTCCGACGTCTCGCCCGGCGACAATCTCGAAAATTACCTCCGCCGCGAAGTCTTGGGAAAGACCGACGGCCACCTCGTGCTGGCCCTCGATGAAGTAGACCTGCTCACCGATCGCCCCTATGCCAGCGAGGTATTTGGACAGTTCCGCAGTTGGCACAACGAGCGCGCCATCGACCCCGACGGCCCATGGAAACGGCTCACGCTGGCCATTGTCTACGCCACTGAAGCCCACCTGCTCATCACCGATCAGAACCAGTCCCCCTTCAACGTCGGCACCCAGCTCGAACTCCACGATTTCACTCCTCTGCAAGTCGATGAGCTGAATCAGCGCTACCAGTGCCCGCTGCGCAACCAGAGCGAGCTCAATCGCTTCTTTGCTCTTTTCAACGGCCAGCCGTATCTCACGCGCCGCGGTTTCTACGACCTCACCCACGAGGCAAAATCTCTCGACGAACTCGAGGCCCACGCCGATGCCGACGACGGTCCCTACGGAGACCATCTCAAGCGCATCCTCTTCAAGCTTGCGGGCAACGAGCCATTGAAAAACGTGCTCCGCGGCCTCCTCCAGGGCCGTCCCATCCCCGATGCCATGACCTTTTACCGTCTGCGCAGTGCCGGCCTTGTGGCTGGCCCGTCAGCAGATAAAGCGCAATTCCGCTGCGCCATCTACCGCAAATTCCTGGCGCGGCACCTGGTCTGAGCCATGACGACTGAATCTGAAGTTGCCGCTCCTGAAATCTCGCCAAGGTTTTTTACCGTCGGCGGCACCCTGCCCCCTGACGCGCCCAGTTACGTGATGCGCCAGGCTGACGAAGATTTGTTCACGCACCTCAGCGCCGGGCATTTTTGCTACCTGCTCACCTCGCGGCAAATGGGCAAGTCCTCTCTCATGGTGCGCACCACCGCCCGCTTGAAAGCCGCCGGCGCGCGCGTCGCCATCCTCGACCTCACAAAAATCGGGCAAAACGTCACCACCGATCAGTGGTACAACGGCCTACTCGCCCGTCTCGGCGTGGCCTTCGGCCTTCAAGACAAGCTCAAGGAGTACTCCGGCCGCAGCGATGTGGCATCTCGCAGCATCGGCCCGCTTGACCGCTGGGAGCGCGCCATCCGCGAAGTCATCGTCGCCTCCATCCCCGAGCAAATCGTGATCTTCGTCGACGAAATCGATTTCGTGCGCAGTCTTCCTTTTCCCACCGACGAGTTTTTCGCCGCCATCCGCTCCTTCTACAACCAGCGCACCACCAATCCCGAACTCAATCGCATCACTTTCTGCCTCATCGGCGTAGCCACTCCCAGCGATCTCATCCGCGATGGCAGCAGGACCCCTTTCAACATTGGCGAGCGCATCCATCTCACCGATTTTGAGGAGCAGGAAGCCGGGCCATTTATCAAGGGCATCGGCCGCACGCCCGAGATCGCCACCAAGCTTCTACGTCGCATTCTCTGGTGGACCGGTGGCCATCCGTATCTCACGCAGCGCCTGTCCGCAGCCGTAGCCGCCGACCCCGATGTCACCACTGCATCCGGCGTGGACCGCATTTGCAACGACATGTTCCTTGCCGCGCATTCCCGCGACACCGACAACAACCTGCTCTTTGTCAGCCATCGCATCACCGACCGCAGCAGTTCAAATCGCCGCGGCTCCGACCAGCCTTCCGACGGCGAGGCTGTCGCGAAGTCCGAAAGCGATCTCGCCGCCGTGCTCGATCTTTATGGACGCGTGCGCGCCGGAAAGATGGTGCTCTTCGACAAGGAGAACCGCAATATCGAGTTCCTGCTGCTGGCCGGCATTGTCGCAGTGCGAGACCGCGTGCCGCCGCTGCGCAATTTCCTGCGTAAACTCGGCGCCCTGCTTCACGGCAGGCCCTTGACCGGCGCGGAAAAAGTCAGCGAGCAGGTCCTGGTCGTTCGCAATCGCGTCTACGAGCGCGTCTTCGACAAGCGCTGGATTCGCGCTCACATGCCCGGCGCCGAAGCACGCCGCCAGCGCGCCGCCTTCCGTCGCGGCCTGTTCTATGCCGCCGGACTTGCCGTCGTCGTCTTCGCAGTCATCGGCTATTTCTTGCTCACCGACCTGGAAGACTCGCAGAAGACGGCCATCCAGAACTACTGCGCCAACATTGTGCAGGTGCAGCAGGACTTCGACAGCGGCGATTACGCCTCCGGATATAACCTGCTCCGCGAAACCGTGCCGATCGTTCGCCTCGAGCCTCGCGCCGCGGAAGTCTTCCTCAAGAAAACTCCACTTCTCTGGCGCGCGCTTCCCTTCATTTATCGCCATCCCAAGCTGTACGCCATCCTCAACGGATTCGATGGAAAGGCCGCGGGCGGCATTGAATGGAGCTACCTTCTGGCGCGCTCTTTTGGCGACAATGCATTCGCCTATACCGGCCACGTCAGTGAAATCCGCTCCGTCGCCATCTCCCCCGACGGCCAATGGGTCGCGACTGCGGGCGCCGACTCCACAGTCCGCGTCTTCAAAATCGGCAGCATTCTTCAGAGCACGGGTTACGCCCCCGATAATCCCCTCGATCGTGCGCTTCTTGTCCTTAACAGCAAAGGCCTCACCCGCTTGTCAAAGCCGGACGGCACGGCAAACTGGAGTGTGAACTCCGATCTCGTCAAAGCCATGAACGGCCAGCAGCCCACGCTCACGGCGAACCAATTGCCCGGCGTCTTGTCCGTGCAGTTCTCGCCCGATGGCGCATGGATCGCCGTCGCCACTGGCAATTGGGACCAGACTACGATCCCGGGCACCGTTTATTTGTGGAGCACCAAAAATCCCGACAACGTGATCTGGGTGCAAACGCTGTTCGGCCGCGCCGTCGACGCCGTCGTCTTCAGGCAGCAGGCAGACGCGAAGGGCGCATACGACCTCGCGGCCACCAGCGAGGACAACACTGCAAAATTCTGGAGCGTCGCGCCCGACGGAACCGTCGCCCTCATAGGCGCTTTCAGCGCCGTGGGCCACGCCGCACGAGGCATGAACGCAGCTGCCTATTCCCCTGACGGCAAGACCTTCGCCATGATCTTCGGCGATGGCCATCTCTGGGTCCGCGACGGAGCCGAGCCGTGGAATTCCCAGCCATCTGACCAGTTCCTTGACGGCGATATCTCCGGCCTGATGTCGCTTGCCTTTTACACCCATCCTCTTACGGGCCCACACCAGGGTTCCATTGAGCAACTCATTCTGCTCGGGACGCGCGACGGCCACGTCAAGTTGTACAACCTGAGCACCAGGACCAGGTCCACCAGCATTTATCTTGAGACCGGCCAGGGCCTGGTCACCTCGCTCACCATCTCCTACGACCAGAATCTGTTGCTCACCACAGGCAGTACCGGAACCACCCTCGTCTGGGAACTGGTGCGGGATACGCACGACGAGAGTCTTGACCAGAGTCCCACACGGACTCCCGGCGACGGCATCATGCTGCGCGGACAGCGCGACGTCACTTACTCCGCCGCCATGACGCGCGACAACGGCCTCATCATCACCGGCGGCGCCAGTGCCCTCACCGGCGGCTCCGGCCAGCACTCCAATGCCGACCGTTCCGCGCTCGTCTCCAGTCCCGGCAGCCGTGTCCTCTTTTGGAAAAAGCAGCGCGGGTACGTGGACGGAATCACTCTTCCGGGCGATAAGTTTCCCAGCACCTGGGTCTCGCAACCCGCCACCATCCCCGCCGGGGGAGCCGTTCAGGCCCTCGCTTTTTCTCCCGACGGCCGCAACTTTGCCAGCATCGTAGGCGCACCCACCCAGGACAACGCCGCCACCGAAATCAAATTCGCCCAGCTCGATCCAAATACCGGCAGGCCCACTTCCTCAGAGACCGCCCATCCGGAAAACCACAGTTCCAAAGGCACGGCGCTGGCCTGGTCCGTCGACGGCAAATCCGTGGTCACGGCCATGGACGACGGCGGTCTTCTCCTCTGGGATCCTTCGCAGTTCAAGCAGGGCTCCAGGCCGCAGACCACTCCAGTCTCCAATTCGCTCAACGCCATCACCGTCAATAACGTCAGCCTTCCCATTCAGGCGCTTTCTTTCTCGCCCCAGGGTTATCTCGCCGGCAGCGCAGCCGCCGTGGGAGCACCCGATCAGGCCTTCACTTGGAACGGCCGGCAGTTTCACAGCAACGGATCCATCATCCTCTGGAAGCCCGGGCAGCCGCCCGCCATTCAGCCCGCCATTCAGAAGGTCATTCCACTGCCTCCAGTAACATCCAACAAAACTTTCTCGCTGCAGCAGCTCATCTTCTCGCCCTCCCGCGATTGGCTCGCCGCCTGCGGTGTCGACTCCGCTGACAACCTGATCAAAGTGCAGATCTGGAATACCGCCGGCCTTCTCGCTGATTCGCCTAAGCCCCTCTTCACCCTCAACGGCTCCGAGTTCCCGCCCAGCGACGCCCATACGGACAGCCTTCACGGCCAGTGCACCGCCGTCGCCTTTTCGCCCGACGGAGCGTGGCTCGCCGTCGGCACCTATTCCCACGAAATCGCCGTCTGGTCCACCGCTACCTGGGACCGCGTCGGAGGGCAAGCCGAATTCATCACCAGCGGCAGCCTCTACGGCGCCAAAATCAACAAGCACGGCTCCGGCCGCTACATCGACTCCCCGCCCATGGCCACTTCTGCCATCAATGCCGTCACCTTTTCTCCCGACAGCATGCGCCTCGCCTACGGTACGGCCGACGGCAATATCTACCTCTGGAGCGTCACCGCCCAGCTCCCCGTCTCCACCATCTCCGTCCATTCCGGCGGCGTGCTAGCGCTCGCCTTTTCCCCCGACCCCGACGGCAAATTCCCCTCCGGCCGCTGTCTCGCCTCCGGCGGCAACGACAAAACCGTCCGCTTCACCTGCGGCATTGATCCCGCTTTAGAACAACGAGCCCTCACCATCTCCCTTTCCCCCGAATCCTCCACCCGCCTCCTCGGAGAATCCGACGACTGGTATAGCTTCGCGCAGTGACCGCCCATCCGCAATGACCGCCCATTCATCCCGCGCGGCTAGAACCTGTAGCGCCGGCCTCCCGGCCGGCTGTAACGCGGACGTCCCCGTCCGCGTTCGCCCGTGCCCCATCCTTTCGCGCTTTTTGCGAAAGGGTGGGATCCCACGAACCTCGCCATCGGATAATAGAGGCACCGATAGGAACCCCAAGCAATGCCGCCAACGCACACCGTCCTCACCGCACGCCGTCTCTACGACGGCTCCCGTCTTCACGACCACCCCATCGTTCTCCTCGACGGCAGCCGCATCGCCTCCATCACCACCCGCGCCTCGAGCACCATCCCCGCAGGCGCAGCCATCCTCGACTTCCCTGAAGCCACGCTCGCCCCCTCTTTCTTCGACATCCACATCCACGGCGCCGCGGGCCACGACGTCATGGAAGCCACCCCCGAAGCTCTCGCCGCCATCGGTGCATTCCTCGCCTCGCGCGGAACCGCCCGCTTTCTGGCCACCACCGTCACCGCGCCCATCGACGCGACCCTCCGCGCCGTCGCCGGATTGGCAAAGCTCATCGCCAGCCCGCCCACCACCGCCGCCATCCCGCTAGGAATCCATCTCGAAGGCCCATTCCTCTCCCACGTCAAGCGCGGCGTACATCCGCCCGCATTTCTCCTCGAGCCCGACATTGCCCTGTTCGACCGCATCTACGACGCCGCCGAGGGCCACGTTCGTCTCATCACCATCGCGCCCGAGCTCCCCGGCGCGCCCCAGCTCGCGGCCCACGCCACCGCGCGCGGTGTCCGCGTCTCGCTCGGCCACTCCAACGCCACCGCCGCTGAAACCCGCGCCGCCATTGCCGCCGGCGCCATCAGCGCCACGCACACCTTCAATGCCATGCGCCCGCTCGACCACCGCGAGCCCGGCATCCTCGGCACCGTGCTCACCACCGATTCCCTCTTCGCCGAACTCATCTGCGACGGCATCCACTCCGCGCCCGAGGTAACCAAGCTCTGGTGGCGCGCCAAAGGCCCCGACCGCGCCATCCTCGTCACCGACGCCATGAGCGCCACCGGCATGTCCGACGGCGACTACCGTCTCGGCGAGCTAACCGTCCAGGTCGCAAACGGCCGCGCCATGTCCGAAGGCGTCCTCGCCGGCAGCGTCCTCACTCTCGACCGCGCCCTCGCAAACTTCCTCGCCTTCACCGGCGCAACTCTCGAGCAAGGCCTGCGCCTGCTCACCGGCAATCCCGCCGCGCTCAC
Source organism: uncultured Acidobacteriota bacterium (assembly GCA_963699385.1). GTDB lineage: Bacteria > Acidobacteriota > Terriglobia > Terriglobales > Acidobacteriaceae > Telmatobacter. Next base: position 7,485 of record CAVOTQ010000016.1, on the reverse strand, counting down.
CGGCTTTCAAGCCGAAGCCGGCAGCCTCACCCCCGGCAGCCCCGCCAACCTCGTCGCCGTCACCCCCAACGGCCACCTAGCTGCGTCATTCCTAAACGGCATCCCCCTCTCCACGTAACGAGACCGCTTTCAGCGGTCAGTGTGAGTGTGGTTTTGTCTCCCGCCGCACTTCGCACTAGCACTTCACACTTCACACTCACACTCACACTCGCACTCGCACTTCACACTCAGTCTTATAATCATCCTTTGACCACCCCATCCAACCGCGCATCCACCAAGGCCCATGCGCTTCTCGTCGCCGTCGGCATCCTGCTCAGCCGCCTGGTCGGCCTCGTGCGCGATCGCATCTTCGCGCACTACTTCGGCAACTCCGACGCCGCAGACGCATTTCGCGCCGCGTTTCGCATTCCCAATTTTCTGCAAAATCTTTTCGGCGAGGGCGTGCTTTCGGCGTCCTTCATCCCCGTCTATGCGCGTCTCCACGCCGAGGAGCGCCGTGAAGAAGCTTCGGGGCTGGCCGAAGCCATCTTCGCGCTCTTGTTTTTCATCACTACACTGCTGTCGGTCGCAGGCATCCTCGCCACACCCTGGCTCATCGATCTCATTGCCCCCGGCTTTCATGGCGACAAGCGCCTGCTTACCATCCACCTCGTGCAGATTCTTTTTCCCGGCGCAGCCATGTTGGTCTTGTCCGCTTGGTGCCTGGGAATTCTCAACAGCCATCGCAGGTTCCTGCTTTCCTACACCGCCCCCGTAGTCTGGAACATCGCCATGATCGCCGCGCTCTTGTGGGGCGGCCGCGGCCACACGCAGCCGCAGCTCGCCGTGCTTGTCGCCATCGCTTCGGTCATCGGCAGTGGTCTGCAATTTGCCGTGCAGCTTCCCACCGTCATGCGCTATCTGTGGCCACTTCGCCTGCAATTGCGCGGAGCCGGCCAGCACGTGCGCATCGTGAGCGCAAATTTCTTCCCCGTCTTTTTGAGCCGCGGCGTTGTACAGATCAGCGCCTACATCGACGCGTGGCTCGGCAGTTTCCTCGGCACTGGCGCAGTTTCCGCGCTGGGCTACGCGCAAACCCTCTACACGCTGCCGGTCAGCCTGTTTGGCATGGCGGTGTCTGCCGCCGAGTTGCCCGCCATGTCGAGCGCCATGGGCACCGACGCCGAGATTGCCTCAGCCATTCGCCAGCGCCTCACGCAGGGCATTCAGCAGATCGCGTTTTTCGTCATCCCGTCCGCCGTCGGCTTCGTAGTGCTCGGCGACGTCGTCGTAGCCACCATCTACCGCTCCGGCGCGTTCCAGCGCAACGACGTGCTCTTCGTCTGGGGAGTGCTCGCCGGCTCAGCCGTCGGTCTGCTCGCCTCCACCATGGGACGCCTTTATTCATCCGCCTTTTATGCCCTGCGCGACACCCGCACTCCGCTGCGCTTCGCCGTCATTCGCGTGACGCTCACGTTGGGCCTGGGCTACGTGTGCGCGCTGCCTCTGCCTCGTCTTCTGGGCCTCGACCAGCGTTGGGGCGCAGCCGGATTAACCGTCTCCGCTGGCATCGCCGGCTGGGTCGAATTCATGTTGTTGCGCCGAGGCCTCCAGAAAGTTGTCGGCGCCGTACCTTCCGGCCGCTCGCGCATCCTGCGCCTGTGGGCAGTTGCGCTCGTTGCCGCATTCGCCGGTTACGGTCTCAAAGTGGCGCTGCCGTTCCACCAACCCCTCATCGTCGGCCCTTGCGTTCTGATCCCGTACGCAGTCTTGTATCTCGGCATCACCCAATGGATGGGAATCGCCAGCATGGGCGCAGTCGCCCGCCTCTTCACCCGCCGCCGATAACCTTGTACCGCCAGCCTCCTGACCACTGATCACTGATCACTGATCACTGAAAACTGACCACTGATCACTGACCACTGACAACTGCGTCAAGGAATCCTCGCACGAATGCGGCGACTTGATCTGCCGCCGTGTCCAACGCAAAATGACCACCGTCCACAATGTGAACTTCAGCATTCGGCACATCTTTGCGATAGCGTTCGGGCTCGCCCGGATCGAACGAGAGCTCGTACTTGCCCCATATCACCAGCAGTCGCGGCTGGTTCTCGCGCATCCACGCTTGCCATTTCGGATACGCGTCCACATTGGTTCGATAGTCGTAGAACAAATCGCTTTGAATCTCAGCCTGGCCGGGCCGATTGAGAAAATAGAACTCATCCGTCCACAGATCGGGGTCGTGGCGTTCCACATTCGGATCGTTGCCGACATGACGAGTGCGCGCCGCCGCCAACGAGAGCAAATTCGCGCGCAGCGCGCTTTCGTTCGGAACGCGATCCGCCCAGAACTCGCGACGCGTCTTCCAATTCGCGCCCAGGCCTTCATTATGCGCAACCGCGTCTTGAACAATCAGAGCTTCCACGCGCTCCGGGTGCTCCAGGATCATTCGAAAACCCACCGGCCCGCCATAATCCTGCATATAGAGCGTGTAGCGCGAGAGCCCAAGCGCCTCGGTGAAATGATTCATGATCTCTGCGTATCGATCGAACGTGTACGCGAATGCCTTCGCATCCGGCCAGTCGCTGTGTCCGAAGCCAGGGTAATCGGGAGCGACCAGATGATAGCGATCCGACAGTCTGGAGAAGAGCGGCTCGAACATGCGCGACGACGACGGCAGTCCGTGCAGCAGAAGCAATGTCGGCGCGTCCTTCGGACCAGCCTCTCGATAGAAAATGGAGAGCCCATCGATCTTTGTGGTGCGATAGAGCGTCGGATATTTCATCGCACCTCCACTCGTCATTGACTCGGCCCCCAAATACAGCGTCCGTGCCCCATCCATTTCCGCGCCTTTTGCGGAAATGGGTGGGAAACCGCAACACTATTCATGGGCCGTATCGATAACAGCCCCGAATCTTCCTTTTCGTTAACTCAGTCGAGGGTGCCCCCGGTCCGGGGTCCCCACGGGCAGGTCTTAGCCCGTGGGGTGGCGATCCCTCGCGTTTAGGGACCGGGGCCGCGTCCGTGCCCCATCCTTTCCGCGCCTTTTGCGGAAATGGGTGGGAAACCGCAACACTACTTATGGGCCGCATCGGTAGTAGCCCAAGACCCGATCCAAAGGAGATAAGCCAACCCCTCTACCGACTCACTTCTTCTTCGCCTCGAGTGCCGGTAGAAGAAGTTTCACAAGCGCCTGGTCCGAGAACGGGTTCTGACCCGAGATCAACTCGCGATCATGAAGGACGTAGCTCCCCCACGGAGCGACCACACTCACGTCACCGCCCGCGGTGCGCAAGGCGAAGTCCGGGTAGAACAGAACCTTACCGCCAATCTCGAGCGGCTCCCGCTGCTGCTCTTCCGCCGTCGAAAAGATCGTCATCTTATATCCGGCATAGATCCATCCTTTAGCCTTGGCCTGTGCTCCAGCGGTATCGCCCGCCGACAGCGCGGCGACAAACTCCTTCGATTCGGGAAGCGCGGAGAGCAGTGAAATCGGGCCATGGCACAGCACCGCCGTAGGCTTCGATGTTTCATGGAAATGCCTCATCACGATGCCGGCGTTGGGATCATCGAGAAGATCGATCATCGGGCCATGGCCGCCGGGGACGAAAACAGCGTCGTACTGATCCAGGCCGGATGCAACCACATCCGCGATAGCGAGTTGGATTTCTGAGGCCAGTCAGGCTGTCGCGGAATTTGAAATAGTCGTGCAGCCTGGCCTCGTCCCCGCCGAAGAAATCGGGGACAGCGGAATGGAGATCCAGTTGCGGCGTGTTGCCCTTGGGGTTGGAGAAAGTGATTTCGTAGCCTTCCTCCATCAGGGCGCGAGTCGGAACCGTCAACTCGTTCAGGTAATAGCCGGCGCCGCGATAACACCCGCCATTTTTCAACGGCAAGCCGTATCCGCTCGAAACCAGCACCAGAACTTTTCCTTTTGTTGCCATTTCATTCTCCTCTGAAATCGAATCTCTTTCCCGGGATCTTGGCATGTGCAGGGCCACCGAATTTTTGAGGAGCCCTCAGCCTCCGCGATCCCCAGGCCTCAGCCTCCGTGATATTTGACCGTTCAACCGGAGACTCGCAGAACTGCGACGGCGAGTCTATTGGACGAAGGTATCGACCAATACCACAGTATGAGTTGGACATACCCGCGGCGAAGCCGCGCCCAAATCCGCCCCGCCGATTTGCAGAAAATTAAGCGCATCCGGCGCACAATCATTTCATGCTCACTGCATCCAATCTCCGTCCCGGCCTGAATCGAATCCCATGCGAATCGGAGCGCCCGCAGAAATTAAATAAAGAAAAGAAAAAACGACCCACCCATACCCCGGTAGGGTATCAGCCATTTTTGACTCAAGCCATTTATTTTCAGCGCTATATGCCCCAAAATCACGCTAAACTCCGTTCCATCCAAGAGACCGAATTGCACCGTTTTCGTTGCAATCCAGAGGTTTTCCAGCTCAAAATGTCAGGTATGTGACCGGTCCGTACCCCCCTCCCCCCTCCCCCCCTATAAATGAAGGAAGACCCGGAAAGGAAAAACGCGCCGTGAAACTGTGAGGCCTTTAACTATCATATAATGAGCAGCTTACAGAAAATCCTGCAAAAACCGCGCCACCGTGGACCAATTCAAAGCACACAAAATAAACGATTTACACGCAGAAGCTCCGAGCCTCACAGCAACTGTGAAGCGAGCCCACTGATTCCTAGCAAGGGGTGGAAGCGAACAGCATGCAGCGCGCAGCGGTTCTCCATCGCTGCTCGCTGACAGCCGATCGCTCATAGCTCAATCCCGGGAGCGGTCAGCCGAAAGCCAGCGAACTACGCTTCGATCTTGTAGGTGAATTCCTCGATCACGGGATTGGTCAGAACTTCGCGAGCGATACGCTCGACCTCGGCGCGCGCTTGCTCAGCACCGAGCGAGTCGGCCAGCGAAAGCGCAAAGTACTTGCCCTGGCGCACCGCAGTGACCTCGGCAAACCCGATCTTGCGAAGTGCGTTGTGGATGGTCTGGCCCTGCGGATCGAGGACCGATGCCTTCAACGTGACATAGACATGCGCCTTCATGTTCCTAGATTATAAGAGCAGGGACGAGAAGACATGAACTAAGGGCTTGGGAATAGTGCAAGTGTGAGTGCGAGGGATCCGCGCACACTTCACACTCACACTCACACTCGCATTTCACAAGGAGAAATCATACGCAATGGTGAATTATCTGGAGTTGCCCGTGGGCGACCGCGCGCCTGAGGTCTTTCGCGCGGTGATCGAAATCCCCAAAGGCGGGACGCAGAAGTATGAGTACGACAAACAGCTGCACGTGTTCAAACTGGACCGTAACTTGTATTCGCCGGTTCACTATCCAGGCGATTACGGCTTCATCCCTTCGACGCTGAGCGACGACGGCGATCCGCTGGACGTGCTGGTGCTGGTGCCGACAGAGAGCTTTCCCGGATGCGTGCAGGAGGTGCGACCCATCGGCCTGCTGGAGATGCTCGACCAGGGCATACTCGACGAGAAGGTGCTTGCAGTGGGCAAGAACAATCCGCGCTTCGCCAATATCTGGAACTTCACGGATATCTATCCGCACCTGCTCAAGGAAATCACGCACTTCTTCTCCATCTACAAAGACCTCGAAGGCAAACGCGTGGAGATGAAGGGCTGGCACGACGCGAGCTTCGCCCGCGACCGCGTAATGTACGCGATGAACCAGTTCAAAGAGAAGAAGGCAGAGACGGCAGCCAAGACGTAGAAACCGAGTGAACAGTGTAAGTGTGAAGTGCGCTTCCTCGCACACTCACACTTCACACTCACGGCTTCCGTTGCCGCGCGACGGCAACGGTGAGCGCGTAGAGCGGCGGCCCGAGCAGACCCACTGCGGCGGCAAAGGCCAGCGACGAAACCTTGGCGAGCGCTGTTCCGGGATCGCCGAGAGTCTCAGAGCGCGAGGCGTAGAGCGCGTAGGCGATGAGCGCGGTGGGACCAACGGCGAGCATGCACGCGAAGGTAAAACTCCCAGCTCGGAAGGGACGCGGCAACTCGGGCTCGCGCCGGCGCAGCACGATAAGCGCAACGAACTCGAGGATCAGGCTCGAGCCATAGAGAATCAAGTCAATTGAGATGAGGCGCTCGAAGGGCAGTTTCAGGGCCAGCGCCCAGCCCAATCCACACGCAAGCACGCTGACCCAGGGCACGCCGCGGCGATTGCGGTGCAGGAAGACGCGCGGCAGCAAGCCGTCGGCAGCCATCGCGATCGGCAGCCGCGTGTAGCTCATCATGAGCGCGTTGAACATGCCCACGCCGCAGATCACGCCGCCCACGACCACGGCCAGCCCAAGCAGCGGGCCGCCGAGAGCCTTGCCCGCAATCTCCCACGAGCCGGTTGAGAAGCCTTCAGCCGAAAGTCCCGCGAAGGCCATGGCTGCCAGCGGAAGCACGTAGGTGAGAGCAGTCAGCAGCGCAGCAGCAATCATGGCGCGCGGATAGTTGCGCTGTGGGTTGTCGACCTCGCGCGCGATGGTGGAGGCGTTGTCCCAGCCCATGTAGTTCCAAAGCGCGACCAGGATAGCCGTGGAGAGTCCGAGCGGCGCGCCAGGCTCGGCAGCGGTTCGGCCCCAATGTATGGCAGGATGCGCAGCAAAGCCATGCCAGAAGCCCAGCGCGACGAAGACCGCGAAGGGCGCCAGCAGCAATGCAAAGAGCCAGACCGAATCGTCGCCGACTTCGGGTGCGCCACGCAGGTTCCACGCGCAGCACAAGACAACGACGGCCAGCGACCAGAGCCAGGCGCGCGAGCCGTCGGTGAGCGCGGGGTTGAACTTGCCCAGGTAGAGCACAAAGATGGAAGGATAGAGCGCCATGTCGAAGATGCTGGCCGTTAGCGAGAGCCAGCTTTCCTGGTATCCCCAGAACGGGCCGAGCCCGCGGCGCACCCAAACGTAAAAGCCGCCTTCCGCGGGAATGGCCGCAGCAAGCTCGCCGATCATCAAAGCGGTGGGAAGGCTCCACAGCAGCGGCAGCGTGACCAGAATGACGATGGCGCGGCCGTAGCCTGCGCCTCCGAGAATGTCTTCAATGCCGTAAGGCCCACCGGAGACCATAAAGTAAGTGGCGGCGACCAGGGGCAGGAAGCGGATCTTGCGCAACGCGGGATGGAGAACAAACCGCATCAGTGTGAATGTATTGAATGTACCGTACCGAATGTACCGCACTGAATGCATATCAATGAGGGCGGCGCGGAAAGCTGGATGCGGAAAGCCGGTGCGGGGCCGCGGTTGGGCTGGCTGAGAAGCGCGATCCGCAGAGTCGCAGAGCGGACGTTGCGTGACAGTCTGAGATGCGCAATTCGCGAAAGCCGGGGGATGACGTTCGGCAGGCCGGCTCGCGTCAGCGCAGATTCCGGTATAATCCTGACTGAGACCCGGAGAGATGGCCGAGTGGCTGAAGGCGGCGGTTTGCTAAACCGTTGTACGGTCAAAAGCTGTACCGGGGGTTCGAATCCCCCTCTCT